>JAYTTF010000247.1:0-105449 GCA_043745195.1 Bryobacterales bacterium | reverse complement strand
TTGGCCACTAATACGGCTGGCAGCGGACTCGGTCCTTGGTACCTCGCGAAGGCCAAAGCCCTTTCAGTGGGGCTTACGAATGCGTACTTCAAATCGCTCGGACTTCCGACGTTGATAGAGGGGTGTTAGCGCAACCGACTCGAACCGCCGTGTACGGACCCGTACGCACGGTGGTGTGGCAGGGGTCGGCGGGTGACCGCCGCCCCTATGCCGATCATTGATCTTTCTTGAGCGTTGGAATCTACGTTAATTACGTGACGTTGGCAGAGGTAGTTCCCACGCCTTCTATCCGCGCTCGAACACGATCACCCGCCTTAATCCGAGCACCTTTTGGGCAGCCGGTGGAAATCAGATCGCCAGGGTAGAGCGTGAAGAAATCGCTATGAAAGCTTACCAACGGGTATGGCCGGTGGCGCATGTTGCGAACGAAATCACGGGAGCAAATACCATCGTTGTGCTCGGTTATCACTTCAAGCGCGTCCACATCGGCTATTTCATCTGCAGTCACAATCACAGGTCCGAAGCTGAAAAAAGTATCAATACTTTTTGCACGCGTCAGATAGCGCGGGTTCTTTGCCAGAACGTCGAGGGCCGTTAAATCGAGCGTGGTGGTATAGCCGAAGATTACAGAAGGAACTTCTTCTATTGGAACGAAGCGGCATTTCTTACCGATGATGACCCCCAACTCTCCTTCGGCGTCGACATCGTTTGAAACTCTGGCTGGGGGTAGAATAATATTCCCGCCAGGTTCGAACATGCACGAAGCCGGCTTCATGAAGCTTCCCGGTTCTTCCGGCTGCACTGCCTTAATGTCTTCGGCGTGTGATTTGTAGTTCAGGCCTATGCACCAGATTTTTGGTGGAACGGGGTAGGGAAGCAGTGGGGTCACTTCAGTTGGTGGCAGGGCCGTTGCTTGAGCAGCATCGCGCAAGGGTGTCAGATCTCCAGATTGAATAATAGCCAGCAAATCGTTGGGCACTTTCGAGCCGAACTTGGCATTAATTTCGTTGATCGGTGCAATCCCGTTCGTGGTAACCACACCGGCGTGAACTTGGCCGTGATGAAGAAATCGTATTAGTTTCATGTCCTCTCAAATCGATTTGGCAATGTCTACCAAATCAGTAAATAATCCATAGGCGGTTTGTTCCACCGTTGGGTTCAACTCCAAAATACCAAGGGTGCCCATGTGGTCTGTTTCCAACTGCAGCAGGTTAGACGTGCCTAGCAAACGAGCCAATGGATCGTTGCGATCCAGGGCTTCTGCTTTGACACGAAGTTGGATGGCATTATCGGATCGCCACGATCGAGCAACCAGTGCAACTATTTTATCGGTTCCTTCGATACTTGCAAGTTCCTGATGGGTGAGGTGTCCAATCCCGCTGCGGTCCACATCGAGTGGAGTCATGCCTGCATCCATCAAGACATTGGCCAGAGCAGCAGTTTTAGCGGCGGAATCCCAACCGTCAATATCGAAACCGGCATCGGCTTCCGCAATCCCTAATTCCTGCGCAACGGCAACGCCTTCAGAGATGGATGCTCCTTCGCGCATTTTCTGAAGCACCACTTGAGTTGTGGAATTGAATACGGCCGAGAATCCTCGGATGGTTATCCCTGGCAAATTGTGACGAACCATGTTGAACACTGGAGTGCCGTCCATCACTGTAGATTCAAATCGAAATAAAAGTTGGCGTAAGGACGCTTCATTTCGCAGTTCCCTATAGGCGTGGGCAATGGGGCCTTTATTGGCGGTGATGACGTGAATGCCTCGTGCAAATGCTGCCCGGATATGGCCGATTGCGGGCTCGCCGTTGTGGGGGCTAAGGGAAGTTATTTCTATTACTACTTCCGCATTGGCTTTATCCAGAAATTCTTCGGCAGATGCGATAGCTGGGCCGAAAGGTGTGGATTCAGTGATGCCTGCAAGGTCGAAGGCGGTTCCATGGTGTGCCGTGTGCACAGCCACGATGCGAAATGGATAAACCGCCTTCTGCTTCTCCAATAATCTGGCGAAACTTCGACCTACACTTCCGAAACCGAACAAGGCAATATTCAATTTAGTTAAAACTCCAGCTTGTCAATTAGACTGCTGAGTTCTGATTCTAGCGCAATCTTCCTCTTGCGCAATTGTGCCGTCTTGTCCCTGAGTTGCGCAATGGTGTTTTCTTGTTCAGCTAAATCCTTTACGTATTTTTGGACTAGGGCTTCCTGACCGGCTACACGATTCAAGCTTCCCAGATTCTGGCGCAGACGTTCCTGATCCTTGATGATTTCGGCCGATTGCTGACTGGTTGATTCGAGCTCCGTATTGGTGGCGGCAACTTCATCCTGCTTGGCTTTGATCCGTTCCAACCCTTGCCGTGCCGCTGCGGTGAGAGCTTTGTTTTGAACCCAATTAGCAATGACGTCGGATCCGATGTCGCTTACATAGAGGGACTCCTCTGTCTGCGATTCTTCCACTACAGGAAACTGCGTGGACTGATTGGGCGCTAGTTTCACTTCGAATCGATTCGATTTATCGGTGGATTCGGAAGGCTTCGTATTAACGACTTTGTAACCCTGGCGGATGGGCCGTTCAATGATCAATGTCTTGGCTTTGGCGTCCACATTCTTGATTGTGTAGACAACCGATTCGCGAATGGAACTCTTGGTGGTGAGCATTCCTTTTCGAAGATGCACTTCACGGATGGGGCTGATAACGGAATCAATCGCTGTGGTGATGCGTGTTCCTAAATCAATTCCATAGCTGATTAAGCGCTTGTCTGCAGCTTTCAGGGTTTCCATCAGAGCTTCCCCGCCGTAGGCCCCGGAATCATAAACGGTGATGGGTCCGCCGTCGAGAGTCTTGCCGGTTGAGTTGGAAATTTCGGCTGCGTTGCGAGGGTTGGGCACAGTGTGATCAGAGTAGATAAGAAGCTTCCGGGCACCGAGTTTCTGTTGTAGGAACGGAATCATGGCTGATTCGTTTCTTTTTACGGTGACTGGATTGGCAAAGCTGTATTCAAATAATTCGCCCATTTCCCGGCCCTCTGCACTCACGGCGATGGTGGATTGGGACACGTCGGCTCTTGAAAACTGCACTTGAGGCGCAGCCTGTACATTTGCGAACTGTTGAAGCCTTTCGAACTGGTTCAGCTTCATCTTGGCTTCAGGTTGCGCACCAGCACCCAGAGCCGTACCTGGCATCCCACCCGCTACTCCACCTGCGTAAACCTCTGGGGTAATCATCCGATCCTCGGCCAATTCAGCCTTTGGGCGAATCATGAATTTCGGATCGTAAAGCTTCGTAATAAAGGAAATTGGGCGACCGGAAACAACGGACAATTTGATATTGGTCCAATCGTCGGCGGTGGTGTTATCAATGATGGCCCAACCTTCCAGCATTGGTTCACCAGATAAGGGAAGTTGCAACCGGTAACTGGATTTCCAGGCAGGCATGGGGATCATGTAATTGGCTGAAATCTTGCGACCCTTCTTATCTGCCGAATCGATGTAGACGCTGCGCTGATCCTTATTGCGGGAATTGCCCACTGCTGTTAAATATTCCCGCAACTGCAGTTGCAGTGATGGATCGGTGAGGCGAAGCGATTGCACTGCCCCAAGGTCAATTGTCCGCAAATCTCCAGCATCGGTTAGAACTACGAGCAGTTCTCTTGAGAGCTCCTTATTGTCCTTATCCGCTGTAACTCGCCCGGAGACGATAGCAGCTTTAATCGGTTGATTTCCATATTCAACTTCGATGCGCGCACCTTTGAGCTGATCCAGAAATTGGGCAAGCGACTGCCGGTCGCCCAACTTGAATGGGAAATCTGCCAGGCGATTGGCTAGCGGTTGGCTGGAATCATAACGGACTCCTGTGATCTTTCCGCCACCGGCTTCTTCGACGGTGAGGGACTTCAAAACATCGTCCATGTCTGTGGCTTTGAAATCGAGTTTCGCGGATTCTCCTGATGCGAGATCGCCGGAGCGCTCGAAAAACGCGACTCCGTGTTTATAGAGAATCACCTGACGAACGGGGAGTTCTCCGGCAGCCATGATTCCGGCTGTGGCCAAGGCGGCAGGTAGGGAACGAGCAAGACGACGTTTCATTTTGGGTTTAAGTATCCTCTGAACAGGTATTCGACTAGCCATGCAATCCTTTCATGATGGGGGATGAATAATCCACTTCCTATCTTCATCATGCCGCTTTTTGGTGGTAAACCGCAGATTTTTTTGAGTTGTTCGTTGTGAAGTGCTTAACCAGGCATTGTTTCTGGCTTGTAGGGATTGAGGTTAAAGTAAATACATTTTCATACTAATATGTTTTGACTTGTCTAACAGGTCTGGTAAAGTATGAGAAGAAAGGCAGTTACTGGGTAGGACGCAGTAGGAGGCTTTCTAGGAGATCCACCTTAAAGTTGGGTCCAAGTTTGGCCGATTAGAGTAATAAGAGAGAGATTCTCTGGAGGGCAGTTGCGAATACAGAATGCGATTTTGATCTTGGTTTGGATCCCAGCGGCACAGGCTCAGATAGGCGGATTCGGCTCTAGTTCCATTAGTGGTGGCGGCGTGCGTGAAGCCAGGATTGGGCGCGGCGGAGAAGGGATTCGGCCATTTGCGAGTGTCAGTGGCGCATACGATACATCTGTAGGGAATCCCATAGCAACTTCCAACGGCCGATTTGAAACTCAGCCTTCGTATGGTGTGGAAGCTGGATTTGGTGCATATGGTACCAAGGCATGGAAGCGGACCTCAATTGGTTTGAACTATCGCGGTGATTATGTTCAATACACCACATCCTCTCTTCAAAATGGCAGTAATCAAGTCCTCAGCTTGGCGGTTACCCATCAGTTTGACAAAAAGTGGTCAGCGGAAGTGGATGTTGGTGCAGGGACCACGAATCGCGTATATGGTGCATTGCAAAGCTATGTTCCATTTGATCAAAATTTCAACAGCATCCCTACTAATGAAGTACTGAACAATCGAGTGAATTACCTCCAGGCCTCGGCTCATGCGAACTACATGAAAAATCCACGGTTGGGGATGAAGTTTGGCGGATCAAGCATCACCACTCGGCGATCCGTAAAGGGACTAGCGGAATTACAAGGGTACACAGTTGACGGTGAAATTTTCAAAGTACTTAGCAGGAGCACTACAGTTGGTGTAGGCTATCAATTCTTCCACTATCACTTTTTAGGATCCTTTGGCGCATCGGATATTCATAGCGTTTATGTGCGAGCAAAATATCGGATTAACCGGGATTGGACTGCGAGTGCCTCTATTCAGGGATATCGAATTGAAAGTCTTGGGGCAACTGTTGTCCCGCTCAGCCCAGAAATCGCTTCTTTGTTTGGCCGGAGTGCCGGGCTAGAGGCCTTTTACCGAATTAGTAAGAGTCCTGGTTTTCGCGTGGCTGCAGATTACGCTCGGAAGCAAGTATTCGTATCGCTTAATGCCGAGGAAAGTGTTGCTCCAGGGAACGGCATTTTTCTCACAAGCCGTCAAACAACCGGAAACGCAAGTTTGAGTTATACAGCTGAGAAGGTTTGGAATTTCGGATTCAATGTTGCCTATACTCGATATTCCAGCCTTACTCGCACACTCGCCCCGTACCAGGCAATTCTGGCTGGTGTCGGAGTTACACGAAAGATGCCTTGGCTTGGCGCAAGTATCTTTGCCCGTTATGACGCTCGCAAGTTTGAACAATCATCGCTTACAAATGTGAACCAAGGAGGGTATCGCGCATCTTTTGGAATCGGATTCAGTCCAAGAGCCGTGCCACTTTCGCTGTGGTAAAAAACAGGCTTCTAATAGTTGACGACGAAGCAGCACTTCTTGGGCTACTTGGTCGTTACTTGACTCGTTCGGGATATGAAATCGTTACATGCTGCAATGCGCAAGGGGCACTCCAGGAATTGACTAAAGAGTCTGGATTTGACTTAGTGATTGCGGATCTAACTCTGCCTGACATGAGCGGAGTGGATTTGTTTTTGAGACTACGTGAATCTTACCCTGATCTTCCGGTACTATTGTGCAGCGGCTACCCTTTTGACACTGAGAGCCTTCCGCTAAAGTCTCGAAAAGCTGTCTGGTTTATACAGAAGCCTTTTAGCCCCAGTTCTCTCTCCTCAAGATTGGAAGAGGTGCTAGCCAGCAGAAAAACCCGCACGGTTTCGCCTAGCTAACGCCTTTGTCTATCTTCTGATCCACCTACTCGAACCTTCTGGGCCAAGCCCTCCAGGCTCTGTGCATTTTCTGACCAGGTTTCCGCTTTCACACTCTTTGCAGCCTCAGCGGTCGCAGCCGTTAGGCGAAGAAGACTAAGTTGAAATTCCACGTGGGAATCGAGTTCAATGCAACAGTTCATAACTTTATTTATCGGCCATTCTTGGCCAGTTCTTTAGTGTAAAAAGTGGCAAAATTTTAGCGGACGTTTTTCGATGTCTGTCACTATTACAACAGTCACTCATCTGGGATTCTTTCGGAAATGTTGTAGGAAGCCGATTCGAAGCTGTCAGCCACTTTAGCTTTTCATTTTTGAAAAGCTAAAAATGGTTTAAGGCTCAAGGGTTTAGGTTGGGTGGGATTGTATAGGAAGGGATTTGGTGGGAAAACTACTTGAGAGGAGCTGACTTCTGTGGGACAATTGGAAGAACAACCTTTGATCCTTGAGCCTTTTCCGTTTGCATTACACTTTTACTAGAGCAAACGGAATGCCAAACCCAAAAGACGCTTTAGTTTTTCGGAAAGCGTTTTTCTGCCTCATTTCCAAAATTAATTAAGTGTAATAATGTCTACTAGATAGCCTTTACCATGGGTTCATCTTTCACAGAATATAGTTTGAATCAGGTGTTGATAAATTTTACACGCGGGAGACGAAAGGTTGTCACCATTACCGTTTTGAACGACCAGTAAACCGTAATGGTAACCAAATTGATACGGAAGGCTTAAACCCTCGGCGAGGATTTTTCACTCGAGGTTTCGGGTTCCCATGCTACCTGCCCTCTTTCACGGCGGATACGAGCGATAGACTTCAAATAGAGCTTGCCGAACACAAACAGGCGGGCGTGGGACGTCCCAAAAGCTCTGGGCTTGTAATGAAACGGCACTTCCCTGATCTTGCATTTCAAGTAATATTGTTTCGCCAGGAGTTCTTCTAAGAATTCAAAGTCACGAGCTTCCACTCTAAGTTTTAGACAGTGGCGTGAATAGAGCCTAAATCCGCTGGAAACATCTCGCACTGGCAGCCCTAGGGTAATTCGATAGACACCATTTAAGATCCAACTCAGAAATTGGCGAAACCAATCTGCATCGCTGGCACCGCCAAGAATGTATCGCGACCCGATAAAGATATCGGCAGTGGACCTTGCGTGCCACATTTCCAGAAGCGTTTCGGGGGGGTGTGATCCGTCTGCGTCCAACGTAGCGACATAGTCACCTTTGGCCATGGCAAAACCAGTCATCAAGGCGCCGCCGTAACCACGTTCTGTTTGTTTCACGAAATGTGCGCCATTTGTAGTTGCTACTTGGCGTGATTGGTCGGTGCTACCGCCATCGACGACAATAATCTCGTAACTGATATTGTCCTTTTCCAAATAGTTCTTAAGGCGGGGAAGGAGCAATTCGAGGTTTGGGGCTTCATTCCAGGCGGGCAATACAATACTAAGTTGCATATTCTCCATTTACAGCGATTTCTTTTGCCTACTCGATTTGATCAACCTAAGGGAATCAAGTTGACTACCCGTCATTATAACGCAAGGAAATAGGCTGAGTAGGCCGACGGGACCACGCAAGGCTCCGCCGTTTGACTCTTCTTCACGGCAATGGAAGAAGTTTGGGACGTTACTGGCGAGACGGAGTGGACACTACTGACGGCGGTAAATTCGCTTGCCGCCAAGATAGGTTTCATCAACTGTAATATCTTTGATCTGCGCCACGGGGCAAGTCAAAATGTCGCGATCAAGGACGATAAAATCGGCGAGCTTCCCGGCTTCAAGGGAACCCTTTTCCTTTTCTTGAAACATAAGAAAGGCGTTGTTTATTGTGTATAACTGAATTGCCTGGGCGCGAGAAATTGCCTGTTCGGAATGGAGTGCGCCTTCCATCCAGCGAGGTTGACGGCTTACTGCAATCCACATAGCCAGAAAGGGATTATATGGATTAATGGAACGCAGACTTCCGATTTTCTGCATATGATCGGAGCCTCCTCCGACCATGATTCCCTGGTCAAACAGTGTCTTGTAAGGTTGAAAGTATTTCATCCGTTCATTGCCGAACTGCTTCAGTAGCGTGGCTCCGTCAAGCCATAGCCAAGCTGGTTGCAGATCTGCCACCACTCCCATCTGCTTCATTTTCAGAATCACTTCGGGCGTCATGAAGTTGGAGTGCGTAATGGATGGACGCTTTCCGCGCAGAGCAAAATCATGCTCATTGATGCGCTCATAGGCATCAACAAGAGCAGTCACCGCGCCGTCGCCAACGGAATGGGCGGTGATTTGAAAATCGTTCTGAAGGGCCAATTTTGCGATTTGATATAGCTTGTCTGGCTGAATGTACTTCATGCCTTGGTATTGCGGATCGTCGATGGAATATACACTACTAACGCCCCATGGTTTTAACATGAAGGCACTTCCAGTTAGCATGCCGCCATCCAGAAACAGTTTAATTCCACGCAGCCATAGCATGTTGTTATAGGCATGCAGCGGACTCTTTGCGGCGTTCTTAATCCGATCCTGAATGGCTTGCATTGAAAGCTGTGCATCTACGGCATAAGTGAGAAAGACGCGGCAACTGAGTTGGTTGCTTTCATGCAAGGCACGAAACACTTCAATCTCTTCGTCCTCAGCATTACGATCCGCTACACTGGTGATCCCGACGGAATTGTAGTCCGCAAGGAGCCGCTTCAGAGAATCTTGCTTTTCACTTAGCGTTGGTTTGCGGGCTTTAGAGGTGTAGTTGATGAAGCGTGCGCAGCTACGGAGAATGCCGGTGGGTTCCCCTGAAGCGGTTCTTTCAACACGGCATGGTTTGCCGTCGGTGATGGTGAAGGCCTTATTGATACCGCTGAGGCGCAGAGCCATGGAGTTGAGGGAGGCATCCGGTCCGGTACTGAAATATACAGGATGCTTGGGGGTAACTTTGTCTAGTTCCTCTTTGGTTGGGAATCGTTGCTCCCTTAATCTGGTGATAAAAACTTGGGAGACGCGAATCCATTCACCAGGGGGAAGGGAAGTGGCACTGCCCCGAATATAGTTCAGGACGTCAGCAATGGTTTCCATATCGGGAACCGTGTGATCGAATTCGTAAAGTGATGCGCCGCCGGCATGAACATGGCTGTCCATCAACCCTGGAAGAACTGTCCTCCCTTTCAGATCGATGCTTTCCGCTTTTGGCCCAGCGAGACGACCCATGGCGGCGCTGGTGCCAACATCAAGAATTCGGTCGCCCCGCAATACCATCGCCTGAGCAATTTGAAATTTGGAATTGACCGTAACGATCTTTCCGTTGTGGACAAGAACGGAGTTTTGCGTGAGGGCAAAGGTTTCGAAAATAAGTAGGAGACAAATGAGCCGCATCGAATTGATTATCGCGCGGATTGCTCCCAGCCTCAATTCGATGTTACTCAGTTGTCGATCTAAAGGCGTGCAAACCAGAAACTTGATTGGATGCCAACCGGCCCGATTCTACGATACGATTCGACGCGATAGGAACTGCTCCTAATTGCGTTTTCGATAAAGGAGCAAGTTTTGGAATTTCGTTGCTGCTGATGCAAGATTTTCCATTGGCATTTGCGCGCTCCAAAAGTTTGCGGGCTTCGGCCCACTCCAGTTGCGCACCAACTGACTGTGGACTGCTTTGCGCAAGAAGAGAAGCATATCGAATTCGAGCCTGTATCAATGGACAAGACAAATTTGCGGAAACTGAACCGGAGGAAGTCAGTTGCACTCCAGTATTGATAGCTGCTTTGAACTTTTCCAACGCTTGTGGGATGCGATTTGTTGCCTGCAGGGCGATTGCTTCCAAGTATTGCCGTTGCCGCAATTGGCTAAGCAGAAAGTGATTGTTGGGATCCCGGCTCACCAATTCCAAAACTTCAGCATCTCCTGTTTGTGCCAGAGTCAAGACTTCCGGGTGGTGACCGGCAAGACTATGCATTTGGCTGAGAGTCTTTAGAGCCTCGAGATAACCGGCTCGGCAGTCTGTTTTATAACTACACTTCTCACCCTCCGATCCGTAAAAAGTTACCGCAGTCTTGGCTGCGTCCAATGCCCTTTGCGTTGGACCCTCCACCAAACTGATAGCTTGAGCAAGTTGTTCATAAGCACGGGCACGTTCTTCGATTATTTGGCCAGATAAACGAGCGGCAAACTTTACTGATTCAAGCGCGGCATTTAACGAATCTTGTTTTTTTCCAGCACGTTCTTCTATCGCCGATAGGGTTTGCCAAGCAGCCGATAATTCCAATTCATGGCCGGTCTTTTCCAGTTTGGCAAGGGCTGCGATGGAATGCTTAGCTGATAGTCTGGCCTTGTCGTAGCGTCCGGCCAAAGAAAGCACGTTAGCCAAGCGCTCTAAGGAAACCGCTAGTTCTACTGAAGTATCTGGCTGGATTGATCCTTTAGCTAATGGTTCAAGAAGCGCTACCGATTTCTGTAGGTTTTCTATCGCGCCATTCCAGTTACCATGATTGGAAAAATTCCCATAACCTTGCACTTCCGCAATTTTCCTGTAAGCTATGGCAGCTTCGCGGTCAAACCTTTCGTTGGGAAGTAAACTGGTCGATAACCTATCAATTCGTGAAACGGCTTCGCTGGCCATTTCTGCACGGAATGCCGTAGTTTGAGGTAGGCTTAACGGCGCACTGGCTGATTGAAAAATTGTGGATCGATTAAATTCTTGGATTTCAACAAACGCCAGGTAGCTGGACCCTCGTTGCGTTAGGAAGGAGATTCCTATCGCTAAAAGGACCGTTGCCATCGCGAAAAACATCTTCGAAGGTTTAGATGGGCCAGCAATCTGGGCAGATTTTCTGTACCGTATCCGCAAGACAATGCGCACTTGGCGGGGAAACTTCGAGGCCAATTCTATGCTCTTCGACGTTGACGTTAGTAGTGTCGGCTTGGGATCGGGTTGTGAATATGGAAACGATGAAGTTTCTAAGTCTAAACCGCCACTTATCGCGACACTCGGGGGAGTGCTGTCGTGGTAGTGCATGTTATGTATTTAGTTAAAAGTCGATTTCGAAATTAATGTCTAGGGCCGTCTCCACAAGTACTAGATGTTGTTAGCTTTAATACTATTGCATCGCACTATGGCTTTGTCAATACAACTTCCTAGCCTTTTGGTAATAGATCCTTAATCTAATGTTGCCTTGTTAGGAGATCCTGTTGACCTATAAAGGCCAAGCTTGATAGTCTTTACGTAACTGGAGACCCCGATGAATTGTTTGTGGATATCACTAACATGCTTTGCAATGTTGCAAGGGGCGACTATCCCACCGGAACAAATTGAATTTTTCGAAAAGCAAGTAAGGCCGATATTCGCCGAGAACTGTTTTAGCTGCCACAGCACAAGGGCTAAAACTCCATTTGCGGGCCTTTTCTTCGACAATCGTGCAACGGTCTTTAAGGATGGAATTGTTACTCCTGGCAACCCTGCGCAAAGTCGACTAATTCGAGCAGTGAAGGAGGAAGGCGCAATAGGTATGCCTCCCACGGGGAAGTTAGCGCCTGCCAAGATCGCAACTTTAGTTAAGTGGGTGGAAATGGGAGCACCCTGGCCTGAGGATCTCGCTGCGGCCAAAATCAAATCTGGTTTCGATCTTGAATCCCGCAGACGGGACCATTGGGCCTGGCAGCCAGTGAAGCCCCAGGCATTGCCTCTTATTAAAAATAAAGCCTGGCCACTGCAACCTATTGATCGCTTCTTGTTATCCGCGCTTGAACAGAAGGGCTTGAAACCAGCCGCTGCAGCTAATCGTTCAGTTTGGCTGCGTCGAGTCACTTTCGACCTTACGGGTCTTCCTCCTTCACCTGCTGAACTGGCAGCTTTCGATCAGGATCATTCCCCTTCTGCCTACGAAAGCGTCGTAGACCGTTTACTAGAGTCTCCTCGTTACGGTGAACGTTGGGCGCGAAGTTGGATGGATCTGGTGCGCTACGCCGAATCGCATGGGAGTGAAGGCGATCCCGATATTCCACTTACTTGGCGCTATAGAGACTACTTGATCCGCGCTTTTAATAGTGATGTGCCGTATGATCAACTGATCCGCGAGCACCTTGCCGGCGACCTGATTCCACCTCGTGTCAATCAATCTGCCCACATCAACGAGTCCGTGGTGGGGCTGGCGTTTTATCGCATGGTCGAACACGGCTTTCAACCAGTGGACCCTTGGGAAGATCGAGTGAAGTGGACGGACAATCAAGTGGATGTCTTCTCCAAGGCGTTTCAAGGGCTCACTGTGTCGTGTGCCCGGTGCCACGATCATAAGTTTGATGCGATCTCGCAAAAGGATTATTACGCCTTGTTTGGAATTTTTGCGAACGCACGTCCTACGCAAATAACGATTGATGATGAAGCATCACTAAACCGCAATCGCACTGAGTTGGCGAAATTGAAAGGGGAGATCAAGACCAGGTTAGCGGATGCGTGGACCAAGCAAGTGGATGCAGCTGCTGTTCGTCTTATCCGTGAAAATCCCTGGTTCACTTTCAACAATCTGGAATCTGACTATCGAAACGCTGCTGCGTTTTGGCAGGGGGAAGCCAAGGCTCGACTTGCTTTCAATCAAACGAATTTTACTCAAGTATGGGATCTATCTAAAGGTGGAAGTGCTGGTTGGGCAAATCGTGGATCAGGGCAATTGGTTAAGCAGGGGGACTTTTCCATTGAATCAGAAGGGAATCGATTGCTGACCAGTATACTTCCCTCCGGCGTGTACACTCATCTACTTTCACGAAAACACGCGGGCGTGATTACCTCGCCTCGCTTCAAGATTGAAACCGATTCCATCAGCATGCGGCTTTCGGGAGCGGGTGGGTCTGCCGCTCGATTGATTGTTGAAAACTACGCAGTACCGCGCGGCGGCATTTACAATCAGGTCCTGAATCCTAAGGAAGACTCGCTGGAGTGGTGGCGATGGGATACTACTTTCTGGAAGGGGTTCACCGCGTACATTGAATTCGCAACGGCGGGCGATCTAACGATTCTGGCCAAGCAACAGCCGCCCGAAGGACGCTCGTGGATCGGCATTCAGCAAGTGGCATTTCACAACAATGGTCTGAAGCCAAAGGACGATGCATTGTTGCCAGTGATGCTGCTTGAAGGAAATGTTCCTGCTTCAGAAGACGATCTGTTCAAGCGCACCGCCGGCTTGCTTCGCTCTGCCATTACTGCTTGGCAGCAGAATGGCTTGACCCAGGAGCAAGCTGCATTGCTTGATTACTGCGTTCGTTCCGGGATTTTGCTGTCGGGCACTGACGTGGCAGGACCAATGGTGAATCATTACCGTAAGTTGGAAAAAGAAATCACCGTCCCCCTTCGTGCACCCGGAATTATTGAGGAAGCTGGGCAGGATCAAGAATTGTTGATTCGCGGCGGCATTAATAATAAAGGGCCAATGGTGCCCCGAAAGTTTTTGACAGCACTGGACAGCAAACCATATGCTGAGCCGAAAACAATGCGGCTTCAACTGGCGAATGAAGTTGCCAACCCCAACAATCCGCTGACGGCACGCGTAATGGTGAACCGAATTTGGCGAAACCTTTTTCGACGGGGCATAGTGCCAACGGTGGATAACTTCGGGAAGCTTGGGGACAAACCATCTCACCCGGAACTGCTGGATTATTTGGCCAATCAATTCGTGGAACAAGGGTGGTCAATTAAGAAGATGGTTCGGATGCTAGCGACGTCACAGGCTTACCGCATGAGTTCTTCGGGTTCGGAATCCGATACTTCATGGCAGCACATGCCAATACGCCGCCTTGAAGCGGAAGAGATTCGCGATACTATTTTGAGCGTCTCTGGAGAACTGGATCAAACAATGTTTGGCCCCTCCGTTACTGTCTATTATTCCCACGATGAAGGGAAGACGAAAGGCGACAAACCCAAAGGTCCACTGGATGGTGCAGCGCGGCGCAGCATATATATGGAAGTGCGTCGCAACGCTACTAACCCGTTCCTCGATGTATTCGATGTACCGAAGCCTTCTACAACACGCGGGGAACGGGACGTGACAAATGTTCCGGCCCAATCGTTGACGCTGATGAACAGTCCATTTGTGATTGACCAGGCACGTAAGTGGGCGAACCGGAATGAAGATATTGACGCTATGTTTGTCCGCGCACTTGGCCGCAAGGCCACGTCCGGTGAGCGCGACGCTGCTGAATCGTTCCTTACAGGTGCCAATCGCGATGGATTGGCACACGCAATTTTCAACCTGAAGGAGTTTATATATGTCCGTTAAACTCAGCCGCCGGGAAATGCTCGCCAGTGCATCTATGGGATTTGGCAATCTTGCTCTTTCAGGACTGCTGGCCGCAGAGCAGAAGCCTCACCATAAACCCAAAGTGGAACACGTCATCTTCTGCTACATGTCGGGAGGAGTTTCACACATCGACTCATTTGATCCCAAGCCCCGTCTTGCGAAAGAAGCGGGACAGCCGATGCCTGTTCCGATTGACCGGACCATGTTTAACGACAACGGTTCCATTTTTCCAAGTCCTTGGGAATTCAAAAACTACGGCCAAAGTGGAATTCCAGTGAGCTCGCTTTTTTCCAAAATGGGTGAGTGCGCCGACGATTTATGCGTGATCAGATCAATGACCGCGAAGTTCATGGAACATGCTCAAGCCAATTTCTTCTTTCATTCGGGCCAGCCTTTCACCGGCTTTCCATCAATGGGCGCCTGGACCACGTATGGCTTGGGTAGCCCATCAAAAGAACTGCCTGGGTATGTTGTTTTGGGAAGCGGTGAAATTCCATTGGGCGGCATAAATATGTGGGGCAGTGGATTTCTGCCGGCTGTGCACCAGGGATCATTCCTTTATCCAGAACGTGAAGAGGCCTTGGAAAATGTGCGTCCCAAAGAGTCGGATGCTCAGCAACGCCGTAAGCTGGATTTTGTGGCGAAGATGGATGGCAGCTTCCTATCAGCTGTTGATGGACACAGCCAGGTGGAAGCTGCCATCATCAACTACGAAACGGGATACCGTATGCAGAAATCGGTCCCGGAACTAACAGACTTGAGTGGTGAATCTGAAATAACCAAGAAGCTCTACGGGATTGATTCCACAAACAAAGATAAGGCTGCGTACGGACGGCAATGTTTGCTGGCGCGGCGACTTGTGGAACGCGGTGTGCGGTTTATTGAACTATCTATGGTCTCACCCGATGGTAAGGGGGGCGGCAACACTTGGGATCAACACGGAAATTTAAAAGGCGGACATGAGGCGAACGCGTTTATTGTGGATCAAGCAATTGCCGGACTTATCAAGGATTTGAAATCGAAAGGATTGTTTGAGAAAACGCTGATTGTTTGGAGCGGGGAGTTCGGCCGCGCCCCGTTTGCACAAGGCAAAGACGGACGCGATCACAATACGTCGGGCTTCAGTCTATGGCTTGCCGGTGGCGGAGTGAAGCGTGGCATGATTTATGGCGCGACCGATGAATACGGATACCGCGCTGTAGAGAATATCCTGACGGTCTACGATCTTCATGCGACAATTCTACACTTGCTAGGGATTGACCACGAACGGCTGACGTTCCGATTCGGTGGACGGGATTACCGTCTGACCGATGTTCATGGGCAAGTGATTAAGCCAATCCTTTCTTAAGCAGTTCTATTTGCTGTACAATCTGGATTGAACCAATGAATAAGAGGCTTTTCACAACTGCATTGCTTGTACCGATGACGGCCTCCACGGTTTGGATGTCCGAAGACACGATTGCTTTTCAAAAAACCGTGCAGCCGTTTCTTGAAAAGAACTGTTCTGCATGCCATAACGACAAACAAAAAATTGCCAACTTGAGTTTTGATGCGTTTCGGAATCCTGAACATGCGCTGAAACAGGGCGATCTTTGGGAGAATGTTCTGGACAAACTTAGCACAGGCAAAATGCCTCCGCCGGGCCCACCGAAGCCTACCCCAAAAGAGCTAGCGGCAGTTACTAGTTGGATTGAAACGCTTTTGAGCCGTTCTGGGTCTAGCCGAACTTCGAACCCCGGGCGCGTTACTGCACGCCGATTGAATCGTACGGAATATAACAACACAATTCGCGATTTGCTTGGTGTTTCGATCCGCCCTGCGGACGAATTTCCTGTGGATGATTCAGGGTACGGATTCGACAACATTGGCGACGTTCTGGCTGTTTCACCAATGTTGATGGAAAAGTATATGACCGCTGCAGCCAGGATTTCGAAGCTGGCCGTTTTCGGGGAACAACTGCCTCCCAAACCCACCCGCTTGGCACGCCTGCTTAACCGCCGATCCTCTGATGCGAACGACGTACTGAATAAAGGAAACTACTTCCCCTATTCAATGCGCGGTGCCATGTATGGCAGTTGGGTATTTCCGGTGGACGGCGAATATGAATTCCGGCTACGAGTGGCGAATTTCCGGCCTGACAAAATTGTGGATAGAAGGGCTGCAAAAGGAGCGCGTGAGTCTACGGCGGAGCAGTTGCGAGCTTTCGACGAGGCTGCACGAAATGGGGCGCCACCTCGCAAAGTGATCCTGACTGTAGACCGCCAAACTGTGCTGACCGATTTAGTGGAAGGCACCGCCGCTTATGGCTATCATCGCGGAGAATTCATTGTGAAAGTGCCGGTGAGGGCAGGGGAGAGACAGTTGCGAGCATCCTTTCCTGAACTGGCTGATTTGGCCGATCCGCGACAGAACATCAATCCAGATAAGCGCCGACAACTGTTCATTGATTACCTGGAAATCGTGGGACCCTTCAACCCGCGGACCGAACCTTCGGAGACTTACAAGCGCGTTTTCGTTTGCCGGCACGCTTCGGGAAAACACGAAGGTACATGTGCTCGCAGAATTGTAGAAAACCTTGCTCGAAGGGCTTATCGAAGGCCGGTCACAAATCAGGAAGTGGAATCGAAGCTGGCGCTGGTAAGTATGGCGACTAAAGATGGCGAATCGTTTGAAGAAGGAATTCGGATGGCGCTGGAAGCCATTCTTGCTTCACCGCACTTCCTGTTTAGGATGGAGTTTCCGCCAACGAGTGAATCCCAAAATGCTTACCTTGTGAACGACTATAATTTAGCATCGCGGCTATCTTATTTCCTTTGGGGAAGCATGCCTGATGATGAACTGCTGAAAAAAGCCGCCGATAACTCACTGCGAAAGTCAGGAGTGATCAATGGGCAAGTTCGCCGAATGCTGGCCGATCCAAAAGCCTCAAACCTGGTGGATAACTTCGCTGCACAGTGGCTGCAATTGCGAATGTTAGGCCGCACCAAACCAGACCCCGTGCGGTTTCCAACCGTGGATGATGAACTGCTGGACGCCATGCGCAGCGAAACTAATTTATTTGTGGATACGTTGATTCGTGAGGACCGCAGTGTGCTGGATTTTGTGGATGCACCATTTACTTTCTTGAATGGTCCGCTGGCGAGACACTACGGCATTGCCGGTGTGAATGGCGAGCAGTTTCAAAGGGTGAACCTTGATGGCGAACAGCGAAGCGGACTTTTAACGCAGGGGGCGATACTTACTGTATCGTCCTATCCAACCCGCACTTCGCCACCGGTGCGGGGGAAATGGGTGTTGGAGAATTTGATGGGAAGCGCACCTCCTCCACCACCTCCTGAAGTGCCTGTGTTGGATGAATCGAAGCAGGCAACCACCATGTCCATGCGCGAACGGTTGGAGCAGCATCGCAAAGATCCGAGTTGCGCACCGTGCCATAACGCAATGGATCCGATTGGTTTTGGTCTGGAACGTTACGACGCCGTTGGCGGCTATCGGACCCATGAAGGGAATCTGCCGATTGATTCGTCAGGGACTCTGCCCGATGGAAAATCAATTCAGGGGGCCAAGGATTTAAAGAATATTTTGAGAGGCCAATCGGAAGCGTTCACGCGCAACTTGACCGAAAAATTACTGACCTTCGCTTTAGGGCGGGGTCTGGAACGCTACGATAGATCGACGGTGGAACAGATTCGTCAGCAGGCGGCTGAAAACGATTACAAGTTTTCGAGTATCGTTTTAGGCATCGTGAATAGCAAGCCTTTCCAAATGCGAAATACCGAAGGAGCGCAATAATAAAATGTTGAGACCACTTCCAAGACGAACGTTTCTGCGCGGGTTAGGCACTGCCTTGGCTCTACCGCTGCTTGATTCCATGGTGCCGGCATTTTCCAGCGCAGCTACAAAATCGAAATCTCCAATACGGGCAGCTTTCGTATATTTTCCGAACGGTGTGCAAGTGCCTTCGTGGGTGCCGCAAACTATCGGTGACATTGCAGATCTTCCGACAACCTTGCCGCGAGTTCTGGAACCCTTGGCGGCTTATCGTAAAGACATCTCTGTATTGGGTGGGCTGACGGTAAATGGGGGCAGGGCATTGGGCGATGGGCCCGGAGATCATGGCCGTGCAGGAGCAAGCTATCTCACTGGGGCTCATCCGAAAAAGACCTTCGGCAAGGATCTGCAAGCGGGCGTTTCGGTGGATCAATACATTGCGCAGAAGATCGGTTCCCAAACCAGATTCGCCTCGCTGGAATTAGGTTGTGAAGAAGGAATCCAAGGCGGCAACTGCGACAACGGATATAGCTGTGCTTATAGCAACAGCATTTCCTGGAGAACGCCTAACACTCCTAATCCTCCCGAAGTACGTCCCAGGGCAGTATTTGAGCGCTTGTTTGGGGGCGGGGAATTGGAGACGGACCCAATTCGGCGGGCTCGGCAGGAACGGTACAAAAAGAGCGTTCTGGATTCAGTGTTAGAGGACGCGCGTCAATTGCAGGGTAAACTTGGAGCCACCGATCGGCGCAAGCTGGATGAATATTTGTACGCAATTCGGGATATAGAAACTCGCATTCAAAAGGCGGAGCGAGAGCCGAGGCAAGCTGCTCCTCCGATTGATAGTCCTGCGGCTGGAGTACCGGAGAATTATCAGGAGCACACGCATCTGATGTTCGATTTGATGACGGTGGCTTTCCAGACTGATTCAACGCGGGTGGCGACTTTTCTAATGGCGATTGAACAGAGCAATCGTGCTTACCGCGAAATTGGGATTCCGGATTCGCATCACGGATTGACTCACCATGGCGGTGATAAAGAAAAGATAGAGAAGTGTATTCAGATCAACCGCTATCAGATGGAACAGTTCGCTTATTTTCTGGGCAAGTTGAAGTCGACCCCCGATGGCGATGGCACACTGTTTGACCACGTAATGGTGACATACGGAAGCGGTCTGGGTGATGGCCACGAGCATGACAACTTACCGACTGTGCTGACTGGCGGTGGGAATGGCTTGTTCAAACTGGGCCGTCACATTAAGTATAAAGCGGAGACGCCGTTGGCCAACTTGCATGTGGCGATGATGGACCGCATGGGAGTGCCGGCGGAGTCGTTTGCCGATAGCAAAGGGAAGTTGGATTACTTGAGCAGTTTATAGTCGTTTAACATTTTGCCGTCTTGCGCTTCTTACCAATGGTGCCGCGGTTCTGCACATTCAATATGCGGTCATGGGCGGAGGGAACCTCACAAGCGGTATCGCCCATATCAGCAGTTACCGTGCCGATTTTTTCTGCGGTCTGTATCGCAATTTCTGTGAGCGGTTCCACATAACAGCCGACTGCGATTACGAACGAATTCATCTGGTAGCGCACTGGATCTGGAGATTGATGAATCGATTTCTGAATTCGCGCAAGAAGCTTCTTCAATGCCGGCAGATTGAGCTTGTTATCGGCCTGAACGGAAACAAGAGTACCCAACGTAGCCCAGCCGGCCACGGCAATTAGCGGAGATTTGGAATCAATCCACTCCAGCCCTATCTCCCACCCATGAGTGCTGCCGGATGCGACCCACGCCACCGTTGAACTGGCGAGAGTCCTGCAATACGCTTGCGCGGCCCAGTGATGCAAGTTTTTCTTGGTCATTTGAGCATCGTCGGCGATCAACCCGGCAAGATACATTGCGTCATAATTGCCGGTTTCGTAAAGGTCAAGCGCGAGTTGGTAATCCATTTTGATGCGCTTTACGATCTTTTGGAGATCGCTGATCTTCACACCGAAACACGGCTCCTTTACGCCGTGTTTGAAGATCACGCGCTTGTAACTGTCACTGCCGAGTGGCTTGATTTCTTCAAGAATTGTTTTTGCGTTCATATTTGATCCTTAGGTCCTGAGCGAGCCTCGGAACCCTCTGGCAGCATTAGCGAAAATCAGCGATGATAGCGCCACCGAGTTTTCTGATACCAGAAGGGGTTGCAATCCAACTGGACGTTTTCGTGTCGAAATTTCCCAGCTTTTGAAGTTGTCGGTATTCTTCGTCCGATAGCGCTGCTTTCCGGTTTATTTTCCTTTCTTGAATCCAGTGCATGGCGGTCGTAACAAAGACTTCTGCGGCCTTTCGGACTTTCCGCAACAATTGGCACCTAGTGTTCCTATGAAACAATGGGAGTGCACAATTGTCAAGGATTCTGATTTGATGCTCTATTTGACATAATACATGTTATCGGCTATTATTGCCGGTATTAACCGCACGACAATCCCAACCTATTCGCAAATGTTTGGCAGTAACTTATCAACTACTTAAGACCTTCCCAATCGCCGATGGCGCAGAGGTGCAATGTAGATTTGTCTTGTGGCGAAACCAATTCGGATCCTTTCCATTGATGGTGGCGGAGTCCGCGGACTAATTCCATCTCTTGTTCTTTCAAAACTGGAAGACATCTGCGGTAAACCGATCTGCGAACTCTTTGATTTGATCGCCGGCACTTCCACAGGCGGCATCCTTGCGCTTGGGCTGACCATGCCTGGTCCAGACGGTAAGCCAGCTCATTCGGCAGCCTCCATGGTTTCCATCTACGAGAAAGAAGCGGAGCGAATTTTCTCTAGACGTTTTAGCCACAGGCTTCGCACCCTGGGCTCGCTGGCCGACCAAAAGTATCCAGCGCAAGGTATCGAATCCGTCCTGACCGAATATTTCGGTGAGGCTAGGCTGAAGGACAGCCTAACAGAGGTGCTGGTGCCAGCCTATGAAATTGAAAGGCACATACCGTTTTTTTTTAAGAGTTCCAACGCCATCAAAAATTCGGCCTACGACTTTGCAATTAGAGATGTGGCCAGAGCCACTTCCGCCGCTCCGACCTACTTTGAGCCGCACCTGATTCCAGTTGGTGAAGCCGGTGATTACTTCGCGTTGGTAGATGGAGGTGTTTACGCAAACAACCCCTCAGCATGCGCATTGGCTGAATCCATAGCTAGACATCCGGGCAAGGATTTCTTAGTGGTTTCCTTAGGAACTGGATCGCGGCCAGAATCCATCGATTACAAAAGCGCGAAATCGTGGGGGCTGGCTCAATGGGCAAAACCGATTTTTAACGTGGTGCTAGATGGGGTCAGCGCCACGGTGGATTATCAACTGAAACAAATGGTGCCACAATACTATCGCTTTCAACCCAATCTTGAAGCCAGTTGCGCGCCGATGGACAAAGTGGACCGGCAAAACCTGCGCCGATTACGGTTGACAGCCGAGGCCATGATTCGAGAACGAAGCCAGGAATTACGCTTGCTAAGCGAGTTATTAGCGTGAAAATGGGCCTGGATCCTCGCACCCAATCGGCTGCCCTGGTGGTGGTTCTGGAAAGGAAATCTGAATCTGTTTGGGGTCAGCGAGAAACCTTTCGATTTGGCGCACAGCAAATCTGCCGCTCGCTAAGCGCGAACCGGTGAGCGTTTTAGCATAGTCACGCAACTGCTCCAATTTCAAATGTGCCTGCGATCTTACAGCACTGGAACTGGTCTCTCCTACAGTCAGCGACATCAGCCGTTGCATTACAATCGTCTCAATCGTTTCCTGAATATTTGCTTCCAATCCACTCTTACGAGGGGCCTTCCAGGTTACAGCCAAGAGTCGATCGGTAACTTCAACGAACCCGTCGATTTGGGGATCCCGGGCATGTTGTTCAATCAGTCGATGCATCCGCTGAGGATTCAGTATCAATCCAAGCGTTATACCGGCCGCAGCTTCTGCTGGCGCAAGCGAATCGAACGTTAGGCCGCTGGCACCTCTGAAAGACTCGCGTGTTGGGAAGTCTCCGTAGGCGTTTGGAGGCAATAATTTAAGCAGCTTTTCTGAAAGTAAAAGATTCTTTGTTTCGATGGTCTTCAACAAACTGTCCAGAGCTTTGCGCTGCTGGTGCGGCGGCACCGTTTCTACGAGTTTTTGCCCATCGCCTTTGATTGCGTATGAATAGTCCACGCCGCCAATCCACTTCGATGCAGCCTCTGCCTGATACCTGTGCAGAAGGTAAATTGGGACCAAAGCATCGCGCAGAGTGCTCCAAGCGGAACCGTCCCTGATGTTGTAGGTTCCGAATCGCTCCAGCGCTTTTGTCCGGATTTGCATGACACGGTCCAATTCGGCGACAGCGTCGGGCCCGCTATCCCAAAGGTGCCCCCGAGGGTGAGCGCTGCCTTCGGGCCTGGAGTCCGTATCGGATATGAATTCCAGCCCCACCTTCAGTCCGGTTTCAATAATTTTACGAAGCCTTGCTGGTTCATCTTCCACATTAGAAAAACTGGCATAACCATAAGTAATAGCTTGCTTATCCCACTCACCAATCCCCGCTGGATATGCTTTCGCTAAATCTGGTATTCCGAGCGCTGAAAGCTGGACATACGGATGTGGATAATCCATCACGGAGGCATCTTTATGGGCGCTAGCGGCATAGTTATGGGCCAGTCCAAGGGTGTGTCCAACTTCATGGGCAGCTAACTGCCTGATTCGGGCAAGTGCCATTTCCCTGCCCTCGGTTGAAACTCTGGCCCCGCCTTCATAGGGCGCTAGAAGGCCTTCGGCAATCAAATAATCCTGGCGGATTCGGAGCGAACCAAGTGTGACGTGGCCTTTGATAATTTCTCCGGTCCTAGGATCATGAATCGAACTGCCATACGACCATCCTCGGGTTGAACGGTGGACCCATTGAATCATGTTGTAACGCGCGTCCATTGGGTCTGCTTCAGCGGGAAGCATTTTTACCTGGAATGCGTTCCGGAAACCGGCTGATTCAAACGCCTGATTCCACCAACTTGCTCCTTCCAAAAGTGCAGATCGGATGGGCTCAGGAACGCCGGGGTCCAGGTAGTATACAATCGGCTTGATCGGATCACTTACCGTTACAGAAGGATCCTTCTTTTCCAAGCGATGGCGGGCAATGAAGCTCTGCCGAATGGGCTCAGTAAACTCAGTGGCGTAATCGGCGTAATCGATGCCAAAGAATCCTGCCCGGGGATCTTGCCTGCGCATTTTGAATCCAGGTACAGGGAGAGCAATCATGGAATGATGCTCACGTAAAGTAATAGAGTCGGCTGAAGGGGTAACGCTGCGCACGAAGTTTCCCTGCGTATCTCCAACAAAAGTGAGAGTTACTTCCACTTCTGAATTGCGCGGAAAGCTCTTGGTTTGGTCAAGGTAGAACATACTTCTGGGTGCATCCAGACGGTAAGTTCCTTGCTTGGTTTGCTTCAAGGTTTCAATCACGCCGTGTGCATCGCGCAGGAAGAAATTGGTGGCGTCTACAAGAACTCGGGCGTCGGTTTCCGCTTCCACTGTGAAGCCAAAAATCGCTGAACGCGCAAAGGCGTCCTTAACGGCCTTCGCCTCGGCCGGGTTGCTGGTGGTGGCACGGAACCGGAGGTTGTTTTCCATTAAAAGAACTTTGGGTCCGTTCCTCTCAAATTGCACCAAATGGGTTTGGCCAACTTGACCGCGATCCAGGCCCACATCGTTGGAGCCAAGTCCCGCAGGCAAAGAGCTGTAATAAAGGAACTCCTTTTCCAGGGCTGGAATCTCAAGAAACATCTTTCCGGCCTTTGCGTCCCAATACAAGGGAAAGAATCCGTCCAATTTGGTTAGGCCGCTGGTTTTCTCGGCAATCGATGCGGCGGACGATAAAGCGGTTGTTAGGATAAACAGTGCAAGGAATTTAGCCATTCCTCGATTGTCGCAGGAATTCGCCGAAGGCTACACTGTTAGGAGATCATGCGGAATATCGGACTGGGGTTAGTAACTTGTTTCATGGTGCCGTTAAGCGCGCAGACAATTTGTCCGCCGACCCTTATCTATCAAAGTTGTGACCTGGTGTTTGAGTTAACGGACGCCGAAATGGCAGCGCATCCGAATCCCTATGTCTCCGTAAAGATGCACGCTGAGGTACGTTCGCCAAAGCACACCACTTTTAAGCTACCTGCGTTTTGGGATGGCGGAAAGAAGTTGATTATTCGTTTTTCACCGGTTGATCCTGGGCAATGGGATTTTCGCATCACTTCCAATTTGGCTCGGTTCGACGGCAAACTTGGCCAAACCGAAGCGCTGGATTCTGAGGTAAGAGGATTTATCAAGCCAGCAAATTTGCGCCACTGGGCTTATACGGAAACTAACAAGCCTCACCTTTGGATGGGTGATACCATGCTGGGGCTAGCGACTATGGAGCGGGCGAAGTTTGAAGCGATTGTGAACGCCAGGGCCGAACAGAAGTTTAACCACATTCGTACGCAACTGTTTGGTTCGTCCGATGGAGACGCAAAAGCAGCCTATCCAGAAGCGGACAAGCCGAATCCTGATTATTTTCGGGAATTGGAACAACGCATTCAATACGTGAACAAAAAGGGAATTACCGTGGACCTGATGCTGGGTCGCGGGCAGAATCAACTTCGCCAATTGTTCCCAACCTGGCAGCAGCGCGAGCGATTTCTGCAATATATCATTGGCAGGTACAGTTCCATGAACGTTACATGGCTTGGATTGGATGAGTATGAAAGCTATACCGATGGTCGAGTTCTTTTGAAGGAATTGGGCGATTACTTGAAGAAGAATGATCCATACAACCATCCGCGTTCAACCTTTACCGAAGCAAGTTCTGCGGGACTATTGAGTGACGGGTGGATGACCTTCCTTGGCTATCAAAGTTTCGATAGTCAACTTTGCGGTGTGGAACGCCAATTGTACACCAGACCGTTCGTAAACTTCGGGGTTGGCTCGGAAGATTCGGGAGGGGACAAGACTGGCAAAACGGATGCCAGCAGTGATGAGTTCCGCAAACGGCTATGGAACATCACAATGGACGGGCACTATCCAACCTTCGCCAACACGGGCACTAGCGGGGTGGATGGCAAAGCTGCGGATCCCAGGTTCGCTGATTCGCCGGGGGCCAAGACAATGAAGGCCTGGTATGCCTTCTTTGATTGGACCAGACACTGGGAACTGGATCCGTACTTCGACGTGGATGGCGGGCGTGCCCTAGCACTGGAAGGTGAAGAATATATCGTGTATATGGAGAAGCCCGGGCTGGTGGAAGTAATTGTGGAAAAGCATGGCTACGATGTTTATTGGTTCAACCCGATTACTGGGGAAAGCATTAAGTTAAAAAATTTCAAAGGTGAAAAGTTTGTTGGTGAACCTCCAACGAAGACTCAGGATTGGGTACTGCATCTTTCTCGTGATGGGCACAAGGAGCGACTTCAATCCTACAAATTTGAATCAAGGCCCGCCTTTGTCCAGGAAGTGGAGATGAGCATCGCCAAAGTCCCATTTGAGATTGTGTCTCCCAAGGACAATGAGATTTCGACGAAGAAGAGCTACGCCTTTGAGTTGAAAATCAAAAAAGACACGCGCGCCACGCGGCTAATGCAGTATGTTTGGACCGCTGAAGTGGTGGCGGATGGTCAAGGAAGTCGAATTTTGGCGACTGGATCGAAGGGAACTTTTCGCATTCCTGCGGGGATCATAAAGAAGTATCCTGCCGTTTTGAACGTTCATATTTCGGCTATCAACGCGAACGGTAAAGCCTATGCTGCTGATCAAGTGTACCGGGTGGTTGATTGAGCATCCGCGTTCTGGCTGTAGACACAACTTCACAACACGGAAGCATCGCCTTGGTGGAAGACGGCCGCATTGTTGAGGAAATTGCCCTTTACGCTCCCGACGGGTATGGTCAATTGTTATTCGGGCAACTGGAAACATTGTTGAAGCGGTTGGACATTCCGGTAAACACAATTGATTGCTTCGCGACAGCTGGGGGCCCAGGGTCGTTCACTGGAGTTCGCGTAGGACTAGCGGCAATGAAGGGGCTGGCGTTTGCTGCCACGAAACCTGTATGCGCAGTTCTGAATCTTGAGGCGATCGCTTCGTTAGGCAGTGCACCTATTCGTGCGGCTTTTATCGATGCTCGTCGGCAACAGATTTTCGCGGCGATATATGATGAAAATCTAAAGGTTGTATCGCCGGAAGTGGTCACTTCCCTACCCCAGTGGCTAAGCGGAATTGGTGACCGAGACATTGAATTTCTTTCAACAGACCTAACTGGTTATGATCTTGGTTCCAGACCTGCCAAGAGTGTCGGCAACTGCCTGGCTGGCGTGATTGGGCAGTTGTCCTACAGGCGTTTCACGAATGGGCTGGCGCAGAATCCAAGGGAATTGGATGCCAACTACGTTCGTCGTGCTGATGCAGAATTATTTTGGGAAGACAAGTAGTGCACTTGGTGTCAGCATTTGATCGTGAAATTTGTCGCAGCCAATACACAGATTTTGGTACTGGCGGCCGGAAGGTAATGTTGTGGTGGATGCGCGGTAGAAATCATCGACACTCCAGCCTTTGGTAACGCCCATACGCTCTGGATGCCCCATCGAGATGGCTTCGTAAACGGGATCACCTTGCAAGCGACCGAGGATCGATTCCAATGGTTCTTCGCACAAATTTCCGATGGCCTTTTTGGTCTTCATACAGCAGGGATAAACATTACCATTCGGTTCAATGGAGACCTCGCTGCCGCCGTGCTCCATGTCGAGGAAATGGAGCCCACCGGACCATGCATTGCAGAAATTATCGGCCAAGGTAGCGGTGGAAAGTTCGTTGGCCTGTGCCCTGCCCCGTGGCCAAATCTTACCAATCCAGGAATCCTTGGTGGCACCGAAGAAGTGATAGTAAGGACCGGTTAGAGTTGCACGGTCTGCAGCTGCAGGAAATTCACGAACACCTTGGGCTGCAAACATTTGTTGCAACTTGGTGCGCAGAGCCATCCGCGCAGGTTCTTCTTCCAGCCCTTCATGAAAGTGATCCAAGCCTGAAACGGAAATTAAATCTACGTGGTGAGCTAGAAGTTCCTGGAGGATAGCGCTGGTTAAGACGTCGCCGGTGGTTTGGATAATCAGTTCAACACCGCCGACATTCCGGTACTTCTCATGAAGAAGGTCCAGTGCTGGATAAAGCACATTGCGTCGGACAGGTTCCAGCAGCACTTCACCGCCGGCGAGGATAATTCTGCCGCGCTTTTGATTCAAACCATCCGATACATCGCGGTAGGTCATTTTGGTTGGCAAATTGGCGATGACGGGGCGGAAGGCTGCTTCTGATTCCTGTACAACCTGATTCAACTCGTCTCCGTAATAGGGATGGAAACGGTCTTCGTAGCAATGCTCGCACTTGCGATGGCAGAGCCAACTAATCACCCAATAAATGGATTCCAAACGGGCTCCTTCTATTTCTTGCGAAGTTCCACGGGCACACGTTCCGATTCTAACTGCTCAACGCGCAGCGTCCAAGTAACGGCCACGGTTTGTGGTGGATAGCATTGGCGATCAGTGCAAACCTGATAGCGGAAGCTGCCTGGGATCTTCAACTTACCATCGGAATCAGCGGCGGCTTTCAATTTTGCCTGATTGCCGGAGATAAATTCCCGCTTCAAGGTGAACTTACCTTGAAACACGGGAACCGGCACTTTTTCGCCGCCAACTTTGAGTTGGAGCGGCTTAGGAAATTCAAGTTCGCCAAGCCGATAGCCGTCATTGGCCTCAGTCTTCCATTCCACAGGGATGTAATCTTCAGGGGCGCCGGGTGCATAGGCGTGAAGACCTTTGGGAATTTCCAGGTCTAAACTCAGCACCAGATGTTGGCCACCGCGAGCGGTTAAGCTGCTGGCGGCTGGCGTAACACGAACATTTTTTCCGGTAACGACTTCTCCAGCAGCTAGACCTGGCTTTCCGAATTGGTTAGAAAGAAGAGCAGAAATAGTTAGTCGCTCTCGGTAGTCTTCTTCAAAGAACTTGGCTTCGACTTTGCCTGCGGAGTTGATAATAAATATTCCGGGATGCGGGATACCGACTGCAAAACCGGATTTCGGCCCGTCGTTGAGTATTCCGAACTTCCTGATGATTTTGGATTCGGGATCTGAAAGCAGCGGATAGGTGATTTTTTTGCGATCAGCGAAATTTTTCAAAATCTCCTGTGAATCGTAACTGATGGAAGCCACTCCGTAGCCTCGCTTCTTCACTTCAGGTAGCCATTCTTCCAACTCGACCAGTTGGCTTTTGCAGTAGGGTCACCAATCGGCGGAACGAATGAACAGGAGAATTGTTCCTTTGGGTCCCCGAAGAGAATCGAGTTTTTGGGTTTTGCCGTTTTGATCAGTTGCTTGAATGGCAGGGACTGAGGTTCCAATGGCTGGCCCCATTTTTTGGGCAAATGGTTGAACCTGCGCAGATATCGCAAGCCAAGGTACTAAGTTGAAAGCAAATGCTAGATAGGATTTCATTGGGTTCGTTCTTCCAGTATGAATCAGGATGAAGTCGTTTTTTATTCCTTTCGATGGAATTTGTGCCCAAAGGTGGGTATGGCTGAACATGACTATCAGGACGTATAGATCCAGAACCAACCGTACTTTTGAGGGAAGGAAATCGCGCTGAGCTGCCAAGATCCAACTTAAGTCAGAAATTTGGTATGCTTAGGTTATGGTCTTGTTTTGGTTGTAAAAATCGATGCAACTATATGATATAAAGCAGTTTGATGTTGCGCGATGCGCTATTTTGTTGCGATATCAGCCATAGAGTAGAGTGCTTAATTGTCAAGAGCTAAGTTATATCTTATGGTGAACTAAGGCCTGCGGGAATTGACCAAGTACTAGAACGTCTATAAGATCAGGATAGAAACGAGGCGAGACAAAAAATATGCTTAACGAAATTCTTGCCACTGCCAGCGTAGCTGAGAATCCTGAACAGGAAATCATCGTTCCGCAGCCAGAGGTCAAGCCGAGAATCAAGATTGTAATTGCGGACGATCATCCGATTGTTAGGGATGGTTTGAGGCGGCTGCTAAGCTTGGAGCCTGATGTAGACATTGTTGGCGAAGCCGGCGATGGGCGACAGGTGCTGGAAGTGGTGCAAGCGAAAGATCCTGACGTACTTTTGTTAGATTTGCGCATGCCCAATCTAGATGGATTGCAGGCGCTGCAAACTCTCCAGCAGACCAACCGCCGGACCCGAGTGATAATCTTGACCGCTTCGGAAGATAAGAACGAGTTCGTCCAGGCGATGAAGCTGGGGTGCTCGGGCATTGTTCTGAAGCAGACGGCACCGGACCTGATTGTGAAGAGTATCCGCAAGGTTTTCTCTGGGGAAATCTGGCTTGACTCTCACACGACAGCTGCTGTGATGCGTCAATTTGCTGCTCCTGGAGAAAACGGGGGCACCAACGGCGGAGGCAAGTCACGCGAACGAAGTCCATTATCGACCAGAGAGCGTGAAATTGTAGCGCTGGTTGCACAAGGCTACAAGAACAAGGAAATGGCTGAAAAAATGTTCATTAGTGAGCAGACAGTGAAGAACCATCTGCATAACATCTTTGACAAATTAGGTGTTTCCGACCGCTTGGAATTGGCGCTCTACGCCATTCACAAAGGCTTGCACCTGAACAGTTAGGTAAAAGTAAAAGAGTCCCCCCCTCTCAAGGAAAATGCGTGATCTGAGCCTGATAAGCGGCCCAGGTCACGCATTTCGATTTGGGGACCATCTACAATGGTAAGATATGCGTTATCCAGAACCTTTAATCGCCCCAATGCGTGCTGAACTTTCACAAAACGGTGTGAAGGAAGCCCGCACCCCAGAACAAGTGGATCAACTTGTGGCACCAGGAGCAGGCACTGTAATGATGATTGTCAATTCCGTATGCGGGTGTGCAGCGGGAAAGGCACGGCCTGGAATCCTGATGGCTCTTCAGCACAGCGTGTTGCCAACCACGTCAGCTACCGTATTTGCTGGAGCCGATGTGGAGGCAGTACAGCGGGTTCGCGAATTGCTGCCAGAGTACGCACCCTCATCGCCCGCAGTTGCCTTGTTCAAGGAAGGCAAACCGGTTTTCATGCTGCACCGGCATCAGATCGAAAACAAGCAGGCGTTTGAAATTGCCGAAATTTTGAAGCAGGCTTTCAATCAACACTGCCAATAAAGGGGCTGTCCTATGCTTCTTGCGTTCTTCCTGGCGAGCTTGTATGGCACGGTGAATCAGCCGGTTGTGAATATGTATTCGGCACCCACTTCGGATTCCGACGTGGTTTCCCAAGTGATCTATGGGGTTCGCGCGGAATACCTGGAATCGAAGGGCGACTGGGTAAAAATACGAAGCGGTGACGCCTATAACGGTTGGGTGGAGCATTCCAGGATGAAGGCTCAGACCGACTATGGCAATAGTGGTAAAACCGCCTCAGTTTCAAGCCTGTTCGCAAATGTGTACCGAGAGTCCAGTGTCACAAAGCATCAGCCGATTTTGATGCTTCCGTATGAATCCAAACTGGAGGTGATTGCGGAGCCGGAAACCAACAACCGCCGCTGGTTGCAGGTTCGTCTGGTTGACGACCGAAGCGGGTGGGTTCAACGAGGTGATCTATCGTTTGCCGACGACAAACTGAGTGTGGAGCAGGTTGTAGCACTCAGCCGCCGATTCCTTGGATTGCCTTACACATGGGGTGGAACATCCAGCTTTGGATACGACTGTTCTGGCTTCACGCAGATGTTATGCAGGCGGCAGGGAGTGAATCTGCCCCGCGACGCCGGACCCCAAGCGGAGTGGGAAGGTGTCAACCCGGTTGAGCGCGCAAAGCTTGCCGCTGGGGACCTACTGTTCTTTGGCAGTAGTCTAAAGAAAATTACACATACAGGCTTTTACATTGGGGATGACCAGTTTATCCACGCCACTGTCAATCAGCAACCCGTAATCCAAATCAGTCGGCTGGCTGACCAACCGTGGACCAGACTTTTTGTAGCTGCCAGGAGACCCAATAAATGAGGCGTCGAGATGTTTTCGCACTACCACTTGCTGGAGTTGTGTCTGCTGCGGGTGCAGCAACAACTGCGGTGGATCCCAAATCTGTGCGGCTCAATTTACGACACACCTGGACCACCACCATGTCTTCCAGCGATTACAGAGATACGACCCATCTGACCTTGAATCGTGGGGGGATGAGCGGCATAGGAGAAGGTGCGCCCATTGTTCGATACAACGAAACAGCAGCAGAAGGAGTTGCTTGGCTGAAAACTTTGGGACCCGAATTGGAGAAAGCCGATTGGCGTCAGTATTCCAAATTGCTCGGATTAGTTTTCGAAAAGCATCCTGAAAAATGGGCTGCGAAAAGTGCCCTTGCCAACGCAATGCTGGATTGGAATGCCAAGAAACTAGGCATTCCGGTTTATCAGTTATTCGGACTGGACCCGATGGATGCTCCTTTGACAACATTTTTCATCGGCATTGATTCGCCAGAGATGACGCGTCAAAAAGTTAAGGAAGCTGAAGCCTATCCGGTGCTTAAAGTTAAAGTGGGCCTAACAACCGACGAAGCTACAATCGAAGCTGTGCGTGGCACCACCAAGAAGCCATTGCGCGTGGATGCGAATGAAGGCTGGAAAGACAAGGACGAAGCAGTGCGAAAGATCAATTGGCTGGAAACGCAGGGGGTAGAATTTATTGAACAGCCGATGCCTGCCCACATGCTGGAGGATATGAACTATATCCGCAAGCGCGTCCACATGCCGATCATCGCTGACGAAGCTTGCCTTCATCCGCAAGACATTCCTAAACTGGCCAATTTCTTCGATGGCGTCAATATCAAGCTGGACAAGTGCGGCGGAATTCTGGAAGGCTATCGAATGATTCAAATCGCAAAGTCACTGGGATTGAAAACCATGCTCGGCTGCATGATTTCGAGTTCTGCAGCGGTGACTGCTGCGGCCCATTTGTCGCCCTTGGTTGACTTTGCGGATTTGGATGGAAATCTTCTAATTTCCAACGATCCGTATCGCGGCGTTTTGGTGGTGAAGGGGAAGCTTGTGCTGCCTTCAGGTCCGGGGCTCGGTTTGAAGAAAGTCTAAAAACCCGTTACCAGTATAAGAGCTTTTCGGCGGCTTGAACCAGGTCATCAACCTGAGGCAGAATCTCATTTTCAAGCTCGGGGTTGTATCCAACCCATGTATCCAGGGCACCCACACGGCGCACTGGAGCGTCGAGGTACTCAAACAATTCATCAGCAACACGCGCGGCAATTTCTGCGCCATAGCCAAACGAAATTGTATCTTCGTGAACAACCAGAACTTTGCTGGTTTTCTTCACAGAATCAGCAATCGCTTGCCAATCGTAGGGCTGAAGGGTGCGTAGATCCAGAATCTCAATTGTCTTGCCGGTGCGTGCTTCTACTTGTTGCGAAGCGAGTACAGACTTCTGCACAAGAGCACCGTAAGTGACGATGGTCAAATCGGCACCTGGCTTTACGATACGCGCCTTGCCAAAGGGAATCGTGAAATCCAAACCTGGATGGGGATGGCGGTTGTAAGGCTCCCTGTAGAGCTTTTTGTGCTCTAAAAAGAGAACCGGATCATCAGACCGAATCGCCGTGCGAAGAAGGCCACAGGCATCCAGTGCGTTAGATGGCATAACGACGCGCAGTCCGGGGATGTGAGTAAAGACCACTTCGCCACATTGGCTGTGATAGATGGCTCCGCCGGTAAGATATCCGCCGATGGGGACCCGAATAACAACGGGGCAGGAAAAGCCGTTGTGACTTCGCCATCGGATGTTGGCCATTTCATCACGAATCTGCATCATGGCGGGCCAAATGTAATCGAAGAACTGAATTTCAACGACTGGCTTCATGCCCCTTGTGGCCATGCCGGTGGCGCGGCCTACAATAGCGGCCTCGGCGATGGGGGTGTTGAAGCATCGCTTGCTGCCAAAGCGGCTTTGCAATCCTAGAGTAGTTTTAAACACGCCGCCCTTGCCCTTAACTTCCGCAAGATTTTCTTCGCGGCTGCAATCGGCGACGTCTTCGCCAAAAACCACCATCAAAGGATTCCGTTCCATTTCTTCGTGCAACGTTTGATTGATGGAATCCACCATGGTACGTGGTTGACCGTTGGCTTCGGGGACCTTTTCGAACTGGCTGGAAGTGGGATCGATTTTATCGGAGTAAAGGAACCGTAGAGCCGATCCTTTTTCCGGCGGCGCGGCAAGAAGGGCCTGGTCGGCGGCTGCGGTAATTTCCTGATCAATTTCCAGCAGCAATGCTTTCAAGGTCGGCTCGTCAATGATTTGTTCCGACAAAAGGTAAGCGGTGAACAGCGATAATGGATCGCGACGTGCCTCTTCCTTTCTTTCCATGGGCGATTTATACGACCGCTCGTCATCGGACAAAGAATGCGAGTAGGGCCGGGTGACGTGGGCATGCACTAGTGCGGGTCCGTGGCCAGACCGGCAGTAGGCGACTGCCTGCGTCATAGCCTCGTAGGCGGATAGGAAATCGGAACCATCTACATCGAGGCGCATTAAGTCGGGCATACCTGAAAGGAGTTGGGAGATGCTGCCGCCGGGAGTTTGTACTTCAACCGGGGTGGAGATGGCGAAGCCGTTATCTTCCACTAAGAACAAGAGCGGCAGTTTTTCGAGGCAAGCGGCGTTGATGGCTTCCCAGAATTCTCCCTCACTAGTAGCGCCTTCACCGGTGCAAACCAGCGTGACTTCATCGGAAGCTCGAGTTACATAGCGTGATGCGTGAGCACAGCCGACGGCTTGAACGAACTGCGATCCGGTTGGAGAGGATCCTGTAACAATATGAAGCTCCGGGGACGACCAGTGCGATGGCATTTGGCGGCCACCACTTTGACGGTCTGAACCAGCGCCCACGGCTTGCAGAAACATTTCCAGCGGCGTGATGCCCAACGCCAAAGCGAGCGCACGATCGCGGTAGTACGGATAGAACCAATCGTGTCCAGGCATCATGGCCATTGCTGCAGCTACTTCAATGGCTTCGTGGCCAGCACCGCTTACCTGAAAAAAAATCTTATTTTGGCGTTTGAGAAGGATCTCTCGATCATCAATGCGGCGCGAAGCCTGCATTAGGCGGAAAGCCTGCAGCAATTGCTCTTTGGTGAGCAGACTTGCAGCGGCGTACGGCGACCGGACCTTGGTGGGCGTGCCCGGTTTCGTGCGAAACGGCATTCCTAAATTCTACTCCAGAGGGCATGCCGATTCCTATTTTCTTGCAATGGCCGTTTACAATAAATCTGTGAAGACCTTGCTATTGTTGCTGACCATTCCACTTTTCGCACAACCAAGTTTCGAGATATCGCAAACGGTGAAGCAAGGAGAATTGATCAAAATAGAAACTTCCGCAACCGGGAAGTTGTCGGCCAAAATGGGAAAAACGAATGTTCCATTGTTCCCTGATGAAAAAGGCGGTATGACGGGAATGCTGCCTGTGGCGGTGACCGACGCTATTGGCGTTTTTGATTTGATCATCAGCGAGGACGGTTCTCCATTGCATACGGTGAAAGTGAAAGTGATCAATGGACAATATCCAATCCAAAACATATCCGCCAGTAGCAACATGAAATCGCTAACCCCGCTGCCGGGGGAAATGGAAGCGATGAAGGCGCTCTACAGCGCAGTTACTTCAGCAAAGCAGTGGCAGGGCAACTTTCAACTTCCAGTTTCGGAATGCCGCAATTCGCCGTTCGGTGTCCTGCGATATTACAACGGAAAGCCCAGCGGGAATTTTCACCGAGGTCTGGATTTGCGTTCCCCGATGGGAACTCCAATTCACGCGCCGGCAGCGGGAACTGTGATGGTGGCGCAAATGTTCCGGTTGCATGGTGGCACGGTGGGGATTGACCATGGCCAAGGAGTGACTTCGCATTATTTGCACATGTCAAGAATTTCGGCTAAAGAAGGGCAGCAGGTAAAGCCGGGGGACATTCTAGGCTACGTGGGTTCGACGGGCTTTGCCACTGGGCCGCATCTCCACTGGGGGCTGTATGTGCACACGATTCCGACAAATCCAGAGCGCTGGGTGAAGGGATTGCACCACTGCCCTTCTGCGCCAACGGCGGCAAAAAAGACGGCTGGCAAAAAGAAGTAGGAAGGCGGTATCCTAGAATTTGCCTTTGAAACAAATTGCGTAACTGGTTCCGGATACTTTCGCGGCGCTGAAATTGTGCCTCGGGGGTAGGTGTGTCCGGACCCGAGCAATTCCCTGCCCTCGTACTTGATGTCTTTCACGAGGCAATATTCAAATGACATTTTCCGAATTAGGCTGGTGTCAGCCATTCGATCTGCTCGACTATTTTCGCACTGAGTTTCCTGGAAGCTGGATTCCTGCGCGCATATCATTTTCCAGTCACGAAGAGTTTCAACTGCTATCACCGAGTGGCAGCCACCCGGGAGTGTTATCGGGCCGCATCCGGTTTGAAGCGGATGAAGGTGGGGCTTGGCCGGTTGTGGGTGATTGGGCTGCAGTGCTTCCGAATGGCAACGGGCCGTGGGTGATTCAACTTGTTCTGCCTCGATCCAGCACGTTGTACAGAGGTTTGGCGGAGCGCGGTGAGCCAGATCAGATTATGGCGGCTAACGTTGACGTGGCACTGATTCTTTCTGCGGTTGACAAAGAATTGAACACAAGGCGATTGGAACGGTACTTGTACTTGGTGGGTGCGAGCCGGATTCGGCCAATTATTGTTCTGAACAAATCTGATCTGCATTCTGATTTGGAACAGGTGCAGGAGGTTGTCCGGAAAGTTTGCGCAGGTGCAGACGTTCATGTGATCAGTGCGCAAACGGGCGCGGGAGTGGACGAACTATCAGCAGCAATTCAGCCCGCACAAACAGCGGTGCTGCTTGGTTCTTCGGGTGTTGGAAAATCGACGCTGCTCAACCGGTTGATTGGTGCAGAGCAGCAGCGAACGTCGCCGGTGAGGGAATCGGACAGTAAGGGGCGGCACACAACCACGCACCGGCAACTGATCCCGATGCCATTGGGATGGGTAATGATTGACATGCCGGGGATCCGAGAGGTGGGACTTCCAGGGGGAGAAGAGTCCCGGATGGAATCCGCATTCCCTGAAATTGAAGCATGGAGCGCTGAGTGCCGTTTCCCGGATTGCAGTCACGTTGGAGAGCCTGGTTGCCGTGTATTGGAAGCAATTGAAGCCGGTGAGTTGGGCGGGGAAAGATTGGCAAGTTATCAAAAGTTTCTACGGGAACTAGCCTTTCAACATAGACGCGGCGATAAGCAGGCTGAACTCCAGGAAAAAGCCCGCTGGAAAACTATACACAAAGCACAGAGGGAAATTTATAAGAAGGGGAAACACATGTAGAGGGAAACGGGGACCGGGCAGATTGCGGGATCTGCCCGGTTCATTACTACTTAACTTAATTATTTAATTGGATACGGACTTTGCTGCCTCCAACGCTGCATCGTAGTTTGGATGATCGGCTACTTCTTTCACGTACTCCACGTGGCAAAGATTGTTGTCCTTGTCGACGACAAAAATCGCACGGCTTTCAATGCGTAATTCCTTGATCAACGTTCCATAGCTTTCACCGAAAGAGCCGGTTTTGTGATCAGAAAGCATTTCCACTTTGTCCACGCCCATTGCACCGCACCAACGCTTCATAGCGAAGGGGAGGTCCATGCTTACGGTAAAGATTTTTACGTTTGGCAACTTGGCTGCTTCTTCGTTAAATCGGCGCGTTTGCATATCGCAAACCGGGGTATCGAGCGAAGGGACTACGCTGAAAATTCTTACGCCTTCGCCAGTTTTGGCCAAATCCACTGGCTTCAATCCCGTATCTACGGCTGCAAAATCAGGGGCTTTATCGCCCTTCTTCAATTCAGGTCCAATCAACGTCAGTGGACCGCCTTTCATAGTTGTAGCTCCAGGTCTTTCCATGGTTTCTCCAGTTGAAAATTGTTCGGTGACTTCTATTGTAGCGAAGCCTTAAGTACAGCCGGTGAGGTTATTGGTAATTCGCAGGAAAAATTCTTACAGATAAATGCGGTTGGCTTGCCATCGATTGGACGCATCAAGTTTAGTTCAGGATGCAAGCCAGTCCAATAAGCGATGGACCCTTCATTGTTCAGAGCGAAAACAAGTCGTGATGGAATGAATTGTTTCCATACAATTTGGGCTAATGCTTGCACATCGGAACCGACCAACACAATCTGGGTTGGCGCACTTTCAGCCCATAGAGACGCTACCAACATTTGCGGCATACCGGGTGATCCAGCCTGCATTCGATGCGCAAAGGCGGACAAAGCTTTCTTGGCGGATTGCTCAAAATCCTTTCTGCCAGTGTAGGCGGCCAGGCGCAGCAGAACTAGAATGGCCATGGAATTTCCAGATGGTTCAGCGCCATCATAATCTTCCTTTATGCGAAGTAGAAGGCTTGCGTCGCCTTCCGCTGACGCGAAGAATCCGCCTTCGCTTTGATCTTCGAATAACTGCAAAAGACGGGTGGCCAATTGTTCGGCGAACTGAATATGGCTGACGTCGAACGTGGTTTCGTAAAGATCGACCAGTGCGTTTGCAAGAAAGGCGTAGTCATCCAAAAATCCTGGGATGGCTGCGTCTCCATCGCGAAATCTTCGGAGCAAGATTTTTGTTTCTGCGTTGAACATTCGATTGCGGAAAAAGGCTGTAGCTGTTTCGGCTGCCTCGCGGTATCGGTTCTCTCCAAGGCATTGTGCCGCGAGCGCGAAAGCCGAAATGATCAGGCCGTTCCAAGCAGTGAGTAATTTGTCGTCCAGGTGAGGACGAACGCGAAATGCTCGTAAGGCAAGAAGTTTTTCTTTCGATGCTGTCCATGAGGCTGAGAATTCGGCGCTGGCAGGTTGTTTGACGAACAAAATATTCTTGCCGATGAATTCGCGATGCGGATCTTCGTGGACGTTACCATTTTGCTCAACACCAAAATGCTTGATGACCTGTGCTGAGGCAGGTTGGTCAAGTGCGGCCTGAATTTCCAGTTGCGTCCAAATGTAGAATGCGCCCTCGCCTTTCTCATGTGGGTGGGCAGGGTCGATCACGCTATCAGCGTCTTCGGCTGAGAAGAAAGCGCCTTCGGGGCTGGTTATATCGCGCAAAACGTAGTCGAGCGTTTCATGGGCGATGGTGGCGAAGTGTTGTTCGCCAGTTAGTTGGAAGGCCTCTAAGTAGGAGACAACCAATTGCCCTTGATCGTAAAGCATCTTCTCAAAATGAGGAACAAACCAACGCTGATCAACAGAGTAACGATGGAAGCCTCCACCGAGTTGGTCGTACATTCCGCCATTGGCCATGGCACGCAGGGTAGCGGTGGCCATGTCGCGAGCTTCGGGGTTTTTTGTTAGAGCATACCAGCGAAAAAGAAAATTCAAAGCAACGGGCCGTGGAAATTTCGGAGAGTTTCCAAAGCCACCGTATTGTGAATCAAACGAACGCCGGAAGTGGGAATACAATCCCTCCAACGTATCTTTGCCAATGAATCCCGGTGCGCCTGTTACGGCGGCGTAACCGCGAAGTTGCACCACCATGTCGGTACCCGATTTTTCCACTTTGGCTTGATCGTCGCGCCAGACTCCGGCGATGTGCTCAAGGATGGCGGAAAATCCTGGACGTCCATAGCGGTTGTCGGGCGGGAAATAGGTGCCGCCATAGAATGGTTTCAAATCGGGAGTGAGCCAAACGGACATGGGCCAACCGCCGCTTCCGGTGGTGGCTTGGACAAACATCATATAAATTCGATCTACATCGGGCCGCTCTTCGCGATCCACTTTGATAGGCACAAAGAACTGATTTAAGATTTTAGCAACTGCTTCGGATTCAAACGATTCGCGCTCCATTACGTGGCACCAGTGGCACGTGGAATATCCCACTGACAGGAAAATAGGCTTATTTTCAAGGCGGGCTTTTTCAAAAGCTTCAGGGCCCCAAGGGTACCAATCCACAGGGTTATTGGCATGCTGCAGCAGGTAGGGGCTTTTTTCGCCGGACAATCGGTTGGGCATTTCCTCTATAATCGCATTTCACCCATGTCAATCTCTGAATTGGAAAAACAATCGCTGTTGGAGACGTTGAAGGACTTTTTGCGGATTCCCAGCGTCAGCACTGACCCGGCACACAAGGCTGATATTTTGCGCGCTGCGGAATTCGTGGCAGGTAAACTTCGCAGTGCAGGCTTGGCAGATGTCCACTTGATGCCGGGCGCGGGTCATCCCATGGTTTATGGCGAATGGTTGGGTGCGCCGGGGAAACCAACTCTGCTATTTTACGGCCATTACGATGTTCAGCCCCCTGAACCTTTGGACGAATGGGTCTCCCCTGCTTTTGAACCCACCGTGCGCGATAACAACATCTACGCCCGTGGTGCCACCGATGATAAAGGGCAAACCTTGATCTTGATGGAGGCAGTGGCGCGGACGATGAAGAGCGCTGGTAAGCTTCCGGTGAATGTCCGATTTCTGATTGAGGGCGAAGAAGAAGTTGGCGGCGCGGCGATTGAGGCGTTCGTTAAGTCGAAACCTGCGCTCCTGAAAGCGGATGCTGCGATTATTTGCGATTCGGAAATGTTCGCACCGGAACTGCCTACAATTTGTGTGGGTCTGCGAGGGATTATCTACGGAGAGTTACACGTCACAGGAGCGGCGCAGGATTTGCATTCCGGAGTTTATGGCGGTGCGGCACCGAATCCTTTGCAGGCTATGGCGGAGATTATTGGGGCCATTAAGGGTCGTGACGGGAAGATTAACATTCCGGAATTTTACGCGGCCGTGCAGCCGCCTACTGCTGCTGAGCGTGATGCTTGGGCCAGGCTGCCGTTTGACGAGGAACAATATCGAGTGAAAGAAGTTGGATCAAAGGAATTGACTGGGGAAGCAGGGATCGGAGTGTTGGAAAGAACGTGGGCTCGGCCAACATTTGAGGTTCATGGTATTCGTGGCGGTTTCATTGGAGATGGCGCGAAGACCGTGATTCCTGCAAAGGCCGTGGCAAAGATCAGTATGCGGCTGGTGCCGAATCAAGATCCGGAAATCGCAAATCGGCAGCTTGCCGAAAAAGTTCAGGAAGTGTGTCCGCCAGGAGTCAACGCAGAATGGAAACTTATACACGGCGCACCGCCTTGTGTGGTGGATACAGCGAACCCATTTATTGAAGCAGCTTCGGTTGCCATGGAAAAAGTGTTTGGCAATAAGACAGTCTTTATCCGCTCGGGTGGATCTATTCCGGTTGTGGGACTATTGCAGAAGGAATTGGGTCTGCCATGCGTCTTGATGGGATTCGGATTGCCTGACGACAATTTGCACGCTCCGAATGAAAAGCTGCATCTCCCCAACTTTTTCTGCGGAATTGAAGCGGTAGAGCTTTTTTTGAAAGAAGCAGCAAACGCCAAATAACTCAATGATCCGGACTCCAATTGAAGATCTGCGTTTCTACACTCTTGCGGCAATTCCCTCGCTATTTGGGAAAATCGTTTACTTAGCCAATTTGCGAAATGAGGAAACTGGCATGTATGAACATTATGGATTAGCTATTGCCTTTGGTGAAAAGGATGCAGAAAAAACTTTGAAGATAAGTCACCAGGAATCGTTTCAAGAATGGCTGACGTGCGGAATGAAGGAACAGAAAAAGGATTTGGAAGTTTACCTTTCAACGGTAAGAGATGGCACTGATTCTTGGTTTAAAAGAACTTGCTTCAAGGAGTTAATACCACAAAATTGCAGAGCGCCTGAAAAACAAATGTTCAGTGATGATCTGAAACAAGTCCTAAACATTCTTAAGACCGAACGCGCCCGCCAATGAATTCATCTAACCACATTGCAACCCCGGTCACTTGTCCGATAACCGTAATGTCATCCGGGTAATTATAGAGCTTGGTTTTGCAAAGCGAAGCTGGATGAGGAACCAGGATCAGTTGCTTTTCAGCTATGCTGCACCAGGAGCAGGAGTAGCCTTCCTGATGTTCAAAAAAATAAATCGGTCTGTCAAATTCGCTGCTCCAACCACCAGCTGAGGGTTTGCGCTTTGTTTCGTCAATCAACACCAACGATGTTGGCCGAAGCAGCGGATACATGAACCAATCTTCCGATCCGATGAATGCATAGCGCTTCGTCTTCAAGTCCAGATTTTGAAACATTTCCAATGGGAAAATCCCCCATTTTTCAATCATACGGCTGAGGTATGTGGTTTGACTGAGGTTCAAGCCAGGGTCAAAGGACGTGGGAATGTCAGCTATTGCACTCGGATCGGTAAAAACGTCTGATGGGTGCGTTGCTTGTTTCGGAGTCAGCAATGAATCGGCGGCGGATTGTGAAAGATCGACGCCGTACCACTTCAGAACTTCTACAAAATTCAACCGGTAAATGGAGCAGAGGCTGTAGATCCGGAAAATAGAAGGTACAGTGGCACGATTTTCAATATCGGACAAGCGCGAAATCGCCACAAGGAATTCGTCGTTGTTCTGCTTATTAGCAATCTGTTGGCTGGCCTCTTCTACTTCTCGAAAGCGTAGATTCAGTTTTTCGCGAACACGTTTGAGTTTATGGCCTGCGTCCTCCATGCTATGATGAACCCGATTCTGTTGGAGCGGCAAGAGTCATATATGGACGGAGTTTCGCTTGAGTATATCGAGCAGTATAAGTCTATAGCAAGCATCAATTCAAATCAAATTTATAATAGATAAGAGGTCTTAATTTTGCGTATTGTGGTGGGAATCAGTGGTGCAAGTGGCATTATTTATGGGTTTCGACTTCTTGAAAAGTTGCGGGCTACAACCACGGCAGAAACGCATCTGGTAATGACTCGCTCCGCAGAAAGAACCGCGTACATAGAACTTGGAAAATCCCTTCAAGAGTTTAAGCAATTAGCTGATTTTTCTTACCCAGTGGAAGACGTTGGCAGCCAGTTGGCGAGCGGGAGCTTTCAAACGGACGGCATGATTATTGCGCCATGTTCGGTGCACACTATGTCGGCAATCGCATGTGGCATCAGTTCCAATTTATTGATCCGCGCAGCGGATGTGGTGCTTAAGGAACGAAGAAAGTTGATCTTGATGGTGAGGGAAACACCCTTCCACTTAGGACACTTGCGAACGATGACCAGCCTTGCGGAAATGGGCGCGATTGTAGCGCCTCCAATCCCTGGTTTCTACAACAAACCAGAAACAATCATGGATCTGGTGGATTCCAGCGTGGAGCGAGTAATGGACTTGATTGGACTTCCAGCCAGTGATGCCAAGCGTTGGAGTGGGGGCAAATAGGAATGAAGAAAGGCGTTAGAGCAGCATTTCAGGGCGAATTGGGTGCATTCAGCCAAGTGGCCGCCCGTCAGCTTTTGGGTGAAAGCGTCAAGGTGGTTCCATGCATCCGCTTCGATTTAGTTTTCGAACAGTTGGCTTCCGGTAAGGTGGATGCGGCGGTGATTCCCATTGAAAATACCTTGCATGGTTCCATTCATGAAAACTACGACAATCTACTAAAGTACGGTTTGGAAATTATTGCAGAAACTCAGGTTCGCATTGTACACAATCTGATCGCCGCGCCTGGAGTGAAGTTCTCCGATATTCGAAAAGTTTATTCACACCCTGTGGCCTTGAATCAATGCTTGAAGTTTTTCGCAGCCAACAAGCAATTGGATCGAGTGCCGTTTTACGACACCGCCGGCAGCGTCAAAATGATCATGGAAGAACGACCTATCGGAGCAGCAGCCATTGCATCCAAAATTGCCGCCGAACAATATGGCGGGCATATCTTACGGCGAGCGATTGAAGACGATCGGCAAAATTTCACGCGTTTCTTTCATTTGCGTCGCCATGGTTCTAAGCCCGGAGTAGCTGGCAAAGCTGGCTGGAAGACTTCTCTTGTTTTCACCACTCCCAACAAACCAGGATCGCTGTTTCGAGCATTAAGCGCATTTGCACTTCGGGATTTGAGCTTGTCAAAAATTGAGTCTCGTCCACTTGCGGGCAAGCCTTACGAATATCTGTATTATCTGGATTTTCTAGGCAAGGCGTCTGATCCGGTCCCCCGCAAGGCTTTGGCGCATTTGGAAGAGATGGCGGACATGCTAAAGATCCTTGGAAGTTACCCGCGTTCGGTGTAAAAGCTATTGGGGGGCGCCAATATCATAGGCATCGGTAACATTGAGTTCCATCTGGAAACCTCCAATATTATTCTGCCAATGCTTGTTGTCGTTGACGGCAAAGTAGAGGCGGCCAAACGGTAGAGTTTTTTTCTTCAAATCGACACCAGCCATCCAAACATCTCCTGTCGCACCAACACGCCCAACTAGACCACCAAACGGGAAGCCGTCCACAAGATTTGTTTTGTAATTGGGGCCGGGAACTTTTATTCCATCGGCATCTGATGCCCAACCGTCCACATCCCAGCTAAGCCGAACAACCCCTCGAGATTTGGCCGCAACCGTTGATCCGCTAGTAAGCATTACGCCGGAATCCAGATATTCAATTTGAGTGGAGTGCCGCAAGGAATGCACATTGTACTTCTTCGTAATAAGCTTCTGCCTCACGGCTAGTCTGCGCACTTGTTCGATGCCGATATTGCCACCGGCCATCTGAAACTTTGCATCCACAATGTTGCCGCGTAGCACCTCTCCTCCCACTAGACGAATCACACTGAGGGAACGGTCCAGGCTGTCGGCTCCCGTTGGAATGAGGCGATCAAACAGGCGATACAGGGGTTTGGGTTCATGTTGATCGGTGTCTTTGTAAGCTTTGAGCAAAGACGTCATGGCAACAAAGCCAATGTTACTAATCGTCTCCACTGCCAAATCCTGCTCCTTGCGGTCTGTCCCCTGGAGAGATTGGATCGACTTCGCAATTTGTTCATTTTCCATTGATGTTGGGGGCGTGGCAGTGTGAATGGAAAGAATGCGGTCGAGCTGCAAGTCTCGAACCTGTCCTGCTGTGCGGACAGTTACCTTGCGATTGGAGACTTCCCCTTCAATCATCCGGCCGTCTGTTGTGAGAATGGAAATTGTAGGGCCAGCAAGGATGGGCAGCGCAAGGCTGCAAAATAGAAGCTGTCGAATTATTGTTTGAACGATCATTTGTTTGTCCTTTATATCACTTGTTGGGCCGGGAAAACTGGCATCTGAGTCAAAGGAAGCGTATTCTTTTAAAGATGCGGAAAATTAAGATAGGTGTGGCGGGCCTTGGTTTCATGGGCAGCACACATCTGAAAGCGTTGCGAAATATTGCTGGAGTGGAATTGGCTGCCGTGGTCAGCAGCGACGAGGGAAAGCTTTCCGGGGACCTCAGCAGCATTCAAGGGAATCTGGGTGGGCCTGGAGAAAAGTTCGATTTCTCTGAGGTTCGCAAATACAGATCCGTCGAGGAAGCCATTGCTGATCCAGATTTGGATGCTCTTGATCTTTGCCTGCCCAGTGACCAGCACGCGCCTGCTGCGATTGCAGCTTTGCGCGCAGGGAAACATGTCTTCGTCGAAAAGCCGATGGCGCTGGATGCATCGCAATGCCAGGCAATGATTGATGAGGCTCGCAATCAGAAGCGAGTTCTGATGGTGGCACAGGTACTTCGCTTTTTCCCCGCTTATACACTACTGCGGGATCAACTTCAAAACGGTGGACTGGGACAGGTTCGTTCAGCCTTGTTTCGCCGGCGGTGCGCGGCTCCGGCGTGGGGGAAATGGGCGTTTGATGCGTCAAAAAGTGGTGGTGGGGTATTCGATCTTTTGATTCACGATGTGGATATGTGCCTTCATTTATTTGGTCCACCGAAATCAGTTTCAGCTCAAGGGTACGTGAACCTGGAGGGCGGCATGGACACAATTACCGCCTCGCTGGAATATGATTCCATCAGCGATGTGGTGATCACGGGCGGCTGGCATCATCGAAAATCGTACCCGTTTTCAATGGAATATACTGTTTCAGCAGATGGCGGCACTGTGGATTATAGTTCGGCGGGACGTCCGCCCACGTTGTACAAAGCGGATGGCGAAACTGAAGTTTTAGCTGAACCTGCGATTGACGGATATCAGGCTGAACTGGAGTATTTCATTGATTGCTGCCAGCGCAACAGATGGCCTGAAGTCTGCGCACCAGAACAATCAGCGATGGCGGTTTCATTAACAAGATTGATGGAAGCATCTCGCGCCAAGGGCGGAGAGCGGTTGATGTTTGCGAACAAATAAGGAAACGAATGACAACAATAAATGCACTAGAAGCTGGCGTGATGATGTGGGCTGGTCGCGACTCGATAGATGAAATGAAGGCTATGGGTGCCCGGTGTGGTCAACTTGGAGTTGGCGGCGACTATCCCTTGCATGGTGCCTCAGCCTCCTGGAAAGCGGATTTGGACCGAGAACAGTTCACATTGGTGACGGTGTTTTGCGCCTACAATGGAGAGGACTATGCCGATATTCCAACTGTGGAAAGAACGGTAGGCTTTGTGCCTCTATCCACTCGTGCTGAGCGTGAAGCGCGTACATTTGCTGTTGCCGATTTTGGGGCAGCCATCGGAGTGAAAAGCGTTGCCTGTCATGCCGGATTCGTGCCTGAAGATAAGACGAATCCCATTTACGTTCAGGTTCTGGAATTGGTGCGCCGTGTTTGTGACCATTGCGCAAAGAACGGTCAGAGCTTTGTATTGGAGACGGGTCAGGAACCGGCAGCAGTGCTTCTTGATTTTTTCAAGGATGTGAACCGGCCGAACCTGGGCATAAATTTCGACCCGGCCAATATGATTCTATATGGCAGCGGTGATCCAATTGAAGCGCTTGGGATTCTTGGCAAACATGTTATGTCCGTTCACGCGAAAGATGGCGATTGGCCACCTAAGGGTGTACCTGGAGCATTAGGAACAGAACGGCCATTGGGACAAGGTGCAGTTGGAATGCAACGCTTTGTTGCAAAGCTGAAGGAAATTGGATTTACTGGTCCGCTGAATGTGGAGCGGGAAGTGGAAAGCCAACAGGAACGGTTGGTGGACATGGCAATGGGTGTGCGGCTAATTAAAAGCTTAACAGCCTAGCTTGACTGCCCAACAAACTCGGGAGCTTCTAAACTTTTGCTGATTTCGCCATCCGTGCGGGAGCTAGGAGCCCCAACTTTTTGGCATATTCTTGCTCTCTTTTTTCGTACAGTTCAAAATCGGGTTGGTAATATCCAAGTGTGGTGGCGGTTTTATACACTTCCCGCGCTATGGTAGGGGCAAGTGATTTTTCAAGATGTCCCCACACGCCCTGCACTTCGTTGAAATCGCCTATTTGCTTAGCTCCGGACTGTTCCATCAGCTTTTGGATACACTTTCGTCCCGCGTTGTTCAGCATATTCGGCGTTCCGCACAGGTCCAATCGCAAAATGGAATAGCAGGAGTAAACACTTTGCCGTGTCACTACTACAAAAGGTTGGCGTAATTTCCAGCACCAGCGGCCAAACTCCAGTTCAAGTTCATTCAACGGTCTGCGGCCTGTATCGAGATACCCTCGCTCCCTGGCCTTTTCTAAAAGTTGACGTTGATGTCCTGCCCTTTGCACATAGAAATAGTGGGTTGCGGGGACAAAAGTTCTCTATCTTGCCGAAAATTTCCACACCGTCTGTGATTTGTATTGCTCCCCTGGACGCAATACTGTGGAGGGAAAATCAGGCTTGTTGGGTGAATCTGGATAGTGTTGGGTTTCCAAACAAAAAGCATAACGTTTGTTGTAGATTTTGCCGTTCTTTCCTGTCAGCTTTCCATCCAGAAAATTTCCCGTGTAAAATTGTACGCCGGGTTCGGTAGTAAATACTTCCAGGACACGACCCGTTTTCGCTTCGTATGCTTCCGCTGCCTTTGTCAGCCCACCCGCCCCTTTGTTGAGAGCGAAATTATGATCGTACCCACCACCAAACTTAATCTGTTCGTTGGTCTCGTCATAAATGTTTTGTCCAATCGGCTTCGGCTTGGTGAAATCGAAAGGCGTATCTTTCACTGGACGAATTTCACCGGTGGGAATTAACCCTTTATCTACCGGCGTGAAGTTGTCGGCGTTAATCATTAATTCTGTGGATAGAACTTCCCCTTCGCCTGCGCCAAGTAAATTAAAGTAGGAATGATTGGTGAGGTTCACGATGGTGACTTTGCTGCTAGTGGCGAAATAGTCGATCTTGATTTCGTTCTCATCCGTTAGCGTATAGGTCACCCTTATTTGCAAGTTGCCCGGATAACCCTCTTCCCCGTCCATGCTGATGTAGGTCAATTCTACTGCGACACCATCATCTGTTTGCAATTGTTTGGCGCTCCACAAGACTTTATCGAACCCTTTCAATCCACCATGCAGGTGGTTTTCTCCATTGTTGATCGCCAATTTATATTCTTTACCCCCCAACTGGAACTTGCCCTTGCCTATTCGATTTCCATAGCGTCCGATCAAGGCACCGAAATACGGGTTTTCCTTAAGATAGTCTTCCAGCCGCTCGAAGCCAAGAACTATGTCTCCCAGCGTCCCTTTACGATCAGGTACGCGCAAAGAAGCGATTCTACCTCCATAAGAGAGGACTCTCATTTCAACGTTGTTCTTGTTTGACAACGTGAAAACTTCAACATCTGAACCATCGGGTAGCTTACCGAAAGATTCCTTGGTAATCTTCGGTTTAACAACCGGCGGGGTTGGGTTGGTGCAACCAGTCAGGGAGGCCAAGGTGAGGGCAACAGCAGATCTTCGTGTGAGTGACATTCAATTGAATTCCTTTTAGCTCTTCTATTCTTCCGCATGTGACGCATAGAGTCCACTTGTTTCCACTTGCATTTTTCAACAGATAGTGTAAAACTTTACACTATCCACATGTTAGATTACATCGCCCTCCGGAACCACACAATTTACTCCCTGCTAGACGGAACGATGTCCATTGACGATTTAACTGCGGCCGTCCAATCGACAGGCATGCCCGTTGCCGCAATTACTGATCGCGACACAGTGGCTGGTGCCGTTCAATTCTACAAAAAAACACGGGCCGTGGGGATTCGCCCCATCATTGGCAGCGAAGTAACCATGGCCGGCGGACATAGTGTTGTGTTGCTGGTGGAAAATGATCGCGGATATGCCAATTTATGTCAGTTGCTCTCAACCCGGATCGATAACCCGGATGGGGTGACTGCTGAAGATATGGGGCGCTATGCTTCCGGATTGATTTGCCTTTGGGGTTCCCGCAGCGGCTATGGGGAACAGAGTCTGCATAGGATTTTTGAAATTTATGGACGCAATCTGGCTGTGGAGATTTCCCCGCACAATGAAGCGGATTTATCGCATTCCCGCTGGGCTGTGGCAGCAGCACGACGAATGCGGTTGCCGATAGTAGCTACTGCCGATGCCCATTACCGCTACAAAACCGATCGTTTGAGATACGACATTCTGGCGGCCATGCGCACGCTTACAATGCTGGGACAACCGCATTCCGCCAAATTACCGGCCGGGCATTACCATTTCCACTCCGCAGCAGAAATGGAAGCGCAGTTCGGTGCTCTTCCGCAGGCATTGGCCAATACACGCCTTATCGCCGAACGCTGCCAGTTTGATTTCCCTTTGGGCGATGTAATCTTTCCGCCATTTGATAGCGGGGGCGGAGAATCTCCAATCGCGATGCTACGCCGCATGAGTCGTGAAGGCATGGCGCGCCGATACAAAAATGATCCACCTTGGGAGCGTTTGGATCGTGAATTAGCCATTATCGAAGATGTTGGCTATGCCGAATATTTTCTAATCTTCGCCGACATTGTACGTTGGTGCGGTACGCAAGGGATTGCCACATTGGCCCGTGGCAGCGCTGCAGGAAGCTTGGTTTGCTACGCACTGGGTATTGGAAACGTTTGCCCTATCCGGTTTAATCTTCTCTTTGAACGCTTTCTAAATCGGGAGCGAATGTCATTCCAAAAATTGGCAGACATTGATTTGGATCTGCCATGGGACCGTCGCGACGATGTTATGGAATATGTTTTCAACCACTATGGGCGTGACAAAGCGGCCATGATTGGGGCCTTCAACACTTTCCAAGGCCGCGCCGCAGTAGCAGATATTGCCAAAGTGTATGGTATTCCTGAACGCGAAGTGCGGCGGTTTACCGAGCATCTGCCCTGGTCTCGATTCACCGGCGAAGGTGGGGGGATGGACGTAATCCGCCAATCACCAGAATGCAGGCATCTGCCTTATGATCAGGAGCCTTGGCGCACCATTCTGGCCATGGCCCCACAGTTTGATGGCGTGCCGCGCCACTTCACCATGCATCCCTGTGGATTGGTGATCAGCGCCCGTCCTATTACTCAAATGATGCCTCTATTCCGAAGTGCCAAAGGCATTCTGACTACTCATTTCGCAATGGACGATGTGGAAGAACTGGGGCTATTGAAAATGGATCTGCTGGGTCAGGCGGGCTTAAGCGTGCTGCGTGATTCGGTGGCCAATGTGCAGACCAATCGGGGTGAGACAATCCACCTGGATGCAATTGACGAAACCGATCAAGTCACATGGGATTCCATTTCTACAGGTGATGCTCGCGGTGTTTTCCATATTGAGTCACCCAATATGCATGGCTTGCTGGTGATGACTGGGTGCCGTGATATTGATTGCCTGACGGCTCTTGAATCCGTGATTCGTCCCGGCGCGGCCAACGAAGGCCGCAAGCGTTCCTACGCCCGTCGGTTACAGGGATTGGAACCGGTAACTTATGCCCATCCGTCTTTGGAACCAGCCTTGCGCGAAACGTTTGGATTGCTTGTTTACGAAGAGCACATTTTGCTGGTAGCCAATGGTTTTGCTGGATTGCCGTGGGGTAAGGCGGACCTGTTGCGACGGGCGCTTGTGAAAAACAAAGATCATGCCAAGATCAACTCTTTGGGCGAAGAGTTCCGGTGCTGCGGACTGGCACGTGGACATACAGCAAAAGAAGTGGAAAAGGTTTGGGAGCAGTTACGCGAGTTCGCCGGTTATATGTTCAACAAGGCGCATTCCGCTGCTTATGCGGTGGAAGCGTTTCAGGGTGCTTGGATCAAAGCGCGATATCCCATTGAATACCTGGCATCAGTACTTTCCAACAGGCGCGGATTTTATTCGCCGATTGTCTATGTACTGGAAGCCTTGCGCGCAGGTGCTCAGTTTTTGGCTCCGGAAGTGGCAACCTCGGACGCCCATCGTTTTCAAGTGCGCGGGACAAAAGTACGGTTACCGCTGGATCAAGTGAAAGGTCTGAATACGGCTACCGTGGACCGGATTACAGCCGGACGGCCTTTCAGTGATGCCGGCGATTTTTTCCGTCGCACAAAACCGCAGCATGACGAATGGGTGGCGTTGCTTAAAACTGGAGCTCTTGATTGTTTTCTAGAACCACGAGGCAGGCTGTTCTGGAGGCTGTCCCGTTTGGAAGCAATGCGTGGTGCGGCCCCCACATTATTTGAGCCGGACATGCCCACCACCGGGGATGAAGCTCCCGATGCCATGGAAACCTTGCAGGCGCGCTGGGAGCAGGAATTGCTTGGGTTTCCTGTAAGCTGCCATCCGATGGATTACTATGCACCAGGGTTGGACTGGTTGCATTACACGCCGGCATCCGAGTTGCTGCATCATCCGGAACGGTATTTCCATCAGGAATTTGAAGTGGCAGGTGTGATTGTGGCCGACAGGATTCATCCAACCACTGCCGGGCCCATGAAATTTGTTACGCTTGCCGATCCCACCGGCTTCATGGAGGTAACCATGTTCGCCAATGTTTATCAGGAGTTCGGTCACCTAACTGCGAATCCAGTTATCGCCGCCCGCTGTGTTGCAGACCCTTTTGATAATCGCAAAGGGGTGATGTTGAATGCCTCGCGGATCTATGCCCCTACTTCAAAGCGGCTTCAATCGCAGAAGTCAACTCAGTCGATTCCGGGGTCACGCCAGAGTCAAAACGCATGAGCACTTTGCCGTTTCGATCTACCAGATATTTCGTAAAGTTCCATTTAGGTGCACCAGAAACTGTGCTCAAGTACTTAAATAGCGGTGCTTGATCGTCACCTTTGACGGAGACTTTCGCCGCCATAGGGAACGTCACTTTGTAGTTGCGAGTACAAAACGTTTTGATCTCTTCATTCGTGCCAGGTTCCTGGCCGCCAAAGTTATTGGCAGGCACACCAAGAACAACTAGGCCACGGTCTTTGAATTTCTTGGCAACAGCCTCAAGGCCAGTATATTGGGGAGTGTACCCACATTGGCTGGCAGTATTGACCACAAGCAGCACTTTGCCTTTATAAGCAGAAAGAGGCATGTTGGCCCCGTCAATGTTTTTCAGAGTGAAATCATGAACCGTTTCGGCTTGGAGTATGGAGGCCATCAGTAATGTTCCTAGAATCGAAAATCTTCTCATAAAGTAACTGATGCTAGGGCTGATCCAAAAGGATCAGAAAATTCCGTGCTCTGCTATTCTGAAGCCAAGCCCCATTGCATGTATCAATACGACATTGCCTTGAAGGAGCTCTTTCAGTCATTCGAAATTGGTTTGACGGAACGGTTGGCGGGTGTTGCTCCTGTCGAGTGGCTCAATGTTGAATTAACCGAGACCCGCGCCCAGCGTGTCGATTTTGTCTGCCGTCTTGCAGATGGTGGAATATTCCACATGGAATTTCAGAGTTCAAACGACATTGGAATGGCAGAACGGATGCTGGATTACTTTGTGGCACTCTACAGGAAATATGGATTGGCTCCCCGCCAATTTGTACTGTATGTGGGTAACGAACCTCTGAAAATGCCGGATCGCTTGGACTTGGAATGGTTGCAGTTTCAGTATTCAATTGTGGATATTGGGAGCCTTAACGCCGAGGATTTATGGAACAGCCCAAGCATAGGCGATGTGATTCTATCCATCCTTTGCCGACAACCTGATCCCAGGGTTCGAATCGACCAAATTCTGGAAAGGCTTCGTAGGTTGGAACCGGAGCTTCGCGAGCGCGCTGTACGACTGCTTTTGATACTCTCATATAAGCGAGACTTGTCGGAAATAGTGATCGAAGGGGTGAAGACCATGGCATTTACACTAAGCATTGATGATGACAAATTACTGAGGCGGCTCTATAACGAAGGCATGGAGAAAGGTATAGAGAAGGGTAGGAATGAAGGTAGGAATGAAGGGGAAACCCATCTTCTGAGGCTTTTATTGGAACAAAAATTCGGCCCACTGTCGCTTGCTACCGAACAAAAACTTCAACGTGCTACGCAGCCAGAACTTGATCGCTGGGGAATCAGGATATTGTCCGTTTCGTCCATTGATGAAGTTCTGCAGTAAGTAGCTTCCTCCTAAACCGGTTAAAAAGCTATACTGCATATGCTATGGAATCTTTTATTGGCATACTCATTGGCTTCACTTTGTGGTTTGTGGTCCGCGTTTTGGTAATGGGGCTCTATACCGTTGACCAAAATGAGCGGGCTGTAAAAACCGTTTTCGGGCGGGCTGAGCGGATTGATTCCCGTACCACTCTGGACGATCCTATTTCCGCTTTCCTACGCGAGGAAGAAAAGAGCCGCTACACCTATCCGCAGGTACGCGTAATTGGCCCAGGCGGCCCATATTTCAAAATGCCTTGGGAGAAAATTTACAAAGTCTCCATTGCCACTTCGACCGTCGACATGGCGCTTGATCCAGAAGACCCATCGGCAAATAGTGGTGGCACTAAACTCGATGCTGTTACCAAGGATCAGCTAAATACCGGTCTAACTGGCCAAATTCGATTCCGTGTGAGCGAATCGAATCTGTACGCTTACATATTCGGAATCAAGAGACCCATAGTTCATGTAATGGGTTATTTCGTTTCCGTGCTACGTCAACGGATAGCCAATTTTGAAGCTAAAAAGGGGGACGATCCAGGCGACCTTCCAGGCAGCGAAGTCACCGGAGTTTCTATCAACGATCTTCGCAAAAACTTACGAGACCTAAATGAGTATATGGATTTGGAATGCCGGTCCACAGCAGCCCGTTACGGAGTGGTTTTGGATGCATCTCTAATTACCGGCATTGACCCGCCTCCCGAAGTGGATTCCGCATTAGCAGCCATCAACACGGCACATAATCACGTTTCCAGCGATATTAGCTTAGCCCAAGCCGGGGCAGATCAGAAAATTGTTCAATCGAAAAGAGCTGTAGAAATCGCAATGTTGAAAGCTCAAGCTGAAGTGGAGCCGGTGAAGCTTTTAGCCGCAGAGTTAACCACTCTTTACGCCACTGGGCCTGAAGTATTGGAGGCCTATCTGCGAACCGTCCGGCTGCGACTATACGACAAAGCCAAGGACTTGTATATGGAGGTCCCCCGATGATCGAAATGATTCCCACAATTGTCGGAACGTTCCTGATGATGATGTTTGGAGTTCCATTTCTATTGGGAATCTTAAAACTCTTCGGCTTTTACACAATCGTAGAAGAGCGCCAATGCCGAGCCTTTGTTCTGTTCGGAAAAGTGTTGACGGTGATCGATGAGCCTGGCCTTCATTTTCTGCTGTTCGAAATAGGAGCAGCCGCGTTGATCGTCAATATATTTGGCAAGTGTTACGTCATTGACAGGCGATTGGACCAGGAGTATCGCCGGAGTGAGCCGGTGAATTCCGAAGAGGGCGCACCTATGGGAATCGGTATCTGGTACGAAATGTGGGTTAGCGATCCTGTTGCCTATTTGTTCAAGAATACAGATCCAAGAGGCTCCTTGCGCGCCAATGTAAGCAACGCAACGGTACGTTGCCTAAGCAATATGCCGTTGAATGAGATGCTGGGAACGCGCCATAAAATGAGCCAAACAGTGCGCGATGAGGTATCGCCACGTTCTAATGAATGGGGTTATCAGTTGGGTTCGGTTTATATCCGGAAAGTGCACTTCCGGGACAAAAACATGATTCATCAGATTGAGGAAAAGGTGGTCAATCGGTTACGACAAGTTACCTCGGCCATCAAGCAGGCTGGAGCGAATCAGGTGAGCGTAATTACCAGTTCAGCGGAACGGGAAGCGTCCATAGAGTTTGGCAGAGCTTCAGCCATTCGTCCCAATACATTAGGTCAAGCATTACGGGAAATCGCCAAGCAGCCTGCGGTGGTGAAGGCGCTATTTGAGATCCTGGAAAATCAAAAAGTGACCGAGGGATCCGGGCGGTTGACGTTGATGGCCTCAGGCAATGGTGGCCTGTTGCAATCAATCTTGGCGGCCAAAGATAAACCTGACTAGAAACCCGCTACTCTAGTTACTAATGAAACTGGAAGAAGTTCGCCTGCGGGTAGAAGCATTCCACGCCCGCCTGCTTCAAGCCAAGTCGGAACTATCTGTACCATTTCCTTGGTATCCCTATGATTCGCTTTCCAATATCGAACACATCGGGAACTTGTTGGATGTTGAAACCAGCGACGTTTTTTCCTTTGTTGGTGACGGACAACGAGTACTGGATATAGGCGCTGCCGATGGTGATTGGTCCTTTTTTCTGGAAAGCCTTGGGTGTTCTGTTTTTGCAGTCGACCACGCTCTAACCAATGCCAATGAAATGCGGGGTATCCGTGCACTGAAGGCGCATTTGGGATCCAAGGTTGAAATCTATGATACCGATATCGACAGCATTTTCCGGCTTCCCGATGGACACTTTGAATTGGCCTTCTTCCTTGGCATTCTTTACCATTTGAAAAATCCCTTTTACGCCCTGGAAAAACTAACAAGGCAAGTAAAGTATTTGTTTGTCAGCACCAGGGTGGCTCGTGTGTCTCCCTCTGGAATGCCTTTGGGGAATGAAGCTCTGGCCTACCTTTTAGGTAGCCACGAGCTCAATCAGGATCGAAGCAATTATTGGATTTTTTCTGAACCGGCACTCCGAAGATTGGTGGAACGTGCCGGTTGGCAAATTCTCGCTTTTCGCACTTTCGGCAGTTCGCAATCGGATACAAACAGCCTTGAGCGAGATGAGCGGGCCTTTATGCTGCTGCGGAGCGCTCACCAAATGAACAATGTGGAGTTACTAAATGGTTGGCATGAGCACGATGGTCACGGCTGGCGCTGGACAGCAGGCTCCTTCAGCATCGCCATTCCGCTTGAAGCAAGGCGAGCAAAGAAAATATCATTGGAGATCTACATTCCTGAAATTGTGCTGCAAGATAATGGCTCAATCACTTTGGAATCGGAAATTGGAGGGATTTATCTGGAGCCGGAAATATATGAGCGAGAGGGCGAATTTCAGTTCGTCCGGGCATTGCCAGCAGAACAGACAGCTAAGCCGTTACACTTTCGATTGTCGCATTCCATCGTACCCGGCAAGGGTGATAACCGCGAACTCGGAATAATCGTCGCCTCAATACAATTGCATTTTTGAATATGATCAATCGACGAATCTTTTTAACTGGGACAGCCCTTGGGGTCGATGTAAACGCAGCCACCAAACCTGCACTCCGACTGGCCTTCAGCCTCTACGGCATGAAGACGCTTCCTATGGACGAGGCCATTCAAGCGTGCAAAGAAATGGGCTATGAAGGAGTGGAAGTTTGCTTATTGGACGGTTGGCCGGTGGAACGAACGGCGCTGAAAGATGTGCTTACAAAACACCGGATGGAAGCAGCTTCTTTCATGGAGAAACTCACAGCCGTTGTTGAACCTGCTGAACAGGCGAAGCAACTGAATCGTTTGCGGAATGCGGCTGATTTAAGCCTTGCCATCGATGGAGCCCACCCGCCCGTGATTGAAACCGTTTTGGGAGGCAAGCCCGCAGATTGGGAGCCTCGTAAAGATCGGATAGCAGACAGGATCCGCGAATGGGCTGGTGTAATGGAACGGCGCAAAGTTATCTTATGTGTGAAGGCACATGTGGCTGCTGCTGTAGATACTCCGGAGAAACTACTGTGGCTGCACAAGCAGGTGAATAGTCCATTTTTGAAACTAACCTACGATTACAGCCACTATCAATTGATGGGGCTCGACCCGACGGTTACAATGAAACAAATTGTTCCATTTACCCGTTTTGTCCACGTGAAAGATGCCGCTGGAACGGCTGAAAATCCAAAATTCCTATTGGTGGGGGATGGACGCTTGGATTACAAAGAGCATTTCAGAATGCTAAGAAAACTGGGCTACCGAGGCTGGATTGTTGTGGAAGTCAGTTCCCAACTGCATTCCCGCAACGATTACAATCCACTGCGCGCCGCACGCCAATGTTTTGAACGTCTCAAACCTGTATTAGATTGAATGGTGGACCCGAGTAGACTCGAACTACCGACCTCTTCCGTGTCAGGGAAGCGCTCTAACCAACTGAGCTACGGGTCCAAATTTCGCGAAATCAGAAAGTCGATTGCGAAATTCTAGTTTAGCACCTTGACGGCTTCGGGAGTAAACTAAGGTATTACCATGTTGTCCATTGTCATTCCAATTCACAATGAAGAACCGGCTATTTTGCCTTTGTACGATAGGCTGACTATCGTAATGGAGCAGATGCGGCGTCCCTACGAAATCATTTTTGTAGATGACGCGTCTACGGACAAAAGTTTCGACCTCCTGGCCAATCTTGTTGAGACTGACGCACGGCTCAAGGTATTGCGTCTGCGGCGCAACTTCGGGCAAACTGCTGCTTTGGCTGCCGGCTTTGATGAAGCCAGCGGGTCTATCATTATTTCCCTTGATGGCGATTTGCAGCACGAACCGGAAGATATTCCATTACTGCTGGAAAAAATCGATGAAGGTTGGGACATTGCCAGCGGGTGGCGTAAGAATCGGATTGACAATGCAGTCACTCGAAAAATCCCATCGCGCATCGCAAACTGGTTGATGACCAAAGTATCCGGAGTTCAACTGCATGATTTCGGCACAACCTTCAAAGCCTATCGTGCCGAAATTCTTAAAGACATCAATTTATACGGGGAGTTGCATCGCTTTATTCCAGCTCTGGCAAGCTTTTACGGAGCTCGCATTGTGGAAGTACCCATCAAGAACGTTCCTAGAGGCAGCGGTAAATCGCACTATGGTCTGGGGCGCACATTCCGCGTTCTATTCGACTTGTTGACCATCCGTTTTCTACTAACGTATTTCACTAGGCCAATGCACTTCTTTGGAAAGTTAGGCTTGATTGGCACCGGCTTCGGCGGATTGATCCTCAGCTACCTGCTTGGCTATAAATTAATGGGTTATGATCTGGTATCCGATCATGGTCCTCTGATGGTTGCCGGGGCATTGCTGTTATTAGCCGGCTTGATGATGTTCACCACTGGCCTGCTTGGCGAAGTTTTGATTCGCGTTTATTTTGAAAGCCAAGGCCGCCGCATCTACGCAATTCGTGAACTTCGAACCCAACGCCGCGATCAAGTTCCAAAAGCCACAAGTAGGGACTGACCATTCGGGCCTTGCTTTTACTAGCCTTTCAACGCCACTGCTTTGCTCCAATAGTCTTCAAATAACCCGATCATCGCCTCGCCCATGCCGACGTGATCAAACACCACGGCAGTCCAGGAAGGCCTCGTGATAACGGGATCCAACAGGGCAATCATTCCCTTTACTCCATCGAACACGGCCAATTTCATTGGCAATGATTTTGCCTGCCGCACTTCGATTCCCATTGCCACGTACTCTTCCAACCGCTTCCTGTGATCCACGTCCAAGGATCCAGCCTCAAGCAACAATCGGCAACGAACTCCGCGCGAACGGGCGGTCTTCACCAGCTTTTCATCCAGCGGATCCACCGCATACGGTGGTCGCGAAAACTCCAGATAATCACGCTGCACTTCCTGAATCATGTCCCGATACGATGCTGCGGTTTGTGATGGCTCGTTAACTATACGAAGGAAGTCTAGAGTGCCTCGGCCTCCCTGCCCTTCCGCGTAAGTCTTCATCAAATCCTCAACCAGGTTTCCACCGAGCCGGGATTTTTCTGACATCTCTTGTTCCGTAGCATTCCGCAATCTTTCGAAGTAGGCGGGAATAGCAAGTGATGGCTCTACAGCCGAGAAGAGTTTCGTCTTCTCCTGAACCACGCGGGCGAACCCTTTATCCACAAGCGAATCGAGAACTTCATAAATTTTTTGGCGAGGTACGTTGGCGCGAGCTGCAAGTTCTAATGCCTTGAAGCGAGCATGCCCAATCAGCACTAAATAAGAACGGGCCTCATAAGCATTCAGACCAATTTGCTGGAGCCGCCGCCAAAAGCGTTCATATTCCACATCGGGTAATTCACGAAGCATTGATGAAAAACATAGCACAAGCTTGGGGGGCAATGAAGCGGGATGAAGACGCATAATAGAAATATGCAAACAACTGACAGCACCTTGCCACAAACTCTTGGAGCTTTGCGTGCCAGTAGCCATTGGAATAAATGCCAAGCCCAGCGGAGCGTGAAGGATGAACTCCGCCAAAACTTGATCGCGAAGCTTCAAATCGGCAATGAACTGTTTCCTGGCATTGTTGGCTACGAAGATTCGGTGGTTCCGCAAGTTGTTAACGCCATTTTGGCAAAACATAATTTCATACTTTTAGGGTTGCGCGGACAGGCCAAAACACGATTGGTTCGCATGCTCACTTCCCTTTTAGATGAAGCCCTCCCTTACGTCGCGGGCTCGGAAATCCACGATCACCCACTGCATCCTGTTTCTAAATATGCCCAGTTACTGCTCGCGGAAAAGGGTGATGACACACCTATAGCCTGGCTCACACCAAAGGATCGCTATGTGGAAAAGCTAGCAACTCCCGACGTGACCATCGCCGACATGATCGGAGATATTGATCCGATCAAAGCGGCGCGCAGCGGCCAGGATATCTCCAGTGAACTTGTCATGCACTACGGGCTGCTTCCTCGTGCAAACCGCGGTATTTTTGCAATCAATGAGCTGCCGGACCTGGCGGGAAAAATCCAAGTCGGACTCTTCAATATTCTCGAGGAGGGCGACGTCCAGATCAAAGGCTTCCCTGTAAGGTTGCCTCTCGATCTACTCATGGTATTTACTGCTAACCCCGAAGACTATACGGCACGCGGAAAAATCATCACACCTTTGAAAGACCGTATTGGAAGCGAAATCCGCACTCACTATCCACCCACTGTGGAATTAGGAATGGAGATCACAGCCTCGCAGGCATGGACAAAACGGTCCCTTCCAATGCCAATTGAAATCCCGGAATTCATTCGCGAAGCCGTGGAAACAATTGCCTTCATTGCCAGGGATGACAAGAGAATTGACAAGCGCAGCGGCGTTTCCCAACGGCTGCCAATTTCCGTTATGGAATCGGTAATGTCCAACGCTGAGCGCCGTGCACTGCAATTGGGGGAAAGTGAAGCCGTCCCGCGGATTAGCGATATATATGCAGCCCTTCCGGCAATCACAGGCAAAATAGAGTTGGAATACGAGGGCGAATTAAAAGGCGGGGATGTCATCGCCCGCGATTTGGTTCGCATGGCGGTAGGCCGTGTTTTCACCAAGTATTTTTCCGAAACAAATTTCACAAGCGTTGTGAAATGGTTTGAAGCCGGTGGCACATTGAAGCTGGATGAAATGACACCATCTCTTGCAATGGTCAATCAATTCATGCCGATTAGCGGCTTAATGGAACGGTTGCGTCCTTTGAAACTTGGCGAGAACTCTTCAGACGGTATGCGTGCAGCTTCAGCTGAATTCGTGTTGGAAGGACTTTACGCCCATCGCCGCATCAACCGCAGTGAAGAACTAGGTTTTTCTCTTGAGCAGCGCAAACGGAGGGAACGAGTTGAATCCGATGAAGAGGATCCCAAAAGCCGGCGGCAGCAATTTCAGTAGGGTTGAATAAGGTAGCCATACATGAAATGGATCAAGTACGAAAAATATAGTGACGAGGATCTTGGCCTTTCTGCGGAAGACCTACTAGCGGCGCTAGCAGATTTCTTCCTTGAAAGTGGGTATCAGCGGCAGTACAATCCAGGCTATCAAAATACCTTAGCCGACCTGAAAGAAGCTCTTGCCCGCGCACTGGAATCCACAGATTGGCCGGACATGGAAAAAGCCAAGGAAATCGCGGAAAAGCTGGCTAGGATGGATGGCGACCAGCTTTCTAAATTGATTGATCGTTTAGTTCAGAAATTGGTTGACGAAGGCTATCTGAACATGGAAAACGAAACGGGCGATGGTACCGTGGACGAATCGCGCGTGCATGTGGAAGTTGCCGATAAGGCTGTTGACTTCCTGGGTTTTCAAACGCTGAAGGATCTTTTAGGTTCCATGGGCAAGGCTAGTTTTGGTGCGCACGATACACGCGAAGTTGCCACAGGCGTGGAATCTTCGGGATCATCTAAACTGTACGAATTTGGAGACACCTTAAACCTTGACGTTAGTGCAACCTTGTTTTCAGCACTGCGCCGCGAAGGAATAAAGGCAAAGTTTGATATTGAGCACAGGGACCTGCACGTTCACCAATCGGACTATCAAAGCTCCTGCGCGACAGTGCTAATGCTTGATTGCAGTCATTCTATGATCCTCTATGGCGAGGATCGTTTTACCCCAGCCAAGCGTGTAGCGCTGGCCCTGGCTCATATGTTGAAAACGCAGTTCCCAGGTGATACTTTGCGCTGCGTCTTATTTCATGACTCCGCCGAAGAAATTCGCCTCAGTGATTTGGCTCGCATTCAAGTTGGGCCCTACTACACGAACACTCGGGACGGCCTGATTCTCGCGCAGCGGATTCTTGCTCAGGAAAAGAAGGACATGCGGCAAATCATTATGATCACCGACGGCAAACCATCCGCGCTCACCTTGGATGACGGGCAGATTTATAAGAACCCTTTCGGCATGGATCCTCTGGTAATCTCTCGCACACTGGAAGAAGTAAGCCGTTGTAAGAGGCAAGGCATTTTGATCAATACCTTTATGCTGGCTAGCGATTATAGCTTGGTCCAATTCGTCCAACAGGTAACGCAAATTTGCCGCGGAAAGGCTTACTTTACAACACCGGCAACTCTCGGCCAATACCTGCTCATGGATTACATGAACCGAAAGAGCAAAATGGTTCATTAGGGGGCCAACCCCGGTTTGAACCCTACCGAAGTGTTACCCTAGGAAATCACTACTAATATGCCGTCAGGCAAACTTCAAGTAATACCATTAGGCGGATTAGGCGAGTTCGGAATGAACTCCATGGCCCTCCGCTACAACGACGAGATCATTGTAATTGACGCGGGGATGACATTCCCTGATGCGGAATTAATGGGTGTGGACATTGTCACCCCAGATTTTACCTATCTCATCGAGAATAAGGAAAAGGTTCGGGCACTCTTTTTAACCCACGGACACGAAGATCATATCGGTGCCATTCCGTTTTTGCTCACCGATGTGAACGTACCTGTCTATGGGACCGAGTTTACTCTTGCCCTTGTCGAACGCCGCCTGGAAGAGCACGACATGGTCAAAGAAGCGAAGCTTCGCGTCGTCAAAGCAGGTGACAAGGTCGAAATCGGCCCTTTTAAAGTTGAGTTCATCCGTGTAACTCATTCTATTGTTGCCGCTGTTGCCCTCGCCATTGAAACTCCACTTGGCGTAGTCATACATACTGGCGATTTCAAAGTAGACGCGACTCCAACAGATAACGAACTTTTCGATCTGCACACCTTTGCCGAATATGGCAAGCGTGGCGTTTTGCTGCTGCTTTCCGATTCCACCAACGTGGACCGCGCAGGCTACACCGAGAGCGAAAGAGCAGTGCGTCCCCGGATGGAAGACATCCTCGTTCGTGCCGAACGTCGAGTAGTTATCTCTTGCTTCTCGTCCTCCATTCATCGTCTGCAAATGATTCTCGACCTGGCCTATGAAAATGGCAAGAAGGTTGGTTTCCTTGGGCGCAGCTTGAATAATGTGACTGAGATCGCCCACGACTTAGACTTGCTCCATATTCCCACAGGCATTCTACTTCGACCTCAAGACATCATGAATCACCCACCGAACAAAACGGTGGTGATTGTTTCTGGTACCCAGGGCGAGCCGATGAGTGCCTTAAGCCGCGTAGCTGTCGACAATCATAAAAACATGAAGTTGGAGAAAGGCGACACTGTCGTAATGAGTGCCCGCATCATCCCTGGAAACGAAAAAGCTATTTACCGCATGATGAATCATGTTGCCCGCCGCGGTGCAGACGTAATCTACGGCAGCATGAATCCTCCAGTTCACGTGTCTGGTCACGGTTCGGCAGAAGAGTTAAAACTGATTCTGAACCTCGTCCGGCCAAAGTATTTCATCCCAGTCCACGGTGAATACCGTCAACTTTCAAAACACGCCCAACTGGCAGAACATCTCCGGGGTGTTGGCCTGGAAGCGTCATTCGTACTCGACACTGGCGACACAGTCATCATCGACAAGAAAGGTGCCCGTCGTGGTGATCGCGTTACCGTCGGCCGAGTCTGCATCGATTCCGGCACTATTGACGAGGTCGTGGAAGACTTGGTCATCCGCGATCGTCGGCATATGTCCGAAGATGGGTTCGTGATTCCCATCATCACCATCGACAAGCATTCCAGGATGAGCGCTGGACTACCTGAAATTGTCAGCCGAGGATTTCTATCGGATAACAATAAAGAGGTCATGGACGCGGCTCGCGCAATCGTTTTGAAAACTTTGGATTCTTCAACCATGGAAGAGCGCACTGATTGGGGCGTGATGCAGGAAAAAATCCGCGCCGATTTGAAGCGCTTCCTCACAAAGCAAACTTCCCGGCGTCCCTTGATCATGCCAGTGCTCATTGAGGTGTAGCCGTGTTGGAGGATGCCAGTGGATGGCGTGGTGAACCGGAAAAAGAATACGCACCCACTAACGAACAGGAGCTTGCCGACATACTGCGGCTGGCAAATTCCTCGGCCACGCCAGTCACCATTGTCGGCGCTTTAACCGGCGTTACCGGTGGTGCCATTCCCGAACGTGGTTGGTCCATTTCGTTGATGGCATTTAACAGCCTGAACATCGAATCGGGCAGAGCCATAGTAGGCGCAGGTGTGACTCTTAAAGACTTGCATAAGGCTGCGAAAAGCACTGGCCAGTTCTTTCCTCCCGACCCCACTGAGCATTGGGCATCTATCGGCGGCATCATCGCCAACAACGCCTCCGGTTCCCGCTCCTTACTCTTTGGCTCAACCCGCCGCCACATTCTGGTACTGCATGTGATGTTCATTGATGGAACGACTCGAACATTCCGTCGCGGTGATACAGTCGATTTTCCGGTTCCCGCAATTAGCATTCCTCAAACAACAAAGCATCAGGCTGGCTATCAGTTGCGTCCGGGAATGGATTGGATTGATCTTATCGCAGGTTCTGAAGGAACGCTGGCGTTGATCACCGGAGCTGAATTGAACCTTCTTCCTGTACCTGTCGAGTTGATCAACGGTATAATCTTTTTTCCGGATGATCAAGCTGCGTTGCATGCGGTGGATTCCTGGCGAAACGCGGCAGGACTAAGAATGCTTGAATATTGCGATGCAAGTTCCGTAGACTTGATTCGGCATCGATTTGAAGGCATTCCAACTTCAGCTTCCTGCCTGATTATTGAACAAGAAGGCGATGACGTGGATCCCTGGCTTATTCGCCTTGAAGAATCTGGAGCCTACCAGGAAGCCAGTTGGTTCGCCATGAATTCCAAAGACCGCGAGAGATTTCGTCAATTTCGACACACCCTTCCAGAGGCTGTTAACGAACGGGTACGCCGAAATGGATTTCAAAAACTCGGCTCAGACTTTGCAGTTCCTTTTACTCGAAATCTTGAAATGATGGCCTACTACCGCAGTAAACTCAACGAATATCCAGCTCCCAGTGTGATTTTCGGGCACATCGGCGATGCTCATGTCCACGTCAATTTGCTGCCGGAAACGGAAGCTCATCTGGAGTTAGGCAAGCAACTCATGATCGACTTTGCCCGTCATGCCGTAGTTCTGGGCGGCACCGTCGGTGCTGAGCATGGATTAGGAAAACGGAAGCGCCATCTGTTGAATCTGCAGTTCACCTCGGAAGAAATCCAAGCAATGAAGGATGTTAAGACTCGACTGGATCCACAATGGCTGTTGGGAGCCGGTAATCTTTTTTAGCAGCTAGCCCTGCTTCTTGCATTCGGCACATTCGCAAATCCGACGCAAATGATCGTATGAATAGATCCCGGTGTTGTGACCATCATTCCACAAAATTCGGATCGCGTAATTCCCCACCGGCTCTACTTGATCCATTTTCAATCGAGCCTTGAACATCTGAAATGGATTTGCTTCCGGCCGCTGATAGCGCTGCGGTTCGGTACCATGCGCCCCAGTGCAAGTGGCGCAAGGACACTGTTCCCGCAAGTGCTCCACGTCATAGCTGGAATGATGCCCGTCGTTCCAATCAATTTGAATTCCTTTGGATTTCGAAATGGCAATATGCTCAGGATCAATCATTTCACTCGCTCCACATCGCGGACTCCGCCAATGCGGCGAATGGCGCTAATAACGCGCTCCAACTGCTTCTTCTCTTTCACTTCAACCGTCATCGAAACAATCGCCCCTTCCCCGCCCCGCTCATCGTCCCCTTGCGCTTCGAGAGATCGAATATTACTGCTCTCGTGCAATAGGATGCTCGTCAACTGATTCAGGATTCCAGGCCGGTCATCTGTGAATACCTTAATCTTCACGATAAAGGTTTCACTCGCTCCGCGCGCCCACTCCACTTCAATCTTTCGTTCCACTTCGTACATCAAATTAGTTACATTCGGGCAATTCAGGGAGTGCACTGCAATACCCTTTCCTCTGCTAATGTAGCCGACAATCGCCTCACCACGGATAGGGTTACAACACTTGGCCAAGTACACCAGGACGTCTTCCACGCCCTTCACACGCACTACCAAGTCCTTATCGTCGCCCAGAGGAATCGCCGGCGTTGCGGGCTTAGGTTGCTCAATTTCCGCTTCCACTTGATCAGGTGCTAATTTCGTCAACACCTGTCTGGCAGAACATTTGCCGTACCCTAAAGAAGCATAAAGATCTTCAATCTTCGCCACTCCGTATTCCGCTGCAACGCGCTCCAGGTCATCCTTGCCGATGCGCCGCATTTGCACACCCAAGCGCCTTGCCTCACGCTCCAAATGCTTCTCACCAATTTCGATAGCCTTCACGCGCTCCGTAGTGTTGATGACGTGACGGATCTTGTTCTTCGCCCGAGAGGTCTTGACAAAGCCCAACCAATCCTTACTGGGTAAATGATTGTTCTGGGTGAGAATTTCCACTACATCGCCGTTCTTCAACGCATACTTCAAGGGAACAATGCGGCCATTCACTTTCGACCCAACGCAGCTATTCCCAACATCGGTGTGGATGGCATATGCGAAGTCAACAGGGGACGCATCTTTGGGCAGAACAATAACACGTCCTCCAGGAGAAAACGCGTACACTTCTTCGGAATACAAATCCACTTTGAGGCTGGACATGAACTCGCTGGGGCCAAGTTCCTGTTGCCATTCCACTAATTGTCGGAGCCAGGCGATTTGCCTTTCATCCTGCTGCTGACCGCGCTTACCTTCTTTATACTTCCAGTGAGCAGCAATGCCCTCTTCGGCAATCCGATGCATCTCGTCGGTTCGAATCTGCACTTCAAACGCAACGCCGCCCGGCCCCATCACAGATGTATGTAGTGACTGGTATAGGTTCGGCCGAGGGATGGCAATGAAGTCCTTTATGCGCCCAGGAATAGGATGCCATTCGTTATGAATAATCCCAAGTGCCCCGTAGCAGTTCTTCACTGAGTCAGTAATGATACGAATTGCTAGCAAATCATAGACCTGATCGATACTAATTTTCTGTTTCCGTAGTTTTTGGAAGACAGAGTAGGGGCGCTTTATCCGGCCCTCCACGCGAGCCGGAATATTTTCCCTCGACAGCTTCAACTTCACCGCATCGCGGATCTCGTTCAGAACCTCTTCACTGGAATCCCGCCGCAATGAAATTGCTTGGCGTATCTCCGCAAAGGATTCCGGCTCCATATGCTGGAAGCCCAGGTCTTCCAATTCACCTCGAATTTTACCCATTCCCAGACGATGCGCAATGGGAGCGTAAACCTCTAGCGTTTCCTGGGAGATTCGCTGCTTCCGCTCTTCTGAAAGCGAGCCTAACGTCCGCATGTTATGCAGGCGATCTGCCAACTTAACCACAACCACGCGCAGGTCCTTCACCATGGCCAGCAGCATCTTGCGGACGCTCTCAGCTTGGCGGTCCTCGCGCGAATACACCTTGATTTTCGCTAGCTTGGTGACCCCGTCAACACAGGCCGCAACCGCATCGCCATAGGCGGCTCGAATCTCTTCAATTTTCACCCCGCAATCTTCCACCACATCGTGCAGAAGTCCCGTTTGAACACACACGGCGTCCATCTGCATGTCGGCTAGAATATGTGCAACTTCCAAAGGGTGAACCATATACTCATCACCCGATTTCCGCAGCTGGTCTTTATGTTTTTCGGCCGCGAATAGGTATGCCTTCCTTGTTAATTCCAGCGACTCAGCAGGCCGCAGACGCAGCAACTTTTCCTCCAACTCGCGATATCGAGGATCAAAGGAATACACCGGTTCGGGCACCGAAGGCACCGGTAAAGCCGATGGTTCAAAGGCTGGGATCGAATCACTCACGAAAGGATACTAAGTTCAAGCTAACACATCAAAAAGGAAAAGAGCCGCGCAGGGCGGCTCTTTTCCTTTACATTCCACAAACAGAAGATTACTTCTTCTTCTCGTCTTCAGGTTTCTTCTCTTCAATGATTACTCCACCCTGAGTCTTTTGGGCGCGTTCATTCTTGATTTTCTTGGTTTCCAAAGTCTTGTCAACCCAGCTATCAGCCGATGCAATATCCTTCTTGTACTCTTCCGTAGTTTCGGAAAGATCAGCCCGTTCCCGGTATAGAAGATTCATGTAGGCCATTGCGTCATCGTACTCCTTATCAACGTCAATAGCCTTTTGGAGATTCTTTAATCCCTCTTCCACAATCGGCAAATTCTTTTCTCTTACTTCAGCTCGAACCTTCTTATCCTTCAATGGACCTGGATCTTCCGGCTTCATGCTCAATTTGTTACGAGCTTCCATGCGCTTGGGGAACGTTTTTGTCCACGCAATTACACCCATTGTGTAATAAGCCGTTTTGTCGTTCGGATCCACGTTTAGAAGCTTGGTGTACCAATCTTTCGCTTCATCCAGTTTCTTCTGATTAAAATACATGGAAGCGATTGAAGCAATCGCTACAGTTTCTTTAGGATTCTGCTCCAGCACCTTTAGAAACTGTTCGTTCGCCTTGGCCGCCATCTGCGTGTTTTCGTCAGAGATAGCACCTGGAATCCACTGGCTCAAATAGGACATTGCCAAATAAAGTCTGGAGGTGGGGTATGTGGGATCGTAATTAATGGCATTCGTAAAATGCTCAGCAGCTTCTGGAAATTTTGAGCTCTTAAATGCTTGGACACCCTTGTTCAATTCATCCCGAGCTTTCAACTTATCACAAGAGGTTAAAAAGAGCGAAGCAATTCCGACGGCAAGCAACGGAAGAAATTTTGTCTTCATTGGCCTTGCTCCATCTTCGCTGTCATCAAACCAATCTTGTCAATACCTGCACCCTTGGCAATATCAACAGCTTCTGCAATGTCAATAAACTCGCAGTCGGGATCGCCCTTGACGAACACGACTCGCTCGGCACGAGTTTTGAAAATTTGCGTCAAACGGTCTCCCAAGTTCTTTTTAGTAACTGGCTCCGTATTGATTTTCATGCTGCGGTCTTTTTCGATGATGATCACCACAGTACGATCGTCTTGGGGGGGCGGAGGCGGTTGGTTAGGAGGAGGTGGCTGGGGCACCAGCGCTTCCAATCCTTTAGGAGTCAGCGGTGTGATAACCATGAAAATGATCAACAACACAAGCAAGACGTCAATCAGTGGTGTAACGTTAATATTGGCAGCCGGACCACCGCTGCCACCCAATGCCATACCCATAGTAATTGCTCCTTATAAAGAGTGCAAAAAATCTGTTTCAGCGGAACTAAATACCGGCGCGCGAATCGCCTTCTTTAATCTGCTCAGTCAACAAACCCACTTGATCAACACCAGCCGCGCGTAGATTGTCGATCACTTTTACCACCAAATCATACCTGGCCCGCATATCAGATTTGATGTAGCAGGTTTTGTCTAATTTATTGGTCAGTAGATCCTTCACCTTCGCTGGCAGATCGTCAGGTGTGTAAGGCTTGCTTTGCAAATAAACCTTGCCATCACGCGTCACTGAAACAAGAACTGCATCGTCTTTATCAGCAGCCGCCATGGCAATCGGATTTTTCGTTTTTACCAAATTCACGCTGACGCCCTTTGACAACATAGGCGTGATCACCATGAAGATGATTAACATTACCAACATTACGTCTACCATCGGAGTCACGTTGATCTCCGAAAGAGGACTTGGTACGTTCTTCAGTTTCGTCATAAGAATGTCCTCCTACTTTCTTGCTGGGCTCAATTTCCGTAAGGACGTCGAGCCCAGCTCAGAACTTCAACTCGCTAGATTGCTTACCGGACTAGTGACGAGCACCAGCAACTTTCTGCGATCGCTTAATAAAATAATCGATCAGTTCGGAGCTTGAATTGGTCATTTCGATATTAAACGCTTCCACCCGATTGGTGAAGTAGTTGAACATCATAACTGCCGGAATTGCCACTAGCAAACCGATAGCTGTAGTTACCAGCGCTTCCGAAATACCGCCAGCGACTGCGGACAAACCAGAGGTTTTTTCCGATGACATACCAGCGAAGGCGTTGATGATGCCGACCACCGTTCCCAGCAATCCGACGAACGGACCTGTGGAACCGATTGTAGCCAGGGAACTCACTCCGCGCTTTAGTTCGGCATTGACTATTGCCTCGGAACGTTCCAGGGCGCGTTTACTAGCTTCTATTTGCTCCCCTGATAATTCCGGCGAATTGTGGTGTGCCTGGAATTCCTGCAAACCTGCAACAACGACTTTAGCAAGGTGACTCTTCTTGAAACGATCAGCCACTTTAATTGCTTCATCCAGTTTGCCTTCACGCAAAGCGCCAGCGACTGCCGGTGCAAATGCGCGTGATTGTTGACGAGCCGCATTGAACGCCATCAAACGATCAATCATGACGCCAATAGACCAGGCTGACATGACAAAAAGGATGATAACGACCAATCTGGCCAAGATGCCCATCTGATTCCACATACTGCGGGCGTCAAAAGCTACTGCTCCTTCCAACAAGAACAGCGCCCAGACTTGAAGTTGAAGTACCATATTTCTCTCCTGCGAGTTGAATTGAAGTTGAACTTTCTACATTTACTACTAGCTGACGAGTCTTTTCTGCACTGGTCAACAAACTAATCAGAACATATCAAATACTTAGTGCTGCTAAAACTGTCCAAACGGTTGGTACCCGTTTGGTTAGCACCAGAACGTTAGTTGCTCAACGTGAAGTTCACGTCGATCGTCGTTTGAACTTCAACAGGTTCGTTGTTGAGCAATGTTGGACGATACTTCCAGTTCTTGACGGCTTCCTGGGCTGACGGAATCAGCAGCGGGTGACCGCTGACCAATGTCAACTGCTGGATTGTACCGTCTTTCGAGATGACTGCGTTGAAACGCACGACACCTTGAATTCGAGCCTGCTTCGCCAACGGGGGGTAAATCGGCTTCTGCTGAGAGAGCAAGTTTGCCTGCTGCACATTGCCACCAACACGAATGGGGCCTGTGGGCTTTGGCTTGGGTGCCTCTTTTACTGGTGGCGGTGGTGGTGGTGGCGGAGCTGCGGCAACGCCACCGATAATACCGCCAATTACGCCGCCGGCCGTACCGCCAGGAACGCCACCGGGAACACCACCGACAACACCCATATTGGCCGATGGAGCGGGAAGTTCTTCCTCTTTGATCATGGCGATCTCTTTGGGAATCGTCTTTGGAGCCATCAGCTTCGAACCGTCAAACTGACGAGGAATCTGTTTCACTACTTTGATTACAGCCGCAGGTGGTGGAGGCGGCGGAGGAGGCGGTGGAGGCGGTGGTGCCACCAGGAAGGTGGTCAAATGCGCCCCTGAAATCGCTTCAGTCCAAATTAACGGGATAAGAACAATCACCCCGAGTAAAAGCATCTGCAAGGCGAAGGATAATGCAACCGTCCAGGGTTTACTTGTTTTCCCTGTTCCATCAACGAATGTCTGTTCAAACATGTCCGTTGTCCTTTTCTTAGCGGCCGGTTTCAGGCACCGGAACCGCAGTTAAAAATTTGTCTTGTAGCCTACTTGGCTACTTTCAGTCCGCCGGGGGCTTCTTTCCTCTTTGCTGCCCACTCTTGCCAGGCTACTAGTATAGGGCTTGCAACAAAGATTGATGAATACGTTCCGACGAGGATACCAAAAACTAGAGCAAAAGAGAACCCATGAAGTACCGGTCCTCCAAAAAAATATAAAGAAAGTGCAGTGAGCAATGTTAAACCACTTGTAAGAATGGTTCTGCTCAGCGTTTGGTTGATGCTTGCATTGATAATTGTATACAAGCTTTCCTTCCGCATCAACTTCAAATTCTCACGAATACGATCAAAAACCACAATCGTGTCGTTCATTGAAAAACCCACCAAAGTTAACAAAGCGGCAATCACTGGTAGATCAATCTGTTTATTGAATAGTGAAAATAGTCCAACGGTGATGATCGTGTCATGGAACACCGCAATTACTGCAGCAGCACCGTATACTAACTCAAATCGCAACGCCACGTAAATCAACATACCTGTCAGAGCCAGCAGCGTTGCGGTCAAAGCCTGCGTTCGCAACTCGCGCCCCACCTTGGGGCCTACAAGATCAAAGTGACGGATATTGTAAGGTGCTGCTGTCAACGTATTCTTCAACACTCCAATCACTGCCGGAGTTACGCCAGCAATGCCGGATAAGGAATCGAAGCTGGGAATTATTCCCTGCCTGGAATCACGGAATTGCAAAATAGCCTTCACCATGTCCTGTAACTGGTTATCCGAAAGGTTTACACCAGCTCGGCCTAACCCATCGCGAATCTGGTCGGCAATTGCAGCTTGACCGGAATTGTTGATGTCCATTTTTTTAGGATCCGGATTAAACTTTTCAGCAAGGCTGGAATAGATCGCTTCGCGCGCTGTGTTCAGTTGCTTTTCGTCCTGAACCTCGCTGCCGATCATCACCTCGTTTTGGCCTTGAATCTTCTGCACCACAATTTCTCCGGGAATCTTTGCTGAAAGCACTCGCCGGATCTCCTCTTCGTTCGGATCCGTGGCGAATGTAACAGAGGTGGAAGTCCCGCCATTAAAATCAATTCCATACCTGGGGCCGCCTTTCATTAGCAAACTACCCAAACCAGCGGCAGTCAACACCAAGCTGGCAATAATGAAGGGCCATTTGTTGCCCAAAAAGTCAAAGTTTGTATTCTTGAAAATTTCCATCGAGCGTCTTCTTTTAGGCGCCTACTACAATAGACACCGGTTCATCCTTAAGAGTTCCCGTTCAATTCTGTCAAAGTAATAATACTCCAATAGATTCTTGAACTGAGAAGTGAAATATCTAAATGCTCAAGCTCTCAACTTGCTTCTTACCGCCAAGTTCATAATCGAAGATCACCTTCGATACGAATACAGCCGTAAAAATGTTAGCGATCAGGCCAATCACTAAACTAATAGCAAAACCTTTAACCGCCGTTGTACCAAACACAAACAGGAACGCGCAGGAAACCACAGTTGTAACGTGCGTATCAATGATTGTTAGAAACGCTTTTGAGAAGCCCGCGTCAACTGCCGCAATCACGCCTTTCCCTGCCCTCAACTCTTCCCGAATTCGTTCAAAAATCAGAACATTGGAATCTACCGCCATTCCGATGGTCAAAATGATTCCAGCAATACCAGGCAATGTCAGCACCGCCCCAAAATAGCTCAGACAAGCAATCAGGATGACTGCATTTAGAATCAGCGCCAATACCGCATTGATCCCAGCCTTCTTGTAGTAGACCAACATGAACAGTACCACAAGTCCTACTCCAACCAGGCCTGCCGTCAATCCGTTCCGAATAGAATCAGCGCCCAAAGAAGGTCCAACCGTCTGTTCCTGTAAATAAAGAATGCCGGCTGGCAGCGAACCAGAACGCAGGATCAAAGCCAGATCGCTGGCTTCGGGTTCACTAAACTGACCCATGATGCGTCCGCTGTCTTCAATCTTTCCATTGATGGTCGCCACGCTTCTGGTTTGATTGTCCAGCACAACCGCCAATTTATTGTTGATGTTCGCCTCGGTATAAACACCGAATCGTCTGCCTCCGTCTTGCGACAGGGTAAAAGATGTTTCCCACTTACCGGTTTCATCGCGGCTGGGCCGAGCATTCCGCAAATCCCGTCCAGTGACAACGGGTGAGCGGTTCACCAACCACCACGTTTCGCCCGAATCACCAGGGCGCGATCCTTGCTTCACCAGTTTTGTTCCCAGCGGCATGATGCCACCCATTTTTGCCAACGCTTGATCCTGCGTGGGGAATGGACCGTCCTTCACACCTGTAATTTCCAGCATTGCCGCAGTTTGCAATAAAGCCTTAACTCTCCCTGGATCGTCCACACCAGGCATTTGTACAATAATTTCGCTTTCAGCGTCACGTCTACCCTGCTGTTGAACTGTTGCTTCCGTCAAACCGTAGCCGTTCACGCGATTCTCAATCGTGTTCTTCGCCCGGTCAATCGTATCGCGCCGCAACACGAGTGCTGCCGTTGGCTTAATATTCATTCGGTAATCATTTCCGCTCACTGAGGTCAGAGTCCAATCAGCGAAGTTAGAACCCACAGCTTCCCGAAATGCCGCAATCTTGTCGTTTGCTACGCCCTTGATGTTGATCTGAATCGTCTCCGCATCCTCCAACTTCATCGGATCGTTACGATCCATCGAGGCATAATCAACCCCAGACTTTTTGAATTGGTCTTTCAACGCTTCAATAATCCGGTCGGCTTCAGCTTTGAAGGCGTCCTGGACTTGAACCTGCAGTACCAAGTGGCTTCCACCGCGCAGATCCAAGCCAAGCTTAATGTTCTGGTTCCAATTGGCTATCAACTCATCCTTAGACTTAGGCAGTCCAATAATTCCGTAGATGCAAACCAGAATGATGGCAATAATAACCATCGTTTTTGTCGTTAGATTCTTACCCATAAAAAGAGCGCTTTTCCTGTCTTAAACTTTATTTTGCAGCCCGATCACTGAACAAACTGGACACTGAACTTCTTACGATTTGCAGTTTGAGGTTGTCAGGCTTCACGCGAATGATCAGCGTGTCGTCGTCGTTAATCGTTTGAATACTACCGATGATACCGCCATTGGTGACCACCGTGTCACCGTTCTTCAAACCAGCCACCATATCCGCCAACTGCTTCTTCTGCTTCTGCATTGGCATGAACAGCAGGAAATAGAAGATGGCGAATACCAGAAGAACTGGAATATATCCCAACATTACGTTCGCGCTGGGCGCTGTCAATTGTAAAAAAAAGGCTAAGGTCAATCAGTATCTTCCAGTTTTACGGCACGGGCCGATTTCAAAAATTCGGGAAAGGCCCCAAGGAGAATAGACTGCCTTATCTTGCGCATTATGTCAAGGTAACTATGGATGTTGTGTATTGTCGCAAGTACTGAGTACAAAATTTCCTGCGCCAGGAACAAGTGTCTCAAGTACGAACGGGTAAAGTTCTTGCAGCTATAGCAAGTGCAAGAACTGTCAATAGGCTGATGGTCCTCTCTATACTGGGCATTTTTGATCAGCACTTTGCCTGTAGACGTAAATAGGCAGCCATTTCGAGCATTGCGGCTGGGTAACACGCAATCCATCATGTCCACCCCGCGCGCAACATATTCGGGAAGTTCCTCGGGCATGCCCACACCCATCACATATCTTGGCCGGTCGAAGGGCAGAAGGGGAGTTGTTAATTCTGCCATTGCCAAGCTTTCTGGCCGAGGTTCGCCGACTGATAATCCACCGACGGCGTAGCCTTCGGCATCCAGTTCCAACAATTCTTCAGCGCACTGCTTCCGCAGATCAGCATACATCCCTCCCTGCACGATCGGGAATAAAGCGTGTCTAGTTGCTAGGGTATCCTGCCGCTGACGATGGTATTCAAATGCTTGCCGAGCCCACCGGATCGTTCGTTCGGTAGAAGATTTAGTCCGTTCGTGCGTCGCGGGATATTCAATGCATTCGTCCAGCACCATCATGATGTCGCTACCCAAAGCGAGTTGAACATCCACGGTGGATTGCGGTGTGAAGGTGTGCTTGCTTCCGTCCAAGTGGCTTTGAAACACCACTCCTTCCTCGGCAACAGTCCGGATCTTGCTTAAACTGAACACCTGAAATCCACCGGAATCGGTCAAAATAGCTCGAGGCCAGCGCATGTATTCGTGCAGCCCACCAAAATTTGCCACCAATTCATGCCCCGGGCGAAGGTACAAATGATAGGTATTGGAAAGAATTATTTTGGCGTCCAGTTCTTCAATTAAGTGTCGCGGCGTCAAACTCTTAACTGTTCCTTGCGTGCCAACAGGCATAAACACAGGGGTTTCAATAGTTCCGTGCGGAGTATGAAGCAAGCCGGCACGCGCGCCCGTATGTGGACACGTAGCCTGGATTTCAAAACGAAGGGCTTTAGTGGAAGACGGCGGCATCAAGTCGGGACTTTTCTATTATCGCTCAGCTATACTCGAAATCTTGGTTTCAATCCAACATGTTTCAAAGATTTATCCGCTCTACAAGCAGCCCATCGACCGGCTGATTGAAGCCATCCCCTTCTTCGCCGAAAAGCGGAGCACTGAATTTTGGGCTCTGCGCAATATCAACATCAGAGTGGAAAAGGGGGAATTCTTCGCCCTTGTGGGTCCCAACGGTTCAGGCAAAAGCACCCTTCTGCAAATCGCCGCTGGCATCCTTCAACCTTCCCGAGGCCGCGTCACAACCAAAGGCCGCGTTGCTGCTTTGCTCGAACTAGGCGCTGGTTTCAACCCCGAATTCACTGGTCGTGAAAATGTTTACTTGAACGGCGAAATCATGGGAATCAAGCGCAGCGAAATCGACGCAATTTTCCCTGCCATCGCCGCTTTTGCTGAAATCGGGGACTTCATGGATCGCCCCGTCAAGGAATATTCCAGCGGCATGTATGTTCGCCTTGCCTTCGCCACTGCTATCCACGTCGAACCCGAAGTTCTCATTGTCGACGAAGCTTTGGCTGTGGGCGACGCCGTCTTCGCCAATCGCTGCATTCGCAAACTGGAAGAATTGAAGGCCCGCAAAGTTACCATCCTTTTCGTTTCTCACGACCTTGGCATTGTGAAACGCCTCGCCGACCGGGCAGCGCTCTTGATCCATGGCGAACTAGCGGCACTCGGCACCCCCAGCGATGTCGTGAATCGGTACGTCGGCCTGGTCCACGAACTCCAACTCCGCGAGCACGATGAACCAGGAAAGGTAGGAAGCTATCGCCACGGTGACGGTGCCAGCCGCATTACCAGCGTGGAGTTAACCGACAACGATGGACGCATCCGCGAATCCGTGACCAATGGAGAGCCTCTCCGTATCCGAGTTAGAGCCGAAGTGATTCGCGACATGGAATCTCCTCAGGTCGGCCTACTGATCCGCAATCGCCTGGGCATTGATGTCTGGGGCACCAACACCAAATTGGAGGGAGCTGATTTAGGGTCATGGAAAGCCGGAGAATTCATTGAGGTTGATTTCACGTTCAATTGCTTGCTGACTCGTGGAGAATATACACTGACAGTTGCTACCCAACATCAGGATGGAACCAGCCAGGATTGGATCGACGACCGCATGAGTATCACAGTCATAGATCCGAAGGATGTCGCGGGCGTCATTCACTGGCCAGTGGAAGTGCAATGGAAAAAGGGGTCTTCTTAAAAAATGCCGGATCTTGATACTAAGTTTTTCGGACATCCCCGCGGCTTGGCCACGCTTTTCTTCACAGAAATGTGGGAACGCTTCAGCTACTACGGCATGCGGGCGCTCCTCATCCTGTTCATGGTTGCCCCCGTCGCCAGTGGCGGCCTCGGCTTCGACAAAACCAAAGCAGGAGCCATTTACGGCCTCTATACCGGTACTGTTTATCTTGCCTGTTTGCCGGGAGGCTGGATTGCCGACCGCATAATCGGCGCGAAGAAGGCCGTCCTCCTCGGCGGTATTCTAATTGCTTTGGGGCACCTCTGCCTGGCCCTGCCAATGCTCAATACTTTTTACTTTGGCCTTCTGATTATTGTTTGCGGAACTGGCCTGCTTAAACCCAACGTCAGTGCCCTGGTAGGCTCACTCTACGCCCAAGACGACATCCGCCGCGATTCTGGTTTTTCCATTTTCTACATGGGAATCAACACTGGCGCCACCATTGCTCCCATCATTTGCGGCTATGTAGGTCAGCGCGTCAACTGGCACTATGGGTTCGGCTTAGCGGCGCTTGGGATGATGGCCGGTGTGGTCCAGTTCTGGTTCGGATCAAAACAATTCCCGGAAATGAAACCCTCTGCAACTGTACAAAATGAAAGCCAAGCAACGTTTCAAAAGTGGCTCGGCTTGGCGGTCTTATCGTTCGTCGCAACCGGGGCACTGCATTTCCTAGGCGTAATCGAAATCACGGCGATCTCCATTTCCAACACCTTTGGAGTGCTGCTTCTCGTAACAGTAATCGCGTCCTTCGGCGGCCTCTTTTTTTTCGGGGATTGGACGCAGGAAGAACGACTTCGCCTCGGCGTTATCCTCATTCTGTTTCTTGCCGCCTGCATCTTCTGGTCCTCATTTGAACAAGCAGGTTCCACCCTGAATTTGTTCGCGGAGGAACAGACGGCAACTCAATTGTTCGGATTCGATTTCCCCGCTAGTGCTCTGCAATTCGTCCAGCCCGGTGCCTTGACTCTTCTCGCCCCCGTTCTAGCGGCTCTTTGGTTAAAATTGGGAACCAACGGCCCTTCAACGCCAATGAAATTTGTTCTTGGACTTGCTTTTATTGGCCTCAGTTTCTTCCTAATGGCCGCAGCAGCAAAAACCTTGGCTCCAGGCGTCAAAGCCAGTGTCCTGTGGCTCATCGGTTGCTACATTCTCCACGCGGTGGGCGAATTGTGTCTCAGCCCTGTCGGCCTCAGCGCGATGACCAAACTTGCACCCCGCAATCTGGTGGGCTTAATGATGGGATTGTGGTTCATGGCAACATCCGTAGGTAATTTTATTAGTGGACGGCTTGCTGGCGTTTACGATGGCATGCCCATTCCCCAACTATTCACCATTGTTGGAATGGTTGGCCTCGCCTCGGCGGTAGTGTTGTTGTTTCTCACCCGCCCAATAGTCCGAATGATGGGAGGAATCCGTTGAATATTGCCGACATTCAAAGCGCACTGCGTACAGAAAAATTGGACGGCTGGCTGTTTTTCGATCACCATGGCCGTGATCCTCTAGCCTACAAAGTCCTTCAGTTCGCTCCTGAACGCATGACTACTCGCCGCTGGTATTATTTCATTCCAGCCAATGGCGAACCGCGCAAACTTGTACATCAAATTGAAGCGGGTATGCTTAATGCCCTGCCCGGTGAAAAATCGCAATATTCCGGTTGGTCCGCGCAGGTTGACGGCATTCGTAAACTGACCTCTGGAGCCAAGCGAATAGCTATGCAATATTCAGCGAATTGCGCCATTCCCTATGTCGCAATGGTTGATGCCGGTACCATCGAACTAGTGCGCAGCCTGGGCCTGGAAATCGTCAGTTCGGCAAATCTTGTCCAGGAATTTGAAGCCAAATGGAATCAATCGAAGCTCGATTCCCACCTCGAAGCCGGTAAGCGAGTAGACCGCGTCCGCCGCGCTGCTTTTGAATATATCGGCGATTGTCTGCGAGGTCGCGCCGCCATCACCGAATTCCAAGCCCAGCAATTTATCCTCCGCGCATTCGAAGAAGAAGGTTTGTTCACCGACCACGGCCCCATTGTCGGCATCAACAGCAACGCTTCCAATCCGCACTACGAACCTACCTTTGAAAATTCATCGAACATCGCTCAAAACGATCTAGTGCTAATCGACCTTTGGGCGAAGTTGAAGGCCCCCGGCTCTGTTTATTACGACATCACCTGGATGGGATATTCTGGAGATCATCCGCCCAGCGAAATGGTACGGATTTTTGAAATTGTTTCCGGTGCCAGAAACGCCGCAGTCGATTTCATCAAAACATCAGTAGCCGCTCACCAGCCCATCTGTGGATATCAGGTTGACGATGTCACCCGCAGTTTCATCGCCAAGCACGGCTTGGACCAATATTTTTTCCACCGCACTGGCCACTCCATCGGCGAGGAAGTTCACGGCACCGGTGCCAACATGGACAATTTGGAAACTCACGACGACAGGCGTATTATTCCTTGGACCTGCTTTTCCATCGAACCTGGAATTTACTTGCCTGAGTTCGGGGTCCGCTCAGAGGTGAATGTGTTCGTCGGAGAATCGGAAGCTCGCGTTACTGGTGAAATTCAAACGGAGTTGTTTCTAATTTGAAATTGGCGAATTTCAAACTTTCACTCGCTATTCTATCGGCCGTTCAGTTGGCGGACGCAGGAAACACTTATTCGCTTAATGTCCTCACAGGTGCCGCCGAATTGGAATGGGTTTCCCACTCAACATTTCGGTTTCATCGAACTTGGAACAAGAACTTTGAAACCAAACCAGACCGTACATCCGAAGAAATCGCCGTTAGTAAGACCAATGAAAAAGGCGTTATCGAATTCAGGTCGGAACATCTCATCGTCAGAATCACTGAGTCAACATTGGCTCTGGAAGTTCTCGATGGTCGCGAAAAACTTTTGCTGAAAGAAACAAAAGCCGCGCTGAACAACAGCGGCAAGATTCAATTGAATCGGCAAATTCTAGAGTCCGAAGAATTCCTCGGCTTCGGTCCCAGAACCGACTCCCGCCTGGGCGCTCGCGGCATGCTCATCGATTCCCAAACCCCATTCTTCATTTCCACCGCAGGGTACGGAATGGAATTCACTTCTGCTGGAAAGTATCATTTCGATCTTGGAAATTCCAGTATTTCCACTGCTCTCACCACCATCGATGGGGAAAATCGCGTGGAATATTCCTTTCACTACGGCCCATCAGTAAAAGACATTTTTGAGGAACGTGCCAAGTGGCAATCTTCTGTAGATTATGGCGAAGAAGACGTGAATATTCGCTCCGCCGCTCGCTTACCGAAGTTCGCGCGGAAAATGGAAAAGCAACCCGATTCCTGCAAAGCCATTGCAGCTATGGTTCACGCTTCCCTTTCTGGAACTCGCGTGCCCGCAATAAACCTGGACGATTACCCCGACGAAAATATGCAATTGCTGGGGCAATTGGTCCCCATGGTTTATCGCAAAGAATGGAGCCCGGCAACTGGCTTGCGCAGACAACTGACCCCGTTTCTGATCACCTATCTGCAAGAAGCCAAGGACAAGGGGTACCCAATGATTCACCCTTTACCAATGCAATTCCCCGACGACAAAGCCGGTCTTGAGCGAAGCGATGAATTCATGTTAGGCGATGAAATTCTGGTCGCCCCGCTTTGTGAAAAGCAAATTCGCCGGACAGTGTACTTGCCGCGCGGATACTGGACCAGCTTTCCATCGGGTCAAAGATTTAGTGGCAGACAAACCATCGACGTCTCAGCCGTAGAGGGACAAGTACCTATGTTTTTGAAAAACGGAGCAGTGCTTCCTCTTGGGCCTTTGTTAGACAATGGGCCTACGGAAATTCACTATTTCCCGAAACTCGGCGGCGAGTTTTTCATATGGGAACCAGATGCCGATTTCATTTCCCAACTGCACGCTTCCCCAGCTTTGGATTATTACCGCGTTGAATCAGAAACCAGGAAAGACCGCGATTACGAATGGGTCCTGCATCACATGGAGGAACCTGGACGCGTCCAAATGGTGGATGGTCCTGACTTCGCGCGCTCCACTACACAATCAGCAATGGGGTTAAATCAATGGTTCTTCGACACAACTAAAAAGGAACTTCGCCTGCGCCTTCACGCTACAGTGGGTAGTCACGAAATCGTAAATATCTGGTTAGCAAACAAGGAACCAAAATGACAAATAATTTATATCTTTTCCGATTCGCCGCAGGCTTGGCTCTCGCCGCCATACTTTGGAATACAGCCCTAGGCCAACCGCAATCTAAGCATTGGTACAAAGGAAATCTGCACACCCACACCACCATGAGCGACGGAGATTCAACGCCTGAAGTGGTTGCCCAATGGTACAAAGAGCACGGCTACCAATTCCTGATCCTTTCCGACCATAACGTTCTTACTCCCATTGCGGAATTGAATTCCAAATTGGCCGAACCAGAAAAATACCTACTCCTTCCCGGTGAAGAAGTAACCACGTCCATCAATAAACTTCCCATCCATATCAATGCCTACGGCCTCGATTCTTTAGTCAAGCCCATGCAAGGTGAAACCATGGGTCCTCACATTCAAGGCAATGTGGATCTCATCAACAAGGCTGGCGCTATTCCATCGTTGAATCATCCTAACTTCGGTTGGGCCGTGCAGTCGAAGGACCTCCTGGCTATTCAAAACCTACCAATGATTGAAGTGTTCAACGGCCATCCCGCCGTCAACAATCAAGGTGGTGGAGGTTTTGAATCGCTTGAACAAATGTGGGACGCCTTGCTCACCGCCAAGAAGAAAGTCCACGGAATTGCCGTTGACGATGCGCATCACTTTAAGAAATTCGGAAAGGCCGATTCCAACCCAGGCCGTGGCTGGGTTGTAGTGCGTTCCGGTTCACTCGATCGCAAGGAGATCATGGCATCTCTCGCTGCCGGCGATTTCTACTCTTCCTCCGGAGTTGAACTAACTGATTTGGATGCCAATAAACAAAGAATCCGCATTGTTATAAAGCAAGCCGGCACCACCAAATATTCAACAGACTTCATCGGCCCCAAGGGAAAACTCTTAAGCCGCGTACACGGTCTGGAAGCCTCGTACAAAATCAAAGGCGAACAATATGTTCGCGCCATAGTCCATGCATCCAACGGAGACGAAGCCTGGATCCAACCTGTGCACCGTAACTGACCCTCTTGAAAGCTCAATGGCCAATCGTTACGAACACAAGGATAGTCCCTACTCCAGCCATAGCCTGCTGCTATCAACTTTGCCCGCCAACGGCCAAGGAAAGCAAATTCTCGATGTCGGCTGCTGGGATGGTTCCGTTAGCTCACTCTATCTGGGACGCGGCTTCAAAGTTGTCGGTATCGAACAAAGCCGTCATCACAATCTTCCTCAGCCAATCGAATTAATCGAGGCCAATCTACATTACGGACTACCGCCCATTTCCGGCACCTTCAATTTCATAATCTGCGCCGACGTTTTGGAACACCTTCTAAATCCCCAAGCCGTCCTCTCTGAACTGCACCCGCATCTGACTCCCGACGGCAAACTATTAGCATCTCTCCCCAACAGCGGCCATTGGTTTTTTCGATTGATGGTGCTCTGCGGCTACTTCCCGAAACAAGACAACGGATTGTTTGATCGCACACATCTACACTTTTTCACGTTAGATGGATGGCGCGAATTGTTCCATCAATCGGGCTATACTATCGAGAGTGTCACACCCACATCAGTGCCCGTTTCCAAAGCGTTTCCAAATTGGAGCCGCTGGTTGACAATAAGCATTGGGGAGCGGACTCACTATTTGTTGGGAAAATTGTGGCCACGTTTATTCGCGTATCAATTTGTAATCGAAGCTAAAATTAAGTAACATGCAGTCAAAAGCAAAAGTCGTAGTGGTTATGCCCGCTTACAATGCGGCAAAAACCCTCCGTATGACCTATACTGAACTGCCTCACGAAGTGGTCGATTTGGTAATCCTTGTTGACGATGGTAGCAAGGACGAAACAATCCAAATCGCCCGGGAACTAGGCCTCGAAATTTTTGTTCACGACCGTAATTATGGCTATGGGGCCAATCAAAAAACCTGCTACCGCGAAGCCCTGCGCGCCGGTGCCGACATCATTGTGATGGTCCATCCAGACTATCAGTACGATCCTACACTACTACCGGAAATTATCCGCCCCATTCAACAAGGCACTGCCGATGTGGTACTTGGCTCGCGCCTCCTGGCCGGCAATGTGATGGCCCAAGGCATGCCATGGTGGAAATATATTTCTAACAGGTTTCTCACCTGGGTGGAGAACGTTACTTTCGGATTGCGCTTGGCTGAATATCACACCGGCTATCGCGCCTATAGACGAGAAGCACTTGAATCCGTCAATGTCGATATGAACTCCGATAATTTCATTTTTGATCAGGAGATCATCGCGCAGTTCGTCCACGCCGGCATGAAGATCGGCGAGGTTCCCGTGCCCACTCGTTACTTCGCCCAAGCCTCCTCTGCCAGCTTCTTACAAAGTTCGCGATACGGTTTGTCCATACTCGCCGTAGTCGTCCGCTACTGGCTGCACGACAATAAATTCTGGCGCCAACGTCAATTCGTAAGCCTCAAAAGTCGCTACCTTTCCGAATCTGCCAAAGCCGCGCAGGCAAAGGGTTAGACTTGCATCGAGCCCGAATCATTATCCTTGAGTGCTTGATAGTTTTCGCGTTAGCTTCCTTGTTGATCGGCCCCAAGTTCCGAATGAAGTACATGCAAAACTGGGGATCGATTGATTCCACCTTCATAGCCGATGGACGTATGCTTTCCGAAAACTGGCCGCATCCGCAATGGCAGCCTCTTTGGTACGGTGGGACTAGATTCGATTATGTTTATCCTCCAGGCCTGCGCTACGCCACCGCCGGCTTAACCAAACTGTTTCCCATCATTCCCGCGCGCGCATATCATCTTTACACTGCCATCATGTTCGCTTTCGGAATAATGGGCATCTTCCTACTTGTACGGCTAGGATCAGGAAGCCGCACCGCCGCGCTGCTTGCCGCATTTGCCACAGCCTCCATTTCCCCAGCATTTCTCTTCCTGAAACATATTCGTGCCGATTCGTACAAAGCATTTCCCCAGCGACTCAGTGCTTTAGTGCGATACGGAGAAGGCCCTCACATGTCATCCTTGGCGATTCTGGGACCCACATTGATCGCCAGCTACTACGCTCTGCAAGGTGGCCGACCAGTTGCATTCGCGTTAGCTGCACTCGGGGCAGCTTGGGCCGTCAGTAACAATTTCTATGGTGCCACTGCATTGGCAATCTTTTTTCCCATCCTTTGTTGGGCCATTTTCATCACCAAACGAGATTGGATGGTTTGGGCGCGCGCCATCGGCATTGGCCTCCTTGCCTACGGACTAACCGCAGTTTGGCTTACTCCATCCTTCCTAACAATCACCGCAAGAAATCTTCATTACGTCGCTCGGCCTATGACACAAGGTTCTCTCCCCTTAGCCTTGGGCTGCCTTTTGGTTATCGGTGTCTTGAGTCGCCGCTGGGCCTATGGCGATCCTTCAAAAGCCTACGCAGTTTTCGTTTGGGGCAGCACGGCTGTAATTTCACTCAATGTCCTAGGAAATTATTATTGGGATTTCCGTCTTTCCGGCGAGCCGGAACGCATGGTTCCAGAACTCGATCTGGTTCTGATCCTTGGAACCGTTGAAATGTTGCGCCGCATCTGGAGCACGTCTCCCAAACCCTGGTTGAAACATGTTTTGACAGTCTTAGCCGTAGCCGCAACCCTATACTTCGGTCGCTATTTCTTACGACACCCTTGGGCCTATTATGTTCGCGACGATCATACCCAACGTCAGGAATTTCAAATCTCACAATGGGTTCATCAAAACATTCCCGGTCAAAAATGTATGGTCACAGGAACTGTCCGTTTCTGGTGGAACGCCTGGTATTCTGAAGCGCAAGTTGGCGGTGGTAGCGAACAGGGTCTTGAGAATCCCAACAACATGGTGATGCAATGGGAAACCCAAATGGGCAACAATCCCGATCGCGATCTGCTTTGGTATCAAGCCTTCGCCACCGATTGCATCATCGTTCATTTGCCTGGATCGAAACAGCCATACATCGATTTCGGCTTCCCAACAAAATACGACGGCAAGCTACCTATGCTCAAAGAGTTCACTCCCTTCGACCGCATCTATCGCGTGCCTCGCCGCTACCCCAGTTTGGCCCGTGTCATTGATCGCACAAAGCTTGCAGGCCTAACCCCAGTGCCGCAGGAAGCAAATACCGAAGGCTTAGCAGCATATGCAGGGATGCTGGAAAATGGCCCCGATCGCCCTGTGAAAACCAAATGGCTGACTACCGATCATTTGCGAATCGAAACTACCGTTGGTGAAAACCAATCCGTCGCTGTAATGGTTACGCACGACGAAGCATGGCATGCCTATTCTAATGGCAAGCCTCTATCGATCAAGGCCGATGTTCTAGGCCAAATGACAATAGAAGCTCCCCCCGGTGAACAAGTCATTGATCTTGTATTTGAAAAGCCCTTGGAAAATCGGGTAGGCGGTTGGATAACTCTCGCTTCTCTTTCTCTATCCATGTTCCTTCTCCTTTTGCCATTAGGAAAGAAGCGGACCTAAGTGCGACTCAATCTCCTTTTGGCGTTTCTTATTACCGCCTTCAACGTCGCTCTGAATTTTCCCATGTTCCTGCCAGGAGTCTCTCCCTATCGCGGCTCCATTGAACCTGGCTACGTTTATATGGCGCGCTTCATCAGCCAGCATCCCGATCCCTGGGCTTGGAGCCCTTTGCAGTATTGCGGACTCCCCACTCAATTCATCTATCTGCCCCTGATTCCGTATTTCACGGCACTTTGGATTTGGCTACTGCCATGGTTTGATCCCGCACAAATCTATCGCGTCATCGTATATTCCACCGCCTGCTTAGGCCCTGCCGCTGTTTTCCTGTTCGTGCGAAACTTCACCGGAACTCGCCCAAACGCAATGGGGGCCGCCTTCCTCGTATCTATCCTTTCCCCCCTTTATGAATTGATCGGCATCATCGACCGAGACCGCGGATTTGAACAAATTCCCTGGCGATTGCAAGTGCTCGTGAAATACGGCGAAGGCCCTCATACCGTGGGTATCCTATTCCTGTTGGCATCCATTTGCGCTTCGTGGCGCACTGCACAACGCCGCGACTTCCCTTCCTTCTTTCTTGCAGCAATCTTGATGGCTAGCACAGTGTTAACGAACTGGGTGGCAGGTCTTGCATTGGCAATTTGCACAGTCCTCTTGATCACAACAATGTGGGGTGCGAAGGATTTCCAGCCCCGCCGGATCATCGAAGCTGGCGTGCTAGGCTATCTGCTTTCTTGCTTCTGGCTGACACCCTCGTTTGTCTACACCATGGCATTTAATTGGCCTCAGGACGCCTTCGGTTATAAAATGCAGTCAGCCGAAAGACTCTCAATAGTTCTATGGTTCGCCGGTCTGATCCTTATCCGCCTGCTCTTCGTCAAATTCCCCAAACAACGCTATTACTGCTATATCCTATCCTGCCTCTACGCCTTCGGATTGATGGTGGCTAGCTTCTACGCTTACAACATCAACACCATTCCTGAATCACGTCGATATGCCCTGGAATATGAGCTTTTCATGATTTTGGCATTCGTGGAAACGGTTCGTATAGCAGTTCATTCAGGTAGCCGTTGGCTTCGATGGCCAACTCTGTTTGCCATGCTGGTGACGCTGCTCTACATCACTCCTAACACTTGGAACTTTCTATACAATCAATGGAGCAAATGGACCCCCTCACCAAAGGAACAAACCGTTGAGTTCGATATGGCTCGCAGGCTCGACGCCATTCCTCAAACAGGTCGCGTCTTCGTCAGTGGGGGCACTCGCTTCTATCTGAACTCCTGGTTTGATGAACCGCAAATCGGCGGAGTTTTTGAAACCGGCCTCCACAATAGAGTCCCTGTCGATATGGTTTATCAAATCCGCACCGACATCTTGAGTAAGCCCGGCGAGGAAGCTGAAAACACCATATTGCAGCTAAGGGCCATGGCAGTCGACCTTGCCGTCATTCATGGTCCGAAGTCCGCTGAATACTATCGTGACTTCAAATTTCCAAACAAACTGGAAGGACTTCTTCCATCCACACCAATCGGCAATGACGATTTTATTTACCAATTGCCCAGTTCTCCTTTAGCGCTGCTTGTGAAGGATTCTGAATTACCCAAACAATCCCCCCGCCAAGGACGAATGAAGTTTTTGTCCGACTATGTGAAAGCCATGGACGATCCATCTCGCCCCAAACTTACTTGGCAATGGTTGAACAACAATCACCTTCGCGTGCAGGGTGACATCCCAAATGAATACCGTTTGGCACTAGCTGTAAATCATGATGCAGGTTGGGCTGCAGTGCAAGGAACACGCGCCCTGCCTGTCTTCACTAACCAGTTGGGATTCATAACCCTTCACCCTGCGCCCCAGCAAAATGCCACAATCGATCTGTATTACAGCGCAGGGGCAGAACCCAAACTTTTCGCCATGATCAGCGTGGCCGTTTGGATTGCGTGTCTGCTTCGAATGCGAAAAGATCGCCAAAACTATATTCAATGAAAGTGTTTTTCCTGTTGCTGCAAAGATCGTTGGTTGCCACCCAAATGGACGGGTGCCTGGGCATTGCCAAAGCCGCTGCATATTCTGGTCTGCTTGGCCTATTCCCTGTGCTTACTTCCATTACGGCCATTCTGGTGCAAGCCAACGCAAGTGCTGTTTCCGTCCGCATGGCGCAATTCTTGTTCGACGTAGCTCCGCCCGGCACAGAAGAACTCATCATTCAAAGTGTTACCGTGCGCGGTGCGCGCCCCGTCCTAGTAATTGTCGTCGCAGCTTTACTCTCCGTCTGGGGTGCCTCCGGGTTGATGGTTAGTCTTATGGAAGGTTTTGAAGCAGCCTACAAATTGCCTTCGGGACGCCCCATGGTTCGCCAGCGCCTAGTAGCAATCATGTTAGTTTTTGGAACCGTGATTCCGGCAGTGCTCGCCTCCACTTTGGTCCTCTTCGGAGATCGCACGGAACGCGCCCTATTCAAATGGCTAGGCGTCTTAGGGGGCGAGGCGCAAATGAGAGGATGGGTTCCGATGATTAGTAGCGCCGCACGCCTATTGGTTGAACTTTCGGCCGTTGCCCTTGTGATGGCCGTCATGTATTATTTCGGTCCGAATCGCAAACAACAATGGCGCGACGTTTGGCCAGGAGCACTTTTGGCCACTGCCTTTTGGCTCCTCACAACGCAAGCTTTCGCCTGGTATGTCCGGAATCTTGCAAACTATAACGTGCTGTATGGCTCCATCGGCGGTGTCATTGCAATGCTGGTTTGGATGTACCTTCTCTCTGCCATCGCCTTGCTCGGGTGTGAATTTAACGCCGAACGCGAGCGGCTTTTGAAGATCCACTCGGTAAACTAGAAGTATGGGATTTCAGCTGGGCATTCCTTACACCCCAAAGGGCGATCAGGAAAATGCAATTGAACAGTTAACGCGCGGGTTAACTCTTGGCGACCGCCATCAAGTATTGCTTGGAGTAACCGGATCCGGCAAGACCTTCACCATGGCCAAGATCATTGAGGGCACCGGACGCCCTGCCTTGATTCTGGCTCATAACAAGACCTTAGCCGCACAGCTATACGGCGAGTTTCGTACTTTCTTTCCTACCAGTGCGGTTGAGTACTTCGTCAGCTACTATGATTACTATCAGCCTGAAGCCTACATGCCGTCCAGTGACACCTACATTGAAAAGGAATCCACTGTTAACGACGAGTTGGATAAGTTGCGCCTTTCGGCAACTCGCTCATTGTTTGAACGGCGCGACGTTATTATCATTTCCTCAGTCAGTTGCATCTACGGCTTAGGTTCACCGGAAGCCTACTACGGTATGCTGCTTGCCCTCGATAAAGGTAAGACCATGGCCCGCCAGGATATTGTTTCAAAACTAGTCGAAATCCTCTACGAGCGAAATGACATCGATTTCAAACGTGGCACTTTCCGCGTCCGCGGAGACGTCATTGAAGTTTTCCCAACCTATGATGATTTCGCGTACCGCATCGAATTGTGGGGTGACGAAATTGAATCTCTTTCGCAGTTTGATTCCTTAACAGGCCGCGTCCGCCAAACCTATCAGCGGCTAACCATCTACCCAAAAACGCACTATGTTCTAACTCCCGTGCAAAAGGTGAAGGCATTGGTCTCAATTGAAGAAGAAATGCACTGGTGGTTGAAGGAATTGCGTACCGGCGGCAAATTGGTGGAAGCGCAACGGCTCGAACAGCGCACCCGATTCGATCTTGAAATGATCAAACAGATCGGCTACTGCCACGGCATTGAAAATTATTCCCGCCATTTTTCCGGTCGCCTCCCAGGTGAAGCTCCGCCAACATTGCTCGACTATCTGCCCCCTGATCATCTGATCTTCCTCGACGAAAGCCACCAAACAGTGCCTCAGATTCGCGGCATGTACGGCGGAGATCGATCACGAAAAGAAAATCTCGTCGGCTTTGGATTCCGCTTGCCAAGCGCCTTGGATAACCGGCCCCTAACGTTTGAAGAGTTTGAAAATCGAGTTCACCAAGTGATCTACGTCTCCGCAACCCCCGGGCCGTATGAGCTTACAAAGACCGAAGGCGTCTTCGTAGAACAGATCATTCGACCCACCGGATTGATTGATCCCGAAGTTGAAATCCGTCCCATTCGCGGCCAGGTTGACGACCTGTTAGGAGAAATCCGCAAACGCACATTAATCAACGAAAGAGTGTTGATCACAACTTTAACCAAACGTATGTCAGAAGATTTGGCCGACTATTACACCGAGGTAGGAGTGAAGTGCCGCTATCTTCATTCCGAAGTCAGCACGCTGGACCGCGTGAAAATTCTTCGCGATCTGCGCAAAGGGGAATTCGACGCTTTGATCGGCGTCAACCTATTGCGCGAAGGTTTGGATCTACCCGAAGTTTCCCTGGTAGCTATTTTGGATGCCGATAAAGAAGGGTTTCTCCGTTCCTCTGGAGCCCTGATTCAAACCATGGGCCGAGCCGCCCGAAACATAAACGGAAGGGCTATTTTATACGCCGACAAATTAACGGACAGTATGAAAAAAGCCATCGACGAAACCAACCGCCGCCGCACAATTCAAAGGGACTACAACGAAGCCAACGGAATCACTCCTCAAACCATCATCAAGGCCATTGATCAAAACCTGATCGCAATTTCTGAAATGGATTACGTCACAATTCCTTTGGAAGAAGAACAGCCACTCGTGAATCTTTCCAGGGATCAAAAAGAAAAGTTGATTACAGATTACGAAGACAAGATGCGCGAAGCTGCCCGAAACTTCGAGTTCGAAAAGGCCGCCAATTATCGCGACAAGGCGAAAGAAGTGAAAGAAGCTTTGCTTTAGGCAACAGTTGCCGACTCTTCGATTATCAGTTCGCCCTTATCCGCATCCAAAGTCGCCATCACACCTTCGGGTAACGTGAGTTGGTCCTCAGTATGCCCAATGGTGAGTCCCGCCAGAACCGGGATTTTCAGTTTCCCAAGGATCTCATCCACTACTTCGCCAAGAGTGAATGAGTTGGTGAAGCTCGGATCAAATTTACGGGATGTGCAACCCGCGCACTCTCCAAACACTATGCCCGCAGCCATTTCCAACTTCCCGGAAATGCGAAGTTGAGTCAGCATTCGATCCATACTGTAAGGCTCTTCCCCAACATCTTCAATAAACAAAATGCGCCCAGTAGTTTCAATTTCGTAGGGCGTGCCCATAGTGGTTGCAATCAAAGTCAGGTTGCCACCGGTCAGCGTTCCACGAGCCTTACCATGGCGCACCGTCCGCAATTTATGCCGCGGCCTCAATTTGTTGCTTTCCGGCGGATTAGTTAGCGAACCAATTGGCCCCGTTTCAAACAGGGCCTTCTTATAGAACTTCTGCGTGTAATCAGAAAATCCAGATAGCGCCACCGGACCATGAAAAGTTACTAAACCCGTCTTCTTACCAATGGCCAGATGCAAGGCAGTGATGTCGCTATAGCCGACAAAGATTTTAGGATTGCGGCGAATTAGATCGAAGTCAATTGCCGGAAGCAATTGAGCAGAGCCATAGCCGCCACGAATACAAAATACTCCCTTCACCTCGGGGTCTGCGAACATAGTGTGAAGGTCACTAACCCGCTCCTCAATGCTTCCCCCCAGATAGCCACTCCGCTTCTTAACGTTCTTACCCCACTTCGCTTTCAACCCAAAATAGTCCAGCGTGCGCGAAGCGGTTTCCAGTTCGTCCGGATCGCTTACAAATGTGGAAGGAGTGATCAGGCCAACAGTGTCGCCTTGCTTAAGCACGCGAGGTTTGATCACCGAGCCGGTAGGTTTTTGAGCATAAGCTGCTGCGCCAAAAGCAGCTGAAAGAAAATGTCTTCGATCAATCATTAACGCCAGGGTAGCAACATTGGAACACGCCTTTGGTAATCCCGATACGGTTGACCGATTTTAGCCACCAAACCCCGCTCTTCAAATTGAATGCCAATCAGAATGTATACCGTCAGACCAACCGCCAATAGAAGCCGATCCCAAGTCATGATTGGCGCAGCAAAGTACAAAAGAATATTCCCCAAGTAAATAGGATGTCTCACGTACCTGTGCAATATCGGCTCTCGGAATTCTGAAGATGGGCTTTCATCACGCAGCCCAATCAGTTCCAATGCTCCAAGGGTAGCCGCCGCAATGCCAGTGATCACGATTCCCACAATTGCAATCAACCAGGACAAGTAATAAGGCATGACCCATAGCACCGGTCCCGAATCCTGCCAATATTCCACCAACAAGAAAATGACAATAGCTGAGCAAATCACAAAAAGTATTCGGCCACCGCGTCTGGCCATCAGGCTGTGCTGCAGGCCAAACAACAACACCAATCCAAAATCAATGCCTAGCGCTTCCCAGTTCAGTTGGGAAGATATCGCCGGTCTACGGAGCAACATTGCACCATCCAGCAATGCACCTATCGCCAGTAGAGCCGCAAAGTACTTCATGATCTCGACGGCTTCAAAATCAAAACGCTAAGTGGTGGTACTGTCAGCCAAGCACTGGCCGGCTGCCCATGAGAGGCACCCTCATGGGCAATCACAAAACCGCCGTTCCCCACATTGCTGCCACCGAACATATGCGAATCGGTGTTCAGTACTTCCAGATACGTCACCGGCTCGGGCAAGCCAATTTTGTAAGCTTGCCTCACCACTGGAGTGAAATTACAAACAAAAACAAGATGATCTTTCGGATCTTTCGCCCTCCGCAAAAAAACAATGATTGAGGCGTCGGTATCTCGAAAATCAATCCAATCAAAACCTTGATAACTGAAGTCCACTTCGTAAAGCGCAGGCTCGCTGCGGTAAAGATGATTCAAAGCAGTAACGCAAGCTTGCAGTGCCCTATGCGGTTCGTGATCCAACAAGTCCCACTGAATGCTCCCATCGTGGTTCCATTCATCAAACTGCCCAATCTCGCTCCCCATAAACAAAAGCTTTTTACCAGGATGCCCCCACATGTAGGCCAGAAAGGTGCGGACGTTTGCAAACTTCTGCCAATAGTCGCCAGGCATTTTCCCAATCAAGGAACCTTTTCCATGCACCACTTCGTCGTGCGAAATTGGTAACATGAAATTCTCGCTGAACGAATAGAGCATGCTGAATGTAATGTTCTGATGATAATATTTGCGGTAAACAGGGTCCTGCTGAAAATATTTGAACATGTCATGCATCCACCCCATGTTCCATTTCATTGTGAAGCCCAATCCACCTGAATACACCGGCCTGCTGACTCCAGCATAGGAAGTAGATTCTTCTGCAATTGTCATCGCCCCAGGCACTGTATGTGCCTGTTCATTGAATTTCTGAAGGAATGAAATAGCCTCTAAATTTTCCCGTCCGCCATATTCGTTAGGAATCCATTCGCCCTCTTTGCGCGAGTAATCCAGATAAAGCATGGAGGCCACCGCATCCACTCGCAATCCGTCAATATGATATTTCTTCAACCAAAATAGAGCATTGGAAATCAGGAAGGACCGTACTTCATTCCGTCCGTAATTGAAAATTAGCGTGCCCCAATCCCTGTGTTCCCCCTTGCGGGAATCCTCATGTTCATAAAGAGCAGTTCCATCAAAGAATGCCAGACCATGTGCATCCTTTGGAAAATGCCCCGGCACCCAATCCAGGATCACTCCGATGCCTTCCTGATGAAGTCGATCCACTAGATACATAAAATCCGCCGGTCCACCAAATCGCGAAGTAGGGGCATAGAAACCCGTTACTTGATATCCCCAGGATCCTGCAAATGGATGCTCCGCCACTGGAAGAAACTCCACATGCGTGAAGCCCAGCTTCTTAACATACGCGCTCAATGATTCAGCAAGCTCACGATAAGTGGTCCAAGTATTCCCTGGCCCTTTCAACCAGCTCTCAATATGCACTTCATACACGGAGATGGGCTCACCAAGCAGGTTCTTCGTGCCGCGATCAGCCATCCACGCCGCATCATTCCATTCATACGAATGCAAGTCAGCAACCACAGAACCAGTACGAGGAGCCACTTCAGAAGCAAAAGCATATGGGTCAGACTTAAGCTGACTATACCCTTTGAACTTCGACTTCACCGAATACTTGTAACATGCCCCTTCGCCAACATCAGGCAGGAAAATTTCCCAAACCCCGCCTTCTCGAAGGCGCATTGGATGCCGACGCGTATCCCAATCGTTGAAATCCCCAGACACACTCACGGTATGTGCATTGGGAGCCCACAATGTGAACCGTGTCCCTTTGTGCCCGTCAACTTCAGTCAAATGTGCTCCGAAAGAATTGTAGCCGTGAAACAAAGTTCCTTCGCTATGAAGGTGTAAGTCAAAGTTAGTTGAAAAGGGTGAAAAGCGAAATGGGTCCTCAAGCTGCGTCCATTCCCCGTTCCACAACTTAATCTCCAAAAGATATGGTTTGGGTTTCCCAAGCAATGCAACGGCAAATAATCCATTAGGATCAAGTGCAATCATAGCGAAGGCTTTGTTATCAATCACCACCCGTGCCATAAGCGCTTGCGGTAAAAATGCCCTTACTTCCCAACCATCAACATCAGGGACTTTGTGCGGACCAAGAACAGCAAAAGGGTCCCCATGGTACCCGCCAAGAATTGCATCAAGTTGTTCTCGTGAAATAGTCGAACCAGCGGCCATGGGACTATTATTACAGTAAGTGTCCAACTTCCATCATCAATTGAAAAAAGCAGAGTTGCATTTGCACTTGGAAGGCTCACTGGAGCCAGCTACCATTTGCGAAATGCACCCAACAATCGCACCCGCCGAAGTGCAGGAACGATACAGAACAACAGATTTTGGTGGGTTTTTGGATGCCTATAAATGGGTATCCCAACTCCTTGAAACTCCCCAACAATATGCTTTAGCAACCCGACATTTACTGCAGCGGCTGCAACTTGAAAATGTAGGTTATGTTGAATTGACGCTTTCCGTTGGCGTCATTTTGTGGAAGAAGCAAAACGTAGCCGACATCTTTGAGGCAATCAATAAAGAAGCTCAACAATCCCCCATCCCCTGCTTCTGGATCTTCGACTTTATACGCCACTTTGAATTGGACCACGCAATGGAAGTTGCTGAGTGGGCCATTGCGTATCGCAATGCTGGAGTAGTCGGATTCGGCTGCGGCGGGGACGAGAGCCGCGGACCAGCTACAAAGTATCTTCCAGCCTTTCAGAAAGCGCAAAGCGCCGGACTCCACTTGGCTCCCCACGCAGGAGAAACCAGCAATGCAGAATCTGTTTGGAACGCTCTTCGCGTAGGTGCCGAGCGAATTGGCCACGGAATCCGCGCCGCTGATGACCCAACTCTTCTGTCCGAACTTCGCCAAAACAAGATCCCATTAGAAATTTGCATTTCAAGCAACGTGGCCACAGGCGCTGTTGCCGCATTCAAGAATCACCCAGTTCGACGAATTGCCGACGCTGGCGTCGCAATTATTTTGAACACGGATGATCCCGCCATGTTCCGTACCACCCTTTCCGGCGAATACGAAAAAGCAGGGGAGTTAGGCTTCAGTGAAAATGAACTCGAGCAGCTTGCAGAAGAAAGCTTCCTCCACGCATTTATCAATCAAAACACTGCTTGACGGCGTGTGCCACATTTGGCACCATAATCTATGGTCGACCGTTCCAAGAAGCTACCGGCGTTCTTCTAGCAGACGCACGGCGGCAATCAGCCGGTGAGGGACTGGATCAAAGGCCTCAGTCCTGAGGACCGCCAACTCGTCGGTCGGGACGTGCAGAAGGTCGAGTTTGGTTGGCCTATCGGTATGCCGTATTGCCGCAGTCTGGGCAAAGGGCTTTGGGAAGTTCGTAGCGATCTTACGGACGGGAAGATTGGCCGGGTAATTTTTTGCGTGATCCTTGGGCGCATGGTCCTGCTTCACGGGTTCATCAAAAAAACGCAGAAGACTAACGCAAAGGACATTGATCTGGCTCTCAAACGACTGAAGGAAGTGGAATAGCAAATGGTACAGAAAAAGAAAGGGACAATAGGCTCGTCTTTCGATGTTTTCCTGACGGAGGAAGGCATTCTTGAAATCTGCGAAGAACAAGCCTTGAAGCAAATTCTTGCGGACCAGATCATCGCCGCAATGCAGAAAGACAGTCTGACAAAATCAGCGATGGCGGCGCGGATGCAGACCAGCAGGCGAGCGCTTGATAGGCTTCTAGATCCCAAGAATACAGGCGTGACGCTCCATACCCTACAACGTGCGGCCCTCGCAGTTGGCCGTCAACTTCGTTTAGAACTTGTGTGAGCGAAATGGACCTGCGCCGGACGCAAGAGGCCTTGTTCGGCAATCGGAGAGGGCAGTCGCTTAAAGTTTCAACCGATGGCTGAACTTTTTGTTGAAAAGAACCTGTTTGAAGCGTTTGCCGAGGAGACCATCCCTGACGCGTTCCTCAAGAAGCTAAAAATCCATCAGCAAACGTGCCTGAAAAAGAAACTCCTCCGCACAAATTGCCAAGACCCACGGGTCAATCGCGACAAAGCGAACGCGGGGAAGACGTTGCTGCTCTCATGAGACATCGGACAGAACCGATTACCGGCTCTCTCTAAACCCAATGTTGAGTTCGGTCGAAACATTGGGTTTATGGAGCCCCCGTTTTTTATTGAGCTGTCAGCGCTGTTTTCAACTGATCTGCGGTTTCAGTGGTTTCCTTATCTGCAATTTTAGGATCCGTCCACGGTTCGGCCTGTACATGCTTAGTCCGCTGTTGCACCGTAACCTTCACCTTTACCGTTGTTGCTGAGTCGCTGTCTCGTATAAAAGTAACGTAGGTTCGATACCCTCTATTATTATTTCTGAACCCGCCAACATCGACTATTCGCATAACCGTCGTGAGTTGTCCGATTTCCTTTTTCGTCGATTCATCCAGTGCGATGTCATGCATCTGGAAGTACCTGACGGCTACGTCGAACGCTTTGTCCGCAGGCATAGTGGCGACAAACGAAGTGCCGCCACCAATCTCACGAGGTTTCTCTGATTCTGCGAGACGAGCTTCATTCTTATTCCGACGGTTCTGAGCTTGACCAGGCATTATGGTGGTCATCGAAAAAACAGCCATGATCAGGATGTTGAGCATTGGTCTTAAGATCATCATTTGTTTGGGTATCCCTAAGTGTATAAAGTTGTTTAAAGCCGTCATTTCACAACCCCATCTATAGGAAAGGAAATAAACGAGTTCATTTAATGTGTTTCTACTTTGCTAGTTTACTAGATTGCCATAAGGTATGGAAACATAATCGGTGTCAAACGTGTCAAACATAACGTCCTTTAAGAAAGACTATCGGAATTGGCGAGCCGAAGGCGACCAAAACCGAACGGGTCATCTTCAAAGATAATGCGCCGTGCTATCTGGTCCCAGCCCGAAGCCGCCATTAACCCTACGTTTGCTAACTCATAATCACCGTAAGACCCTTTGCATACCATTCCTGGCCACTCGTGGGTGATGACTGTGACCATTGCTGGCCAAACGTGCGCTAATCTCAAAGCACGGAAATTTCAGCATACCTAACTCCCGATACTCTGGAAACACGTTGGTCACACCCCCGCCTGTAATACTTGGATTAAGAGTCATTTGCATCCGGGCTCCATCGTATAAATCAACCTGTGAGGACGCATATCCGAACCCAACTACGCGTTCGCCGACCGTTGGTGGCATCAAGCTTATCTTCAGTCGTGAATCCCAAACGTAGGACTGTGCAAGTTCATTGGCCGGATCAACGCTAAGAAAGGCGATATCCGTAAATCTGGCTGACCAAACGAATTTAACGAGCCATAGTGCCGGGTCGGAACTTGTCCCCGGATATTGAACCGCCATGATACTAAACCGACCCACGAGAGGTAACTCTCCCTCAAATCTTGTTTCCGGTCCCATCTGCGTCCAGAACTCTTTTATGACATGCTTGGCTGTAATCGCTAGCCCCGGTGCAATGAACACCGCGCTTCCAAGCGCGTAGCTTGCAAGATCGTCTCCTCCGACTAAGACGAGCGCATGCTCAGTAATTGGGCTTTCCAATTCCGTTGGTTTGAAGAAAGATAGAGCAGATTGAATCATCAATTAGCAGCAACGCTACGCGGTTATGATAGCATTTGAGCTCGATAAATTGGGGTCATGCTATCCAATTTATGGGTTAGGATAAAATTCTGATTCCAATGAAGGTTTACGAATTGATTCGGTTTCCTGAGCATCAAATGCGACACTCGCTTCTATCAACTGTTGAAAGTTATTGTTACTACAGCTATGGTATCTATATGAACGTCCATCTAGGCTCGGTTTTCGATGAATTCGTTGCCGCCCTCCTTAAGACTGGCTACTACCAAACCCAAAGCGAAGTCCTGCGCGAAGGGCTTCGGCTGTTAAAAGAGCGCGAGGAAGTCAAACAGCTTCGCCTAGCCGAACTGTGCAAAGAAATTGCCGTGGGTACAGGCCAAGCCGATCAATGTCTATTCGTCGATGCCCCGGAAGCATGCTCCAAAATTCGACAACGCAGCGCGCAACGGAATCGTTCCAAGTAAACTGTTCTGTTTAATCTCGGCATCCACGATCATACATCTACCCCCTTGACACTATACGGGTACCCCGTACACAATAACTGTGTGACGTTTGAGTGGGACGACGATAAAGCTCAAAGCAATCTCGCTAAACACAACGTTAGCTTTGAATTGGCCTGTTCAGTATTCGACGATGTCTTCGCCTTCGATTCTTCAGATGCGGATAGTGATTCTGGCGAAACGCGGTTTGTTGTCATCGGCCTTACCAACAGAATTGTGCTAACCGTCGTTTATACCGAAAGAGCAGACCAAATACGAATCATTTCAGCAAGGAGGGCAACCAAACATGAAGAAAAGGAATACTATCGTAGCCAAACAGCTGGCTGACAAAACGTTGGTCCGCATCCTGCCTGACGGTTCCACTCACCCCCTTGAAGACAAGACCGATTGGCAGCGGCTGCGGGCCATGACCGATGAACAAGTTACCGCAGCGGCACTCAGCGACCCGGACGCGCAACCATTGACCGCCGAACAACTCTCAAGGAAAATGACACGCGCCAAATCTCTGCGACGCGCGCTTTGCCTAACTCAAGAAGAATTCGCCGCGCGCTACCATATCCCAATCGGTACGCTGCGAGATTGGGAACAAGGCCGCTCCGAGCCTGATCAACCCGCCCGCGCCTACCTGACAGTGATTGCCAATGACCCCGCTGGAGTGGAACGCGTTTTGAACCGTACCCCTCGCGATTGACGTATATAAGTAGTCCCAACTCCCTACTACCGCAGATTAACTCGCGACTCCTTCAACAACGCTTCCAATTGCTCAATACGCGCCGTCAAATCAGCCATCGCTTGCCCCTCAGGATCAGGCAGCTTCCCGTGCTCCAACTGCTCATCGGCAATCACCCCTCGTGACCGCACAATACGACCAGGAACCCCAACCACCGTAGAATGATCCGGCACATTATGCACCACCACCGACCCCGCCCCGATCTTCGCGTGGTGCCCAATATAGATGTTCCCCAGAACCTTAGCCCCAGTTCCAACCACTACATTATTTCCCAGCGTTGGATGCCGTTTACCCCGATCCTTGCCCGTCCCGCCTAAAGTGACACCTTGATAAATTAAAACATCGTCACCAATTTCCGCAGTCTGACCAATTACCACCCCCATGCCGTGATCAATGAAGAAACGGCGGCCGATGGTTGCCCCAGGGTGAATTTCTATCCCGGTGATAAGTCGGCTGAATTGCGAAACCAGCCTTGGAATCAAAGGTATACCCGCATCGTTCAGACGATGTGCAAGCCGATGAAGCAGAACCGCATGTACGCCGGGGTAGCACAACAAGATCTCAACCACGCTCTTGGCGGCAGGATCTTCGCGGAAAACTGTTTCGATTTGTTCGCGAATTGCGCTAAACATACTTCTTTAGATTATCTCGCTTATTAAAAGTTGCAAGTTTACCCGGTACTGTACCAGCCTACGGTTATAATTAAAGGGCATGCCGCAAGGCTACTTACCGATTTTCCTATTCCTCATCCTCGCCATGGCGTTTCCGGTCATAACGATCCTGGCGGCGAAACTGATTCGGCCCTCTTCTCCCTCCAAGCTGAAACTCGAAGCTTACGAATGCGGCATTGAAGCCGTGGGTAATTCGCGCGGCCGTTACGCCGTCCGTTTCTACATTGTTAGCATCCTGTTCGTCATCTTCGACGTTGAAACAGTATTCCTTTTCCCATGGGCCGTCCGGTTTCACCAGCTTGGTTGGTTTGGTGTCATTGAAATTGCAGTCTTCCTTGCAATTTTAATTGTCGGTTACGTTTGGGTTTACAAAAAAGGAGCTCTTGAATGGGTTTAGCAAAAACGATTTGTTTTACAGCAGCATTTTCTTTCGCATTGGTTCAGGCCCAGCCCAGGCTGCGTCTGTCTTCTACTACCATCGGTCCAGTAACAGTAGCAGTAGGTGCCAATCCTGGTGCCCAATCTGTGGAAGCCTCCAATGCCGGCACAGGAATTTTGAACCTCCAAGCCACTTCATCCGTAACTTGGATTCGCCCAACCGTCAGCGCACCCCATATTTGCTCCATTTTGGGCGGATCGAACTGTATCTCTATTGACATGGCATTCAACGCCAACGCATTGGCTGCCGGTTCTTATACTGGCATTGTCACCGTCGCCGATCCAAATGCCATTGACGCGCCTCAAACCATCACCGTAACCATTGCCGTAGGTGGAACCATTCCCAACTCAGTAGATTTATTTGTGGCACCCAATGGATCCCAGGATTCGTTCCGCCTCTCAACCAATAAGCTGCTCACCAGCACTGTAAGTGCGCAAGGCGGCAACTGGCTCTCCTTCGGATTCACAGGAGCTTCCAGCTTTGCCTTTGCCCTGCCCTATACGTTAATAGCCAAACATCAGCCGGGAATGGCTGAAGGCAATTACACCGGTTCATTGGCTTTATCCGGGTCAGATTTAGCGGCCGATAATAAAAACGTAGCCGTCAATTTACGAGTCACATCACAACCCATCATCCAACTTTCAAGCAGCCTTTTAAGAGTCTCCTCCTCCCCCGGTTCATCCAAACGCTTGTTCCGTTTCACGTACGCTAACCGTGGCGTTGGGACTTTATCCCTGGGCGCTGTCACTGCAACCGGTGGAAGCTGGCTGGCTGTTACACCTTTCCCTCAGTTCAATATTTTCGATGTCACCATCGATTCAAGCACCCTCGCCCCTGGATCCTACAACGGCAGTATCACGGTGGCTAGCAATGCCATCAATGGAACGCAAACCGTGCCTGTAGCTCTAGACGTTTTCCCGCAGAGTCCACCCGTATCCGGACGAGTAGCCAACAATGCTACTTTTTCCTCCGATGAGGAAATCGCTCAGGGAACCATCGTTGCTTTGTTTGGCGAACAACTAACCTACGCCGATCCCACCTCTGCCACTTCATTGCCATTACCGCAAACTCTGGGTGGTGCAAGGGTACTTGTGAACGGCGTGCCGGCACCGGTTTATTACACCCAGTTCGATCAGATCAATTTTCAGGTCCCCTATGATGCTGCCTTAGGCCTTGGCACCGTAAGGGTAGAGCGCAACGGGCAGGTCGGAAATCCAATTTCCATTCGCGTCAGTGCTCGGGCTCCGAAGCTCCTACGCCTCGGCATTGGCGAATATGGAATTTTGGTGAATCAGGACGGGTCGTTCCCCATTCCAACAACTCCTGGAATTAACTCAAGACCAGCCAGAGTCGGCGAAGTATTGACTATGTACGCGCTCGGACTTGGAACGACTGTCCCATCTGTTGTCAGCGGCGAAGCCTCCCCATCCAGTCCATTGGCCAACGTAACCACACCTTCCACTGTTACCTTTGGTGTCGGCGCGGTTAGTGGCAGCGCAGATCCTGTTCGTCCTCAATTCATCGGGCTGTCACCAGGCTTTGTCGGCTTGTATCAAATCAACGTGGCTGTTCCGGCAAATTCACCCAAGGGCAACCGCATAGGTATTGAACTCAACTTTGGATCGAATATCACCAGTAATCGTGTGGAGATTGCCGTGCAATGACCGAAAGGCTCTATTACAACGATTCTTATCTAACCGAATTTGTTGCGGAAATTGAGGAGGCGGCCACTAATGGCCGCCGTCTCTATTTGAATCGCACCGCTTTCTACCCAACTTCAGGAGGACAACTCCACGATTTGGGCACCATCAACGGCGTAGCCGTCGTCGATGTGGTTGATGAACAGGACCGATTGGCTCACGTTCTCGGCGGGGAGTTGCCCAACGGGCCGCTCAAGTGCGTCGTCAACTGGCAACGACGTTTCGATCACATGCAACAGCATTCCGGCCAACATTTGTTAAGCGCCGTGTTTGATTCACTCCTCAACGCACGAACTGCAAGTGTCCATTTTGGCGAGGATTCAGCCACCGTCGATCTGGAAATCGCTTCCCTTTCCTCTAGAGAAATGGAAATGGTGGAACGGCGCGCCAACGAACTTGTCGCCGAAAACCGGGTCATCACGGTCAGCTACCAGGATGCTGAAACCGCAGAAGGCTTACGGAAAGCTAGTACTCGCCAAGGCACGCTACGACTAGTCTCAATCGAAGGGTTAGACAAAAGCGCTTGCGGAGGCACACACGTTCGCGCCACCGGCGAGATCGGGCCTATTGCTTTGCGCAAGCTTGACAAAATTCGCAGCAACCTCAGGGTTGAGTTTATCTGCGGCATGCGGGCAATTGACCAGATGCGTAAGGACTACGATGCGCTAAACAACATCTCACGGCAGTTTTCCTGCGCGCTGGAAGATGCCCCGGCAGCCGTAACAACATTGCTCGAACGAGCCAAGGATCAGGATAAGTCCTTAAAGGTTTTGTCCACCAAGCTAGCGGAAGCGGAAGGTCGAGAATTACATGCCAATACCGAAGCAAACCCTCAAGGCTTGCGCGTTGTAAGCCGCAGGCTGGAAACACCTCTAGTGGATTCTTCCCGAATGCTCGCCCAACACTTCGTGGCCCAGGGTAAAGCGGCAATGCTTCTTTCTTCCATCAATCCGCCTGCTGTTTTGGTGGCATGTTCTACTGATTCAAACCTCCATGCTGGGAACTTGCTGAAAGCGGCGCTAAATGCTGCTGGGGGTAAGGGAGGCGGAAGCAACACCATCGCTCAAGGTAGTCTACCTTCTCCAGAGGCGTTGGAATTAGTTTGCGCAGACTTGGCCAAAAACCACGGACTATAAACTTGTCGTCGTAGAGTTAAGTAGAGACTATCATGCACCAGGAAATCATCAACACTTCGGGAACTTTGTACCTTGGTTCCATTAAAGGTGTTTCCGTCCGATTGCATTTCACCTTTGTTCTGCTTTTCATCGTGCTTTTGTTTTCTTCAACAGGAACCCCAATAGAACAGGGCATCTATATGGGAGCTTTATTCGTTTCGGTGCTGGCCCACGAACTGGGGCATGCCGCCATGAGTCGCGGATTTGGAATCGGAACGCTTGAAATAATCATGTTCCCGGTAGGAGGAGTCGCAAAGCTTGATCGTCAACCTACATCGCGGTCGGAATTATGGATCTCTCTAGCTGGGCCCGCCGTCAATTTTGCAATCTCCCTTGCATTAACCGGCTTGCAAATTTCTAGAGTCGGTTTGGAAAACACAATGGGGCTTTTGCGAGCCGGCGATGACGATCTAATCACTAAATGCATCCTTGCAAATGCCTCCTTGGCCATTTTCAATTTGCTGCCTGCTTTTCCTATGGATGGCGGAAAAGTTCTTCGCGGATTTCTGTCCTTTTTTCGACCGGAAACCGAAGCCGCCCAACTTGCCCTAACAATCGGCCGTGGCATTGCAATCCTTCTGGGATTCGTCGGCTTAATAACTGGTCATTATTTATTAGCCTTCGTAGCCGTTTTCGTCTATTTTGGAGCAGCACAAGACAATGCGGCGAAGTTGGGTAGATCTTTACTGGAAGGCGTGCAAGTGCGGGAAGCTATGGTTACAGAATTCGATACCCTTTCCCACGGTGCCACCATCGGCGACGCCGCCAAGCGGCTGCTGGCCACATCGCAACAAGATTTTCCGGTAGTTTCTGGTCAACAAGTCGTTGGACTATTGAGTCGGAACTTGCTTCTGAACGCGATGGCCGAGGATGGACCTGAAGGCTACGTTGCCGGGGCGATGAATCGTGACTTTCTTCGGTTGAGCCCGGAAACCAAGCTTTTGGAAGCCTTACCGGAACTTTCCAACGCTGGTTCGTGCGGCCTGGTGATGGAAGGAGAAACTCTGGTTGGCCTTCTTACGAACGAAAATCTTGCGGAGTTCCTGGTGCTGCGCAGAATCGGTATCGAATCGAAACACCCACCGAATTCAGACAGCTAATCCTCCATTGCAACAAAGTTTTTAGACACTAAAAATCCTTTTTTCGAGCCGGCGCAGACTATCTCTCCCTGATATTTCACTTTCCCATTTATCATCAAATCGATCGGTTTGTTCAGTGGATAGTCAAAGTTCAACACATCGCCGGCCTCCAACTTCAACAAGCTTTCAATAGACAAAGTTGGTCCTTGAAGTCGAACCTCCATATTCGTTTTCGCCTGCTTTACAAGGCGCAGTACTCGCGTCTGCTCCTCCACGGTGGATTCAGACTTCCGTACTGACCACTGCTGATCGAACTTTTGCCGTAACATCTTGATAATGATACTGGGTAATCCAATATTCATCATTCCTGACGTTTCCCCAACCCGAATTTCCAGACTAATAGCCACAACTGCCTCGTTGGGAGCTAGAATCTGAAGCAACGAAGGTTCGGTTTCATGCGACTCAATGGAAAACGATATTGTCGAGATAGCCCTCCAAGCGTCTTTTAGATCTTGAAGCACGATTCGGTATACGGCTTCAATAATACTCCGTTCAATCTCCGTAATTTCACGCTCGATTTTTATGTTTCCAGCCTTGCCCCCTCCACCCAAAAGCATTTCCACAATTGGAAATACCAGACTTGGGTTCATTTCCAGCACTGCGTTGCCGTCAAACGGCCGCATCCCCAAGGTCAGAATCGAGGACGGGGATGGCATCACCTGCGCGAATTCCCGAAACGATAGCTGCTCCACACTAACCAGGTTCACGATCACATAGGCGCGCAGATATGCAGACAGGCTAGATGCCAGACTTCGCGCAAAGTTTTCATGCAGAAGATGTATGCTGCGAAGTTGATCCTTTGCAATGCGATCAGGCCGCCTGAAATCATAGGGTTGCGCTCTTGTTTGAAGATCCTCCTCCTCCGTTGGACCGGAGACCTTTTTGAATACTCTGTCAATTTCTTCTTGCGAAAGTAAACGGTCATTTGACATTCTCTCTAGCCCACCACCCCTTGAATATCCATCGGTCCTTCACAAACATTTAAAGAGGCAGGAAAAACCCGTATCACCACATGTATCCTGGTATGAGTCTTTTTTGTTTTCACATCGAAGCTAGAACTGAACATCCCATGAAACCGTCCTTAAATTGGCTACTGATCTTTGTACCTATAACTGTCGGACTTAAATTCTTGAGTCCAGATTCCCATGTGGCAATCTTCATCACCTCCTGTTTGGCTATATTGCCTTTAGCTGGTTGGCTTGGGCAGGCTACTGAACATCTCGCCCATCACACCGGCGAAGGCATCGGCGGACTCCTCAACGCCACCTTCGGAAACGCTGCAGAGTTGATAATCGCCTTGATGGCCCTCCAACGTGGATTGCATGATGTCGTCAAAGCTTCCCTCACCGGTTCCATCATCGGAAACCTCTTGCTGGTGATGGGGATCTCTATCGTCGCGGGCGGATTGAAGTTTAAGTCGCAATACTTCAATAAATCAGGAGCAAGATCGCAGGCAACCATGCTTCTACTTGCCGCTATCGCCATGGTGTTGCCCGCCACTTTCCATTCCCTCGCTGGAAACCTACCACGAAGGGAGCAAGACCTGTCCGTGGAAATCTCCTTTATCCTCTTGGCCACTTATGCTCTCAGCATGCTCTTCACTTTGAAGACCCACAAGCAGCTATTCGGCGGAGAGGGTGGCCACGCTCATGAAGATGACCCGACCCCCTGGAGCGTGAAAAAGTCCATCGGCATATTAGCCTTGGCAACTTCCCTCATCGCCGTAGTCAGTGAAATCCTTGTTGGCTCTGTAGAAGTTGCCGCTCACACCTTTGGAATGACCAGCGTCTTTGTCGGCGTCATCGTCGTCGCAATTATCGGCAATGCTGCTGAGCATTCCACGGCGGTCTTGGTCGCTATGAAGGACCGGATGGACCTAAGCCTTGGAATCGCACTCGGATCAAGCATCCAAGTTGCCGTGTTCGTAGCTCCAATGCTGGTATTGGCCAGCTATTTTATCGGCCCCAAGCCGATGAACTTAGTTTTCACTGAAGCGGAAGTCGTTGCCGTAGGTCTCAGCGTCTTGATCGCCGCACAAATCACCAATGACGGCGAATCCAATTGGATGGAAGGCGTTCTCCTATTAGCCGTCTACGCTATTCTAGGAGCCGTATTCTATTATCTTCCCGAGGCGCGTCACTCATGAGAATTGTCCAATACAAGATGATCCTGAAACCGGAGTTAATTCCAATACAAGATGATCCTGAAAAAGGTGAAACTGGAGTAGGCGAACTGCGGCCGAA
>JAYTTF010000246.1:0-14172 GCA_043745195.1 Bryobacterales bacterium | reverse complement strand
AAGCGTCCATTGCTGCTGATGGCCCATTCCGACGTTGTCCCAGCCGACCCCAAATTGTGGACCGTCCCTCCATTTTCCGCCGAGATCCGAGAAGGCTTCATATATGGCCGTGGTGCTGCGGACGATAAGAGTCTGTTGGCTGCTGAACTGGCGGTATTTGTCGATTTGAAGCGCCGGAAAGTTCCTCTGAACCGCGACGTCATCCTGTTTTCCGAAGCTGATGAAGAAGCAGGCTCAACCGGAGTCAGTTGGATGATCGCCAACGCCTACGCAAAAATCGATGCCGACGTAGCTATCAACGAAGGTGGCGGCGCAATGGCAGTGGGGGACTGGACGGTGTATCAAGTTCAAACTTCGGAGAAGATTCCCACGCGTGTAATGCTTTCCGCCCGAGGCACCGCAGGACACGGATCTCTGCCGCGCGCCGATAATCCAGTAGTGCATTTGGCGGAAGCAATTTTGAAGTTGGCCAAGGCTCAGCAGCCCATAAAATTGAACACCACCACACGGCGGTACTTTACGGAAATGTCGAAATTGCAGCAATATTCCTGGCTGGGCGAATACCTGAATCAATTGGAAGGTGATCAGGCCAGCGAAGCAATTGCCGCCCGCGACGCTGAAATGAACGCGATGCTGCGGACCAGCGTTTCCCCAACCATGCTGACGGCTGGGAGCAAGAATAACGTAATCCCCAATGTTGCCGAAGCGACGGTGGACGTGCGCCGTCTTCCCAACGAATCCAAGGTGGAAGTAATGGAGCGCTTCAAGAAAATCATCAACGACCCAGCAGTAGAAGTGCTTCCCGCCCCAGGTCAGGATATGCCTGCAACCGAGCCCAGTGGGTTGACCACCGATTTGTATTTGGCAATGGAGAAGATTCTGAGCGCCGAGCCACGGGCGAAGGTGATTCCGCTAATGTCTCGCGGAGCAACCGATGGCAGTTTTTTAAGACAGAAGGGCATGGCCGTCTACGGTGCCCCAATCTTCATGCGCGACGAAGGCGGCAGCCGCGCCCATGGCAATGATGAACGGATGAAGCTGGATAATTTGTCGCGCGGTACAGGATTGTTAATGAGGATTGTGGAAGAGGTGGCCTTGGGCAGATAGTTCGATTGGCATACCTTGCGTCGCGCTGAGGAGGTAACTTCGAGTTGCCCAGGTTCTATCCGTCGGGATGGGACTTGGGCTACAGCGCCCAAGGTTGTTGAACGCCGATACTGTAAATGCCCCAGTCGGCGATCACCGCCCTTTCCAATGGGATGCCATAGTGCGAACAGATGAACGCTGACCATTGGCTGATTCATGCGAGGCCCAACAATGATCCGGCTGATGGGCTCCGACAGCAAGTGGAACGGATCTTCACCAATAACACGCACCTCTTGTTCGTGACTCCAGACGGCGTACTTCCTTGAAAGGGCGGCGCGCGCTGCCCTTCAACATCGTTGTAAGTCAAATAGTTCGAGAGAAAGATGAACTCGTCGGCATAGCGCACATCCGTTACCTCGGTTGGGGATAGTTCCACCTCAATCGCCATTCCTGTGAAGCCTCCGGCGTAATAAGCCCAAAGAAGATGGTCCCGGCCCCGGTCGTCTCCAACGCGAATGTCACCTTCCCGGAGATCATTTAGGGCTGGTGCACCGCTACAATAAAGCCGCTTGTTGATGATGATGTCGGCAACGAAGTCGAAATTTTGAGCTGTCCTGAATTTGTAGGCCTTCATCAGTCATCTAATTCGATGTCCGAACGGTTTCATGCTCTTCTCTAAAATCGTTTTGGGAAACTTGCCAGTGCCGCACAAAATGAATGATCCGAAATCCTTATACCAATCTCCCTCCGGCGCGTCGGGTGCGGTGCGGACCCATGCTTGAAGCAGTTGGAGATCGTTCATCGATATTCGGCGCTCGTCAACGCGTTCCAGAATGTGATGCCACACGGCACGAGGAAGATCAGCGAACTGAATCTTCGGCAATGGAATCCGTCCCGAATATGGACCGCATCAGTTCGAGGCCAGCCTCATTCTTGAGCGCGGGCTCCTTTTCCTCGATAAAGCGGCGGTAGGAGGCTTTGAGTTGTGCCTTCGCTTCGGCCTCGGCGCGGACGCCGCGCTCTGCCAGCGCCACTAGGGCCCGGCTGACGGTGACATGGCGCTCTTTCGCGACACGCTGAACCTCGGTCGCCAATGCCGCCGGCATCGTTATGCTTTGTCGAACCGACCTTGCGGACGCCGCCACTTTTCTCAATGTTGCCATGCTCGAAGGATAGCAAATGCACCAGGGTGGTGCAGCCGAAAGCTGCGCAGTTGCAGGTGTTCGCTCCACAAGTCACGGCGCGGATGGAAGAGCGGAACTAGGGCTCCTGTGTCTGGATCGATACCCGAAAGATTGGGGCCCTTTTGGAAGTTGCAACGATGGCAGGCAAGCGCGAGGTTATCCTCAACATCACCACCGCCGTGCTGCTTCGCAATAATGTGCTCGATGTGAAACCGGAGGCTATTGCGTTGTTCTAGCGTGCAATATTCACATTGGCCCTGAGCACGCCTCCGCACGAATTCCCGCAGAGGCATATCCATACGATCTACAAGGTGTTTGCCGGTTGCGGGAAAAGATGCTGCTTGGCCTTGAGCTGCAGAATCGAGATCAAATCCTCGGCGTTCACTATCGCTTCGTACTCATTCCGTTCTTCCAGGCTCAGCCGACCTTCGTTGGCTCGCCGCGCCAGATCGGCAACTCGGTTTTGAACCGGCTCGGACACGCGCAAGTCTACTACGCGCCGTGCGGATTCCGCGTCAAGGCACTTACTGAGATGCTGGGAACACGGGTGCCTTGCGTATGTCCTGCGAGTATACGATACTGTGATACAGAAATGAGATTCACATGGGATCCGGCCAAGGCCAGGAAGAACCAAAAGGTCCATGGGGTCTCGTTCACAACCGCGGGGCAGATTTTCGATGACCCTAACCATTTGGTAGGTGAGAACTACTCCATGGAAGAAACAGGCGAGCAGCGATTCCAGATCATCGGCATGACCCGGAATCTAGTGTTGCTGCTGGTCGTGTTTGTTGAGCCCGGCGCGGATGTGATCCGCTTTATTTCGGCGCGAAAGGCAGTTGACTATGAAGAAAGCATCTACAACGACCAGTTCCGTTAAGCAACTCAAGATTAGCGAAGCGACAAAACGTGCGTACCGCAAGCGCGACCGCGCGCTGGACAAAGACGCCGAAGCTCCACAGTTGCCCCCAAGCTACTGGGCGGGCGCGTCTATTGGAAAATACTACCGGCCACTGAAGACGCAGATCTCGCTTCGTATTGATAACGAAGTGCTGGCTTGGCTGAAGTCGAAAGGGGACGGACATTTAAGCCGGATCAACGAGATCCTGCGCCAGCGGATGGCCACTGAGCGTTGAAGGTAAACCGCGACGGTAGCTGGCTGCTGGTAGAGCCTGACCCCTCGGTTCGTCGGACGCTTACGCTCCAGATGAAATCCCGGTCTGCTGACTTCATGAGGTAGGAGGACGCAACTTGACGGTGACAATTTGTCTAGCCCGCATGGCTCACGAGGGTTTTGCCATCAGTTTCTGAAAAGACCATAAATGCTGCGGTTTTTGTGCAGTGGGGTTCGTGGTGGGGCAGACCCCCTGGTCTGCGGGCGGCCCCCCGGCCGCCCTTTACAGTCGAAGCAAAATTTCCGAAATTCGCAATAAACTCAGCCCTGGAATCGCTTTCTCTGTTACTTGCGCCATGCCTTGGTGAGACATCCGGGCTAGCGCGTTTTTCCACTCGCGGCTTCAATGAGCCGTCGCACGCGGTCCCTCGATTTCAGAACGTCAGCATCGCCCGCATTCGGATCGATCAGAGATTGCCTAAGGCTAGAATTCTTCGAGATCATTTCGGAGACCCGTCTTGCGACTGCATCTCGTACCGAAAGCCACTCTGCGATTGTCTTTGGGCTAGTCTTGTCTCATGCAAGAAGAGCCTGGAGCGGAGGTCGCCTTGCGCAAAAGAAACCCATTGGGTTGCGCGCCCCGCCCAAAATCAACAAAACCGCTGTTGAGAACTTAAACGATCACAACCAATCGTCGCGTCTCTCGCTACCTGTAAATCAACAACTTACCAACCAACCAAAGGCCGAACACTTGCATCCACCTGTAAAAATGAATACAGGAGAAACAGCCATGGCAACACCAGCACAAATCATCGCCAACACCGCAAACGCCCAGCACAGCACCGGCCCCACCACCCCCGAAGGTAAAGTACGCTCCTCCGCCAATGCCATCAAGCTGGGGTTCAACGCACAACAAGCCGTACTGCTCACTCCCGAAGACCATCAAGCCTTCGACGCCCTATCCTGGGCCTTCTACTTGGAACTTCACCCCACCGGCCCCATCGAATCCGCATTGCAAGGCCAAATCGTTCTTGCCGCCTGGAATATCGAACGCACCAATAAACTCGAAGTGGCCATGGCCGCTAACGGAATCGACCCATTGCTTTCCGATGAAAATGAAAAAGTCCTCAGCCGCATCGCCACCTACCGCATGCGCGCAGAACGAACATTTCACAAATGCCTTAAGGCATTACAAACCTATCAGTCCGCGCACCCAATCAACGAAATATCCGAAATGCAGAACGAACCCAAATTGCCGCCGCCGTTGCTCAGTTTTGCGCGAACTGCTCCCAAGGTAGGCCGCAATCATAGGTGTCCCTGTAAGTCAGGCAGAAAATACAAACAATGCTGTTTGCAAAACGAAGCCAATTTGAAAACAAACAAATGATTGCTCACAACTCCTTATTTTTTCCGCTTCTTCCCGTCAGCGGCCAAGTTCTTCTGAACCCGCAGCTTATACGATGCAGTCAGCGCCCCTGCCAGCACATCCTCGCTAGCCTCAGCCAAGCGAATGTGCGTCATACCCATCCGGCCCCACCCACCTTTAATTGGCAGAAAAACATCAGGTGCCCCAGAAATGAATTCCGCCTGCAGTTCAAGATTGATCATCAGGTTCCCATAATATTGATCCTGAGATCCAAGCGTCGCAAAGATTCTGCCCCCCACCCGGAAGTCAGCCGTCCCCATGTGCGAACCCTCTTCGGCACCCACCATGCTGAGCGCAATCCGACGAAAATCCGCAGGTGTCATCCCGTGTTTTTTCGCGGGCGTCGTCTTTTTCAACCTCTTCGCCCCAGCCCAATAAAGGCTGATTTCGTGCCCGTCAGGATCGTCCAGATAGGCGTGCTTCCATCCCCAGGGCATCGTCGCGGGAGGCTTAGAAAACTTTGCACCATCGGCTTCAAGTTTCTTACAGACTTTTTCCAGGTCCTTGATCTCGAAATATAACCGGATGCCACCAGCATGTAGAGTTTCCCCCGGCCCAACAAATGAAGCGCAATGGTTGCCGTTCCGGTTGGAGGCTTCAGCCTTGCGTAAACCAGGCGATCCCCTCCACGGAATTCTTCGAGGAGAGTGAAGCCAAGAAGGTCGCGATAAAAGCTCAAAGCTCGGGCAACGTCCTTCGAGTAAATCATGGCGTGGTTCAATTCCATTTCGACATCATATCGTAAGGTGACATTCGGATGAGTTTCTTGCCCTAAGCAATTTGAATTAATAAAACTATCGCTAAAGGTTAAGGCGATTTCGAACGATAGAGGTAAGGTGACTCGTTCTAGCCATACCCCCGCCAAGCAGATTCCAGCCTTAGCTGAGTCGGCGGATGTTCTGGGAGGGGAGATGCGGAAGCATCTGGGCCGGTTAGGTTCATTGCTTAGGCCCCGCAGTGAACAACTCGACCGCAAATTTATCCGCAATTTAACCGCAAGTAAACACGATCAGCGGCAGCGGGTTGCCTTGTCAGCCTTGACGCTTGGCTCAGCGGTTCGGTTTTGGTTGAAAGACGGAAACCTGGACGGTTACTTTGAACAAGTCTCCTATAGCGGACGAAGACTGGCAAAACTCAACTTACCACCTAGTGCCATTGTGACTGCATTGGGTGAATACGACAAATTGCTTGACGGGGAGTTCGCAAAGCTTGCTGCAAAGGAAGCGGCTAACTTCCGATGGGTGCGCGAACAACTGCAATTCTGCGCAATGTTGTCGTTGAACAACGCCTATTACGAAATTCGCGAGGCTGAGGCTGCGGCATTCTATGAACTGTTCCGCGACGAAGTGGAATCGCGAAGTTTGGTGGAACTATTCGATAAGTTTTTGGAAACGCTCACCAAGTATTGCCGGGCCGATGGGGCTCGTTACTTGGCCTTCGATGAAACCAAAAATTGCTGGCGGGACAGAGCGCAGGTTTTTCCGAATACTGGCGCAGTTTCGCAACGGCTATCGCAACCGCGTTGCGGGTTGGCAAAACAACTCCTCACCGGAATAGCGTGGCCCGGCAATTACGCCACGGTCTGGTCAATGCCGTTGATTCATGGCGACAAGCTGACAGGGGTTTTTCAATTTGCTTTCAAGAAACCATATCAGTGGTTACCACGGGAACAGGAACTGCTTTCGGCTGCTGCGGACCGCTGTGTGGAAGCGGCTGAAAAGGCCCGTCTGATTGAAGACTTGAAGGCAAGCGACGAACAGATCCGGCGGCTTGCTGAACATATGTTGCAGGTTGAGGAAATGGAGCGCCGCCGCATATCGGGCGAGCTTCATGACGAAGCTGGTCAGTCGATGCTGTTCGTAAGACTGCAAATGGAGATGATTGAAAATGCCCTTCCTGCCGAACTGCATCCCATAAAACTGCAAGTAAAAGATGCGCGCGAAGCAACGGAGCGGACAATTATAGAAATTCGCCGATTAATTGCCGCGCTGAGTCCCGCTGCATTGGAACAACTGGGATTGGGTGCGGCTCTTAAGCAATTGGTAATGCGTTTCAAGCAATGGTACCCGGTAAAAGTTAAATTGCAACTAGGTCATCTCAGTGGTCTTCCTAAGAAGACGGAGGTGGTTGTATACCGCCTGGTCCAAGAGTGTTTCAACAACATTTCTAAGCATTCTTTTGCCACAACAGTAAACATTTCCGTAGAAACTTCCGATAGATTACTAAGGCTGATTGTTGAAGACAATGGCATCGGATTTGACGTGGAGCACGCAGCCACCAAACTTGAATCTTTTGGGCTTCAAGGAATGAGAGAAAGAGTAGTGCTGCTCGGCGGAACTTGCGAAGTTATAAGCAATCCTGTGAAGAGTGGTCGGCCAAAGTTCAGAAAGGCCACTGGACAGGGTACGAAAATTTATATCCAGTTACCGATTCCTAGAGAGGCGGTTGCAGCCTAAAAACGTTTTTGCGTCGATGATTGCAGCGGGCAGACAGGATGTCAGCTAAAGCCGGGGATTGAGCCAAGAGCAATTTTGGACTGGGTTGGGGTGGCCAACTGCCACAAAAAGAAAAAGGCGGCATTGAATTAAATCGATGCTGGAAACTCTGCCGAAAATGAGTTTTCAAACAAAAACGGGCTTCGCTTTGGGACATGCATTTTCGGACCAAAGGTTAGCTTAAACGGAATAACGATGGCCAAACTTAGACTTATGTTAGCGGATGACCACACCCTGTTCCGACAGGGCATTCGTACACTACTATCAGCAGAAACCGACATGGAAGTAATTGGGGAAGCTTCCAATGGTGGTGAAGCTGTCGAAAAGGCCAATGAGCTCCGTCCAGATGTGGTGTTGATGGACATTCACATGCCTGGACTGTCCAGTTTTGAAGCAACCCGGCAAATCAAGAAAAACCGTCCCGAAACCAAAATACTCTTCCTCACGATGTATGACGATGAAGATTATCTGGTAGAAGGAATGGAAGTCGGGGCTGCTGGCTATGTTTTGAAGGATAGCCCTTCACAACAACTGGTCGCCGCTGTTCGGGATGTCTGCCGTGGTGGCAGCTACCTGAGTCCGCGGATGTTGTCTCAATTGGTGGATGATTTCCGGTCTCGCATCAAGTCTGCCAACCGCCTGCCACGCTTTGCCACTCTCACTGCTCGCGAACGTGAAGTGCTAAAGATGCTTGCGGAAGGTAACTCGGTGAAAGAAATCGCCTGCGATCTTAACTTAAGTGTGAAGACCGTGGAGGCACACAAATTCAACCTAATGCGCAAGTTGGACATTCACAACAAAGCACAACTTGTGCAGTACGCAATTCAGAAAAAAATCATTAAGATCCCAAATCTGGTTTAGAATTTTCCGTCTGCCCTGCACCCCAATGCTAGGCAACTTAACATTCTCAAAACCTCAACGCCGGGTAAAGCGTGGCCTACCAGCCGCTCAAACGCTTTCCGGCGTTTTTTTCATTGGTGCCGCTCCTGCGCTATCATCGTTTGCAGAAGAGCCAATCACACCATGAAACACCTTATGCAACGCCGCGATTTCCTAGCCGCCTCAACAGGAGCCGCCGCTTTAGCCCTTACCCCTTCTCTAGGTTATGCAGCCCCACGCCTTCCCATCAAAAAAGGGGTGCTGCTGAGCATGCTAAATGGAAAGTTAACCTACAAGGAACGCTTTCAATTGGCCATCGATACCGGGTTTGAAGCCATTGAAGCCGGTACCGCCAAATCGGCAGAGGATGCTGCACAAATTTTGAAAGCTTCCCAGCAAACTGGAATGCGCATCCACTCGGTAATGAATATGAGCCATTGGCAGTACCCGCTATCTTCGGCAGATAGGTCCGTTGTCGATAAAAGCGTTGAGGGAATGCAAACCAGCATGCAGCAAGCCGCCATGTGGGGTGCCGAAACTGTGCTGCTGGTTCCAGCCGTAGTGAACGCTCAAACCAGCTATGGCGATGCTTGGAAGCGCTCTCAAATCGAAATTAAGAAGATGATTCCCATGGCCGAAAAATTGAAGGTGATCATCGCGGTCGAAGAAGTTTGGAATAAATTCCTGCTATCTCCAATCGAGTTCGCCCGCTACATCGACGACTTCCAATCACCTTGGGTTCGCGCCTATTTCGACGTGGGAAATGTAGTGCTCTACGGCTATCCCCAAGACTGGATCCGTACACTCGGCAAGCGCATCATCCGCCTCCACTTAAAAGACTTCACTTTTCGCCGTGATCCAACCCTGAAGAAATCCGTAGCCGATTGGGTGAACCTTCGCGATGGCGAAATCAACTGGAAAGAAATCCATAGCGCATTGAAAGAAATCGGCTATTCAGGCTATGCCACCGTCGAATTGGGCGGAGATGGTGAGGCTGCCTATCTGAAAGACGTCAGCAGCCGATTCGATTTGATCCTCAACGGGGAGTGAAATGAAGAAATTCTTAATTGGGTTGGTGACCGGCCTTGTACTGGCTGGCATGGTTGCCTTCATCGCTGGGCTTGTGTTTGCCAGCCTCGGCGAACGAAAAGTGAAAGTATCCGACGGTTCCGTTCTAATGCTCCGGCTCCAGGGCGATGTACCCGAAAAGCCGCAAATAGATATGCCAATTCCCTTCCTAGAAAAAGAAGGGGACACCATCACCGTCACGGAAATGTGGCGGGCTCTGGAACGGGCTTCTACTGATAACCGGATCAAAGCCATCATCCTGGAACCTCATGCCACTGCCATGGGTTGGGCCAAGATGCAGGAAATCCGCGCCGATCTGGTCAAATTCAAGAAGTCTGGCAAACCGATTTATGCCTATCTTCGAGCCCCCGGCCTGCGCGAATACTATCTGGCCTCAGTTGCCGATAAAATCTATTTCACACCAACGGACATTCTCTACATTAAAGGATTGCGCGCCGAGCTTACCTACTATAAAGGTACCCTCGACAAGCTGGGCGTTCAAATGGAAATGGAGCACGCCGGCAAATACAAAGACGCGCTCGATTCCTTTGTTCGAACCGGCATGACTCCTGAAACTCGCGAAGTGATGAATTCCTTCCTGGACGACCTCTACAGCCAGATCATTTCCACCATTGCCGGAAGCCGAAAAAAATCGGACGCAGAAGTGCGAGCCCTCATCGACGAGGGCCCATTCCTATCCAAAGCGGCAGTGGAGAAAGGATTGATCGACGCAACTATGTTTGAGGATCAATTCTACGACGAAGTGAAGAAAAAGGTTGGCGGGGAAGAACTGAAGAAGATTTCCATTGGCGAATATAGCAATGCAAACCGAGCATCGAGCACTTCAAATCGGATCGCCGTTCTAGTGGGAGACGGTGCAATCACTCGCGGCGCTGCTTCTACCCCTTCGTTCGGGGAGGATTCCGGAATCACCTCTCAATCTATGATCAAGAGCATCAAACAAATCCGTGACGATAACAGCATCAAGGGAGTGATCCTGAGAGTGGATTCACCAGGTGGCGATGCTATAGCCTCCGATGAAATTCTACGCGAAATGCAATTGTTGAGCAAGAAAAAGCCAGTGGTGATTTCCATGTCAGACGTGGCAGCTTCCGGAGGATACTACATCGCCATGACAGGTGACCCAGTGCTGGCGTATCCAGGGACAATCACCGGATCGATTGGTGTGATTTTCGGCAAAGCCAATTTGCGTGGACTTTACGATAAGGTTGGCGTCACGAAAGAGATCCTAATTCGCGGTAAGAATGCGGCGATTGATAGCGAATATACGGCACTCAGCCCAGAGGGCCGGAAGAAGTTGAAAGAGGGAATCGACGATATCTACCGGACCTTCCTGGGTCATGTGGCCACAGCCCGGAAAAAGCCGATGACTGAAATCGAAGATTTGGCGCAAGGCCGGGCTTGGCTCGGCAGCCAGGCTAAATCCCGAGGACTGATTGATGAATTAGGGGGCTTGGACCGCAGTCTGGAACTGGTAAAAGAGAAGGCGAAAATCGGAGTCAACGATAAGGTAGGCCTGGTACTTTACCCACCCAAGAAGACTCTGTTTGAACAGTTGTTCTCGAAATCCGCGCAGGCAGTTTCCCGATTGTGGATCACAGCCATTCCCTTTGAAAAACAGGTTGAGGAAGAACTCGGATTCTCCCCCAGGATATTGTTAGACGGGCGAATGCTGGGATTGCTGCCCTACCGTTTGGAATTCCGCTAAATCTTAAAACGCGTAGGCTGAAGTAATGCCGACGTCCTGAAGCGCCACTGACATTTTCTCCAACGCCGTCTTGTGAATCTGCGAAACACGACTTTCGTTGATTCCCAGAACAGAGCCGATTTCCTTCATCGTCATTTCGTTGGAGTAGTAAAGCAGAACTACTTTTTGATATCGATCCGGCAACGTCTTCATCGCAAGTGCCAGCATATCTCGCATTTGTTCATGGGCGCACATGTGATCCGGCTGCAATTCAGGCTTGCTGGGGAATTCGGGCGCTGGAAGATCTTCGGAGTCGTTGGCGCGGGTGGAGGCAGAGATAAGTCCTACATTTCGTAAGTCAATTGCCATCTGCCGCCAGCGGTCCACATCTACGCCTAATTTCTTAGCTAGTTCAGCTTCGCTTGGGGCACGTTCCAATTCACTGGTAAGTTCTCGCGTGGCCTGCTCAACCTGCTTATGACGTCGACGCAAGTCTCGCGAAGCCCAATCGAGCTGCCGTAGACTGTCCAGAATCGCACCCTTAATACGATGCTTGGCGTAACTTGAAAACGTCACCATTTTGTCTGGATTGAACTTTGTCACGGCATCAAATAAACCGAGAATTCCTGCATGCACCAAATCGTCCAGATCAACGTGCACGGGAAGGTTTTCATGCACCCTAAGAGCAATGGCCTTAGCGAGCGGAAGATGCTCCAGCACGATCTGATCGCGTCTTGCCATGCGGGCAGCTTCTGCCTTTGTTTCAGCGGCGGCTTGCGCTTTTTCAAGTCGGCTTTTCGAGATCACAAGCTTTGTTCTTGTTGGCTCTTTTGCACGTGCGGTTGCGGTAGACACACTACTAGCGGGCATGGTTCTGTTCCTTCCTCAGTTGCCCTTCTCATAGGGCCTTCGATTGTTTCCGTGGCTTGTTTTACCCGGGCCTTTCGTACAGGCCGGTTGCAGTAAAAGAAAGCACGTAGTCTTCCAAGTCTTTCGACAGACACACTTCGGGCACAGCATGGCCAATTGGTTTTTAGCCTTACCAAGAGAACTTCATCGGACTGTATGATTTAAGCGGAGTTCGCTAACCTTGAATAGCTCCAACCGCTTTCCGAAAGTTGATTGACTCAACTCCTCACGCGTTTCATTCCGGAACACGAAGCCATGGCTCCAGTTCCAAAATGGGAAATACATTCCCGTTATGAAACGTACAAAGTAACTGGGTTCAAAAAACTACTTACCACTGGGACGATCGTATCATCGGCAGATGCGAATTCCAGTAGAAGTGAATGCTTATGTCAGGTGGCTGGAAACACTTAGGAAGTTTGCAAAAATGAGGGTAGGACTACTCTTCATGGTGGGCAGCAGCTATCCCACTTTTCACAGCCAAACCGGCAAGCACGATCCAAACCACCTGACGCATCTTCAGTTCCTGTAAGGTAAATGCCGCGATTGCCAGGATTAGGTAGCAAGATAGGCCTATCCATAACTTCTTCTTGGACATAGTCCTCCCATTTTCCCATCTTCAGGATTTGGAGCCTATGCCATCTAAGGAAAACGAGCGGTCCGCCATTTAAGCTATGGCTTCGTGAGACGCTTCAATCGGCCGTGAGCCCGCTTGAAGGCGTTTTCACAAACCAGACTGCACAAACGGTTCACCATTGGATCGCTAATGAAATAGTAGATGGTAGTCCCTTTTCTGCGCCGATCAACCAAATCGCAATCATACAAAGCCTGCAAGTGGCGCGAAACATTTGATTGTCCTGCTTCAAGAAGCTCCGCAACTTCGTTCACACTTAATTCGCCCCCCTCCAGCAATCGCAGAATACGCAATCGTATTGGTTCGCTCAAAGCACGAAATCGTCGGGCTACGTCCACAATTAGCTCTTCGGGAAGAAAGTTCTGACTACTCTTCATGGTCTTAGTATGCCTGGGAACCAAGAAACCTGCAAGATAGATTTGCATTTATGAGTCTATACGCATATAGTGTAATTGGAGACGGTTTGATGCTTTCCTTTCCACATTTCTTTTTTGCTGGATTTTCCCTTTCCCTGGGTGCCGCTTCAGCACAGACACTTTCAGAATTAAGCCTGTCCGAAGCGGCAACAAAAGCTTTGGCAGCCCACCCCTCCATTGCCGCCAACCGTGCCCAAACCCAATCAGCAAAGGAAAAGGTTGCCGAAGCACATGCCGCTCGCTGGTTTCGCGTTGACTATAGTGAGAGCTTCTCCAGAAGCGACAATCCTGTTTTCGTTTTCGGTGGCCTGTTAACCCAACGTCAATTCTCAGAAAGCAATTTTGCCATTGGTGCGCTGAACCGGCCCAACTTTCTGAACAACTCACAATCGCTTGTCAGCATCGATCAGCCCATCTGGGATGCCGGCCGTGCGCGCTATGCCGAAGCAGCAGCAGATGCGAATGCAAAGGCAAGCGCAGCCGTCACACGGCAATCTGAACTGTGGCTGGTGGCCCGCACTGCCCGTTCTTATATGGATGTGAACCTCGCCACCGAAGCTCTTCAAGTAGCCACTCAGGCCCTCCAGTCCGGCGAAGCAGATCGCGATCGAGCGGTCTCGTTGCGGGATGCCGGTCGCGCCACAGACTCGGATGTCCTTAGCGTCGAAGTGCATCTTGCACAAATGCACGAACAAATCATTGCCCGCCGGACCGAGCGCAATTTGGCTCTAGCCGCACTCAACGAATCGATGGGCGCTCCACTTGATTCCGAACATCTCCTGACCACACCGCTTGCAGCCGCCCCCTCGGTAACAGTTCCAGAATCCGTCAACCGTCCTGAAGCCGAGGCTCTTCGCTTGCAAACAAGTGCAGCAGAATCGCAATGGAGTTCGGCCCGCTCCGCGCTATTCCCTCAAATCTCGGTTCGCGGCGTCTTTGAAGCCGATCGACAACGCCTGGTGACCCGAGCAGGCGCCAACTGGTTTGCCGGTGTGACCCTGCGCTGGACCCCCTTTGATGGCGGCGCAACTCGCGCCAACATTCGTTCCGCCTCAGCCCATGTAGATGCCCTTCGAGCCAGCGAACGAAACAATGCATCTCAAGTTGCGCTGGAAGTGAAACAGTCCAAGGAAATGCTCACCGCCGCCAAGGCGCGTTTGGCCGCAACCGCAACAATGGTCGCCATGGCGGAAGAGAGTCTGCGGATTACGCAAAACCGTTATAGTGCGGGGCTGGCAACCATCACAGATTTGCTTCGT
>JAYTTF010000245.1:0-45636 GCA_043745195.1 Bryobacterales bacterium | reverse complement strand
AAACTCTTTCTGCACTTCTTTGAGTTCTTTGATCATCAACGTTTTAAGAACGGTTTCGGAACCCAGAATTTCCAGATATCCGGCAATCATTCGTTGAATATCTTCCAATTCTTCGATGATTTTCTGCTGTTCCATGCCGGTTAGGCGTTGGAGTTGCAGTTCGATAATTGCTTGCGCCTGGCGTTCGCTAAATTGGAACGCTGCAATCAGTGATTCACGGGCTTCACGCGGAATCTTTGAAGCACGAATCAGGCGGATCACTTCATCCAAATGATCGAGTGCTTTTTGGAAGCCGAGTAAAATATGCTCTCTGTCGCGCGCCTTGCGCAACAGGTAATCCGTTCTGCGGCGGATCACTTCAATACGATGCTCAATGAACCGCTTGAGCATTTCGATGATGCCCAACTCGCGCGGCTGCCCGTTGACGATCGAGAGCATAATCACGCCGAAGTTGGTCTGCATCTGCGTGAACTTATACAGATTGTTGAGGACGATTTCCGGTTGTTCGCCGCGCTTCAATTCGAACACGATGCGCATACCCTGACGATCAGATTCGTCACGGATTTCCGAAATCCCTTCGATCTTCTTTTCGTTCACCAAACCGGCGGCCTGTTCAATCATGCGCGCCTTGTTCACCATGTAGGGAATTTCGGTGACAATGATGGCTTCCCGATTGCTGCCGATTTTCTCAATCGATGCCTTGGCACGCATCTTCAAAGATCCACGCCCGCGAGTGTAGGCGTCTAGAATCCCGGCACGGCCCAGAATGTATCCGCCAGTGGGGAAATCTGGACCCGGAACCATTTTCATGATTTCAGATAGCGGCGTGCTAGGGTCGTTAACCAGAGCTACTGTAGCGTTTATGATTTCCGTCAGATTGTGCGGAGGAATGTTGGTGGCCATTCCAACGGCGATACCCTGCGACCCGTTCACCAACAAGTTGGGATAACGGGTTGGCATTACTTCCGGTTCGCTTTCCGAATCGTCGTAATTGGACTTGAAATCTACGGTTTCTTTGTCGATGTCTTCAATCAACGAGGCAGCGATTTTCGACAAGCGGGCTTCTGTATACCGCATTGCGGCTGGCGGATCGCCATCAACAGAACCGAAATTTCCCTGACCATCAATCAACGGGTAACGCAACGAAAACGGCTGAGCCATGCGCACTAAAGCGTCGTAAATGGCCGAATCGCCGTGCGGGTGATACTTACCCATTACTTCGCCGACGATTTTTGCCGACTTGCGTGTGGGGCGATTGTAGTTCAGCCCCAATTCGCTCATGCCGTAAAGAATGCGGCGGTGAACGGGTTTAAGTCCGTCGCGAACATCGGGCAAAGCTCGTCCAATGATGACGCTCATCGCATAGTCGAGATACGACTTGCGCATCTCATCTTCGATATTCACCGGAATGATCTTGCTATCTCCGCCCAGCGGCAACTGGCCGCCCGGTGGCGGCTGCGGTGGTTGCTGGTTGTCGTTATCAGCCAAGTGAAACTCCTTAATACACGAATGGCTTTCGCATTTTGTTCGCCATTCGATTCAGAACTGGTACTTAGGCGACTATTATAACAAATCAGCTGGGAAATTGCTTCGTAAGCTGTTGAAGAAATAAGGTAAAAACTATATCGGAATGGGAACGGAAGCAAGAATACCGCGAATCAGGTTTTCAGATGTTTCAGCGCTTGTCCTGCCCTGCCCTCCGAAGCGGCTGGCTATCACGAGGCGATGGGCAAAAACGGACACGGCTAAGCGTTTGCAATCATCAGGAATCGCAAATTGGCGGCCTTCTAAAATAGCCAAAGCTTGGACGGCTCGATACAGTGCCTGAGCCCCACGTGGACTGACGCCCAACGCGATGCCTTCATGCTTTCGAGTGCTTTCCACAATGGCGAGCATGTAATCTACCAGCGCGTCATCCACCCTGACGGAGGAAACGATTTTTTGAATTTCAAGAACATCGTGCGCGGAAAGTACCGAAGGGAAGCTGTTGAAATCTTCCTGAGCCGACTGGCGAACAATATCGCGTTCACTTTCACGGTCGGGGTACCCAATCCGCAAGCGCATAAGGAAGCGGTCCAGCTGCGATTCCGGCAACGGGTAAGTACCGTGATGTTCAACCGGATTCTGGGTAGCGATTACAAGAAAGGGCTGTTGCAGGGGATAACACTGCCCTTCAATGGTTACCTGCCCTTCGTTCATGGCTTCGAGCAAAGCACCTTGAGTTTTCGGAGTGGCGCGGTTGATTTCATCGGCAAGTAGAAAATTCGTAAATATCGCACCAGGCTTGAATTCAAATTCCTGCGAACGAGTGTTGAAAATGGTGACGCCTAAAATATCGGACGGCAGCATGTCGGAAGTAAATTGCAGCCGAACAAAGCGGCCGTCGACGGCGCGTGCCAAGGCGTGGGCAAGCGTGGTCTTGCCAACGCCAGGAACATCTTCAACCAGAAGATGGCCGCGGGCGAGTAACCCAACCAGAGCGAAGCGCACGATTTCCTGCTTGCCGCGAAGTGCGGTGGAAAGGCGGCGTTCCAGTTCCGGCAGCAAGGAAAGAGCGCCAACATCCTCAAATGCGCCGGAGCGGACGACTACGAAATCGCGCTGAGCCATTATGGTTATGATAATCGAAACGAACGGACCAACGGTGCGGTGAGGATGTAAAGTGGGATTATGTTCCCTTTGTTGTTAGCCCTTGCCAGCTTAGCCGATTGGGTGCCGATGCGTTGGCCCTCTGGTGACCCTGCAAGTTTGGAATTGCTAAACGGCACTCCAGTTAATTGCCTTTTACTGACTACTGAATCTGCGTCCGTTAAGTTTATAGAGGCGGCGAGAGCGAAGAATATTGCCACTCTTTTGATCGCCAGAGGCAACACCAATGTTCAGGATGCTAAGAAATTAAATATGGCCGGAGTTGTTATTGAAGGCGTAACAACTGAATCGTTGCGGCAAATGGAATCCGTCGATTTTGCTGTTGTCAGCCTGCCTTCCCGTTACGAAATGAGCATAGCGGCGGGCCAGAAGTTAGCCGGTACCTGGCAAGGAGTTTGGCCTGGCGTTAACCAGACGGAAGAGGACACGGCCAAGGCAGCTCCAAGCGGAGCGCCTTGGATTGATACCAACTCCGGGTTCCTGCGCTTTGTAAGAGCATGGACATCGGCAGCGGTTTGGATTGCCAATCGTCCGCCGGACAAGGGCCTGATTAATCCGGTTCGCTATTTACAAGCCATCGGGGATGCTTCCATGTGCGGTGCGCGTTGGGTTGTGAGTCTGGATGCGGATTTTGAGAAACGGCTGCTGGCGCGTGAGGAAAAAGCGTTGGCTTCGTGGAAGCGAATTTGCGATTTGCTGCGCCATGTTGAGACGAACAAGCAATGGCGAGGATTTCTGCCTGCTGGTCAGATGGCAGTATTACAGGATGCAACAAGCGGTGCGCTACTTTCGGGAGGCATCCTGGACATGATTGCGGTGAGGCACACTCCGGTTCAACCGGTTCCGTCTTCAAATTTATCCAAAGATTCTATGCGGCGCGCCAAGATGGCGGTGAATGTGAACCCGTCAGCTTTAACGGAAGAACAGCGAGCGATGGTTTCCACATTTACTAAATCAGGAGGAACGGTTTTGACCAGTCCTCCGGGTTGGAAATTTCCAACGCCAAAACCTGGGCAACTTACGGTGGATCAAGACGCAGTAAAGCAGTTGGATGAAATTTGGAAAGAACTGAACACGATGACAGGTCGTAAAAATCTTGGGGCAAGACTGTTCAACGTCGGCAGCATGCTTTCCAATCTTTTGGTCTCGCCTGACGGAAAAATGGAAGTTTTGCACTTGGTTAACTATTCCGATTTTCCAGCCGAATCGCTTACTGCGCACGTGCTTGGTAGTTGGAAGAAAGCGACACTTGTGAGTCCGGACGGGCCACCTAGAAAGCTGGAAACATACGAAGTGGAAGAAGGCACTGGAGTGGACGTACCGCTAGTTCATTCCTTCGCGACGATTGTTTTGGAATGATCACCATTGAATTCTACGACCAAAACCGTTACATCATCCTGCTGATGAGCACCATCCATAAACCTTAGCGCTTCCGCCCGAAGCAGGAGGGACAAGGAGTCTGCTCCATGATGATGATTTTCTTCTAAGAACCGACGAAGCCGGCCAGTATCGTAAAATTCACCGGCAGGGCTTCTGGCTTCGGACAATCCATCGGTGTAGAGAACAATTTTTTCACCGGGCTGCAGTTGCATGGTTTCCAGTCCATGTTCCGCTTCTTCCAGCATGCCTACAGGCATCCCGCTTGGTCCAAGCAGTTCCACTTTCCCGCCAGTCCGCACCACCATCGGCGAACAGTGTCCAGCATTCACCCAATCAACATTTCCAGTACCATGAACGGCGGCGTAAAAAATGGTGGCGTACTTTTCGCCGCCGGTTCGATCCAACAGAAACCGATTGAGGCGGCGGAACCAGGAGGCGATATGTTGGCCACCCGGTCTGGCCTGCAGAAAAGCGCCTTGAAGCAAGGCTGCGAGCAAAGCTGCGCTAACGCCCTTGCCAGAGACATCGGCCATCACAAGGGTCCATTGATTGTCGTGCCCAAGTGCTGCGTCGTAATAGTCTCCACCAACGGCGAGCGAGGAAATGCTCCAGCCAGATGCACGAAACCAGCCATCTTTGGGAAGAGATTTTGGAAGCAGGTCCGCTTGAATTTTCCGCGCAATCCCAAGCTCTTCATCCAACCGCTTCTTTGCACGCTCTTGTTCCAGCAGGCGGGTATTTTCTAATACTGTTGAAGCTTCCAGGGCAAGCGTTTCAAGCAGTTCCCGATTTCCGCGCGAAAGATCTGCAGTTCCACCGCCCTCTTCCAACAGATAGAGAAGGCCGACCGTGTCCTTGGCTGCAGTGATCGCTCTGGTTGAATTGATGGAACCGGAACGTACACGAATTAAAGGAACTGCTGCCACATGGGGGGCAACGGTGAACGACAAAAGATCGTGTCGCGAATCGAGAGCAGCACGCAGTGCTTTGGTCTCAATCCCTAAAGATTCAACTCCAAGAATTTGCCCATTCTTATGGCGGCCCACTTCAAGTCGCAAATCATCGTGATCGATCAGCAACAGGAAACCTTTCTCACAACTGGTGATGGAAAGGGCAGATTCAACAATAGCGGAAAGCACTTCAACGGCCGAAAGCGAATGGGCCATGGAGCGCGCGACTTCCAACAAGGAGCGGAGTTTGGATAGGTTTGTTGCACCTTCCGTTGGGACAGGGACCGTCAATAGTGGACCACCGCGCCCGAAAACCACGCGGTAAGAATTAGGTACTCCGAATTCAATACTATCCCCAGGCGTGAGTATCATGCGAGTGGTTTTCTCACCATTGACAAACGTGCCATGGCTGGAACCAAGGTCCTCAATTACATGATCCTCACCTTCCAGAATAATCTGTGAGTGACGGCGGGAAACTCGACTATCTCGCAGCACCAAAGCATTGTCGGGTTGCCGCCCCATAGTGAAAGGAAATGGAGAAAGAGGGGAACGGGTTATGTTACCGGAAGGCTGATGGACTTCGACGAAAACACTGGAATCGCTCATCGGGGTTTTAGTGCTTTCATCTTTGGCTTAATAGCGGAGGCGATTTCTTCCACTTCCCTGCCCCGAAGGACTTGGCAATGCGAACAGTATCCGCCAATCTCCGTTCGCGCAAGAAGAATTTGAAATCCAAAATCAACTTCAATCTGACGGCGCAGTTTTTGAAGCGGTTCGCCGAAAAATTCTTCCACTTTACCGCAACGCATGCAGATGATGTGAGCATGTTCCTGCTTCATGCGGGTTTCGTAGTAATGTTGATCGCCGCCGTAGTGCATCAGGTCCAGTTCATCCACCAAACCTTCCTGCTTAAGAAGCTTCAGCGTGCGATAAACGGTAACTCTATTTAACTTCGGATCTTTTTCCTGAGCGAGATTGAAAAGACTATCGGCGTCCAAATGCTGACCGGACTTATCAATTAGATCAAGTAAGATCTGGCGTTGGCGGGTGAGTCTAATCCCCTGCTTTTGCAATGAACCTTTGGTGGATGAGGGCATGTGTGAACAGGCTCCTACTATTTTGCCAAAGCCAGGAAGCGAATTGCATTCTTCAGGATCAGTTGCACTTCCGGCTGAAAATAAATTGGATACGTTTCGTGACCTGGACGGAAATAGAAAACCTTACCTTTGCCAAAATTCCAAAGCATTCCGTCGCTGCCATCCTGGAAGTCGTCCTTGTATTGCCCTTCCAGAATTTTTGCGTCAGGAGTAGGGACAATAAATGGATTCCAATATACTTCCGTTTGGGGAATTACAAAGTCCTTCACCCCGTTTGCAATGGGATGATCCGGCATCTTAATGTGAATAGTTTCAGGCGCCCCGCTGTTTTTAACGCGATCCCATTTCCCTGGTGTGCCTTCCAGTGGCTGTCCCCGTTCAAAGGCAATGGTCCTCATGATTCGCTGAAACGGTTTGGCATAATGTGCCGAATGAATTGGAAGAAACCCCATGCCCCGCAGGCGAACATTTTTCATGATTCGTTCCACATTTTCGTCAGTGACAAGGGCGTGGTTCTTATGTCCGAACCAGATAAGAACGTCCGTATTCGCCAAGGTCTGCTCGCTCAATCCTTGCTCAGGATCTTGCAGGTTGGCTACGGTCACCTGAATTCCTGCTTCATTCGATAGGAACGCCGAGAACTGTCCGTTGATGCCGGCAGGATAAATATCCTTTGGCTCGCTACGTTCGCTCCAGGCCAAAACTCGAATGGGTTTTGCTCCATCTGCGGCAATTCCAACAACTGCGCACATTAGCAATGGCAAGACAAACTTAAGACTCATATTGATTTGAGACTACCAGAATTTCACCATCGAGTTGCTGTCCAAAGCTAAACTAAAAGAGACCATCCCATGCAATCGTCCCCAAAAGTTGTTAAAAAAACCATCTCACTTCTTGATCCAAGCCTCTACATTAACCGTGAATTGAGTATGCTTGCCTTCCAGCGGCGAGTACTTGAAGAGGCAGCCGATTCAGTCAATCCGATTCTTGAACGGTTGAAATTCATCGCAATTTTGGATTCCAATTTAGAAGAATTTTTTATGGTTCGCGTGTCCGCACTCATTGCACAAGTGGATTCAGGAAGTCAGGAAATTGGACCTGATGGAACCAAGCCAATCACCCAACTGGAGAGCGTGCGGAAAGAGTTTTCGCGTCTGATGAAAGATGCGCAGCGCTGCCTGGATGAGCAACTCATTCCGAGAATGAAAGAGTGCGGGATTCACATCCGAAAGCTTGCAGATCTCCATCCTGATCAAAAACAATACATAACAAAATATTTTCACAACACCATTTTTCCAGTTCTAACACCTCTAGCTTTTGATCCTGGCCGCCCGTTTCCCCATATCTCAAACCTCAGCTTAAATCTGGCTGTACAGATTCGTGATCGGCAAGGAGAAGAACATTTTGCCAGAGTGAAGGTACCCGATACCTTGCCTCAATTTATTCCCGTCAAGACTACTGGAAAGCCGACATCGGGTATAACTGACGTTGTTTGGATTGAGGAAGTGATGGCGGAGAATCTCGAAAAATTGTTTCCGGGAATGGAGATCGTCAAGGCCTACCCTTTTCACGTTACTCGCGACGCGGAAATCGCCATTAAGGAATTGGAATCGGAGGACCTACTGGAAACTATTGCTGAAGGAGTGAGGCAACGGCGGTTCGGAAGCGTTGTTCGACTGATGGTGACGCACGCCATGCCGAAATCCATTCTAAAAATATTGATGAGCAACCTGGAAGTGGACCCCGGCGATGTGTATCGTGTGGGTCATCCAATTTCTCTAAAGCGATTGATGGCACTGTGCTCTTTAGACAGACCGGACTTAAAAGAACCGTTGCTGTTTCCAACTACTCCTGCGGCCCTCGATTCTTCAACAGACGATTTCTTTGGAGCCATTCGGGAAAATAGTCTGCTGCTGCATCATCCGTTTGAATCGTTCCAACCTGTGGTGGAATTCTTGAGACGTGCGGCTCGGGATCCGAATGTGATGGCAATCAAGATGGTTTTGTATCGGATTGGCCGGGATTCGCCAATCGTCGCGGCCTTGCTAGAGGCTATGGCAAATGGAAAGCAGGTTGCTGTACTGGTGGAATTGAAAGCTCGGTTCGATGAGGAAAGCAACATTGAATGGGCCAGGCAGTTGGAAAGCGAAGGGGTACACGTTGTGTATGGTCTGTTGGGATTGAAGATTCATTGCAAGGTGGCGCTGGTTGTCCGCAAGGAAGGAAAATCCATCCGGCGGTACGTGCATATTGGAAGCGGAAATTATAACGCCACTACTGCACAACAATATACGGATGTGGGATTGTTCACTTGCGACGAGGAAATTGGTGAAGACGCAACCGATCTTTTCAACTTCCTGACCGGTTATTCAACAAAAAAGGATTACAAGCGATTGCTGGTGGCCCCGGTCAACTTGCGTCCCAGATTTGAGGCTTTAATTCAGCGTGAAATTGAACATCAACGAAAAGGTCGACAAGGGCGAATTGTGTTCAAGATGAATGCACTGGTGGACCCAGGCATCATCCGCGCACTGTATCGGGCCTCGCAAGCTGGGGTTTCGGTGGATCTTTTGGTGCGCGGGGTTTGCTGCCTGATTCCTGGGATTCCTGGAATCAGCGAAAACATCAGTGTCCGCAGCCTTGTAGGCAGATTTCTGGAACACAGCCGACTCTACGCGTTCCACAACGGAGGAAAAGATGAATTGTATATGGGGAGTGCGGACTTAATGCCTCGCAACCTGGACCGCAGGGTTGAAGTATTGGTGCCACTGCTTTCGCCAGCTTTAATCCAAAGGGTCCGCGAAGAAATCTTTGGAACTTACTTGGCGGATAACGTAAAAACCCGTAGGATGCAGCCCGACGGGTCTTACAAAAAGCTAACTGCAGTTAGAGGGAAAAAGGTAAATGCCCAAGCCATGTTGCTGGCCAAAACACATGTCTGGTAGAAAATAATTCAATTGCCGGAAGGGCGGTGGGATTTCTGTTTCGATTTAGTATCCCTTTCCACTCGCAATGCTTCGTACTGTTTTTGCTGCAATGGATTAAGCAGCGCATTTATTTTTTCAACTTGTTCGGATTTAATCCGGTTCATATCAGGCTTCATCCGGTCCCGCAATTCCTTATACTGCAGGCGAGTCTGATCTAAAACCACATTAACCTTGGTAATCTGCTCTTCGGACAAGCTTAGCTTCACCTTCATATCTGTTATGAAATCGCTACGGAACTTATCGGGCGATTGCCCAGCATTCGCCGCAACAGACTTGGCCGTGTAGAGGTGGTAGCCAACGCCACCGACTGCTATGCCGCTGGCGAATACCAGAACAAGAGAGAATATCAAAGATGACTGTGACCGGTTCATTCCTCTTCCACCAAAATTTCCTGGCCAGAGTCATTGGAACGATCCGGATTTGCCACTTGGTGCAAGTCAGCTACTTGTGTTTGGTCGTGTTCGTCATCTAAGGAATCCAAGTACGTTGCCAGTGCCGAGTTGCCGCTAGGAAACGGGGTAACCAGCAATAAGCCAAAAATCAGGCAGAGGCTAGCCGACGCAGCCACCAAATTTCTGGTCCAAGAAAGCAGGAAAGACTGGCGACGCCGGGCTTCAATCTTGCTCCAAATACCAGGCGTAAATCCAGCTGATGGGGTGGGATCGGGATTGGCTGATTTGTAAGCCAAAAACAATTTGTCTAATTTATGTTCCAAATCCATATTTGCTCCACTCATCATCATTCTACTCAGAATCGCTCTTCGGCAACAACTGCCGGCTTCCAGTGAGGTCCTCCGCCAGGATTGCCTTGTCGCCGGACAATCGTCCAAACGCTTTCAAAACTCGCTGCCGTGCCCGGAACAATCTTACCTTTAAGGCGTTCTCGTTCACCTTGTAAACCATTTCCAATTCCCTTAGCGAAAGACCTTCCACTTCTTTCAAGGTCAACAAAATCCGGTCTTCCTCGCTAACTTCACTTAAAAGAGAAGTTACCAACTCTCGGACTTCCGCACGGCGGTCTTCTTCAATCCGCTGGTTTGTACTTGCAACAGCATCGGCCTTTACCACTTGCTGTTCACTCAAATCGCTCATTCGCGATTCGGTCCGCCTACGCTGCTTACGCAAATAGTCGTAGGCGGCATTTACTGTCAACCGGTGCAGCCAAGGCTCAAACATCTCCGGCTCGCGTAGCTGATCCAGTGAAAAATAAAGCCGTACAAAAACTTCCTGGGCAACATCTTCAACGTCTTCAGGTTTGCCGATCAAGCGGCCAATTGTACCTAAAATCCGTTTCCGATAGGCTTGTATCAGTTGATTATAAGCAGCTTCTTCGCCGCTTTGAGCTCGCTTCACAAGCTCAAAATCAACTAACATTCCTCCTCTGCATGGAGGCGGCGATTACCCGTCGATATATATGGCGTTACCACGTACAGTTAAGGTTACAACACGCTTCGGGGAAAAAACAGGGTTGGTCCAAGTGATTCATTTTATTATCACTAATCCTGCATTCCAGCATTCCCTCGAATACTAAAACTTAACGGGTTACAATCCTACAATGGATTCCGCAAATCTCCAGGCGTGGTGGGCCCACAGACAAGGCCTTGATGGTTCATTAGCAGGGTGCAGTACTTCGCAGATATTGGAGTCAGTTGGATGGGCCCGTTCCGTTGGCGGGGTAGGACCATACCTAACTCTATTTTCTCGGGGTCGGCATGATCGCCAAGTTATTGACAATGCCCTAGCGGATTGTGAGATCCAGGAACTGACTGCCGCCCGCGGCTGCACTTACGTTGTGCCATCCTCCGATTTTGCTCTAGCTCTGACCTGTGCCCAGGGCTTTGGGCAAGAGGCTGAGATGAACACGGCCCGTAAACTTGGAGTCACCGATTCTGAAATCGACAAGCTCTGCGATTCGATTCTGTCCTCGTTGAAAAATGGCCCCTGCGATCCTGATACGATTCGTCAAGCCACTGGCGATGCCTCGCGAAGTCTTGGTCCTGAAGGTCAAAAAAAAGGACTCAGTACAACTCTTCCCTTGGCATTGGGGCGATTGCAGGTGGAAGGCAACATCCGCAGAATTCCAGTGAACGGACGGATTGACCAGCAGCGCTATCACTACGCATTGTGGTCTCCCAATCCATTGAAAAAACCAAAATTGGAAAAATCGGAGGCTTACGTCGAACTGGCTCGTCGCTATTTTCGCTGGATCGGTCCTGCAACTTCAGCGGAGTTCCAATGGTTTTCCGGGTTAGGTGTCAAGGCCGCCAAGGCAGCTATGGAACTACTAAAACTCTCTGGATTTGGCGAAGACAGATACATGCTTCCAGAAGATCTGGACTCTCTTAGAAGCTTTAAGGCATCCAAAACGAAAGGCTACCAATTGACTTCCAGTCTCGATAGCATGGTGCTGTTGCGTCGCAATCATACAAGTCTACTTGCGCCGCAGGATTTGGATCGGACCATACTGAGTGATCGTGGTGTTGCAAAACTAGCCTCGGTTTCCGATCTCCCCAGCCACGCCATATTCAACCAGCAAGGCAGATTGGCGGGGCTTTGGGAGTACGATAAGGATACTGAAGCCATCGTCTACGTGGCCTTTTCCGGAAAAGATGCAGCATTAACCAAGGCGGTTGCTGAAACTGAAACATTCATTCGAGAGCATTTGGGTGATGCCAGATCGTTTAGTCTCGATAGCCCTAAGAGTCGAGCTCCAAGAATTCAGGCGATGCGAGAGATGGGGAATTAGATGAACAAAGCAGCCATCAGAAAGTCAGACGCGTCTGAAACTCCAACCTTCGATTGTTAGCCGATTCTGAAAACCCTGTGCCACCTGGAACACCAGCGCCTGCTGCTTGATTTGCTCTTCCAAAAAGAGGGGATGTAATATTGCCGTTGATAGGGCCAGGGTTGTTGTGATTGAGAATATTCCGGATTGAGAGTTGCAAGGTTAAACCATATCGCTTGCTTGCGGCAGATGCACCACTGGCCGCTACACCACTGAAACCCCCTCCCGTCTGAGCTTGCCCATCGCCTGGAAGTCGTGTTGCAGGTGCTGCCCCACGCTCACGAACTATTCCGAACGGAATGGTTTTGCTGATACGCCAATTCAACATAATTGCGCCCGGACCACGCCCGAAGTTTCTGGGCACCAATTGTTGGTCCAACGCGGGGTTGGGATCAAGCAATCCATAAGCGGTGCTTACCACTCCTGCTTTGCGCTGGTCGGTTGCAAATCCTGGACGAGCATTGAACAGAGTAGTGCCATAAATATCCCTTCCCGCAGTTATGTCGAATGGAGATCCAGAAGCCACAGTAAGCAATGGGCTCATCCGTATACTCCATTTCGTAGTCAGCGTTCCGCCAAAAGAAACACGCTGGCGGATATCGTTTGAAGCTGTGGAATATTCGCCAACATCGCTGTTCGGATTCGCGCGGAAAGTGCCCAATCCTTCTGTGTTGCTCTTCACCCGGTTTAGAACTAAGTATGAAAACAGTGAGACCTTGGCATTCATTTTCGCCGTCACATTGGTGATCAATTGATTTTCATTGTAGAGACCTGAAGAGCCCATCAGAAACCGGATGGCTGTTGGCTGTACTACCGATTCAGAGCGAAGGAAATGAACCCCGTGTATGTTCGCGTAGGTCACCGCAAGCGTAATATTGTGGGGCAATTGCCGTTCCACTCCTAATGCTGATTGGATGAGATAAGGCGAGCGTAGGTTTGAACTGACTTGTTGGATGGTCTGCAAGCTCTGTTGTCCACTGAGTGTACCCAGCGGCGGAATGGCGTTGAAGAACTGCGGATCGCGGATCACAATTTGTTTCTGAATCTGTCCGCCATATCGTAGAGCAGTCAGAGTATTATCCAGTGAAAAGCGATCATAGAACATACCAAATCCAGAACGGATCACCGTCTTTGGGCCTGATTTTCCTTTACCACCAAGAGCCCACGCAATGCCTATCCTGGGGGCGAAATTTGTATGGTTTGAAAGGTTCGTTTGATCTTCATATCGCAGTCCGTAGCTTAAGGTTAGATTCGGTTTCCAGCGAAAATCGTCACCGATGAAGAGGCCAGCGTCGAATTGGCTTGCAGCCAATTGCGGTTCACCGGCGTTGAAAGTGAACTGACTTGCGCCGCCTCCAAGTGCCCTGATTTGGGGCCAACTTATTCCAGCCTTCTCATATTGCAAAGTCCGCCGGTACGCCTCTATTGACGAAACGGTTCCATTACCTGCAAAGGTAAAAGTGCCAACAAAATTCGCCGGTGATACCGTGTCAAACCGCTCTGTCCGCATGCGAACTCCAAACCGAATTGTATGCCGACCGCTTGCCACCGATGTGTAGTTTTGCAATTCGAAGTTAGTCTGCGCAGTAGTCTGGCGGCCGACCGGGGATCCACCTCCGTTGAATGATCCTAGAACCTGAATTGCGGGTTCCTGCAAGTTGGCCGTCCGCGAGGCGTCAAGATGTAATATTTGAAATCGGGTTTCATTCACCACTCTTGAACCCAGCACAGCGGTCTCGGTCAATTGCAGTGTGTGGTTGTGGTCTTTGGCGTGAACACCGCGCGAAACCAAGTTGAGGTTCCCAACTCCAGAATCGGCTACGTCCGAAGGTGAATACACGTAACGAGCCGCTAACGTATGTTTTTGGTTGATTTGATAGTCGACCCTGGGATTCGCCAGAAAACGACGCTGTGTGATAGAAAGAACATCAGTAAAGGGATCTAAAATCTGAAGGCTTGTGGGGTTGAGGGTAACGCCATTGATAATTGAACCATTGTCTATGGCATGCTCCTGGATATCGAGAAAAAAAGAAGCCTTTTTGCCAAGTGGCCCGCTAATATTTCCACCATACTCTTGCAGGAAAAAAGGAGCCTTTTTCGCAGCATATGGATTCCGGGAATTCAAAGCATCATGTCCTACGTTATAAAACAGCGTGCCACGGAATTTATCGGAACCCGGCTTTGTGAATATTTCGATACGGCCGAATCCAAGTTTGTCGTACTCCGGTGAAAATGGATTTTGATTGATTCGAATTTCCCGGATGGAATCTTTTGAAGGAATCTGCCCGCCGCTAAAACCATCAATGAAAATGGAACCGCCGTTGGGACCAGCCGATGGTCCAGCTAGCGCTGCCAAATCAGCCGCCAAATCTTCGGGATTGTCAGCCAAAGCGTCCAGGTCGCTACCGCGAAGAACCAGAGCTCCAGCATTGGCAGTTGGGTCTGTACCAACAGCAATTCCGTTCTGCTGGTCGTTGACACTGACCCGTTGTGAAGCTGCCACAACACGCAGTTTCAAATCAAGAATTTGGGTTCCCGCCTTGATAACCGCTTTGATGGGCGTCAGGGCCATTTCGGGGGCTGACGCAGAGATCGTGTAGTCTCCAGGTACAAGGCCACTAAAAGAATAGGTGGCATCGCTAGCGGCAATTCTCGATTGCACTTTCCCAGTGGGGCCAACCAAAGTAACCTTGGCCCCTGGAATGATTGCGGCGCTTTCATCAGAAACTTGACCACGAAGCGATGCCGTTTGTGAAAACACAGCTTGGCCGGAAAGACAGAGGAGAAAACAGAAAACTATAAGTTGCAATACTCCAGTTTAAGCGATACCAGCACCAATCGCCTCAGTGTAGACAGAGTATAGGGACTGGCTTCCAGTCATGAACAGGCGATTCCGTTTCACTCCACCGAAGCACAAATTAGAACAAATTTCAGGAAGAAGGATATGTCCAATCCGCGTCCCATCGGGTGCAAAAATTTGTACGCCATCGTAGCCCGCCCCAACCCAGCCGGCACTTGACCAAACATTGCCATCAGTGTCGCAACGGATTCCGTCAGAAAGGCCGGCACCCAGTGAGCCCAGCTTCATGTTTACAAACTCACGGCCATTCTTCAAAGAAGTTCCGTTCACAACGTCATAGACTCGAATATTCTTCGGTGCGTCAGGGTAATGGGTGGAACCTGTTTCGGCGATATACAGTTTCTTGTAGTCAGGCGAAAAGCATAGCCCGTTTGGCTTATACAGTTCATCGGTAACCTTTTCCATCTTTCCCGACTTGTCGATGCGGTAAACAGCTTCCTTGATCTCCAGTGGACCTTTGTTTCCCTCGTATTCCATTAGACTTCCATACCCGGGGTCAGTAAACCAGACGGCTCCATCCGGTGCAACAATCACATCGTTTGGGGCGTTCAATGGTTTTCCACCAAACTTATCCGCAAGCACCGTTACCTTGCCGTTGTACTCAAGCCTGGTCACACGCCGATTGCCATGCTCGCATCCAATTTGACGGCCTTCATAGTCGAAAGTGTTTCCGTTCGTATAGCCAACATGGGTGCGGAAAACGGAGACCCTGCCGCCATCGTCATCCATGTAACGCAGTTGACGGTTGTTGGGAATGTCACTGAAAACCATGTAACGGCCCACACCATTCCACGCTGGACCTTCGGCCCAAAGTGCTCCAGTGTATAAGCGCTTAATCGGAGTGTTGCCAATCTTATATTTGGCAAAACGCGGATCTAGCACTACTACGTCTGGCTCTGGATAGCGGACAGGCGTGTTGCCAGACCAGTCTCTTGGCGATTGCGCCAATGCGGTTGCGGCACTGGCTGTTGCCATGCCAGTCAAGAAATTTCTGCGATTCATTGTTGGTCGTATCCTTTCAATCGGCGTACCCAAATGTTGCGGTAGCGTACTTTTGTATCGTGATTCTGCAGTGCGAGCGGCTCTTCGTCCCCATGCGGCTGATACAATCCAACCACCTTATGGGCCATTCTTCCAACTATCTGCTGATGGTGATGCAGCATGATTCCATTCAGCATTACTGTGACGTAAGCTGGCTTTAAAAGTTTTCCGGCGGAGAACTTCGGAGCTTCAAAAAAAATATCGTACTGCTGCCAACGGCCTGGTGGACGAGCTGGATTTACGAGAGGTGGATATTGCCCGTAGATTGCTCCTGCTTGGCCATCAGCATAGGTTGGATTGTTGTAAGAATCCAGTACTTGAATTTCATAGGCATTCATTAGAAGAACGCCACTGTTGCCTCGCCATTGGCTGTCCCCATTTATTTCGGTTGGAGAAGCAAATTCCAAATGGAGTTGCATGTCTCCGAACTTTTCCTTGCTGACTAACCCCCCAGTGGCATGGGTGCATTCCACATAGCCGTTTTCAACTTTCCAACCCGCTGGACGTATTTTGCCATCCGTTTCCAGGCCGCCAGTCCATTTAGACAAATCCTTGCCATCGAACAAAACGATGGCATCAGAAGGAGGAAGTCCGGGCTTGTCTTCAATACTGAAAGAACCAGGGGTTACAACAGGAGGCTTAGGGCGCGCGATATCGTGGACCCGCCACTTACCATCGGGAAGGTAAGGAGTGTCTGAATATCCAGTCGGCGAGGTCCTATATTTGGGCTGCCCCTGTTGTCCGTATACGGCCAGAGTAACCACGGCCGACATCAGTATTAAGAGAAAGTAGCTGGGTTTCATATTGCGAACCGTTAGCTTATCAAAAAAGGGGGGTTGTGTACCATGGCATATATCGTTATCATCGGGGTGTGGTTGGGGGAAGTCCTTCAGCGCGCCCAATTCTTCGATCCGGTTTGTTGCGCCGCACCCCCTAGTCGCAAGCAAGTAGTTTTTAATAGCTGTTCATTTAGCAGTAGCCAAGTAACAATGACCGAGGATTTGAGGCCGTTTTGAAAGAATCTGAGGATACAGTAGTTGCCATCTGGTGCAACCGATGCCAAGGAAATAAGATCAGCCGTTCACGCCGCCAAACCGTGACCGACTGGATGCTAGTCCTCTTAGGATTGCGTCCGTTTCGATGCCGAGAATGTGGCAATCGATTTTATCGCCCATTTTTCAGGATCCCGCAAGAGCGTACTTAGGTTCGCATCAATCTTTCTAACACCAGTTTAGAGAGATGATCAGGATGGGGAATTCGCAAAACTTCGAATCCTGCTGCCTTACCGCTAGCTTCACCGGGATCGGAATCTTCCACCACCAAGGCCTTATTTATGTCTAATCGTCTGGCCGCTTCCAAGTAGGGATCGGGATGGGGCTTTAGTCGCTCCACATCGGACATGCAAACGAAGGCATCCAACAATGGCCACAAACCCGTGATTTCCAATACAGGCTGCACTTCGTTCCTTCCGCTGGAGGTTACAACCGCCAACTTATACTTCCCCTTCAAACCCTTAACCAATTGCTTGGTGGATTCCACAACCGGGGGATTGGCTACAGCTTTCTGTCGGAACAAGTTCCTCTTCCGATGGCACAATTCGTCGAGCTGATCCACCGTGAATTCCCTTCCCTCGCAAAATATATCTACAGTCTTGCGATCGGAAACTCCAATACATTGGGAACAGTAGAATTCCCAGGAAAGTTCCACTCCCAGAGGCGCAAGGATTTCTCCCCAGCTCTGGAAGTGGACTGATTCACTATCGGCAATCACGCCATCAAAATCGAATAATATGGCTTCAAACAATCAATTAGTTCCGAGCAAACTTAATCGATTGAATCATCCGTTGAAAGGCTGGTTGCACATTCCGCATGTCGCTATCTGGCGCCACAAACACTGCCCAGAAAATTCCTTGAGGCAATGCCACTGTTAGCAAAATATCGTCTTCCTGTTGACCTTGATAGGGAGATCCTGTTGTAAGCATGGTCACCATACCCTGATAGCCGTCAACTTGATTCTGTTGAGGATTCTGGGTCACCTTCATATTCGGATCGCCTTGCTGCAAGTTTTGAACAAGCGATTGCGTGGCTTGTTGAATGGATACCTGCTGACCGTTCTGGAAAGGTGTGAAGTTGAATTGCGATCCATAGGCGAGAGCCATTTGCTGGCCTTGTCCAATCGATCCCTTGGCAGGAGCAATCGTCAGGCTGCCACCATTGGGATCAGTCTGCGTCTGCCAATTGTCCGGATAAGAAATAGAGAAGGCTCCATTTTGAGTAGTGCGGTAATTGTTAGAGGGACGCAGTTCATTAAGCGAAGGCATCTGTACGGTTCCGACAGCCGGGCCCTGTCCGCCCTGTTGACCCTGAGACATAGCAGGACGCTTTTTTGGGGGTGGCAACGATCTAACAATCGCCTTCGCGCGTTCAAAACCGCCACCTTCAGCGTTATAAGTACGCTTTGGCATGGCTAGGATTTCCTTTTCAACTTCCTTCACGCGGTTCCCTGGATTGGGGTGGTCGGCGAACATTGTCGTGAGCCAATTTCCCTTTTTTGACTCAGTTTCCAACTTTTCAAAAAAACGAGCCATTTCGATAGGATTGTATCCAGCTTGGGCCATCATTTGAGCTCCCATTAAATCTGCCTGAGTTTCAGCTGTGCGTGAAAATTTTGACAACACGCCGGTAGCTAGTAATCCAACACCGGCCTGTTCCAAACTACCAAGAAGCCCGCCACCCAACATACCGCCGGCCAAAGCTGCGGGAATTTGAATCAGATTCGCTTTTGATGCCTGATTTGTTCCATGCCTCAAAGCTACGTGTGTAATTTCATGGGCCATAACCGCTGCGATTTGAGATTCGCTCTCTGCAGCGCTGATTAGACCCGTATGAATGAACATAGAGCCACCAGGCAGCGCGAATGCATTTATCGAATTGTCTCCGACAATTTTGAAACTATAAGGGAAGCTTCCAGCCTGCGGCTGCGCTGTCAACTTCCTGGCAATACTTTGAACAAAGGCATTCAGTTCAGAGTTGTTGACAACCTCGAACTGCCGTTCTACCTGGGCTGCGGCTTCTTTACCCATTTGGACGTCTTGTTCCATTGAAAAGAAGTTCAAGCCAGGCTTGAACGATCTAAGCTTTGGCGGCGGTTCGGGCTTCGCCGGCTTCTGATCCGCCGCTAAGGCAACGGTAGTAATCATCATTAGTGAAATCAATTGGCGCAACAATAGAGGAGCCTCCCGCCTCTATGATGCCCCTATCGGCACACTCGATTCAACTGAAATCCAAAACTTTCAGTGCTGGTTATACCTCTATAAGCCAGACGTTATATAATGGATCGTATGTTGACGCCTACTGAAAAAATCTGGTTTAACGGAAAGTTAATTAATTGGAACGAAGCCCAAATCCACGTTTTGAGTCACGTGGTTAGCTATGGCAGTTCTGTTTTTGAGGGGATTCGTGCTTACAATACCCCGAAAGGAACGCAAGTATTCCGCCTTCGCGAACACATGCGCCGCCTTCTTGATTCGGCCAAGATCTACCGCATGGACGGGGTTTCCTTCACCGTCGATCAATTGTGTGAGGCAGCACTCGAACTTGTAAGCGTCAACAAGCTGGATAGTTGCTACATTCGTCCGATTCTACTTCGCGGATATGGGGACGTTGGTGTCTTGGGGATCAATAATCCCCTGGATATTTACTTGGCCTGCTGGAGTTGGGGAAAGTATCTGGGTGATGAAGCGCTGACTTCAGGAGTTGATGTTTGCATTTCCTCTTGGAACCGCTTAGCACCCAACACTCTCCCTGCACTCGCAAAGGCGGGTGCGAATTACATGAATTCGCAGTTGATCCGCATGGAAGCTCACGCCAACGGTTACGCCGAAGGTATTGGGCTGGATACTGCTGGATACATTAGTGAAGGTTCCGGCGAAAATATTTTCGTCGTTCGTGATGGAAAAATGCACACACCACCTCTGGGTGCCAGTGTGCTGCCGGGAATCACAAGGGATACTGTGATTCACTTGACCAAGAAGGCCGGCATTCCAATTGTGGAAACGCTGATCCCAAGGGAAATGCTCTACATTGCCGATGAAGTATTTTTCACTGGCACAGCCGTTGAGATCACTCCAGTGAGAAGCGTTGATAGGATTCCCGTTGGCGCAGGTCAGCGTGGGCCGATTACCGAACGTCTGCAAAAGGACTTCTTCGACACTGTGAATGGAATTGCCCCTGATACAGAAGGCTGGCTAACCCCGGTCCCGGTTGCAGTGGGAGCAAAATAGTTCGCGATAAGCAATTGTTGAGATACCTCAGCGCCTGCTGGAGCATGTTATGGGCTGGCGGGCTGCTGGGGGTCTCTTTTATTGCTGCTCCAGCAAAATTCTGGGCACCTTCCCTTACATTACCAGTGGCTCTGGACGTAGGACGTCACACTTTCCAGTTTTTCAACAAGCTGGAAGTAGTTGCGCTGGTGATTTTACTGATCGTGGTTTTCCGTGCCACCGGGAATTCCCTGACGCGCGGACTGGTAATCCTCATAGGTCTGCTGTTGCTATTTCAAACATTCTGGTTGCTGCCCATGCTGGACCAGCGAGTATCCATCGTACTGCAAGGTCAAACACCCTCTGAAAGCCGCCTGCACCTTGTCTACATCGCTTGTGACGTTTGGCGATTCTTACTGCTGGTTTCCATTGCGTGGCGATGCCGCGAGACTCGCGTAAGTTAAGTTAAGACCTGAGCAAATTCCCCCAACTACTGCGTTATTCCACTCATTTGTTTTGTAAGCTCTGAATGTGTTTCACAAGGTTGTCCACACGGACCCTTCCCAGATCCTGATCCCGTGAAACCTGAGAAAAAATAGAGCCCCATATCGGCATTTCCCGGCTGCCATGTCCCTTCGCCTTTTGCTCTTCTCCGGAAATGTTTTTCGCCAGCCGTTGAGCAGGAAACTGTCCGCGATTGCGCAATTGCAGCCGACTTAAATCTGGAGGCTTAGTCTTCAAAGCCTTCGCCATGCTGCCATCGCCTTTACCTTCTCTGCCATGGCAGACGGCACAATAGGCGTTGAACAACTGGCTACCTTGGATGGAATCAATCAGCACGACCGGTTCCGATTGAGTCTGCTTCACCGTCTGTTCTGGATTGAACAGCAATATTGGAAACCCCAAATACAAAGCGAGCAAAATGGCCTTTGGCATGTGATTGATGCCTCCTCAACAACATTCAAAGGAGCAATTCGCAAGCCAAAGTCCGCAGTGCGTTATTTCTCGAAGCTGTATTCAAAATCGTACGAGTGTTTCCCGTCAGCAATGATGATGTTCAACTTTCCGGAAATACCCATCAACGCCCCAGTGCCGGAATCAGGCACAACGGTTACGGAAAGCTGAGGCACTCCTCGATTCATCACGCCATTGTGCTGCATCACGAAACTGCCGTTAAGCCCTTTCAAGTTTCCGGTGATATGCTCAATGGCCACATAGCCCGCCGAGCCTTTCACCACCGTCCCAGCGCTCAGCATTTCACCCTTGCTGGTGCCCTCCAAGTCCCCATGGAATACCTTATCAATGGACATTCTCGCCAACTTAGCATCAGAGGCTTGGCTATCTTCTAAAACCAACGGCTTCAGCTTTACTTCAAATGTTCCCGTAGCGCGATGAGTCATCGGCGTCTCCTTTTTGTTCTGTGCGGAAAGTAGCGTAAGGCAGATTGCAGCGAATAGACAAACTCTCATTGGAAGATTCCCATTCAATCAGGATCGGTCAAAGCCACCACTTACGTCAATCCAAGAGCTACAATTGCCGTAGTTGGATTTGAAATGGCCTCTTTGTTATTAGCCTTTCTATTTATGACCGTTGATTGGGATGCGTTGATGAAGGACGCTCGCTCCAATTACGCAAAAGGTGAATACACCCTTGCGCGCCAGGCTTTGGATCAAGCGCGAACGCAATTGGGTAACCTGCCGCCTAAGGATTCTAAGCGGTACGATCTGTACCGATTGTCAGCCGATGTCTTGTCTGCACTCGGCGAAACCGACGCAGCAGAAAGTGCCTTATTGGAGGCTATTAACTTTCGCGAAAATGCACTGGGAATGAATCACTCTTTGGTTGCTGATGATCTAACAGCCCTTGCCATGTTGATTCATACAAAGCCCGATGTGGCCCGAGCATTGCTGATCCTTCAGCGGGTTCAGCAGATCCACTTCACAGAAGGCGGGCCCTCAGCACCAGCACTTGCTGACGACTATAGCCGCATGGCCCTTCTTCACATGGATCAGGGAAATGCCGGGCGAGCCGCATCAATGTTGGAGTTGGCGTTGAGCATTCGCGGTGAAACGCTGGGAGACTGGCATCCGGCGCTTCTGCCTGAAATGGATCGGCTAGGTGTGGCCTTTGTTACTGATCGCAAATATGAAAGAGCGGAAGCAATTTACCGCAGAGCGTTGATTCTGCGAGAGCGCCTGTTCGGAAAGAATTCGCCGGAACTGATCCAAAATGTGGAGGGTTTAGCATACGCCCTTTTCGGCGAAAAGAAATATGACGATGCCGAGTTATTCTACAAGCGACTCCTGTCCCTTTGGGAAAGCTCTGCGGGAACGGCGCATCCAATGGCTGCAATTACGCTGGATAAGCTGGCAGTACTTTATCGAGAGCAGAAAAAGTTCGCCGAAGGTCAACTGGCTTCCGAGACAGCGATTGCCTTCAAGGCACACTTTCTGGCTTCCGGATTGGTGCGGGAGGCTGGTGTGCAAATGGGACGTTCCAATTCCCTGGAAGCCACCATACTTTACAAACGTGCAATTGCTGTTTTGGATGCAAAACGTCCAGAGCATGCGGACCTCATCAAACAGGTAAAAGAAATGCTGGATTTCTTAAGTCCAAAGCCGCCTGCGAAAAAGAAGTGACTCGATCTAGAAAACAGATTTATAGACAGCGGCTAATGGCAGGGTTACGCCAATGCTTTGGAAGGTGACTTCTTTCCCCAGATCAGATGTAACCGCCAGAGACCAGGTTTCATCGGATTTGCGAAGATACCGTTCAATGCGTGGCTCATCCTGAGAGACCAAGACATATTCCTTCAAACTAAGAATAGTTTGGTAGTGGGCGAATTTCTTTCCTCGATCATACGCTTCGGTGGACGGACTCAGAACTTCCACTAAAAGCGTTGGATTTGTTACAGTATCCAACTCGTGATCAATCGTCGCTGGCTTACCGCAAATCACCAAAATGTCGGGGTACGTAAAGACTCTGGACTTTTCAATCCATAAGCGAAGGTCATTGCCAAATGGCTCGCACGGATGGTTGTCCAACGCCTGATCGAGTAGGGTCAGCAAGTTTCTCGTAAGCCTGACGTGCCGCATGGATGCACCAGACATGGCGTACATCACACCTTGCTGGTATTCATTTTTAGATTTCCCTGCACGCTCAAAAGCCAAAAACTGCTCGGGGGTAAGATTCGGGCTTGGTATTGCTCCCATTGTATTCTGGCTTTATATTAACGCTTTCTTTACCTAATCTTCGTCGTTTTGCGAAGCCAACCTGGTTAGAACTGACATATCTTCAAGCGTCGTCACATCGCCGCCAACGGTATTGGAAGTGACAATTTCCCTGAGTAGCCGCCGCATGATCTTGCCGCTTCTGGTCTTTGGCAAAGCTTCAGTGAAGCGGATTTCTTCAGGACGCGCAAAGGCTCCAATTTCATGGGCCACCCATTGCCTTAGTTCTTTGCCTAGCTCCTCATGATTCTGGGTCACGCCTTTCTTCAGCGTCACAAAACAGCAAACTGCCTGTCCAGTAATTTCATGAGGCTTGCCAACCACCGCAGCTTCCGCAACATGGGCGTGGCGAACCAAAGCTGATTCAACCTCCATGGTGCTGAGACGATGACCGCTGACATTCATTACGTCATCGACGCGACCCAGTATCCAGTAGTAACCATCCTTATCGCGACGAGCCGCATCACCTGTGAAATAGATGCCTTCCAGTTTGCTCCAATACGCTTCCTTGTATCGATCCGGATCGCCCCACAAGGTACGCAGCATTCCTGGCCACGGTCGCCGCAGGATCAAATAACCTTCATTGCCATCAGGGACAGGGTTGCCTTTCAAATCCACAATTTCTGGAACAACACCGGGCATTGGCAATGTTCCCGAACCGGGTTTCAATGGCACAGCGCCAGGCATTGGAGCGATCATAATGCCACCGGTTTCCGTCTGCCACCAAGTATCCACAATTGGGCAACGGCCCTTCCCTATTATCTTGTGATACCATTCCCAGGCTGCAGGATTAATCGGTTCGCCAACACTCCCCAACAAACGTAGGCTGCTTAGATTATGCGCATTGGGCCAGTGGTCTCCCTGGCGGATCAACGCTCGAATAGCGGTTGGGGATGTGTAAAAAATGCTGACCTTGTACTTGTCGACGATCCGCCACCAGCGGTCGAAAGCAGGCGTATCGGGCGCACCTTCATACATCAAAGTGGTTGCCCCAACTGCAAGTGGACCGTAGACAACATAGCTGTGGCCTGTAACCCAACCGATGTCAGCCGAACACCAGTACGTGTCCTGCTCCTTCATGTCAAAAACCCACTTCACCGTCATTGCTGCCTGCAAAAGATAACCGGCAGTGGTGTGCAAAATTCCTTTGGGTTTTCCTGTTGTGCCGGAAGTGTACAGAACATAAAGCGGATGTTCGCTATCCAATTCCACTGCCGGACAATCTTCGCTTACCCCTTCATCCAAATCGTGCCACCAATGATCGCGATGCGGATTCATGGGAATGTCTGATCCAGTTCGCTTATAAACAATCACGTTCGCAACAGATGGGCAATCTTTCACTGCCTCATCAACAGCATCCTTCAGACGAACTTCTTTGGTGCGTCGCCACCCACCATCAGTGGTAATCACCACCTGCGCATTCAAATCCTGTATGCGCGTTTTCAGCGCTTCGGCAGAGAAGCCTCCGAAGACGACACTATGCGTAACCCCAATGCGAGCGCAAGCAAGCATGGCAATTGCAGCTTCGGGAATCATCGGCATGTAGATGATGGAGCGGTCACCAGCCTGTAATCCCCTGCCCTTCAGCACATTTGCAAAGCGAGAAACCAGCCGATGCAATTCCTGATAAGTGATCACCCGCTGATCGCCTGGCTCGCCTTCAAAAATAATCGCCGCTTTGTTTTTGCGGTCAGTGTTCAGGTGACGGTCCACACAGTTGTAGCAGACATTCGTCTTCCCGCCAGAGAACCATTTGGCAAAAGGTGCCTCACTCCAATCCAGCACTTTGTCGAACTTATGAAACCAGTGCAGTTCTGTTTCTGCGAGATGCCCCCAAAATTTATCGGGATCATCCAACGCTTGTTGATAAAGGGCGCGATAGCCTTCCATACCTTTTACGTTGGCTTGGGAGACAAATTCCTTGCTGGGCGGGTAAATAGCTTCTTGGCTCATTCAGGGGTAATTCTACCAATACGGAGAGGGTGGGCGTATGGTGGTATTAGGAGAAACTATCAGTGGAGACCTACGAAATATTTCAAGACTTGGCGGGAGCGGTTGAGTTGCCACCAAGCGGTGTAATGAGCCGCGTAGTGCACGAAGACGGACTTTGCAAAGTTGTCCGCATAGTAATTGCCGGAGGTTCCGGCTTGAAGACACACAAAGCACCCTTTCCTGGATTTATAACCTTTCTGACGGGCAAGGCAATTTTCAAAGTGGGAGAAAAAGAACACCCTGCAACTGTGGGGACTCTTGTGAGGATGGACGTTGAACTGCATCATTCTGTTCATGCGGAAACCACCACTGTTTTATTGCTTACTTTGTTAAAGCAAAATTAGTCGCTGCATAAGGTATGCTAGAAAGTTCCATGAAACCGATTCCTCAAAATAAACAGCAAGCCTTAGTGGACCGCCTGGCCGCTGCTTGCGGTGGTGCGTACTCACCAAATACTCGACGAAAGTATTTTCTCACTGGTCCTCAATGGGCTGCGGCCTATGAAGGGCATGCCCTGTTTCATGCGCCGACTCGTGACTCAATCACATTTGAAAAAGTAATTGAAGCTTACGGCAAAATTGGAATTGGTCATTGGTGCACACATGATACTGACGTAATTGCTACGGAAGATCTTGGCAAGGAAGGCCAGGAAAAAACCATCAGCAAGATCAAGTCGTCTCTGAAAAAGAATGGCGTGGCGTGCTCAATGGTAACCACTGAGACTTTTCATCATTCGGTGTTTGCCGCAAGTCCTGCAGCAGAATCTCCTCAGGTTCGCCAATATGCGTCGTGGCGGTTGCGCAACACCGTAAAGATGGGGCATCAGTTGGGTGCCAGCTATGCAGTGTACTGGCCGGGATCACTTGGCTACTATGTGCAGGGTGCTGTTGAAGAAACCGAAACGCTTCGCTGGTATGCCGAAGGCTTAAATGAAGCTTGTCGTGCCGATATTGAAATTGCCGGGAAAATGGGTCGTCCCACACTGAAGCATTGCCTGGAAGCAAAACCCTTCGAACCGCAAGCAGAAATCCTGTTACCGACCTCGGACGCAATGCTGGGGTTCATTTCCTCAGGCCTTCTGGAACATCCCGAAATGGTGGGGTTGAATCCTGAATATCTGCATGAATTAATGTGGGGAGCTGCGCCTAGGGCAGCCTTAGCACGTGCACTTCTGTGCGGGAAACTTTGGCATTTTGACATCAACGACGGCTACCGTTTGAAGCACGACGTCGATATCGCAGTGGGATTAGTGAATCCACTGGATTGGCTCAACGTGTTAGTGCTGCTGCGTAGCCATGGTTTCAACGGCCCGTTCAACTTAGATTACAAACCACCACGCACCACCAGTCGCCACGGTGTTTTTTCAGTCAGCTTCCCAACAGCGGTGGACCGTTTCATCACACTTTGGGAAATGGCAGGAGAGGTGATGACCGATCCCATTTTGAAAGAAGCAACCGACGCGTTGAAAGCTGGTGGACCACCTGTCAAGGATCCGTTGGATGCAATGGCAATCGCCGCGGCACACAAGGAATTATTGACACTGCATGAATTGATCGCGCATCGCTTATTCCAAATCCTGATTGGACAACATCGCGGTCGAGTCTATTCACTATAAACAATATGGGCCGAACACTGATCATTGCCGGATTGGTGATTGCTGCGATCGGCCTGTTGCTCACCGTAAGTGAAAAGCTTTCCATTCCGTTAGGACGTTTGCAAGGTGATTTCAAGTGGTCCAGAGGGAATGCATCCTTTTACTTTCCAGTAGCTACCTGTCTATTACTTTCTGTTTTAGGAAGTATAGTAATGTGGCTATTCGGCCGGAGGTAGTTTGTCCAGGTACTCCGCAAAAACTTTCTGGATGTTGCTTCCGCTACTTTTCGTTTTGATAGGGCTTTTTCTTGGTGGAATCTTGCTGTCGGCTATGGAAGGTCTTTCGGCCAAGCCCGAAGTTTTTCAGGACCCTGAATTGCGAACAGCAGTGGGATTAACTCTTTGGATCGCAGCTGTATCCACCTTGCTCTCCACCCTGACAGGGGTTGCAATAGCATTGGCACTGCACGCAAAATCAGCAAGCAATCGCCCTGCGGCTTTGCTACTCCAAATTCCCATCGCCATGCCCCATCTCACAATGGCTGTGGCCCTAATCAGTCTTGCCTCACCCAGCGGATTGTTGTCTCGCATTGCCTTCTCCGCAGGATTCATTAACACCCCTGCCCAATTTCCAGACGTTGTGCAAGATCCATTTGCCATTGGCATCATTATTACTTTTTGGCTAAAAGAAACCCCATTCATCGCACTCACTTCTTTAGCGCTCCTTGCCCGGAGTGGGCGCGATTACGAAGCCGTAGCCCAAACCCTCGGTGCTGGGCCTTGGGCACGATTGCGACGGGTGACGCTCCCCCTGCTTGCACCTGCATTTCTTCCTGCCTCCCTGATCGTCTTCGCCTTCGTGTTTTCATCCTATGATGTTCCTTTCGTGATGGGACGAAACTACCCCACCGTGCTGAGCGTAGTGGCACAACGGTATTTTCAATCCACAGAACTAACTGGTCAGCCCGCAGGAATGGCCATTAGTATTTTCATGACAATGATTAGCTCAACATTGGCAGCCATCTACTTGCGGGCATTCGCGTTTTCAAACTCCAAAATGGTGCTGCCTTGAAACGTCTCGCACTATTCTGCCTTTGGCCCTTGGGCATACTGCTGTTCCTTTCCTTCGCACAAGGCTGGCTTTGGCCCGCTCTAATCCCCGAAGCATTTACGCTGCGCGCCTGGAAATATGTTCTGCAACAAATCGCATCCCCACTGGTAACCAGTTTTTCATTAGCGAATACGGTTTCAGTCTTGTCCACATTGATCGCACTCCCCGCAGGCAGAGCACTTGCACTACATGCATTTCCTGGGAAACAATTCCTGCTCTGGCTGGTATTCCTTCCAATGATTTCGCCACCCCTAGCATCTGCCATGGGAATCCACCGTCTGTTCCTGAACTATGGAATCACCGATAAGTGGATCAGCGTAATGTTGGTCCACTTGATCCCGAGCGTACCGTATGCTGTATTAACCATCATGGCTAGTTTTTCAAAGCTTGATGCGGATCTAGAGAGTCAAGCGCGAACACTGGGAGCTTCAACCTGGCAGGTTTGGCGGCGAATTACATTTCCCGCGATTGCTCCTGGAATTGCATTGGCAGCTTCTCTCAGCTTCATCATCAGTTGGAGCCAATATTTGCTTACCCTCTTAACAGGTGGCGGACGAATCGTCACCCTACCAATCGTGCTGGTGGGCTTTGAACGCAGCGGCGACACGGCGGTAGCAGCAGCTATGGCGCTGGTCCTGATGGTTCCTCCAGTGTTCCTATTTCTACTCACCAACCTCTGGATGCGCGAAAATAGAGTTCTTGATTAGAATCCTCCTTTTGCTCACTACCGCATTGTGGCTAACCTCCTGCGGCACCGAATACCGGTCGGAAGTAAGATTGGCAATGTGGTCCGGGGATGAGGCTCGCAACCGCTATTTTCAAACCACAGTCACCGAAGCCTTGCTGCAAAAACACGGCATCCAATTGCGTTTAGCACCTTTCAATCAAACCAGTGAAGCAATCAGCAAGCTACGAAACGAACGTTCTGCCGGTAAGAATTCCGAAGGCTCCATTGACGCAATCTGGATAAATGGCGAAAATTTCCGCACTGCAAAGGAAGCAAAGCTATTGTGGGGGCCAATATCGCAACTGATTCCGAATTCCATTTTCTATCCCGATTGGACCAAGCTGCGCGATTTCGGAACTGCAATCGACGGGCTGGAAGTGCCCTGGCAAAACTCGCAATTCGTTATGGCTTACGATGAGGTTCGTTCGGCCAGCCCACCCAAATCGTTCCCACTTCTACTCGAATGGATAAAGCTGCATCCTGGAAGATTCACTTATGTTTCACCACCAGACTTTACCGGATCAGCCTTCATCCGACATCTTTTGCTGTTCTATGGCGGAGGGTCAAAACCGTTTCAAACTTCCTTTGACGCGACGCTTTACGAGACCGCTTCTGCGCAGGCATTCCAATACCTGAATGAACTGAAACCGTATTTATGGAAAAAAGGAACAACTTACCCATCCACTGCCCAGGAACTCGACAGGCTCTTCGCAAATCAGGAAATAGACTTCTCAATGAACTACTCTCCTGCCTTTGCGTCTGAGAAAATTGCCCGTGGAGAATTTCCTGCAACAACCCGGACCTTTCTTTTCGAAAGTGGAACACTCGGTAACTATAACTTCCTGGCCATCCCCTTCAATGCATCCAATCGCAAAGGCGCACTGACGTTGATTAATGAACTTGTTTCCTACGAACGGGTGTTCGACATGGCGAAGGCATTAGGAAATGGCTTTCCCCTAGCCGTGGAAAAGCTGACCGAATCGCAACGCAATGAGGTGTCAGCATTGCCACGTGGAGTAGCTACTCTGTCGGAACAGGAAAGAGCGGCGCACCTCCTGCAAGAACCAGATGCAGAGTATTTGAACCGTTTGGATCGCGATTGGCGGCTGAAGGTTTTGCTTGGCGGAAAGTAGCCCCACGTCTGTTTCAATTCACGATTTAGTCGCGGGCTATTCCGCCAAAACGGTATTGCGTGATTTGTTTATCGAGTTTCCAGCAGGACAACTGACTTCCATCCTTGGCCCGTCGGGCTGCGGCAAGACCACGCTGCTAAAAGTGATCGCAGGTCTAATTGCACCAAGTAATGGCCGCATACTATTTGATGGAGAGCCGGTCGCCCACGTGCCTTCAGAAAAACGGCAGGCGGCAATGGTTTTTCAAAAACCATTGCTCTTTCCGCACTTGAACGTTTGGGACAATGTGGCGTTCGGTCTCAACATTCGGCATCTGGAAAAACAGGAAGTAAAGCGACGGACCGGGCTTATGCTGGATATGTTGCAAATCACAGAATTCGCCAACAAAAGCCCTCACCAACTTTCCGGTGGACAAGAACAACGAGTCGCACTTGCCCGTGCGCTTGTGACTAAACCCAAAGTATTGTTGTTGGATGAACCCTTCTCTGCCTTGGACGAATCGCTGAGGGGAGAAATGCGTCTTCTAATCCGACGCTTACAAAAAGAACTGGATATGACCACACTTTTTGTGACACACGACCAAGAAGAAGCAGCTCAACTTTCTGACCAAATCGTATTGCTGCTGGGTGGCACGGTTGCCCAGCAAGCCACTCCACAGGTTTTGTTCACATGTCCGAAAACATCTAGTGCGGCGAAGTTTTTGGGCTGGAAGGTTTTGCAAGGACGTATAACCACAGCTGGGTTTGAAAGTGCACTCGGGGTGGTGCCAATCTCGAAAGAAGCGCGTCCAACCCATCTGGCATTCCGCCAGGAAAGACTGCGGATCATCACTGACGGGGATGGATTCGCAGCCACTATCCTGGAAATACTCCACTGGCCAAGAGGCATCCGATTGCAGGTACGTCTGGAGTCTGGGTTAGAACTAACAGTAGAGCAACCCGGCTCCTCCGCCCACTTTCAAGTCGGCCAGGAAGTTCGTATACAGATACCAGTTGAAGAGATGCGTTGGTTCGCGGAGAATTGGTGTTAGTGGAAACCAAACTTCACACAGGCTTATTGGCCGACCCCATTTCGAAAAAGCACGAAACCGGCCCCGGACATCCAGAAAGTCCGCAGAGGTATGACGCCATTTGGAAAGCGATCGAAAAAGCCGGACTCCCTTCACGCACCACAAAGCTTCAACCCAAGACAGCCACGGAGGATGACGTGGCGCGCTGCCATCATCGGGACTATATTGCATCAGCGAAGTTAGACATTTTGCAAAAACGAAGCCAGTTGCGGACGGGGGATACAGCAATCGGCGTGCACTCTTGGGACGTCGCCATGCACGCAGTCGGATCTGCGATGGCCGCCGTGGATGCAGTGTTTGAGAAGAAAACGCGCAACGCCTTGGCAATCGTGAGGCCGCCAGGACACCATGCCACCGCAGATCGCGGTATGGGGTTCTGTATCTTTAATAACGTCGCAGTTGCAGCTCGATACTCCCAGCATAAGTATGGAGTGAAAAACGTTCTGATCGCCGATTGGGACGTGCACCACGGAAATGGTACACAGGATATCTTTTACTCCGACGGGTCCGTCTTCTTTTTTAGCACGCATCAGTATCCTTGGTATCCCGGCTCTGGCTTACCTTCGGAATCCGGTGCGGGAGCCGGGGCTGGTCGCACCTTGAACTGTCCGTTCCCTGCAGGAGCAGGTATGGAAGAAATCCTGGGTGCGTTTCAACATCAGTTGGTTCCCGCCATGGATAAGTTCAAACCGGAATTGGTCCTGCTCTCAGCCGGCTTTGATTCACGCGAAGGAGACCCTTTGGGACGTTTCCTGCTGACCGACGCGAATTTTGCTGCGTTAACTAAACTTGCCATGGAGATTGCAGATAAGCACGCGGGTGGCCGATTGGTTTCTCTTTTAGAAGGCGGCTATAACTTGAACGGCGTGGGCCTTGCAGTTGCAGCCCATTTAGATGCCCTTGCAGGATAACCGGCTGCGATAATGTAAGGTACGAATGATTGCCCATCTGCGCGGAACACTGCTCGAAAAACATCCCAATAGCGTGATACTGGAAACGGCCGGTGTTGGCTATGAAGTTTTCATTCCCGTTTCAACCTACACGCGGCTACCGGAATTGGGTGCCGAAGCGAAGCTTCGAATTCATACCCATGTCCGCGAAGATGCATTCCTTCTTTATGGATTTTTCACCAAGGAAGAGAAAACTATTTTTGAAAAATTGATTTCAGTCAGCGGCATTGGCGCGAAAGTAGCCCTGGCAGTCTTAAGCGGAATTACACCAGGGGATTTGTTGTCTGCATTGGGATCGGGCGACGTCGGCATGTTGACCCGCATTCCAGGCATTGGGAAAAAGACCGCAGAAAGAATGATCGTTGAATTGAAAGACAAGATCGATTCCATTGCCGCTGGACTACCCGCTTCCTCAACAAGCGCCGTTGCACCCTTGAATGCCATGGAACAGGACGTGCTATCGGCTCTGGTGAACCTTGGAAGCCCCCGGCCCGCCGCAGAGGCAGCAATGAAGAAGGCCAAGGCAGAGAACGTTGAATCCACTTTTGAATCGCTGTTCCGTCGTGCACTGCAGTTGGTGAGGTAATGAAAGATAGTCAAATTATTTCAGCGAATTCTTCTGAAGAGGATCGTAAGTTTGAGGCTGCGCTACGACCCAAGCGATTGGACGATTTTACTGGCCAGCCGAAACTCAAAGAAAATCTTGCCATCGCCATTGAAGCTGCAAAGCGGCGAGGAGAAGCTCTGGATCACGTGCTGCTCTACGGCCCTCCCGGATTGGGTAAGACAACCTTGGCCAGTATCATTTCCCAGGAATTGGGGGTAGCCTTTGACACCACTTCAGGACCTGTATTGCAGAAGAAGCTTGACCTCACAGGAGTTCTAACCAACATACAGAAGAAGCAGGTATTTTTCATTGACGAAATTCACCGGCTCTTGCCGGATGTTGAGGAAATTCTATATTCCGCACTGGAAGATTTTCGTGTGGATATTTTGGTGGGAACCGGGCCTGGGGCCAGAACGCACTCACTTGAAGTGAATCGGTTCACCGCAATCGGCGCCACCACAAGGCAAGGATTAGTGAGTGCCCCCTTACGAGGCAGGTTTGGTTTGGTGCTGAGACTGAACCACTACAATGAAGCGGACTTGGCGAAAATTGTAACCCGATCCGCGAAGCTTTTGGAAGTTCCAATTGACAAAAGCGGCGCTGAAGAAATTGGCCGCCGGGCACGGGGAACACCGCGAATTGCCAATCGTCTCTTGCGACGGGTTAGAGACTATGCTCAAGTGAGGGCAGACGGAAGGGTCGATCAGCAAGTCGCCATTACGGCCCTGGACCTCCTCGAAGTTGACCGCTATGGCCTTGATGAAATCGATACGAAGTTGATGATGACGATCCTGGAAAAGTATGGCGGCGGTCCAGTGGGCATCAATACAATTGCCGCCTCCATTGACGAGGAAGCAGCGACGATTGAGGAAGTTTACGAGCCCTACCTGATTCAACTGGGATTTATAGACCGAACTCCACGCGGCAGAGTGGGTACAAGGCGAGCCTTCGAATATTTCGGTGTGCGCCCTCCGAGGGCAGAAGTGGATTCGCAAAATCTGCTTTTCTAATGAATGAATGTCCAACACAATTTACCTTGGCTTGGGTAGCAATATCGGTGACCGTTACGGCCTGCTTCAACAAGCGCTTTTGAAGTTGAATGAATCAGGGATCACTGTTAGGCGAACCTCCTCCTATTGGGAAACTGAGCCTGTTGGATATACTGATCAACCTTGGTTTATGAACCTTGTAGTGGAGGCTACCAGTGCATTGCCGCCACTCCAATTGTTGAAAACCTTGAAGCAAATAGAAGCCACTTTAGGACGAACGCCGACGATTCAAAATGGACCAAGAGAAATCGACATTGATGTTCTTCTCTACAACCAAGAGATTTTGGAAACTCGGGCCTTGACAATCCCTCATCCCAGGTTTCATGAGAGAAGATTCGTCCTTGAACCATTGGCGGAACTAGCACCACAGTTGAGACATCCTATACTCGGCAAGTCAATAAGCCAACTCCTCAGAATTGCTCCTCCATTGCAAATGAGGAAGGTCCCAAGTGAAAAAGGACCCGCCGAAGCGGGTCCTTAACTTTCTCGACTCTTTATCTTGCTCGCGCAACTAACGCGTTCAATCTACAGTTAGACGGCTTGTAGATCGGAGCGGGAGAGCATCTCAGTCATATGGTCCTTTAGGAGGAGCTTCAACTTCTTGAGCCTATGCTCTTCAGCCTCCTGTTCCATACTGAGATGATCTAGCGCTTCCAGTTCCTGAAGTCTCCGATCGTAAGTGGAATGATCTTCCACCATTTTTCGGAACTCTTCACTGGTCGATATCAGATGCGCTTTAATTTGATCTTGCGTGTTTAGCTCCATCAGGTTGTTTATCTCCTTTGGGAGGCCGCCACGCCGAGTCGATTTATGGCTCGGTGGGTAGTCTCAACTATTGTCAAAACTTATCTGGAGCCGGTCACCGATGGCCGGTCTCACCTAATTTCTATCACTTTTGGAACCGCAAAACAATAGCATTTTCGGTTGGGTGTGCATAATAGTTTTTCCGAAGGCCAACCTCAAGGAAGTGGTGGCGCCTGTAGAGGCTTCTCGCAGCAGTGTTTGACTCGCGAACCTCAAGGAAAATAGTATCCGCCTTAAGTTCCTTCAATTTGGCGATTAGCCGTGAGGCTACTCCTCGACGGCGAACATTCGGCGAAACAGCAAGATTCAACAACTCCCATTCGCCCGTATCTACCTCCCGCCAAACTGCAAAACCGGCCACTTCCGTTTGCGGGACAAGCGATTCAATAATCCAAAAACATTGATTAAGATAGCTTAATGGTGGCCAGTTGGCCGATTCAGGTGCTTGCTGTTGAATTGCTTGAACGGCTTCGATATCCGCCTCCGTGCCTGGACGGATGTTGAAGGATGGGCCTTTGATTTCTTCCCAGAGTGTTTGCTGTTTGGTACCAATTTCCTGCCAGTCGAATTCACTGATTGCCACCTGACGGGCATTGCGTGCAATCGTTGCTCTCAACTCTGGGTTCGAAAAAAGAGCGCAAATGCCATCGGCGAAGGCACCTGCAGTATCAGCAATCCAAACGGAGTGCCCGTGCTGCAACCCTAAACCCTGGCAACCGGAACAGGTGGCAACCACGGCGCGTCCCATTGCCATGGCTTCCAATACCTTCAAATTAGTTCCAGCCGAAACCAGAGTTGGAGCAACCACAAGATTTGTTTGCTGGTAGAGTGGCACAACGTCCGGGACAAACCCCAGCACGGCAGGAAAGGGATCTGCAGTGTAACTGCACCAATGCTGCTCAGGGTCAGGACCGGCAACAGCAGTGAAGGTGGCTTGCGAAAATCGCTGTTGTACTAGAGGCCAAACTTGCTCGTGAAAAAATCGGAAAGCAAGGATATTTGGAAAATGCCGGAACGACCCGATAAAAAGTATGTTGAAACCACCAGCCTCTGCCGTTGGGACAAATCTGGATAAATCAACGCCGTTCGGAATCACTCGCGCATTAGGAGTGCCAAGCAAATCAGAGTCTTTTTCAGCCATTGTGACAACTCTTGAAAACTTCTTGACAGCCTTGTGTTCAAACCGCCGCCATCGCCAAGCGTTCCAACGCGAGATCAGAGATGCTTCGCTTGCGGCGACCTGATCATACAGATCGAAAGTGACATCGTGCTCTACTAGAACATCTCCCGAATATTGGGCGAGTTGCGTATACTCCACTTGAAGTAATTCAATTTTAAGTTCGTGGCAACTGGTTTTAAGGAGTTGCTGCAACACTGGAGAATTATACTCACACACTTCCGGCGGTAGCAGCGACGCCCAGCGAGGTTTGCGATAGCGGGGCAACTCAAACACATAGGCGCGTGCGACGAGATCCATGATGGGGGAGTCTTGCTCCACCGCACCAAACGAATAAAGCACGATGTCAAATTCCTTCGCTGCTTCACGCAACAAATGGTAAATTCTGACAGCTCCGCCGTGCGAAAGGGGCCATGGGAAGTATGGAGACAAAATGCCGATGCGGCGACATTCGAGCCGCCAAGAAAGGCCGTCCAAACTCACATACTTGGATGCAGCATAACCATCGCCCTTCGACCATGGCCGCAACCAAATGCGATCTAATTCCACACCTTTTAGAAATAGAAACGACGCAATCGACGTAGAAGCACGCAGGTGGTGTCGTTCCAATCGTTGGTTGAAAGCCAGAATCTTTCGTGGGGCAAGGCATGCTGCCACCGCACGAAGCGGGTGAGGTGCGCTATCGAACAAAACCGGTGCCAGGCCAATGCGAAACGAACGCAGCGCGTGGCGGGTTTCAAGGAATGGATCCAAGGACGAAACTACTAATGAAGTTACCCCAGGAACATCAAACAATTGATCCAAGCAGACAAGGAAATGTCTTCGATGTGGTTCAAGATCGCGAACCTGGATGGCCATTTTCCGGCAAAGATCAGAATTGCCAGAGGCAAAAGAAACAACAACTGCATCGGGGTCTTTGCCTATCACCGAGAAAAGGAGTTGCCTCCAGTTCACACAGCCTCGCTGACTCGTACGCGGCTCAACAGGAATGCGGCGCACAATGGAAGGAATGCAAGCACTTGGCATACTGGAGCGAATCCATAGTGATCGGCCGTCCAACCGACAATGGGAGATATCACCGTCTGCATGAACCCATAAGCGGACGTCAACGACGCCACAGCAAAGGCAGCTCGCTGGCGTCCAAAAACTTCAAGCGGCATGGAATATAGATTCACTGTGAAAATGGTCCCACAGAAATAGCTGATTGCCATCAGTAAAGCAGCAGCACCCGCTGACCCCATAAAAGGAACCGCGGCGGTGACCAGCATGCCAAGGCATCCTATCCAAATGGCTCGCATACGAGCTTGTTGAATGGGTACACCATGGCGGCTCCAAAAGAGCGTCAGGTATCCACCAGTGAGCCCTCCAAACAATCCCATCAGCGGCGTGATCCAGGCGAATTGTGCATTGGCCTGAGCCTGGGTTAGGCTCCAGGTTTTTACCAAGTACGGGGTTACCCAATTTGTCCACAGGCTATAAGTTGCCATCCCAAGAATTGTCGCCGCGATGAAAATCCAATAGCGGGAATCTGAAAGAATTTCCTTGATGGATACACTTCGCGTAGATGCGGAAACTGGGGCTGCGGGAACATAATTGGAAGTAATCCACCAGATTGGAATCCAAAGAAATCCCAACGTGCCTGCAATTATGAAGGCGGTTCTCCAATCATAATGAGCGGCCAGCAGCGGAGCAGCGATGCCCCCCATGCTAATGCCCGTCTGGGAAAAGGAGTTGCCCAAAGCACGCTCCGCCGGGGCCAGGTACATCGCAAATGCTTTGCCAGAACTGGGTACACCACCAGCCTGAGCTATGCCAAGTAGCGCGCGGCAAACAATGAGTCCCTTGTAACTGCTGCTGAACCCGGTGGCAATGGTCGCCATTGACCATAGACCCAATGACACAGTAATGCCCCAATTCAAACCAACCCGATCAATGAATAGACCCATCAACGGAGCACTTACGGAATAGATAATAGAGAAGAAAGAAATCAACCAACCGAAATCGGCCAGACTCATGTTGAATTCCGCCCGGAGATCGGGCTGAACTGCCGCCAACAACTGACGGTCTAAATAGTTCAACATGGATGCACAAACAAAGATCGCTATAGCGATCCAACGGGCTTGTTTCACTGCACTTCCACCCGGACAATATCACCCGCCGTTTGACGTGCCTTGTTTGCTCTATTGATGAAATCAACCAATACGTTACGCACCGGGCGTTGAGCACCGCAACTCAGCGTGGCCGCACCAAGCAAACCAATTTTCGACATGTCAGGCGCTCCAACTTGTACAACTTTGTTATCAGATCCTCGAACAGCAAGCCGCACAAAACCTTTCAGGCAATCCACTCGTTCCAGTTTTCCTGTGATGTGGGCATCCGCTTGCGCACCGTCCCACCATTGATCCAGCTTGCTAGCGTCCAGCGGCGTGAGTCCCTTATTTGCCCGAGCCTCCGCTTCACGCACCCTGGCAATGGCTTCGTTCTTTAAGCGCTCCAGTTCCAGCCGCCTGTCTTCCAGTTCCTTGCGGCGCGCCGCTGCTTCTAACTCCAGACGCTGATCTTCGCTCATCCTTCGGCCTTCCCGCAGCCGAAGTTTGGCTTCCGAATTCGGTGCAGCCTTTTCGGCTGAAAGCCATGCCCTGGCAGCCTCAGGAAACTTTTCAGCATCCTGTAATGCCTGGGCATACTTACCCCAATATTCCCAATCTCGAGGAACCAATTCCGTGTACTTTTTCATCAGGGCCAATTTGCGGCCAATGTCGTTTTCAAGAATCGCCAATTGCCGCGCAGGTTCGCCCCACTTTGGATTTTTACCCGCTGCGTTGCGCAACGAATCAAAGGTTCCAATAGCAGCTTGTGCGCGGGCCCCTTGGCTTGCAGATAAAAAGGCTTTGTCCCCTATCAACAATCCCATCCCTTCAACTGCGTCACCCGATTGTGGAAACTTAGCAAGAATGGCACGGTAAGCAGATTCCGTTGGCTCCAGATCAGCCAGTGCAATCTCACCAGCCGGAGGCTCCAGGTCTCGCCCCAGGCCCGGCCTACGCACTTCAACGGCATGTCCGTTTAGCTTGACGGTTCCAGTTATCGGTGCGGCTATATAAGCATCTAATTCTTTTTCCAAAGCAGCAGTACTAACCTCAAAAGCGTTGCGAAGAGCTACGTCCTGCTCCACACCCTTCCGCATGTTTGTGAGCATGACGCGCAGTTTGCCGCTATAACGCGGGTCCACCGCCAACAGATGAAGCCTTGCCCAGGCGCGCGTCTGAAACTTTTTTTCCGGTAGCGCACCAAGAGTAATTTTCGTGCCATCCACCTGCAGGGTACTGAAAAGTGCCAGCAGGGCCTCTTCAACTTCACGGGGCATTCCACTGATTCCATCGTCCAACAGGATTCGCCCAAACGATATATACAGCTTTTCACCAACCGCGGCATTCGAGGCAAGAACGGCCATATAGGAATCGCGCCGGAATGCAAATAATTGAGCTTTTGAAAACCCTGCAGCCTGCTTATCTTTAAGAAGAACTAACTTGATTGGCCAAACCGGATCGAGCGGTACCCCAAGAAGTTGACCCAACGTGTAACGATACTGATCCAGAACGTTTAGGGATTCCGCAGCTTCCTTTTCCATTCCAATCGCCAGCACTGAGACTGGACCCGCACGATATTCCTTCCAGGTTTCCCCGAAAACTAACGGCGCCAGAAACAGTATGAGGAGGGCGAGAATCGGCGCGGCTCCTTAAGAAAACTTCCAAACACGCTCAACAGTTTTCGACAAAATCCAACTCTTATCTTCTTCGTTGAGAAACTTCATTTCGTCGCGAACCACTTGGAGTGTTCGTGGGTACGTAGTATGAGACAAGCACACCGGCCAATCGGTTCCCCACATCAGGCGCTGTGGTCCGAACTTCGCATGCAGCCTTTTCACATTTTCAAATGTGTCTCGAAACGGATATTCCTGCTTTGACAGTTGCCAGGTGTGAGAGATTTTAACGAACACCTTCGGGTAACGTTCCAGATCCAACAGCTTTTCCAGCAACTCTGGTTTGTCAATGGGGCTGTCAGCCATATGGTCAATGACAACAGTCAATCCGGGATGCTTTTCAATCAGCGGGGCCATATCGGGCATGCGTGTGATGGGTGCCAGCAGCAACATAGGGATCTTCAATTCTTCAACGCACTTCCACAACGGAGCCATCAATGGGCCGCGAATCCAATCGCCACTCGCATCCGCGCCAGGAGAAAGGCGGATCCCTTTGAACCCCTGCTCCGCAAGTTTAGAAGCATGATCGGGGGCAGCCGGATCGTTCGGATTCACCCTGGCGACGCCTTGCAGTTGCTTCGGGAATCGCTTGAAGGAATCAAGAGTGTAGCTGTTATCCCACCGATAGCCGATGTACTGAACCAGCACCGTGTGGGAAATTCCGTTAGCCTTCATCAGGTCAAGCAATATTTCCACAGTTGCTTCTTCCTTCGGAGGCTTGGTAGTTTCTTTCGCCCATGGGAACTTCGAATTATGCGTCCAAACGTGGACGTGCGGATCAATGATTTTATACTGCGGAACGGCAGCTTCAGTAGTCATAGCAAGGGCGCTTCCGGCAATTAAATTCCTTCGCGTAATCATGTTAGCTTCGCGTCGGTGAAATGCGAATCTGATTGTCTACTTGCTTCACGCCGTTTATTTTCTTCGTCAACTTCTCAGCTTTCGCCTTGATTTTCTCTTTCTCCACAACTCCAACAATAGTGACCACTCCGTTAGTAACAGTCACCTTGAAATTACCACCACGGACTTCAGGATCGTTAGCCAGTTTCCGAATCACCTGATCGTATATGGAATCGTCGGTAGTCGGCAGCTTCTTTGCCCCCGCAAGCAGCGAAGTGCTCAAAGAAATAGTCAACAACAAGGAAAGGATGGTTTTGGTTAGTGTTTTCATGATCAATTCTCTTCAATGGCAGGACCACCAGCCATTCTTCGCCAGTCTAACTCATTCAGAAACTCAGTGTTTTCGCGCCAATCGGCACGAACCTTTACAAACAATTCCAAATAGAACTTTTGCTCAAAGAAGGTTTCCATTTCCTGGCGAGCCAAGGTGCCGATTTGCTTTATCATGGAACCTCCCTGCCCTATCACAATTCGCTTCTGACCTTCTTTTTCCACGTAGATGGTGGCCGTTACTTTCGTAATTTTTGGAGTCTCTTCCCATTTTTCCACGAACACGGCTACCGAATGTGGCACTTCCTGTTCTGTGGCGTCCAACAATTTCTCGCGAATCATTTCTGATGCAAGAAATCGCGAAGGCTGATCGGTAACATGATCTTCCGGGAAAATCAGGTCCCCTTCCGGCAGGTGTTTGAAGATCTCCATCTTCAAGACGTCCACCTGTTCACCAGTGGCAGCGGAAATGGGAATGTAGGAAGTGAAGGGCCTGATCTGTTGATAGGCATTCAGCAATTCAATCATCTTCACTTTCTTGCCAATCTTGTCGATCTTGTTCAAGACAAGAATCACAGGCACCTCTACATTGTTCAATACATCCAATGCCTGCCGCTGTTCGTCATCAATTGCTCGACGCGCATCCACAACATAGACCACTACATCCAAATTCGACAAGGAACTGCGCACACTGCGCATCATCCGTTTATTAAAGACCGAATCGGACTTGTGAATCCCTGGAGTATCGGCAAACACAATTTGCCCCAGTTGTGGTTCGGTTAGTACGCCTTGCACTAAGGTGCGTGTGGTTTGTGGTTTTGAGCTGACGATGGCCAGTTTCATGCCAGCCAAGGCATTCAATAATGTAGATTTGCCGGCATTCGGCAGACCGATAATAGATACTGTTCCTACTTTCAAAATCACTCTTTTTCCGCTGATGTGGCGGAATTTAATTCTTCTTTACCGAGCGCTGCCGAAATCCGAACCTGCTCTACGCGACGTTCACTCGCCGAAATTACTTCAATCCGCAGACCGTCACTCTCCACATGTTCCCCAGCCTGGGGAACACGCCCTAACCACTCGGCCGCAAGCCCACCAACCGTGGTTGACTCTATATCGCCTAACGCGCGAAATCCCATTAATTCATTCAGCCCATCCAAATCATAACTCCCCGCAACAATCCAGTGTCCAGGTCCATCTTCCAGAACGTCCTTCGCCGGTTCATGTTCATCCCGAATTTCTCCAAGGATTTCCTCAACCAGATCTTCCATGGTGGCAAGCCCAGCCATGTTCCCGTACTCGTCAATAACAGCAGCTATGTGCATGCCGTTTTCCTGCATTTCCCGCAACAGTTCGCCCACCAGCTTGGTTTCCGGAACCTGCCGCATTGGTCGCATGATCTCATGCACTTTCTTGTGCCTTCTGGTTTCTTCGCTAAGCTCGAACAAGTCGCGCACATGCACGAACCCAACAACATGATCGATCACTTCTTCGTATACCGGAATTCGAGAGTATTGTTCCACCACCACCAATCGATGAAGTTCTTCCAGTGGCTGGCTGCGTTCAATGCAAACCACATTCGGCCTGGGCGTCATCACTTCGCGGACGCGCTTATCCCCAAACGCAACCACCGACTGGATCAACCGCTTGTCTGCTTCCTCAATAATCCCTTCATCCGCACCTGCTTCAATGAACGCTTCCACCTGATCGGCTTCGGTTTGCTCAATTTGCTCTTCAGTGGCTTCTTCCTTCGACAACTCAAAAAGAGAGTGGATAAAGTGAAGCACCATGGTAACAGGCGTCATTATTAGAAGCAGAAGGCGCAATAGCGGGCTGACTGCAAATAGCCAATGGCAACCTGTACGCCGGTACAACACCTGGGGTACCAAATACCCGAAAACAACCATTGCAATCCAGCTCACGAGAAAAGATTCAAGTAAAGCACCGATTGGTAATTTCGGAATTTCCCCAGATCCCCGAGTCAGCACCATTCCCAGTGTGAGAGAACCAAGGCCAATCATGATGGCATGTTTCCAAAGCGAAAATATCTGGACTCCGCGCTCCGGTTCCTGACCGAATTCCGGTTCCAGATTTTCCTGGAAGTAGTCCAGGGCCAAAGTCTTCTTCGCAAGCAAGCGCAACGATTCCGAATACAGCAACTGCATCAGGCTCACCAGCGAAAGCACCGCCAGCAAAATCAGGATGAGGATTGTTAACGCAGGGTTCATCGCTTAGTCCGCTCAATCAAGCCTTGAGGTAGCCCTAATTCCAGACGCCACTTCGTTTCAGCCCGCCGCATTTTTCCACGATCGGCCTGATGATCCATCCCTTGCAGATGAAGCACGCCATGAAGCATCAATATGGAAATTTCCTGTTCAACCGTATGACTGAACTCCTTAGATTGAATGCGCGCCAATTGGGCAGAAATGGCGATTTCCCCCAGTTCCATGCCCGGCCCTTCGAATGGAAAGGAGAGGACATCGGTGGCATAGTCCTTTCCAAGAAAAGCTGCATTCAACCGCTGCAATTCTTTGTCGTTGGTGATAAGGACAGTGAAAGCCCTACCCGGCGATACCGCGCTGCAAAGTTTTTTTGCAAACCCTCGAATCTGTTTCCGGTCCAGGCCCCGAGGCGCATTTCTAAATAAAAGTGATGGTTTACTTCCGCTGCTAGACATGCATTTTAATTGGGACCGCTGGCTGGCGGAGTGTTGAGTTTTAAACTCAATTGCCTACCAGCACCAGTTGCTTCGCTATGACGTTCATACGCCTTAACGATTCGCTGTACAAGACTATGACGGACTACATCCTTATCTGTGAATCCAATAAATCCGATGCCTTCCACACCACGCAGAACTTCAAGAGCTTCCAGCAACCCGCTGCGGCGTCCGTTTGGAAGATCAATTTGCGTCGCATCACCCGTCACCACAACCTTGGAATTGAAGCCCTGACGGGTTAGGAACATTTTCATCTGCTCGCTGGTGGCGTTTTGCGCCTCATCCAAAATTACAAAACTATCGTTCAGCGTCCGTCCTCGCATGAAAGCGAGCGGGGCAATTTCAATGGTATTGCGTTCCAGCAACTTCTCCACTTTTTCAACGTCGAACATATCGAACAGAGCATCATAGAGCGGCCGTAAATATGGGTCGATCTTTTCCTGCAAAGTACCAGGAAGGAACCCCAGCCGTTCCCCAGCCTCAACCGCCGGACGAGTAAGAATAATGCGGGACACTTTTTTATTGAGCAACGCATTCACACCCATGGCCACCGCCAAGTAGGTCTTGCCTGTGCCGGCGGGTCCTGTTCCAAACACTAAGTCCATCCGTTCAATCGCTTCCATGTAACGGCGCTGTGTAATGGTTTTCGGCGCAAGAACTTTCTTTCCAAAACTACGCTGCTTCCCACTCTCCACCAGCGCTTTCAAAGAGACATCTGGATCCTCCGCTGCAACGCGGATAAAGCTATTTAAGTCGCCATTTGTGAACACAGCCCCGGCCGCAGCAAGTTCAGAATAATCGTTCAATATGCGGGCTGCACGTTCCACGGGGTCCCGTTCCCCTTCCACCATCACGCTGCCATTGTCGAGCGAGGCCTTGATGGACAAGATTGATTCCAGCAACTGGATGTTTTCATCGCGAGTGCCGAATAGGGTTTCCACACCCCGGCTGATGGGAACGCTTATTTTCATACTGTGAGGAATGCAGTGAGTTGCATTAGGAATAGTAGGTAGACAACATGGGCCGGCTCAACACGCGAAAGCTTCAAACTGCGAGAGCGGAAATGTAGGTGACATCTTTCTTGATACTACCAGATTTATGGCTGTCAAGGGCGGAGTTGCGCCAACATTGTCCCGGTTTGACGAAGCAGTTCCAGTCGGGCACGCTCCAGTCCAAAGCGGGAATCAAACAAAGCCACCCACTTTTCGTTTTCCAAGTAGCGCATTTCCTCCAATTGCTTTTGAGTAGCCTTTCCTTCGGTCAGTAGCGCCAAAATCCGCGAAACCTCTTCCCGCTGCAAGTCTAGCTCCAGGCGGGCCAATTCTGTGGAAGTTTGGCTTCGTTCCACATCCTGCCACGCGCGCCGAACGTCAGAGGAGATTCGGTTTCGGGCTGACGACATTTGCAGACGCAACCGGCTGATGTCCGCATTCGCCTGCGATGCCATTGCCCGTGACGCCGAGCCAGTCAAAATCGGCAGTTGGAGCGAGACGCCCAAAATCCCGTTGTGGCGCTGGAAGTTACGGAAGTAGTCTTCGTAATTGTTAAACTTAGCGAATAATCCGTATTGCGCAACCAAGTCGATTTTCGGCAAATTGGCCGCCTTCCCTGCTTTCACTTCCCAACCTTTGGCCACCAAGCCAGTTTCAAACTTTCTGATTTCGTTACTAGCCAATAGAGCTGCCGCAACTGCGGAATCCTCCGTTTCCAGATGCATAGTGGGAATCTGCAATTCCTCGTCTTTGGGACGCACCAGATCGTTCACCCCCAGGCCCGCGATTGCAGCCAGACCCACTTCAGCGTTGTGAACCTCCGTTTCTACAGTGCGAACCCGTTGCTTAGCTTGCAGTAGACGCAACGAGGCACGCTTGCTATCAATGGGCAGCTCCCGGCCTTCCCCAACGCGTGATTGTACGGAAGTTTCCACCTGCGTTAGATTGTCCACTTGGGACCGCAACACCCGCAGAGCCTGATTGAGCCGTAGCGCCTCCAGATAAAGGCTCGCAGCCCGATGGGCGATTTCATCGCGTTTAGCTTCCGTATCCAGAGTCGAGATCTTCCTGCGTTCCCGCGCGGCCTGCACACGATAGGATTGCGGACGATCAAAAATAGAAGCAATCGCCTTGGCCTGAATTACAGACGGAGCGGACCCTTCAATGGACATTGGAAAGCCGAAGTTCTTCGCCAGTCCACTGCCGACGACCAACTTTGGTTGGAAGGGATCTCGTGCCAGAGCAATGTCGTCATTGGCCTTGTCTTCTTCAAGACGCGAGAGAGCCACCTCGGGGTTCTGCGCGAGTACCGAGTCCAGCAGTTCCCGAAGGGTCAGAACCCGGACATCGGCTAGAAGCGTCAGCGGGAGTAGGAGTATAAGAAGGTATCGCATCAGATTCTATTTTGGAACGAAAAAGGCCCCTCCTGAACGGAGAGGCCTCTTTTTTGTGTGCCGAGCATGTTCGACAGTTTGAAGGTGAAAGTCCTTTTCACAACCTGATGGAGGTGAAGTGATAGCGAAGCGCAAGGGCGTCGCCGCGAG
>JAYTTF010000244.1:0-14332 GCA_043745195.1 Bryobacterales bacterium | reverse complement strand
TTAAAATTGAGTCTGGTTCCGGCAAGCAGTGGCAGATGGTACATAGCGGTTCCAGCTACTGCTCTCAAAGCGATTTAGCCTTGACGTTTGGTCTTGGCGCAGACACTTCCGTGAAAAGTTTACAAATTGAATGGCCTAGCGGTTCCAAGCAGAAGTTGGAAAACATAAAGGCCCGTCAGACTCTCCGAATCAAAGAACAGTAAACATTTTTGGGTCTCCCAGAGTGCCTAACCTTATCAGCTTGCTAGAATGAAGAATTCCATGCAACCAAAACTCCGGATCGCCTCCATCACTGACGAATTTTCTCCAGACCTTGCCTTGGCTCTTAACTCTATGACGGCCATAGGTATGACCGGCGCTGAACTCAGGGTACTTTGGGGAAAGAACATTCTGGACCTTTCCGATGATGAATTAGCAAAAGCGAAGGCGCTTTTAACAGAGCATAAGATGGAAGTAATTTCCATTGCTTCTCCCCTGTTGAAATGCGTGTTGCCAGGCGCCCCTGAAATTGATGGCCGTTTCCAACAAGACGTCTTCGCATCCAAACATAACTTTGAAGATCAACCCCGCCTTACCGAACGTGCTTTCCATGTTGCCGAATTTTTCGGTGCAAAAATCATCCGTGTCTTCAGCTATTGGCGAACAGTTGAGCCAGAAAAATGTTACGACGCCGTCGCTTCAGCCTTGCATGACCTGGGCAACAAGGCGGCCCCACGTGGTTTGATTATTGGTCTTGAAAACGAACATGCCTGCAACGTTGCCACCGCTGCCCACAGCTCAAAAATGTTGACCATGGTGCCACACCAGTCGGTCCAGTTGGTGTGGGATCCAGCGAACGCGTTGTGCTCAGGTGAGAATCCATTCCCGGTTGGGTATGAGTTGCTTCCCGCCAACCGAATTATCCACGTCCACACGAAAGATTGCCATATGGAAAATCATAAGCCCGTTTGGGGGCCGCTTGGCACGCGCGACGTCGATTGGAAAGGGCAAATTGCTGCTTTATGGGCCGATGGATATCGTGGTTGGTTAAGTTTAGAGACTCATTGGCCGGGTCCCGGGGGGAGCAAGATGGAGGCATCCACCATCTGTGGCTGGAACCTTCGCGGTCTGGCTTCCATGTAGTGTTAAATCGTGTAATGTTAAACATTGGTGGTACTGCTCACCCCTAATAATGTGATAAATTTCCTGTTATCCGTGTAGCGAAATTGAAACTGCCAGCGTCAACCTTTATACCGTTGGTGTTTTAAGTAGTCTTTGTAAGAAATCTGGGGGTACGGTCCGGCGGAATTGCCTGGCGCAACCGCAAGTGTCGTGCCCCTTTAACTTTTAAGGATTGGAGGACATGTCATTGTTGCGTCGGAAATTAGCTGTTTCGGCGTTGGTTGTCCTAGTGTTGGCGGCGGTCGCTTTGGCGCAGCGTCGTGGACAGTTTCAGGATTTCCCTTTCGACGAAGGTGCCCCACTTGTCACTCCTCCGGATGCCAACGAAAAAACCGAATTCGCCTTCGCCCGTCTAAAATATCCTTCTTGGCGATCGAACGACCGCGTTTGGTCCATGCGCGGAGCCTGGACCATTGATTACCCCAAGGCTGACCGCCAGTTCATGGCCGGGGTGCGCCGACTGACTCGTCTCCACGTTCGTTCTGTAGAACAGGTTGTAGACCTGGAAAGCGACGACATTTTTAATTGGCCCTGGGCCTACGTTGTTGAGCCTGGCCACTGGGACCTTCCCGACGCTCAAGCGGCCAAACTGCGGGAATACCTTCTTCGTGGTGGATTCCTGATGACCGACGATTTCCACGGCACCTTTGAATGGGAAATTTTCATGGCTTCCATGATCCGCGTATTTCCTGATCGCCCCGTGGTTGATATCCCCAAAGACGATGCCATTTTTCACGGTGTTTACAACCTTGATGATAAGTTTCAAGTTCCGGGTCTAGTGAATTACCCGTTCCAAAAAACTTTTGAATACGATGGCTATGAAGCAGAATGGAAGGGAATCTACGACGACAAAGGCCGTTTGATGGTTGCCATTTGCCACAACATGGATTTGGGAGATGCCTGGGAATGGGCGGACAGTCCGCATTATCCTGAGAAGTATGCCGGGCTTGCCTGGCGCATTGGAATTAATTACATCATTTACGCGATGAGCCACTAACCCATAACCCATGTTCGAATTTCTTTTCAAATACCCCTCCACTGTGTTCGCTAAAGGCAAGCTGGTGTTACTTGCCGGATGGCCGGTGTGGCTGTTGGGTTTGTTGTCGTTGCTGGTTGCCGCAGGGCTTGGTTGGTGGATGTGGCAAGCCAAACCTACATGGAATCGCATTCGTTCTGGAATGCTGTGGATTTTGCAGGCCGCAGCGGCATGTACCCTGTTGCTGATGTTGTGGCAGCCCGCTCTAAGCGTTTCTGCTTTGAAGCCACAGCAGAATATTGTGGCCGTGGTGGTGGATAATTCCAGCAGTATGAAGCGCACGGATTCCGATGGTACGCGTCTTGAATCTGCTAAAAAGCTTCTGGATTCCGGCCTTTTGAAGGACCTTGAAAAACGTTTCCAAGTCCGGCTCTACACCATTGATCAAGGTCTTCACCGAATCGCAAAAACGGACGCGGTCACTGGGGATTCACCCGTCAGCAAGCTTGGCGATGGGCTGAAACAACTAACTGCTGAATCGTCCGGATTGCCCGTTGGTGCTGTGTTGCTTCTGAGCGATGGAGCCGATAGCGCGGGCGGTATTGACCGGCAAACCATCACCGACATTCGCAGTCAAAGAATACCGGTTCACACCATTGGCTTCGGCAAGGAACAGTTGACCAAGGATCTGGAAATCCGCAATGTGGACGTTCCATTGCGCGCTCTTTCCGACGCGCGATTAAGCGCTGTGGTAAGGCTTCGCAATCGCGGATATGCAGGGCAAAAAACGCGGCTTGAAATTAGGGAAGGAACAAAAATCCTGGCCTCAAAAGATGTAACGTTGGGCAAGGATGGCCAGGAACAGACCGAATCGCTTTTGTTTAGTGCTGGTATCGCCGGTGCGCGCCACCTCAGCGTGGGATTGAAGCTCATGGATGGCGAAGAAAATCAGGCCAACAATACGATGAGCCGTTTCGTCGTCGTGGAAGGCCGCAAGCCTCGCGTGCTTTACATTGAAGGGGAACCGCGCTGGGAATTTAAGTTCATCCGCCGAGCCGTTGAAGAGGACCGCAGCCTTCAATTAGTAACCATGTTGCGCGTTACACAAAACAAGATTCTGCGCCAGGGTGGGGCCAATGCCAAGGAACTGGAAGCAGGGTTTCCTTCCACCGCAGAAGAGTTGTTCCAATACGACGGACTAATCATTGGCAGCGTTGACGCGGGCTATTTTTCACTGACGCAGCAGGAGTTGATCCGCCAATTCGCAGATCGACGTGGTGGCGGCGTTCTTTTTCTTGGTGGGCGAAGTTCACTATCCGATGGCGGTTACGACAAAACCGGTATGGCCGAAATGATGCCCGTAACCTTATTGGCCGCCAAAGGGACCTTCGAACGGGAATTGGCTATTCCCAGCGTCACACCATCTGGCCGGGACAGCATGGTGCTTCGGCTGGTTGAAGATCCTGACAAGAATGTGGAACGGTGGAAGACCATGCCCAAGCTGGCTGATTTCCAAGCCACTGGCAAAGCAAAGCCCGGCGCAGTTGTGCTGGCTGAAATGTCCACGCCCAAAGGTGTTTTCCCCTTGCTGGCAGTTCAAAATTACGGCCGAGGACGTGTCGCAGTATTTGCAACTTCCGGAAGTTGGCGCTGGCAGATGACGCAGCCCAAGGAAGACACAACGCACGAATTATTCTGGCAGCAATTGCTCCGCTGGGTAAGTTCCGCAACGCAAGGCCAAATCGTCGCAACCACTCCAAACCCCTTGTTAGCCGATGATGGCAAACTTCCAATCCGGGTGGATGTGCGCGAGAAAAACTATCTTCCCGTTGCGGACGCCGACGTGACTGCTCGAGTAATGGGCCCCCAAGGCGTTGCTGCGCAGGTCAAATTAACGCCAGACCCTGTTCTACCCGGTGTCTATGTGGGCGAATGGAATGCACCAGTTGTCGGCGATTATGTAGCCGAAGTGGAAGCTATGCGCAATGGCCAAAAAATTGGTTCCGACGCACTGCTGTTCCGCCGGGAAGATGGAGTTACTGAAAATTTCTATTCTGAACAAAATCGGGAGTTGCTGGAAAAGCTCTCCGAAGAAACAGGCGGACGTTATTGGAAACCAGAAGACGCGAAGAAACTTCCCACTGAAATTTCTTTTTCTGAAGCTGGGGTGACTACCCGCGAAACCTACGATCTGTGGAATATGCCGTTCTTCTTCCTTCTGCTGTTAGCGTTGCGCACTTCAGAATGGTTGCTGCGGCGCAAATGGGGTGCTGTATGAAATGGATCGCAACATTACTACTGTTGGCGAACAGTTGCTTTAGTGCTTCCTGGTACGTGACTATTTCAGGATTGGGCGGCGATCCTGAATATGAAATCCGCTTCTCTGGCTGGGCCCTTGATCTGGATAAATCCTTGAAGAATATTCCCGATGCACAAGTCAACACATTGGTAGGAAAAGTGGTTACCAAGGAGTCCATCCGAAAAACTTTCACCGAACTTCAATCAAAAGTAAAAGCGGAGGACTCGTTCGCGGTATTTCTCATCGGGCACGGCACCTTCGATGGAACGGAATACAAATTCAACTTGCCTGGCCCGGATCTTACTGGTGCAGAACTAGCGGCCATGATGGATAAAATACCGGCCACCCGGCAACTAGTCGTAAACACCACTTCCGCCGGTGGTGCAGCAATTGCAGCACTGCAGAAGCCAAATCGTACCGTGATATCCGCAACGCGTAGCGGCACAGAAAAGAATGCCACACTATTCGCACGCTACTTTGTGGAGGCATTCCGAGATCCAAGCGCCGATACGGACAAGAATGAAACCATGAGCGCCTTGGAAGCATTTCATTACGCTGATCAGAAAACAGTTAAGTTTTATGAAACGCAAAAGCGTTTGGCAACAGAGCATGCCGTGCTGGAAGATACAGGTAAGGGTGAGGCGGTGCGTGCTCCGTCTGCCGAGAACGGAAAAGGTTTAGCCGCAGGCCGCTTTCCGCTGATGGCCCTTGGCAACGCTCAGAAAACATCCCCTGAAAAACAAAAGCTTGTTGAGAAGAAGCAGGATATTGAAGGACAAATTGACAAGTTGAAATATGAAAAGGCGGCTACGCCGACTGACGAATACCGCCGGAAACTTTCAGCACTCCTCTTGGAGTTAGCGCGGGTACAGGTGGAATTAGACCAATGAGGATATTGCCACTTTTCCTTTTCACACTTAGCTCCTGCAACTGGGGCGCAGTCCCACCGGCACCGATTTCGCCTGCGGCTGAGTGTCTTGAGCATCGCAAACATGGACGTCGCGATGCCGCAACAGCCTGTTTCAATAGACTGATTGAGACCTCCAAAGACCCAGCCGTAATCGCTGAAGGATTTTGGGGATTGAAGCAATATAAACCCGCCAATGAAATGTTTCGCAAGGCAGTGGATGCGCGTCCAAAAGATCCCGAACTCCGCGTTCGTTGGGGCCGGCTCTATCTGGATCATTTCCAGAAAACAGAGGCCGCCGGATTGTTCGAAGAAGCGCTTGCGATCAAAGAAAACTATCCTCCAGCTCTGCTCGGTCTTGCTCTTGTGGCATCGACCTCGTTTGAAGAAAAGGCCGTAGAGATGGCCAAAGAGGCCCTCAAGCATGACCCAAATCTGGTTGAGGCTCAGGAACTTCTCGCCCGTCTAGCTCTTGAAGAAGGCAACGAAGTCAAAGCTGCGGAAGAAGCCGAAAAAGCTTTGAAACTGTCCGGAGAATCGTTGGATGCGATGGCTGTCATGGCAACTATCCTCTGGCTGAATGATAAGGATGCTTCCGAGTGGACCGATAAAATTCTAAAACTTAATCCGTCGTACGGCCAAGCCTGGTCCATTGCTGGGCACTTCTTCGTCATAAATCGCCGCTACGATGAAGGCATCAAGGCTTACCAAAAGGCTATTGAGTTAGATCCCACTCTCGACGAAGCGCGAGCGGAACTTGGGGTGAATTTAATGCGCCTCGGCCGCGATGAAGATGCTCGTAAACGCTTGGAAGAAGTCTACGCCGGCGGCAATTCTAACGAGGCAACCCGGAACACTTTGAAGTTGTTAGATAGCTACAAAAACTTTGAAACGCTGACCACACCAACCACCGACATCCGACTGCACAAGAAAGAGACGGCTCTTCTGAAGCTCTATTTTCAACCAGAGTTAGAGCGAGCCATTTCCGTTTACGAAGCTAAGTACAAAGTCAAACTACCGGTGCCTGTTCGCCTGGAAGTCTATCCGGACCACGAAGATTTTGCGGTTCGAACAATGGGGCTGCCCGGGCTTGGTGCTTTAGGCGTCACCTTCGGAACAGTGGTCGCAATGGATTCCCCTTCCGGCCGAAAACCCGGATCCTTCCATTGGGCCAGCACTCTGTGGCATGAACTGAATCACGTTTATGTACTGACCGCAACGCAGCATCGCGTTCCCCGCTGGTTTGCAGAAGGTATGGCCATGCATGAAGAAACCGCAAATAATCCCGAATGGGGAGACCGTTTCTCCGTTGAAGGGATCACAGCCATCCGCGACAAAAAACTGTTGCCAATTGCCAAACTGGATGCGGGATTCGTCAGACCTAAGTATCCGGCGCAAGTATCGGTGAGTTACTTCCAGGCTGGGAAAATCTGCGACTATATCAACGAACGTTGGGGTTTTCCTAAGCTCCTCGAAATGATGCACGCCTTTGCAGACAAACAAACCACTGAACAGATTGTGGAACAGAAGCTTGGTATGAAGCCCGAAGAATTCGACAAAGTATTCCTGGTTTGGCTCGACAAGCAGGTAGGCCGCACTGTCGCACACTTTGAAGAATGGCGCAAACGGCTAAAGGCCAATGTGGCCTTGCTAAAAGATAAAAAGTACGACGAAGTAATTAAAGAAGGGCGCGAAATTCGTGATCTCTATCCCGACTACGTGGAAGCCGGCAACGTTTATGAACAGCTTGCGGATAGCTACATGGAAAAGAAAGATGTGGATTCAGCCATCCGCGAGTTAATGGCATATGCGAAAATCGGCGGACGCGATCGTGATTTGTTGAAAAAACTCGGCAAGCTACTTGAGGACAAGGGTAATAAGAAAGAAGCAGCCGGTGTCTATGATCGCATCAACTACTTCTACCCCATGCAGGACGAAGATTTGCACAAAAAATTGGGCAACCTCTGGCTGGAATTAGGAAACACGAAGGGAGCCGTCAAGGAGTTTAGTGCCGCTCTCGGATCGAAACCGGTTGACCCAGCTTTGGCTTACTTCAACCTGGCTAGAGCGCAAAGCGCTTCCGGCAACAAAGCCGATGCCCGTGAAAGTTTAGTGAGTGCGCTTGAAAATGCGCCGGGCTTCAAGCCTGCGCAGAAATTGCTATTGGAGCTTACGGATAAATAACCTATGTCATCGACGATAAATAATATTGAGACTGCGGATCTTCAATCGCGTATTTCGCGTTTTCAGGAGATTGAACAGAATATTCTTCGCCAGGTAAGAGGCGTCATTGTGGGCCAGGAAGAAGTGGTGGAGCAGGTGCTGATCAGCCTGTTTGTCGGTGGCCATTGTCTTATCACTGGTATGCCTGGCACCGCCAAAACTCTTCTGGTTCGCACCATTTCCGATGCCTTAGGCTTAACCTTCAAGCGCATTCAGTTCACCCCGGATTTGATGCCGACTGACATCACCGGCACTGACATCATTGAAGACGATAACACCACAGGCCGCCGCAAATGGACTTTTGTTCCTGGCCCCATTTTTACTAACGTTTTGCTAGCCGACGAAGTGAACCGGACCCCTCCCAAGACCCAGTCCGCTCTGCTCGAAGCGATGCAGGAAAAATGTTGCACTGTGCGCGGAAACAATTACATTCTGCCCAAACCCTTCTTCGTTCTGGCAACCCAGAACCCAATTGAGTTGGAAGGTACCTACCCTCTTCCCGAAGCGCAGTTGGATCGCTTCCTGTTCAATACCATAATGGGCTACCTTTCTGCCAAGGATGAATTGGAAGTGTTGTCCCGAACCACCACTACCGCCGTTGTCCACGCCGACCCTGTAACCAATGCCGAAGAAATTCTAGGCATGCAGCAATTGGTCCGTATGGTTCCCATCGCTGACTCGGTTGCCAACTATGCCATCAATATTGTGCGCGCAACTCGCCCCACAGACCCGGCTGCTCCTGACTTTGTAAAGAAGTACGTGAACTTCGGGGCATCTGTCCGTGGAGCACAGTTCCTGGTTCTTGCCGCCAAGGCACGAACCTTGGTCAAGCGTCGCTACAATGTGTCCTATGAAGATATAGCCGCACTGGCTGCACCAATTCTTCGCCATCGCATTCTTCTCAACTTTCATGCGGAATCAGACAAGGTGGATTCCGATGCTGTCGTCAAGAAAATCATCGAGGCGGTACCTGTTCCCAGGACCTAGCCATGATTGAGCGCTTCCTCAATCCGTCGGTTCTCTCTGGACTCTCCAGCCTGGAACTCGTCGCAAGAACGGTGGTGGATGGTTTTGTTTCCGGCCTTCATCGTTCTCCCGACTTTGGCTTCAGCCAGGAATTTGCCGAGTACCGCGCCTATACAGAAGGCGATGATCTTCGCCATGTGGATTGGAACGTTTACGCTCGTTCTGAAAAAATTGTACTCAAGCGATTCCGTGGCGAAACCAATTCCCAACTCACCGTAATTCTCGATGCCAGTGCCTCCATGGGATTCGGGACCAAGGGTGTCAGCAAAATGGATTATGCCCGTTACCTGACAGCCAGCATTGTCTATATGGCAAACCTCCAGCGCGATGCATATGGCGTCATTGTTTTCGACGATGATATTCGTAGCTACGTCCAACCATCGTCACGCCAGGGGCAACTCTACAGAGTTTTGCATGCACTCGATCACGCAGAGCCGAAAGCTCGAACTGATTATGCCAAACCTTTTTATCACTTCCAACAATTTCATCGGCGTCGTGGAATCACCGCAGTAATTTCCGATTTCTGGGAATCTCCAAAAACCATTGTCGACGCCATTTCTCCTCTTCGATTTCATGGCAATGACGTCGTAATGTTCCACCTTCTCGATCCTGAAGAGTACCGTCCAAAGTTCACTGATTCTGTCCTACTTGTCGATTCGGAAACCAACCGCACAGTGGAAGTAACGCCCGACTACGCACGCACCGAATATGGGCCAAAAATTGACGCCCACATTGCAGCCTTGCGTTCCGCAGCTCAGTCCAATGGTTTAGATTACTGCCAAATTATGACCGATCGCCCTCTGGATGCTGCCCTCCGCGAATATTTAACTCTGCGCAAGGGGAGAAACTAAATGGGCTTCCTATCTCCCTGGTTCCTGCTTGGATTATTAGGCGTTGGCCTCCCCATCTGGCTTCACCTGCTAAAGCAGCACAAAACAATTCCACTGCCATTTAGCTCGCTGATGTTTTTTGAAAAACGAACCCAAAGTTCTGTGAAGCACAAGCGGTTGAAACACCTGCTGCTTCTTGCCTTACGATTAGCCTTGCTGATTCTACTTGCGCTGCTGTTTGCCGGTCCTTACATCATGCAAAAACCATCCAGCACCAACAATGGAAAACGCAACGTGGTGATTGCTGTGGATCATTCGTTCAGCATGCGTCAAGGTGGCCAATTGGAAAAAGCCAAAAAGGACGCCGCTAGCCTTGCATCAGGGTTGGGTGCGAATGCTAGGGCTGAGGTGCTGGCCGTTGGCATGCACTCTCGCGCCATGTCCCAAATGGTTAGCGATCCCGGTCAGATTCGTGGCGCTATTGAAGCAATTGCCGCATCAGATGAACGCAGCGATTATTCCGAACTTGGCCGTGCCGTCCGGGCCATTTCTGAAGCGGAGAGAGTTCCCGTGGAAGTTCATTTTTTCACTGACGCGCAACAGACTTCCATGCCCGCTAATTTTAGCGATTTGGCTATGCCCGCTGACGCCCGCTTAACCGTACATCGCACTCGCGATTCAGCCAAGCCAAATTGGACAGTGGAAACCGTCGCTGCCCCAGGTCGAATTTTCGACACCAAGAAAGTTCGCGTCCAAGCCACGATTGCCGGCTTCAGCACTCCCGCAGCAAAGAAGCAGGTGAAGTTCATCGCTAATGGAAAAACGCTGGATTCCAAAACCGTGGACCTTGCCGCCAATGGCCGCGCATCTGTTGAGTTTGTTGCGTTCGATGGAAATTACGGATTCAATAAATGCGAAATTCGTATTGAACCCGCCGACGATTTTACCTCCGACGATGTGTTTCGTTTCGCAGTGGAACGTGCCGACCCTCGGCGAGTTCTGTTTATTCATTCTGATCTCGATACGCGCTCCGCACTCTATTACCGCTCGGCTCTCGAAGCAGCCGGAAGCGGCAACTTTGTAATGGATGTGGTGAGTACCGGGCAAGCCTCCAATTTGTCGCTGGAAAAATTCGCCTTTGTGGTCCTCTCCGATTCCGGCCCTTTGGCACAAAGTTTTGAAGAATCACTCCGCCGCTACGTGATGGGTGGAGGCGCAGTTTTCATGACTTTAGGACGAGCCTCCGTTGCCGCATCCAAAATGCCTTTAACCGGTGATCCATTAGATGGAACCCGCACTGCCCAACGCTCTGGTGACCGCTACTTCACGATCACTTGGACCGATTCTACAAATCCAGTAATCGCAAAATCAGCCGGACTCGATCGCGTGAAGTTTTTTCAGCTTGTAAATGTGAAAGGCGAAGGTTGGCGGCATATGGCCCGAGCATCAGATGGTGGCTGGATCCTTGCTGAAAAGCAGATGGGTGAAGGACGGGTGATGGTTCTGGCTTCGGCTCTTGACAATGTAGCCAATGATTTGCCCTTGCATCCAACCTTTCTTCCTTTAGTGGAACAATCAGCCAGACTGTTAGCCCGTGAGACGGAATCGGCCACAAGCCTGCCTGTTGGAGCGCCGTTTGAATTGCGCACCGCACGGGAACGCCCAACCAGCGTGGAAGTATTAGATCCTGATGGCAAGCGCGTTTTGAGCCTAGAGGAGTCCGTAAAGGCTCTTACCATCAACCTGGACCGCGAAGGATTTTACGAAATCCGCCGCGCTCAGGGTCGGCAATCCATGGTGGCTGTGAACGCCCCCAGATTGGAATCGAACCTGGCACTAGTACCTCAGGAGACCCTTGCGTTGTGGGAAAATAAAGGCCAAACGGGGACAGTGGCAGCCGATCAAGCGAATACTCCGGATTTTGAAAAACCGCAACCTGTTAGTTATTGGCGTCCCATTTTAGTGTTGTTGTTGTTGGCAGTTTTGGCGGAAAGTTTTATTGCAGGGCGGCACCTGGAACGCGGTGAAGCCGGTGATGACGACGTTGAGAAATTTCAGGAGGCCGCATGAATCCTCGAGAGTCTTTAGCCGCGTATTTGAACGCCATGGAAAGCCGGTTTCGCTGGGGAGCCACAGCACGTGGGCTCGCCATCGCCGCACTGGCGGCATTGACAGCAACCGTTTGTTTGGTTGTGCTGCTGAACTCAGTTGAGTTCGCTGCAGGCTTTGTTACAGCCGCTAGAGTCGTGCTGTTTCTCTCCGTCGCAGTAGCTCTGTGCTTTGGTCTGGCTGCGCCGTTGATGGCATTGAATCGTCGCCGAGCCGCGCATCGAGTGGAAGCTAAATTTCCTGAATTTGGCGAACGTCTTGTGACCTTTGCTGAAAAGGAAAACCAAGCGGAGCCCGATCCCTTTCTGCCCCTGCTTGCTGCTGACGCACTAAAAGTTACCGAACGTGTGGAGTCCTCTCAAATATTTCCAACTTCGTGGATTGCCGGATTCGCATCCGCCGCCTTAGCTTTGGCCGGTACTTTGGCTTGGCTAATATTTGCTGGCCCCGGTTATATGGGTTATGGCGCGAATCTTCTTTGGGCTGGCCCACCCCGCATGGATGCCCCCGAAATGGGCCTCACCAAAGGGATTAAGATCACCCCCGGCAATCGCAAAGTTCGCCGCAAAACAGATCAATTGGTATCTGCCGAGTTAGTTGGTTTTCACGCCCCACTCGTGAAGATGTACGCCCGTTACCACAGTGGCAGCAAGTGGGAACAAGCCCCGATGTTGCCCCAAGGTCAGAGCAATGGCTACGAATTCCTGTTCTCAGGATTGCCCGAAAGCGTGGACTACTATGTGGAAGCCGCTGGTGCGAAATCGAAAACTTTCACCTTAACCGCAGTGGATTTGCCAGGCGTTAAAAAAATGCGCGTGACGTTCCAATATCCAAGCTGGTTGGGATTGAAGCCAGTTACCGAGGAGCCGGCAGGCGACTTAAGAGCTGTCGAAGGTACCGAAGCGATCCTGTCCGTTGAGACGGACAAACCGCTAACCACAGGTGTTATTGTTCTGGACGACGGCAAGAAGATTGAACTGAAGGCAAAAGAAGGCAATTGGCTGGAAGCAAGAGTGCCGATTCAAAAAGACGGTCTCTACTATATTGCGGCGATGGACGAAGGCCAAGCAGTCCGCCTGACTGACGATTACTTTATCGAGGCCCGCAAGGATGCCGAACCCACTCTTCGCGTTCGCAAACCAGGTCGAGATCTGAAAGTCAGCCCCATTGAAGAAGTTAATTTTGAGATTGAAGCTACCGATGATTACGGCCTTCAGGAAATGTCCCTGCACTATTCAGTGAACGGAGGCGATGAGAAGGTTGTTCCCCTTGGCAAAGGCGCCAAGGAAATTCACGGAAAGACATTGCTTTCCCTGGAAGATTTTAAGCTGGTCCCTGGCGATGTGGTTAGTTTCTATGCCACAGCAAAAGATGCCAAGCATGTTGCACAAACGGATATGTATTTCCTGGAAGCGCAGCCCTATGAAAAGGAATATTCGCAGTCGCAGCAAGGTGGCGGCGGTGGAGGTGGTGGCGGCGAAGAAGGCGGTGACAATAAAGTTTCCGAACGTCAGAAGGAAATCATTTCCGCTACTTGGAATCAACTCCGCAACCGTTTCGCGACGCCTGCTCAACAAAAAGAGAATGCAAAATTCTTAAGCGATCAGGAAGCCAAGCTAAGCGAACAGGCCAAGAGTCTTGCTAAAAGAATGCGCAGTCGCGAATTGACCGGCGGTAATCAGGAGTTTGAACAGTTCGCCAAGAATATGGATGAAGCCGTAAAGGCGATGGGCAGCGCAGTTGAAAAGCTAAAAGAAACTAAGCTGCAACCATCACTCCCCGATCAACAAAAAGCGCTGCAACATTTGATGCGCGCTGAAGCGATTTTCAAGCAGATCCAAGTTGCCTTCGGAAGCAAAGGCGGTGGAGGCGGCGGTGGCGGTGGAGCAGGCCGAGAACTGGAAAGCCTGTTCGATTTGGAACTGGATACCGAAAAGAATCAGTTTGAATCTGGCCAACAAGCCTCGGCCGAACAAAAGGCCAAGGAAGTGGATGAAGCTCTTGAAAAGTTGAAGCAACTTGCGCGTAAGCAGGAAGAATTGGCTGACGCACGTCAAAAACAGCCGCAATCGTTTGAACAACGCTGGCAGCAGGATATGTTGCGTCGGCAGGCTGAAGAATTAAAGAAGCAGATGGAGCAGTTGTCCAGGGGCCAACCTTCGCAGCAACAAGGTTCACAACAATCGCAATCAAGTTCATCTTCTAGCGGACAACAAGGTCAACAACAAGGTCAACCAGGACAGCAAGGACAAGGCGGCCAACAAGGTCAGCAGGGTCAGTCAGGACAATCCGGGTCCCCTCAATCGCAACAGCAACAGCAGCAGGCTGGCAATCGGAATCAACAGCAGCAGCAACAACAACAGCAGCAACAGCCATCCATCCGCATCTTGTCTTACCTGATCCAATATAATAATTCCATCTATATGCTCCTCGGCGTATCGGCGGCGCAGGATTTTGACCAATACTACCCGACATTTGAAAATACGATGGAAGGATTCCGGCAGCTTACAGATCCCGCTAAGATCAATAAAAAACCGGAGCGCATCCGGATCAAAACGCCCGCTAAAAGTATGACATTGGAGCAGGCGTTGAGAAGTTATAATATGCCTGCAAACCGTCTAAATGAAATAGCCATACTGAACGGTATGGAACTTACGGACCCGGTTCCTGCAGGAATGATGATAAAGATCATTGCCCCCTAAGCCGATCGCTACCTGCTTTTATGTATTGTTCATTACTTTTGCATTCTGAAAAAAACTTAAACTGTAATAAAGTAATGGGAAGGATATTTGAAGTACGGA
>JAYTTF010000243.1:0-14366 GCA_043745195.1 Bryobacterales bacterium | reverse complement strand
CGGCCGCAGTTCGCCTACTCCAGTTTCACCTTTTTCAGGATCATCTTGTATTGGAATTAACTCCGGTTTCAGGATCATCTTGTATTGGACAATTCTCTTACCATAGGCTGCTAGGGTTATACTCAAATAATGCGATACATTGCTGTGCTTATTCTCCTCGGTGTTACCGTGCATTCCAAGCCCGCGCCCGAGCAGCAAATCCGCGAAGCGGCAATCCGTGCCGTTGCCTTAATTCAGGCGTCGCAAAAAGCTTGGCCCTCCAAGCAAACCTGCACCTCCTGCCACCACCAGTTTCAGCCAACCATCGCCTTTCGCACCGCTCGGGAACACGGCATCCCAGTCGACGAGCAAATCGCACATGCCACCGACAGCGCAACCTACGATTCGAATAATTTTCTCAACGAAATCATACAAGGCGCCTTCGTCGGCGAACCGGCAATGGCCGATGCATACCGCCTGATCGCCTCAAAAGCCGCTGGCGTCCCACCAAATCTTTTCACTTCCATCGACGCCCGCTTCATCGCAGCCAGGCAAAGTAAAGATGGTGACTGGAACAGTTTCCACAGCCGTCCACCAGCTTCACATAGCCGCTTCTCCATGACCGCCATCGCACTGCGCAGCCTCCAACTCTACGGCCACCCCAACCAGCAGGCGGAAATAAAATCGCGCATCGCACGCGCCGCAGCATGGCTCGAAGCCCACAACCCGCAAGATACAGAAGGCCGCACTTTTCAACTCCTTGGCCTTCACTGGGCCGGAGCCAGCAAGTCTGCAATCGCAAAGTCCGCGCGGGCCCTGAAGGCCTCCCAACAGGCCGACGGTGGATGGAACATGCTCGCCGGCCGAACCAGCGATGCTTACTCAACCTCTGAATCGCTCATCGCATTGCTCGACTCCGGTCACCTAAAGACAACGGACAAAGCCTACCAGCGCGGCCTACGGTTACTCTTAAAAACTCAGGCACCCGACGGTTCGTGGCATGTCCCCACGCGCCTCAGCACACTCCCAGTCAGCCCGCCCTACTTTGAATCAGGCTACCCATATGGGCACGATCAATTCATCTCACTGCAAGGCTCTGCGTGGGCTATCATGGCCCTGTCCCGTGCTCTTCCTAAGAACCCCAATGCAACGCTGCCAATATTGGAAGGCATGGGCCCACAGAACCCTGAACCGTGGATTGAAAAGGTGATGTTCGGCACCGTTGCCGATTTGAAGAAGATGCTAGACGAAGGGTTCGACCCCAACTCGGCCATCAGCTCCGGTGGAACCACAGCGCTCATGGCGGCTGCTCCTGACGCAGAGAAAATGAAGCTGCTCCTTGAGAGGGGCGCAAAGGTCAACGCCCGCTCCAAAACCAAGTATTCCGCTCTGATGGTGGCCTCCAATTTCCCGGAGGCCACCCCGGCAATCCGCCTCCTGCTCAGCAACGGTGCGGAAATTCGGCTGCCCAAAGATCAGGGCGCGCCCCTGTTCAACGCCCACCCCTTTGTGCTCGCCGCTTATGCCAGCAACACAGAAGCTCTTGCTCTGCTCAAAACCGCCGGCGATCGCATCGATGACAAAATGTTCCTCTTCGGTACCTTTCCCATCACCCCCCTGGTTGGTGCCGTTATCCTGGGAGAACTGCCCACTGTGCGCGCGCTGCTCAATCTCGGTGTGCCAGTCAATCAAGCCGCAGGTGTCCTCACCCCTCTGGCAACGGCCGTCCTTGGCCATCACGTTGAGATCGCCCGCCTCCTCATCGAAAGCGGCGCCGATGTCAACAAGGCTGACAGTACCGGTGCCACACCGCTTTTGTACGCCGCAGCAACTGATTTCGGAGACACGGCTATGGTCGACCTGTTATTGAAATCGGGAGCTCAGCGCGACGCGCGCACCAAGGAAGGTCTCACGCCGGCCGAGGTGGCGAAGAAACTGCAGCGCATCTATTTGGTGGCCAAGCTGCAATAGATTGCGGTATCCCGGCCGTTTTAGGCTACAAGTTCCTGGAAAGTGTTCGCATCAAAACCGACCAGCAGGGTACGGCCTTTGCGAATGGTAGGAGCACGCAAATTGCCGGTGGGACCAATGAGCAGTGCCAGCAATTCCGCATTGTCCGGGCGAGCTTGCTTCAAGTTGACATGAATTACTTTCTTGCCCTTGGTGGCATAGATTTCATCCACTTGCCCGATCAGTTTCAAAGCGTCGGCTTCCCCGAGTTTGTTCTTGCGGGCGTCCAACTGCTCAACCGTCTTAATTTCATTTTTCGCAAGAAACTCTTGCGTTCTGGCACAGGTCATTCAACCAGGCCGGTGATAGCTCCAATCCAAATTTGCTTTCGCCATATTTGATTTAGTGTACCCGGATCAGCATTACGCCCGCTTGCTTACGATCTGCACCATAGCCGACAGCCTCAATAATATTTGATTTCCCATTGATGCTCTGTAGCACGGGATTCTGCTGCACTTGGCCAGGCACCGGCTGACCACCAGGAGCAGGAGCTTGCGCCGGTACAGTTCCGACGAATGCGACGCCTGGGGGATTTTCAATGATGCGCAAGTCGCCAGTAACCAGATCATAGATTAAGTAATTGGTACCGGCATTATTGGCTTTGGTCCCGCGTGCAATCAGTTTGCGAGTAGCTGGGAAAACAGATGCAATGGTTACGGCAGCAAAGCCTTCGGGAGTGGGCATTAAGCGTGATGACGCCAATTCCAAATCGAAGAACACAATGCCCGCATCGCCATTCACCCGGTTAGTAGCCAGGGCAACCACAGCGTTCAGTTCGGGAATTGTGTTGAGGTTGGTGAACGATTGAACATCGGCCGGCAGATCGAAACGGAAAGAGGAATTGGTTACTCCATCAAAAACATACAGCGTGTCGGAGCGATTGGCGGTGCTGACATTGGCCCCATAAACGTAGTCATTCAGTTCATTGGCGTTGTTGCCTGAGGCGTTGAAGGCTCCAGAACCGGGCAATGCAACAACGGCGGCTTCTTGCGCGGCCAGGTTAAACGTTGCAAAGCCCTGAGCTGGGCACGGATTTTTGAAGGCAATGTCGGAACTGATTCCTGTGGCAACAGCAATGCTCCGGGAAAGTTCTAACTGAAAAAGTCGCAACTGATTGGAGCAGGCGGCAAAGAAAATTTTATCGGGGAGCGCGTAAGCTTTAGCATCTCCCTGGCCTATTGGGAACGAAACAAAGCCATGTGCCGATCCATCCGCTTTGGCGGCAACCACAATGTATGTCCGTGAAGCGGCATCCTGCGTTACCACCGCCCGAAAGTTGGCCAAAGGATTCACAAAGCCACCTGGGATTCCCGGAATTCCAGGAAATCCTGGGTTTCCGCCTCCTCCGGGAACTACGGGTTGAGCCGGTGGAACAATTGGGACAAAGCTATCTGGAAAATCGCGGGTGGCCTGCACTTTTCCAGTTGCATCCACAATGGCCAGTTTCGCTTTGGTTGGTTTCTCAACGTTGTCAGCAATAACGATACCAAATACCCCGACGGCACCCCACGCAACCGGCGCGGCAATGGGCTCCTTAATACCGTCGCCAAGGTCAATCTTTGCCGTTAGCAGAGCAACTGGAATGCCGCCCAAAACACCACCACCACCACCACCGCCTCCGGGGACTCCTGGAATCCCGCCGATTCCACCCGCTGCGACATCGCGCAATTCGCCGGTCTCAGAATCCAATGTTTTTGCAGTAGGAGTTTGGCCGCCGAGTAGTACTGTAAAATCACCACGCCCAGCCGAACCAATTTGAGCACCTGACGAGGGCAAATCAATGGACATTGCTTCCGTCCGCGAAGGCGTGTACAACGCCACTTTGTTCGATACGCCAGTGGCCGCATCCGCAGCAGGAGGGCCAACGAATGCAGCCAAGGCGGTTCCGTCGTTTGCTGCCGTGAACGGAGATGCCTGGTTGCGATTGGCAATAGTCAGGCAGCTATCAATCTTGTTCCACTTTGCGTTGGCAAGATCAGCCACAAACGATGGGTAGCAGCCGTCGTCAGCGCGCGCTGCAGCAAGCCCAATGTAGCCGGGACGCAAATCGCTGGGAGTGAAGCCTCTCAAATCTGGAGTGCCTGCTGGAATCGGCAAAAAGATCATCGTTGGTTGGGAAATTCGTTGATATAGGGTCCGGTTCGCATTGTTATTACCAACCTGAAGAGTAATGGCATCACCAGGGTTTGCGGTGCCTGGAAGTTCTATCGCAACGTCGAATTCCCCTACACGCTCTGAAGAAGCGGTGGCCTTAACATCGGCAACCACTCCACCAACCAAGGCGCGCAATGCACCTCGAGGAGCCGCTGGAGTTTCCTTTGATCCGGCTGTACCTGTGGGAACATTCGGAGTTACAGGACCCAAACCGCTGGCCCTAAGAACAAGCGTGTTTCCATTTATCGTGGAGTCCGCTGCACCGTAACCTAGGTCATCCACCGTTTTGATGGCCGTGAAAATATTGATTACATTGAACCGGGCTGGGCGGCTCTGCGCGTCGCCGCGCTTCACAACTATATTCACCTGTCCATTTGCTATTTCGTAAGGAACCTGAGCAACTATTCTGCTTGGGCCGGCAGAGTAAATTGGGGAGGGCCGGTTGTTGATCAACACTTGAATTGCCGGGTCGCCGACAGATGTGGGCCAAGGGGCATCTTTGGCAACAATTGCATCCACCGGACCCAAATTCAAGCCATTGATCCAAATCAACCCACCAGCGGCAACCGTTGTGGGTGCCGGAGTTTGAGTAAAGGCGTTGATCACTCCACGAGGACTAACAACCGGAGCGGTTGGTGCCTGTCCCAAAACCGCGCAAACGCCGATAAGGCTTAAAGTTAACTGGATTTTACCCATACTTCGGTATAACACAAATGCCGTCATTAAGTTGCGCGGTATACTAGAGGTTTAACACCCTAATGAGCTCAACTACTACAGATATACTGGCAAGTCCGGTTGCAGCCACTAAAATCAACTATGTTCCGCTGATCTTGTTGTGTATAGGGCACTTCTTCATCGATTTATACGCTAGCTCCCTTGGGGCGTTTCAACCGCTGTTGGTGGCCAAGCACAATATGAGCCTCTCGCAGGCTGGAATTTTAGGTGGGGCCCTGGTATTTTCGGCATCCCTGGCTCAACCGGTTTATGGATACTTTTCCGATCGCTACCGAAGCAAGCTGTTCAGCTGTTTGGCACCCGCCGTTGCTGGAATATTTATTTCAGCCTTAGGCATGGCTCCCAGTTTCACTTTTATGGTGATGGCGGCATTACTTGGGGGCGCGGGGATCGCCAGTTTCCACCCGCAGGGCTCGGCGTGGGCCACGGTGGGAATAGAACAAAATCGCCAACGCTGGTTCGCAGTCTTTATTTCTTCGGGAACGTTGGGTTATGCATTGGGACCAACCTTCTTCTCCTTTTTCTTAACCAGAATCGGCCTGGAACAAGGTTTGTGGCTTGCTGTTCCAGGTGTTGCTATTAGTGTGATGATGATGGCCAACCTGGTGCCCCCATCCTTCGTGGGTGTTGCGAAGCACAAGTTTGATTGGAAACCCTTGTGGGATGTGCGCAAAACACTATTCCTACTTTACCTGCTGGTTTTCATCCGCAGCATTGTGCAGGTAACTTACGGACAAATGTTGCCGCTGTACCTGATAAAGGAACGGGGCTTCACTTACGGTGAAGCAACTGCGACCCTGAGCCTTTACCTGACAGCCGGTGCCCTTGGTGGATTTATCGGCGGGAGTTTAGCTGACCGCATGGGCGGCCGCAAAGTGATTCTGCTTTCCATGGCATTGTGCGTTGCCCCACTGGCTATCTTTTTCATGACCACCGGTTGGATTTCTGTCGTATCCTTAACCGTCGCCGGCTTAGTTCTGCTATTCACTATTCCGGTGAACGTTGTGATGGCCCAGCAACTTGCCCCCAGTCAATCTGGCGTAATATCCGCCCTTATGATGGGCTTTGCCTGGGGAACGGCAGGACTGATTTTCATTCCGCTCACTGGATGGGTTGGCGACCACTACTCCCTTGGAACGGCCATGTCCTCGCTGGCGGCATTCCCCATCATCGGCGCAGTCCTTGCTTGGATGCTGCCAAAGGAGCTCTAAATGCCCAAGGCCATTTGTCTCCTCAGCGGAGGCCTGGATTCCGCCACTGTGCTAGCGATTGCGCGCAGTCAGGGTTACCATTGCTACGCGCTTTCGTTTGATTACGGCCAACGTCACAGGGTTGAGTTAGAGGCTGCGGTAAAGATAGCAAAGTCCCTTCGAGCAGCGGACCATCGTGTGGCAAATATCGACTTGCGAATGTTTGGCGGATCGGCGTTAACGGGCAATATTGAAGTGCCCAAACACCGCTCTGCTGATGAAATGTCCCACGGCATCCCCATCACCTATGTGCCTGCCCGCAACACTGTTTTTCTATCGTTCGCCATGGCTTGGGCAGAGGTGCTGGAAGCCAGCGATATTTTCATAGGCGTGAATGCCATTGACTATTCCGGGTACCCCGATTGCCGCCCCGAATTCGTCGCAGCGTTTGAAACTATGTCTAATTTGGCAACCAAAGCAGGCGTGGAAGGACGGACTAAAATTAAGATCCACGCGCCGTTGATGAAGTTGGATAAAGCTGGCATTATCCGCCTTGCAATGGACTTAAAAGTAGACTTGAAACTTACTCACAGTTGCTACGATCCTGACCCCGCAGGTCGCGCCTGTGGCTTTTGTGATTCCTGCCTGCTTCGCCAAAAAGGCTTCGCCGAGGCAGGCTTGGTTGACCCTGTGGAGTACGTGGTGTGAAAATTTCTGAGATCTTCTATTCGGTGCAGGGAGAGGGATCGCTGATTGGAGTTCCCAGCGTGTTCATCAGAACCTCAGGCTGCAATTTAAGGTGTGGTTGGTGCGACACTCCCTTCACTTCCTGGAAACCGGAAGGGGAAGAGATGGGCATTGATCAGATTGTCAGTCAGGCCCTTGCCTTCCATGCGGGGCATGTTGTCTTCACCGGTGGCGAACCGCTGATTGCTCCGCAGGCGAGGCAATTGACGGAGAAATTGCGAGATCATGGGCTGCACATCACCATTGAAACAGCGGGCACCGTGGATGCCGATGTGGCTTGCAATTTAATGTCGATCAGCCCCAAACTTAGCAACTCCACACCGGAAGGCCCGTTCCAAGCGCAGCACGAAAGGCTGCGAATCAACGTTCCAGTCTTAGCATCTTTGATGCGCTTCCCCTACCAATTGAAGTTTGTGGTTGCCGCACCAGGCGACATGGAAGAAATACGGGAGTTGGTAACGCAACTGAAGGCTCCGCCTGCTACTGTGATTCTAATGCCCGAAGGTACTGAAGCAACCGTTTTGCACGAACGCAGTTTGTGGATTGTAGAACTGGCCAAACAATTTGGATATCGTTTTTCCACACGGCTGCATGTGGACTTATACGGTCATCGCCGGGGAATCTGAAAAAGCATGCATCTTGATCTCGACATGGTTCTGCAGTGGGTGTCACTTTACGGCCCTGCTGCGCTGTTTGTTCTGTTGATCCTTGGAATTGTGGGCCTGCCGGTTCCAGACGAAACCTTGATGGTCTTCTGCGGTGCACTGATAGGCAAGGGCACGCTGAATCCAGCGGCCACCTTTGCCGCAGCATTTGCCGGCAGCGTTTGTGGAATTACTATCAGCTACATTATTGGAAGAACGGCGGGCAAACCGTTCCTTGATAAATTCGGACCCTGGATGCACTTAACTCCGGCGCGCTTGGAACAAGTCCACGAATGGTTTCGAGGCTACGGCCATTGGAGCCTAACATTCGGATATTTCATTCCTGGAGTCCGGCATTTTACGGCAGTAGTTGCGGGTATGACGAACCTGGAATATCCAGTTTTCGCACAGTATGCATATTCGGGTGCCTTAATTTGGGTTTCGACGTTTCTAACCCTTGGCTTCATCATTGGCGACACTTGGAGGACTGCTGCGGAAAATGCTCACCAAGTGGTGGGAGTGGCGGCTACGGTTATCGCCGTCGTGATTACCATTATCTGGTTTGTGCGCAAAAAGTTTAACAAAAAACCATGAACATCCCACCAGCCCCCCATGATAATCGGGGATCTTACAACTTAGCGATTGACGAATACGGTCGGAAATCCCCCCATTATCATGGGGGGCTGGCTCGGTCCTGACCGGTCTGAACTGTTAACTATGTGCCCGGTCGCACATCATGTCCCCACCTTGATCCAGCTATGCTTCGGATCGTCCGCCCAGGCACCATAAGTACGTCCTTCACCACTTAGCACCCACGTATAGTTCAAAGTGTACCCCGGGCATGCGACAACTGGATGATAGCCTCGAGGAATCAAAACTACGTCCCCATGTTCCACTGGGTAGGCATGGTCGAATGGTTGCGGATCCGATGGGTCGGTATACACTCGCATAAACCCGAACCCTTGCTTCGGCTCAAGCTGAAAGTAGTAAATTTCTTCCATGGGAACTTCTGATGGCGGGTTGAATTGGTCATGCTTATGCGGCGGGCACGACGACCATCCACCAGGACGATTAATCGTTTCCCCGCAAATCAAATGAGCAGCCGGAATGTTGTCGGCGATGTGAGTGTGCACATCGCGAACCCAATTGTCCTTGCCTACTGACTTCGACATTACTGCAGCCCCATCAACATAAACAGGAGCAACGTCAGGCTTTCCTTCCGCTCCGCCAATGGTAATACGGGCGGTTGCATTCAATGCCTGCAGTTTTATTTTTGAACCCATGGGTGCGTACAACATGGAATGCATTTGGCCCAAGGACGCGCGTGCCGGGACGTCGACAGATAGATTTCCGTAAGGGCTGGTAACTTCCACTCGCACAGGACCGGTGTAGAAGTCTAAAGAAACCTCTTCGGGGCCAGTCTCAAAAGTGTGCTCCTTCATAGTTCCACCCAACTCAACAATCGTGAAAGAAAGGTACTTCATATCGCGGCCGCGCCGCGTAATTTCGTAAATCCCTGGAGCTTCACCAGGAGACTTAATATGCAGGTTCATCTATTCCACGGTATCATGACGCTTGCCGGTATCGATTTCATGATCCTCCCTCGTCTTTACCCAATTGTCTCGACTGACGCTTTAGAAAAACTAAATATTGGTTTAGAGCAGGCCTCCGCTGCCCTTTTAGAAGCCGGGGTACAAATCCTTCAGCTTCGCCACAAAGGTCACTGGTCGCGACAACTTTTCCAGCAGGCGGAATGGCTGCAGGAACAATGCCGGCAGGCTGGAATCCAGTTTGTGATTAACGATCGAGCGGACATCGCACGAATCCTTGGAGCCACTTTGCACATCGGGCAAGATGACCTTTCCCCATCCGACGCGCGGTCGGTTATTGGCTCAGAATTGCTCCTCGGCTTCAGCACCCATAACGAAGGGCAACTGATCGAGGCTGACAAGGAACCTGTCGACTATCTTGCGCTGGGTCCAATTTTTGGGACAGCTTCCAAGGAGAATCCAGACCCTACAGTCGGCATCAAGGAATTGGCACGGCTGCGTCCCTTAACGCAGAAGCCATTGGTTGCCATTGGTGGGATTCATCTTCAAAACGTAGCTGAAGTATTTGAAGCCGGTGCCGATTCTGTTGCTATCATCAGTGGATTGCTTTCTGACTCTAATCAGATCCGGCAAACAACTGAACTATGGCTAAACACACTCCACCACCTTCCAGCACACAGCTAGTCCAAGGACTGGGACTGCTTGACGCCACTACGCTGGTTATGGGTTCCATGATCGGCTCGGGCGTCTTCATCGTTGCTGCTGATATTGGCCGGCAAGTAGGTTCGCCGGGAATGATGATGATGACCTGGGTTGTAACCGCACTCATGTCCATTGCCGGTGCATTGACCTACGGCGAATTGGCTGCCGCCATGCCTCATGCGGGAGGCCAATATGTTTATCTGCGGGAAGCATTCGGTCCCCTCAGCGGATTCCTCTATGGTTGGACTCTTATCTCAGTTGTGCAAACCGGCACTATTGCTGCAGTGGCAGTGGCGTGCGCCAAATTCGCTGGAGTATTCTTCCCATGGATTTCGGCTTCCAATACGTTACTGCCGTTGCTAACATCACAACGCTTGGTGGCGATTTGCCTGATTTTGTTTCTCACTTGGGTGAACACCCGTGGGCTTCGCGCAGGGGCCATGGTGCAGAACGTCTTTACCTTCGCCAAAGTCAGCGCGCTGCTTGGCCTTATCATTGCGGCCTTTACGATTGGCCGTAATCCACAAGCAATTGAAGCTAACTTCAGTAACTTTTGGGGCAATGCCGGTTGGAACTGGGACACTCTGCGGATAGCGGGCGTTGCCATGGTGGGATCCTTATTTTCGGCAGATTCCTGGAACAACGTCACCTTCACGGCGGCGGAAACGCGCAATCCCAAACGAAACTTGCCGCTGTCACTTGCCATCGGCGTCGGCAGTGTTTGCGCACTTTATTTGGCGTGTAACTACGCTTACTTGTTAGTCCTGCCCTTTGAGGCAATTCAACATGCTCCTGAGGATCGGGTGGGAACTGCTGTAGCCGCTGCTATTTCCAATTCCTACGGAGTGACGTTCATGGCCGCTGCCATTATGGTTTCCACATTCGGGTGTATCAATGGTCTCATCATGTCGGCCTCGCGCGTGATTTACGCCATGTCCCTGGACAAACTGTTTTTCGCAGCAGCGGGCAAGATTGATTCAAAAACGAAGGCTCCAGTTTCGGCCCTCTGGATGCAATGCGCCTGGGCATGTGTACTAACTCTTTCAGGTAGCTATGGCGATCTGCTGGATTACGTAATCTTCGCCAATCTGCTTTTCTACATCCTGACCATTGCATCGGTGATGGTTCTAAGAGTCAAACAACCCGACCTGCCACGTCCTTACCGAACTTTCGCATACCCCATTCTGCCGTTGTTCTATATTGCATCAGCGGGGTTCATTGAAGTGATGTTGCTGCTGTATAAGCCCAACTACACATGGCCAGGACTAGGACTTGTACTACTTGGAATTCCTATTTACTACCTCTGGAAATCGAGACAAACCGCTTGATTGTCCTTTAGACTGAAGTGTTCCTATGCGAGCACAAGTCACAATCTCCGATTCCCAACTGTGCAAAGCCACCGGCAAGACGTGGCAGCAATGGTCCGATATTGTGTTGGAAGCTCCAGAAGATTTAGCGTTGTTTCTACGTCAAACCTATGGCATGAACGCATGGTGGAGCCAGGCTGTTGCTACGGCGTTCCGAAAGCCAATTCCAAGGCAACTTAGAATGGCAGCCCAACCTTCCTTGAGCCAACTTATGAGGGCATGCAACCAAAATCGAAGGCCGCCCGTCAATCCTAAGCCCGTCGGGAAGAAAGTTACAACCCGTCTCTGGGAACTATAAGATTAGTCCGGGTTATACTCAGGAAGTCCCCTCAAATTGGCTTAATTGAAAAAGGAAACCTATGAAATTTACAAACCTATTGCCTGTTCTTGCCCTCAGTGCTCTTCTGTCGGTAACTGCCTTTGCGGCACCAAATTTTTCCGGCGAATGGAAATTGAACGCCGGCAAAAGTGATTTTGGCCCGATGCCCGCGCCAGAAAAACTTCTGATGACGGTGGACCACAAGGATCCAGCTCTCTCCGTCAAGAACGAACAGACCACCCAACAGGGCGAGATGAAGACGGAACAGGTATACACCACCGACGGGAAAGAGAACAAGAACAAGAATCGCAACAATGAAATGGTCTCCAAGTTGAAGTGGGAAGGTGATGCACTTACCATCGATTCGAAATTGGACTTCCAAGGCAATGAAGTTTCTTTGAAAGACAATTGGACCTTGTCCACCGATGGCAAAGTTCTCACCATCAAACGCAAAATCGTAGCGCCACAAGGCGAGTTTGAAACGGTTCAAGTACTTGACAAGCAGTAAGCCGTGAAAAAGCTGTTCGTTTATTTCACGCTCCTGCCTTTGCTATTCACTCAGCCCCGCCCTGCCGAAACATCGCCTCCTGCGACCTCGGCGGTGGCGGCGGCCAAGCCTGGTCTGGACGATCAACCTGTAATTCGCCCACACACTTTGGCCATCGCCGGGAAAACGCTGAATTACACCACAACCACGGGCATGATGCCCATCCGTAACGCCGCTGGTGAAACAGAAGCCCATATCTTTTTCATTGCCTACACTCTGGATGGAACAATAGATCCCGCAAAGCGAAGGCTGCTGTTTTCCTTCAACGGCGGCCCTGGTTCTTCCTCCGTCTGGCTGCATTTGGGAGCCCTTGGCCCGAAGCGCGTTCCCATGAATGATGACGGCACTATGCCACCTCCGCCCTACAAGCTTGTCCCCAACGATTCTTCCTGGCTTCCCGATACGGATCTGGTGTTCATCGATCCAGTAGGCACTGGTTACAGTCGCGCAGCTAAGCCGGAATTGGCCAAGAAATTCTTTGGCGTCCAAGGCGACATCGAATCTGTTGGCGAGTTCATTCGCCTCTACCTCACCCGTTACGAACGCTGGACCTCTCCGCTGTTTCTAGCTGGAGAAAGCTACGGCACAACACGTGCTGCCGGACTTTCCGGATACTTGGCGGATCAGGGTATCGCGCTGAATGGCGTCAGCCTGATTTCGACTGTGCTCAACTTCCAAACCCTACGGTTCACCCGGGGCAACGATCTTCCTTTTCAGCTCTATCTTCCCTCGTACACAGCAACGGCCTGGTATCACAAACGGCTGGCTCCGGACTTGCAGAAAGACCTGAAGGCAACTTTGAAGGAAGTGGAACAGTGGGCCATCACCGGCTATGCCGAAGCTCTTGCCAAAGGCGACCGATTAACGCAAGCGGAGCGCAAGGCAACCATTGCGAAGTTGGCACGGTACACCGGACTTGATCCGAAGTATATTGACCAAAGCGAACTACGGATTGAGATCATGCGATTCATCCGCGAGTTGCAGCGGGACGACAATATTATTGCTGGACGGCTGGATTCAAGGTTAACAGGACTTGGGCCACGAACGATCAGCCCAGTGGCCGAATCCGACCCCAGCAATAACGCAATTCGCCCCCCTTATACTGCCGCATTCAACCAATATGTGCGTACCGAATTGGGCTACAAAAATGATGCAACTTACTACATTCTAGGCGGTGGAATTGGCCGTTGGGATTGGGGAGTGGACACAGGCTTTGCCGACGTTTCCGATTCGCTACGCACTGCCTTTGCCAAGAATCCGCACATGAAACTGTACATCGGCGAAGGTTACTACGATTTGGCAACACCTTACTTTGCAGCTGAGTACACGCTCAATCATTTGGGTCTGCACCCACAAGTTCGCGGCAATGTTCGGACGCACCAGTATGAAGCGGGGCACATGTATTACATCCAGACTGATTCGTTGAAAAAACTACAACGAGATACTAAGTCGTTTCTGGAATGGGCCGCTCCGATTCATTAGGTGTGTTAATCCGACAACGCAGAATTCAGAACTGTTTCAAACCTTACATCTCGGTGGTATAGATACGTGAAATATCGGCAACAAGCTCAGGGAGTCGCTTCAATGTGTAGATCATGTCAATCTCTCCGTCTTGGTGGAATTCCACAATTTTCTTAAGATCCGACTTCCGTCTATGCCAACCCCGCCCATCTGTAACAATAAAAAAATACGTATGCGGTTTTTTCGCCGCAATGATTTTTTGAATATCTCCAAGAACATCGGTTTGTTTGCTGCCCGTAGCCTCAAAGCCTTTCGCTTCGATCACAATCTTCGGGTTAACCTTAGTCGGGATTGCGAAATCGCACTTTGCGGTGAGGTTCCGAAAGCCAGTGTAGGTGCAATTGGAGTCGTATCGGACCGAAGGCGAGATTTGATTTTGTAGAGCTAAAACAATCGCCTGTTCAAGCGCTCTTCCTCTGGTTTGGCCCGAAATTGCACGTCCGCGGCCCAAGCGAAAGCGCTCAAGAAGAACGTCCCGAATGGTCCATTTATGATTTCGTTGCTTTTCAATTTCATCCAACAAATGAATATCAACTAGTACTTGGGCCAGCATTTTGGCATCTCGCCGCGTCATAGATTGAAGTTGTTTCCAATTGGCGCTGGTGCGCCCTCTTGCCAAAAGTGATTCCGAGAGGTTGTTCGCCATTACATCCTGGCTCATGCTGAGAAAGAGCCTACAAGTATCCAGAAAATCGGGAAGGTCACGTAGTGACTGCTCAAGATAGGATAGATCCGTGGGACTTGGCCAATTCCGAATTGAGGCCAGGCACGCATCAAGCGAATCAACAATTTCTTTGCCCTCTTGCATACCTCGATAAAGCTGGATACTGCGAGCCAATGGGGACATGGGTGGCTGGCACGAGCTACTAAACTTCCCATGAAATCAATGCGCTGCCCTATG
>JAYTTF010000242.1:0-14412 GCA_043745195.1 Bryobacterales bacterium | reverse complement strand
GTCGTGTACTCCGGCGAACCTCCGGGGCGGTATGGGTTTGATGTTTGTTTAGTCCGCCAAAGCGCGTCGTAAATCATGTCCGTTCGGATGCTGCTGCTCGAACCAAAAGTTCCGTCTTCAGAAGCAATCGTACTTATCTTGCGTCCAAAACCGTCATATTTAACTTCGGTTTTTAGATTTGCGTCGTCAGTTGAAAACTGATCCGAGGAAGTTCGTACATAAAGGGACCCCGGTGTGTCACCGTAGTCGAAAGTGGTTTTTCTCTCTAGGTCTAAGCCCGAACCTGGAGCTCTTGTGATGGTCTTCAATCGGTCTAGGCCAGAGGTTTGATAACTTAGCGCGGTGGTGATATTGTTGGCGTCTTTGAAATTGACTGGACGGCCAAGGGAATAATCATAGCAGGCAGAATTTGTCCAATTCGCGGGATTTGTGACAGAAGTTGGAAATGCGAATGTTTTTGTAGTAGCGGAAGCACAAGAAGATCCAACCTTGTCATCGTACGCAATTGTGGTTGTATTTCCATTTGAATCTTGTATGGAAGTAATATTGCCCAAAATATCGTAAGTCACTTTCGTCGATACGGTTGTAGCAAAATTTGCGGCATCAACATTTGTCAACGTTTTGAATTCAGTAACGTTTCCACGCGGATTAATCGATGTTACGACGTCATGGCCCGTCGGATTGGTTTGGTCGCCAACCAAGGACTGGTCGTAATAAAATTCGCTCTTGGAAAAGAAGGATGTGCTTGTTGTACAGTTCAAGGTAGAACAAACCAGCTTACTTTTTACCAGGCTTCTGAGATGACTACCCACATTCACGAAGGCCGTTTGGCTAGGCACTACGGCTGCATATCCATCGGTTTGGTAATCGTAATGCGTTCGTCTGATCAGCGTCGCCGTTGCGCCCGCCGTGTCAACAAAATCGTATTCATCAACATCCGTTTGGTTGTTCGCCGAATCGGACGCGTAAGCAATAGAAGTACGGGCTATCTTCCCGTCCTCAATTGTGCGGTCTGACCTGGTTACACGGGTGTCCACCGCAGGTTCCGGGCCGAGTAACAGGGAAGGAGGGGTGAACCAGGAAACCGTGGCTCTTTGTGTCCACGTCTTTACCTCCTTGTGCAAGAGGACATCTGAGGCCGAAATCGTGTCTGTTCTGAACTCTTTCCCTTCCAACCAGTTGGAATATTGCCATGATTCTGAATATTTTCCTTTAGGGTCGCCGTAGAAATAGTGTTTGCTCTTGGCCAACACGGTTCCGCTGCCTTCACCTATGGGTGGTCCCTGGTATTCAGTTGTAGTCACAGTTACGCAGTCAGAAGACTGGCATCCATATGTCACGCTAGCAGGGAGTGGGTCATCGAGAGTTGTGGAACTTGAGGCAACCACCGCATCATATGTTGTTTGCCGAAGCCAAGCGGTAGCCGCATCTCCGGTCGATTGATATTCGCGACGTTTTGACACTCGACGATAAATAGCCGCCTGGGCTGAAGCACCAGTGCCAAAGACAACTAATGGAGAAGGACGACTGTTAAAAGTGTTTGAGCCAGTTAGGCCATCGACATGGTCATATTCATATGCTCCGCCGGTAGGAAGCTCAATTCGGGCAACATCGCCATACGCATCGTAATAGAATTTGTAGATGCGGGAATCTGGCAACTCTACTTTAGATACACGTTTTGCATATGGAAAACCGAATCCGATACCGAACAACTGAAAAACGCTGGCGGGGGCGCAACTGGAGGGAATAGGGGTTTGCCGAGTGCAGGCAAGATCATACTTCGACGCTCTCCAATAAACCTTCAGAGTTCGGGACCCACCGTTGCCCGGAAAGGTAATTTGATCGTAGGTTGCCGAGAGATCCCCGCCTATGCAACTGGGTGGCGTGGGTGGCGTAGGATTGTCTAAAGTACCGCCTTGCGCCTCACATGTCCAGGTCAGATTACGTTGGACTTGAATAGTGCGACCGAGAGAGTCTGTTATCGTGAAATCATCGCCGGTGCCGTCCTGAAACGTCGTAATGTTACCATTGCGGTCCCGTATCTTGGTCACAAGGCCTTTAGTGATGTGGTATTGAACTCCGTTCCTCGTATACAACACGCCATCTGGATAAAAGCCAATGCCACCCGGGGCAGCAGTTGAATCCTTCATTTCAACATTGGATATGAAGGTGGTTCCAGACCCGTCAGCCGCCGTCCATACCTTGCCGCGGTTTACACCATTTAGTGCATTGGAACAGTCGACGTTGTTGCTGCTAAGGCCGCCCCCAAGAGCACTGTTATCTCTCAACTCGACTTCTGACCCATCAGCCCACCTGAGTGATAATCTCGTCAACGTGAGCACGAATCGGTCGCTCGGTTGAATGCCAGGCGGGCAAACGCCTACATTGACGGTCTGTCCAGTTCTCCGAGGCGTTAAGGTTACTGGGCGATAGTGGTATTTGACATTAGACCAATAGGCGTCATCAAACCCGAAAAGGGTATTTCCAGGTGAATTGGGATCATCATCAGTACGAACATTCCAACTAAAGTTGAGTGGAAGATTGATCGTGTACCCCGCTTCACCTCGCCCGCCTACAGACAATAAAGGAAGAACAACATTCACGCGCCCACTGTAGAGGTTCACCGTATCGAAGCCACTGAGAGCATAGGACCCTGCTGGAGAACCTGGCTCAAGCCCCTTAGGGGTCAATCCATCAAAAGTATTCTTGGACGAAGGTGTCGATGTAATTTGCTGCGCACAAATGAAAGCCGGATTGAACGCAGCCATAAGTGAAATTGTGATGATGTTATTGAGAAAGGCTTTACGCGAATTAGTTGTGCACATCAGATCTAGATCACCTCGATTGTCAAAATCCAAGTGGGATTGGAAGTCACGCGTATCCGATAGGTTCCGTTTGCGAGATTGATTTTTTCGAGTAAGCGATTAGTGTGGTTATCAGTCTTTGAATCCCGGACTGTTTGCGCTGCTTGAGCAGCCTGCCCTTGCGCGGACGGAGGAACTCGCTCAAGCACAAGAGGTAAATCGGGCCTTCCTGTGCGGTTCGCCACCGATATCACATATTTGCCGGCAGGTACTTTCACCGTAGAGAGGCCGAAACCGCTCGACGTCACCACAAAATGTAACATCTCAGTCACGTTTGGGTTGTGTACTTTGTCGGGTCTGGTGCTAGGCGGCTGAGCCACTCCAGTCGCCAATCCGATCCCTATCATTAGGCCAATCACGCTTGGATATTTTGTCATATCGCTATTCGCTCTCCGATTAGTTCTTGCTGAAACTCTCGCCACCACAAACTACACTTAACTCTTCGACATTCATTTACTGTACCGTCTCAATCGCAATCAACTTGTTGTTGATGTATATGAACTCTTTAGTGGTAACGTTGTACACACTAACCTGAGGCGCCGCAGCGCTACCATCAGACAACACAGAATTCACAACCGCATACACAGCTGTCGACACGTTGACATCTTGGCTAACCTGCGGAAGTTTGACGCATGTCCCTACTATCCCAGCAGGGCAGTTGGCATTTGCATCAATCGCCGGAGCCGTCAAAGGTAGATACGTAGCATCCGTTGGTGATTTGCCAATCTGTACCGTAAAACTCTTCACGCCAGGCGGCACCCTAACATAGAAATCCGGCCGAGCCTGGGTGAGCTTCGTATTAGGCGCTGGACTGACAACCCTCGCTGGCTTGGGCGGCTGAACGGTTGCCGTTAGTGTCACGGACTTGCTTGGTACCCCGGTGGCCGACGCCGTTATCGCAATGGAATAGTAACCCAAACAGCTGGTGCTACTGGCCGCAACAATAACGTTCGCAGTTCCGGTAACGGTCATCGCGGCGGGCGGCGTCACGGATATGTCGGCGAAATTGCACCCGCCACCGGTCGTGACGTTAGTAGCGAAGCTGACGGGCCCCGCAAAGCCACTGTCAAATGTCACAGGAATTGAATATTGGACACTGCTTCCTCTTCCCACTTCTTGGCTGCTCGGGGAAGGTGCTCCCAAAGAAAAGGCAGGAGTACCGTTAACCATTAGGGTGCCACTTACAGCAGGAATGAACCCACTCGGAGTAATTGTGAACGCATACGACCCCTGTGGGGTTCCTGGTTTCGGTATTAAATTAACGTACAGAGAAGAAGACAGAGTGCTACCGTTCGGAAATGTCACCGTTGGGGTGTTGTTGGCCAGCCCAGTGAAACTAAAGCTTGAGGACGACAGTGTCACGGTTAAACTTGAAGAAGAACTCGCCAATGATAGATTGAATCTGGTTTCACCGGTTGCCCCATCCACGAGTACGCCTGGGCCAATTGTGATTTCTGATTGTGCCCCAGTTGAATCAAGATAGAAAGGCGCGGTATCAAATTGGCGATCACCAGTATTCACGGTACAGGCGGCCGCCCCTGTCAGAGTTGGTTTTTGCACTACCGTGTACATGGGTACGACATCTGTCGAATACGGCTGGGCGGGAGTCGGCATAGACATGACGAATTGTTGTGCCGTGCTATAACCGCCTGCTGTATTACTGAAGGCGGAAGGATATTGGGTGGAAAAACTCCCGCCAATGCCTGAACTATTGAGAGCGGGACAAAAATAATAATACCAAGGATTGATAGGAAAATCTTGAGTGACTGGCGGAACCTTCACTGTTATGGGTTGAGAATAGTTGTTTAGTCTAACCGCGTTGTAAGTAATCGTAAGATCGAAGCTGTTGTTGGATCCTCCTGACCCCGAAGTGAAAGTTCGGAATGGACTAGCGGTCACATAATAATCCTGCACTGACAAATTAAGACTTGCTGATTTTGTTGTCACCGCACCTTTTCCCAACACGTTTATGGCATAGTTCCCCCATTGAGTTATTTTCCCTGTGGCTCCAGTAGTGATTGTCAGAGTGCTGGTTTGAGTCTGGTTCGTTCCACTCAACTTTTGTGGGCTGAAAGTATACGTTAGAGTAGATCCGGCCGGGAGGGCAGGTAGGATTGCGGACAGATCTACGTCGGCCACATATCCGTTCAACCTGTTTAGGGTAACTGTGTATGTTCTGGTAAACGACGTCCTCGCCAGTTCCGGAGTGGGAGTTGCTAGCGAAATCGTAAAGTCAGGACTTGGGGTTTGCGTGATTGTGAACGACGAAATATAGGGTGTTGCCCACGCTGTTGTCGTCACCACAATGGTCCCTGTACGGGCAACAGTTGCCCCCGCCGGAAGGGGCGCAACCGTGTATGAGATGATTGATCCGCTCTGTGACGCCATAAACCAATTGGCTGCATTGCCAGTTGTGGAGATCATATATCTCGATCCTGTTGATACCGAGAATGAACCTTGTGTCCCCTGGGGACCAACGGTAATTGCACTTGGGCTTAATATCGCCGGTCCGGCACCCCAGGCAGTAACTTCGCCCAACTGGCCCGTTTCGCCGCTTTGCCTGCCACCAAATATTGGATCATAAGCATAAGCATAAAATTGATGTAATCCATCGAAGCCTCTCAGGAATTCAATCGTCAAGGAAACGGACATCCCGGCGGAATCTGTGGCGAGCGTCGTTAAGTTGGTTCCCCCAGTGTGAATCACGCAAAAACCATTCCCGAGATCATCCGTGGCTGTTCTCGCCCCAGAACGGACCACCCTGGCTGGGCTAAGATTCGCATCGTATAGGTTGATTGAATCGGATTGGCGGTTGTACGAGAAAATACAGTTATTCCCGGTTTGGTCACCACCTAACAAATAGAAGCCAGTAAAACCAGTTATGAAACGACTGCCATTTGCGTCATTTATTCTGAACGTGAATTGCTGCTGCTTAAGAGACAGATTGGTGCCATCCCAGGAAGCTGGCTGAGTCGTCTGAGGAATGGGGAGACCAGCGCCACTTGCCACCGACCACTGTGCACCCTCCAAAGTAGAGTCTGTCGCCGGGCTGTACCAATCCAAAAGTTGTCCAACTGTGCTGGTTAATTGAGCGTAATTGAACAACTGTCCAATTGGTCCATTGGGATATATATTAGGATCAGGAAACCTGACATAGGCTTCAACTGTTAAAGTGTCGTCGGTCTTTCTTATATCAGAAAGGGATAGATCAAGCATGCATTGATCTTGAATAGTACCCAAGATCTTAGATTCGCCCTTGCGGCCAAATTGCGCGTTGTTGTAAACCATGCGAAATGTTCCGGTTGGCAAGTCATTGAGAAACTCAATCGCGCATCCGGAGCCGTTTTCAAAAGGTGCTGTGTTCAGTAGCAATTTTCCGCTCTGGATTGACGAAGCACCCTTAAACACATAGGTGAATTTGTTTGCGAGCCCCACTCCGTTCATCGGCGAGATACTTCTGACGGCCATTAAAGAACACGACCCTTTGCAGAGCATAATGTCGTCCAAAGCGAAGTCGTTCCCTGAAGAATCACCATTTTCATCAAAGAGAGCAAAGACCACATCACTGGAGCTTGCTGTGAAGGTGACAGAAATCGGCGTCCAGTCATTCTGTCCGTTCGCAAACGCTGGTATTGTGTTGACTATAATCTGCTGACCGAGCGCCTCCCAAGCCGTGGAATTGATTGCCGCTCCCTGCTGAATTTTGAAACGCAGTTTTGCTGGTGACGCGTTATATACGTTTGCAGCGAACGCCTGTAACGAATAGGATGCTCCCACTTGGAGGTTATTCACTTTACGTGACCACACAAGGTCCGCAGCATCACCATTAACCACCATCATTTTCCCACTGCCAGAAGTATGGTCAAGAAACCCGTCTGGAAGCGCAAAGAGAGAATGACTGTTCTTGGGGTTGGTATCTATTGTGTAGGTAAATGGGCTAGACAGGTTGCCGTTAGAGAGGTTGAGCGAATTGCCAGGCTCGACGTAGTTATATTTGCTCTCGTACTCGAAGTTTTCGTAAAAATAGGTGGTGGTGGCGTCAAATATTCGAATATCGTCGATAGCGAAGTCGTTGCCGCCAGCAGATATTTTTTGACCAACTACACCTAGAACGAATTCCGATGCCGGCGCAATGAAGCTCGCCTGTAAAAGTTGCCACTGTGCGGTATTGCCACCACCAGCGTTCGTCGGAATTACCTCAGAGTTCAAAGTGAGCGGGACTCCAATGAAGACTGAATTTAGTTTGAACTGCAATATGGCTGGATCAGCAATGTGCACTTTAGCGGCATAAAGCTCAACCGCGTAAGCTTGACCTTTTTTGAGACCGGATATTCTCCGCGACCAAACCCTATCGACTTGATTTTTTCCATTGGCAACGAGCATTTTCCCGCTTCCGCCCCGGGCCGGAAAATCCGCAAAGGAAGAATGACTAAAGTTTGGATTACCAATGATCGTATAGCTTCCCTCTCGCCATAGCGAACAGTTCACCACCACAGCGCAATCACTTGCTGTTTTCTTCGTCGTTCCAGGTTTAACCAAGTTGTAGTCATTGTAGACTTCAAAATCCTCAACAAAAATAGGGACATTAGACACGGGAACAGGTGGCTAGCAACAAGCACCTTGCCACATCAAAAATATGCCTACAATCGTACGATTACCGATGAAGTTCTGTCTCCTAATTTTTTGCGCCGCCGCCCTGCTTGGACAAACTACTAAAGTCACAATTGGTGAATTGAACAAGCTCCCTGCACGGCCCCCTGATAAGAAGATTGCCTATGGTCCAGACCCTAATCAATTTGGGGAACTTCGCTTGCCCAAAGGCAAAGGACCACATCCAGTAATCGTGGTGATTCATGGCGGATGTTGGGGCGACTTCGCGGACGCCACTTACATGACCAATCTCTCCACGCGCTTGGCCGATGCTGGGGCTACTACTTGGAACATTGAATACCGCCTTGCCCACCAACCAGGAGGTGGTTGGCCCGGCACCATTCACGATGCGGGATTAGCCATTGATCATCTGCGCAAAATTGCCCGCACCAATAGGCTGGACCTGCGGCGCGTCGTCACCACGGGCCATTCCGCCGGCGGGCATTTGGCATTGTGGGCTGCTGGTCGAAAGCACATATCTAAAGGTAGTCCGTTGTACACGCCCAGACCTTTGCCCATCGCGGCAACAGTGCCAATCGCGGGCATTGTTGATCTGGACGCATTCGCGACTTACGGTCTGGACGTTTGCGGAAAATTTCAGGAAACAACTTTGGGCGGTATTCCGAAAGATGTACCCGACCATTATCGCGCCGCCTCTCCGCTTTACCTGCTGCCCACTGGCGTGCCCCAAACGCTTCTATTTGGTGATATGGATCGTGCTGTTCCAGGCCGCTTGTTTGAAGCCTATGTTTCCCAAGGGAGGGCTAAAGGCGATCACATAGAAGTAATTAACGTTCCTGATGCTGCACATTTTGAGTTCCTGATGCCTGGAACAGCCGCTGAAAAAATACTCTTCGACACGTTGCTAAGGGCAGTAAGGCTAAAATGAGGACTATGCTTTATCGACTTTTTCTATTGCTTTGTCTGCCTCTCCTTGCTTTTGGTCAAGCAGAGGCCACTTACCAGACAGACTTCACGCCTGCTGAATTCAAGACCCGCTGGCAGAAGATCTTCACAAAGATTGGCGGCGAGTCCGTGGCCGTGCTGCAAGGGGTCCCGCTTACGAATGGTTTTTCCATGCCTCGGCAAAGCAACGAATTTTATTACCTATGTGGTATTGAAACTCCACATTCCTACTTGCTTTTAGATGGCCGGAATCAAAAGGTGACGCTCTACCTTCCACCCCGCAACCCTCGCTTGGAACGATCTGAAGGTAAGGTACTTTCCGCCGAGGATGCAAATCAAGTTAAGCAGCTTACCGGTGTTGATGAAGTTTTGAGCACCGACGCCATTCGTGACGACTGGTTTGGCAAATTGTCTGGCGGCGCACCTCGAACAATTTACACTTTATTCAGCCCTGCGGAAGGAAATTCACAAAGCCGGTTTGAATTACAAAACGCCAATGCCAGCATCGCAACAGATTATTGGGACGGCCGCCTGCCTCGCGAAACTCAATTCGCCAACTTAATCCGTGCGCGTTACCCAAGGGCCACAGTTTTAGACCTCACTGCAGCATTGGATGAAATGCGCAGTGTGAAAAGCTCTGCCGAAATCGCTGTTATTCGCCGCGCATCGCAAATTGCAGGCATGGGATTGCTGGAAGCAATGCGCAGCACCAAGCCTGGCATTTACGAATACCAATTGGATGCGGCTGCACGCTACATCTATTTGGTGAATGGTGCCCGCTTGGAAGGCTATCGCTCCATTGCTGCATCAGGAACTCAAAACATTTGGAATGCACATTACTACCGTAATAACCGCCGCATGGATGGTGGCGATTTGGTTCTCTTCGACTATGCACCGGAATACCGATACTACACCAGCGATATTGGCCGAGTATGGCCAGTGAATGGCAAGTACACGGCAGTGCAGCGGGAGTTACTGCAGTTTGTTTTGGAGTATCGAAATGTAGTGATGAAGCTATTAGTTCCTGGCTCCACACCGCGGCAAATTTTGGATGACGCTAAAAAAGCAATGGCGCCCATTCTAGCCAGAAGCAAATTTTCGAAGCCGGTGTATGAGCAAGCCGCAAAAAAACTTATTGAAACCGGTGGCGGTGTCCTTTCTCATCCTGTTGGCATGACCGTTCATGACGATGGTCCCTACGGCCCAGGTCCACTGAAGCCCGGTCATGTACTCAGCATTGATCCGCAACTTTGGGTTCCAGAAGAAAACCTATATGTGCGCTATGAAGATGTTGTTGCCATCACAACCAGCGGTTACGAAAACTTTACATCGTTTCTTCCCACCGAGCTGGACGATCTGGAAAAGTTAGTGAAGCAAGGTGGCGGAGTAGTCGAGAAAGTTCCGGCACGTCCATAGCGGATTACTGGAAAACCTACCTGGCGTTGAAAGTGGCCTTCATCAGCACCCAGGTGTTCGGATCCAGGATTACTGAATCCGGGGCCTTATCTGACGCAATTTCGAAGCGTTGTGTTTTATCGGTCATGGCGATTTTGCTGACCACTCCGCCTACTCCAATTTCCAGCGGTAAAACGTACACTGCTCCAGGTTGCGTTTGCCGTAACGAAACTTCAATCTTCTTTGTCGCGACGTTATAATGCCAATCGCCTTCCACCACCGGCACTCCCGCGCGCCGCAGCCATTGATCGAAGAACTCACTCAACTGCAAGCCTGAGTGCTGTTCCATCACTTTACGGAAATCAGCGGTGGTCGCATTCCGATCTCGGAATTGCTGATAGTAATCGCGAATGCCCACTTGAAAAACTTCTCTGCCGACAATGCCGCGCAGCATATGCAAGGTCCAGCCACCCTTCTGGTAAATAAGGCGATTGAGCACCTTTTTCATATCCGACAAATTGTCATGGATGATAGGCGTGTTTGGCAGTTTTGTTTCCAATTCAAAAATCGCAGCCTTGCTTTGCTTCAACCCGGCAACAAATGAATCGCGTCCTTCGTAATGTTCCACACCAAGAAGAGTGAAGTAAGTGGCAAAGCCTTCGCTTAGCCAAACTTCATCCCAATCACTTTCTGTCACCGCATCGCCAAACCATTGATGAGCGATTTCGTGGTATACGAGGTTCGTCGCGGGTTTATCTGTAACTGATTTTTCTCCATAGAAAATGGCGCTGGCGTGTTCCGTACCACCGTTGAGCCCGGCAGCTACAACGTTGGCCAGTTTTTCATAAGCGAAGGGCCCAACATAGTCACTGAAGAACTCGACTGCTTGAATAGTGGGCTTGTCAAACGTTGCAATCCCTTGTGTCCGATCCTGATGGTAAACCCAGGTTGAAAGCGGAATCCCTTTTGCTGCGCCGTAGTGCCGAACGGAAAATTGCGCTACACCAATGGCATTCAGCCACGAGGCAATTGGCACAGATTGCTTCCAATGCGTAAGCCGCTGTCCGTTGCCTTGATCTGCTTCCTCTATCAACAGACCATTGGAAATCACCTGATAGTGCGAAGGCGCTGTGATCAGGAATTCGCTAGTGGCTTTGTCATAGGGATGATCAATCATCGGCAACCATTGCTGTGCTTGATTCGGCCAGTTTTCACTGAAAAAAGTTCGTTCCCCATACTTGTTGTTCATTATGCGCAGGCCGCCGCCGGGCACTCCATGATAAGAAACCTTGAGCTGCCGCCGCTCTCCAATCTTTGGGGAAGAGGCCAACTGGATAACCAATCGATTGCCGGTGTGCTGGTAAGGAAGTCCCGACACTTCAGTTACTGTCATTGGTGAAGCCAGATCCAGCGCAACCTCTTTGACCCCTTCTAATTGGAATCGCAGGTCAACAGTTGCGACGCCGACAATTTCATTTGTGGTATCCGAAAGCGTGAGTCGAAAGGCATAATGGATGGCATCCACACCAGGTTGACGTGGATAGGTATCGGCATGAAGCAAGGCGGCAAAAACAAAAAGGAACAAGCGCATATGTAATAGCTTACCTTTGCTTTAGTATTTACTCAGCTTCCCGTAACTTTGTCGCTGCCATCTCTGGAGTAATATCGCGTTGCGGCATCCCTAACATTTCATACCCAACCAGAAACTTCCGCACAGTAGCAGACCGCAACAAAGGGGGGTAAAAGTGCGCGTGCCAATGAAACCCCTCGTGCAGTTCACCATCTGTTGGCCTTTGATGAAAACCCATCGAATAAGGAAACGAGACCCCGAACAACGCATCGTAGCGGCGCGTCAACCGTTGCAGAGCCTCGGCTAAACCTTGCCGCTCGTCATGACTCATCTGGTCCATCCCGGTCATATGAACTTTAGGAATTATCATCGTCTCAAAAGGCCACACCGCCCAAAATGGAACCACCGTCCAAAAATGCTCGTTCTCAAAAACAATCCGCTCTTCCTCCACCGCACCATAATCAGCCAACAAAGAACGGCCAATCCTGCGAAAGTAATCTTCGAATGAAACCAATTCCACTGCCAACTCATTCGGCACACGGTCATCAGCCCAAATCTGGCAATGCGGATGCGGATTGCTGGCGCCCATCATCTCGCCGCGATTCTCGAATATCTGCACTGACACAATTTCTGGAAGGCTGCCCAACTCCACATACTGATCCACCCACAAATCAACAACCCGCTCAATTTCGGCAAGCGACATTTTGGCCAGTGTCAAATCATGACGCGGTGAAAAACAGATCACCCGGCAACGGCCCGGTGCGCCTTCAGCTACCAGTAGTTCTCCTTGTTGATGCCGCCCTGCAGGGGAATCGGGCAACAGGGCAGGAAAGTCATTGTCAAAAGTGAATGTGGTTTCGTAGGACGGATTCCGCTTTCCACCTGCCCTTTCATTTCCCGGACAAAGGTAGCAGTGCGGATCGTAACGAGGCTGCTCCACCGCAGACGGCAATTCCGTTTGGCCCTGCCAGGGGCGCGTCGCACGATGAGGCGATACCAGTACCCACTCCCGCCGCAATGGGTTCCAACGGCGATGGGAATGTTGACTTAAATCAAGCATGCCTGCACTCCTTGTGATGCGCGAGTCAGTATCACTTGAGCAGCAATCCCCGTGCGCTTTTCGTAGGCTTGCCGCAGGCAAGTAGTAAATTCCTCAGCCTTCGGTTCTTCCACTAGATTGATCGTCGATCCACCGAATCCGCCGCCAGTCATTCGAGCACCAACCAATCCGGGCAGACCTTGTGCTGCTTCCACCATCGCATCCAATTCACTGCAGCTCACTTCAAAATCATCGCGCAAGCTGGCGTGGCTGGCCGCCATTAACTCTCCCAGTGTACGAAGATCAGCGCAATCCGCTGCATCGGCAAATTGCTGAACACGGGCATTTTCAGTAACGTTGTGACGGGCACGCCGAAATTCCGCAGTGCTAAGGTTCGCCTCATTTGCTTGCAGCAAGGTGAGAGTGGCATGACGTAGTGATGAAACATTCATTTGCCGCGCAGCCATCTCACATTCCGAACGCCGAAGATTGTATTCCCCGCCAGCCAGTTTGTGTTTCACCATTGTATTGGCGATCACTAAAATCAAGCCTGCTGGAATTGGCGTCACTTTATGATTCAGGCTTTCACAATCGAGTAGCACTGCCGAACCTTCCGCACCATGCACGGAAATGAACTGATCCATAATGCCGCACTGCGCTCCAGTGAATTCGTTCTCGGCCCGTTGACACAGCAGTGCCAGCGCTTTTGGTTCCATCTGTTCGCCGGCAATCTCAAGCAACGCCGCCGCAACAGCAACTTCCACTGATGCTGAGGAACTCAGCCCGGCACCCAAAGGAACATCACCGTTGATTGAAATATCGATGCCTTTCAAGTTCACCCCCGCGCGGCGGAGTTGGATATAGACACCACGCGGATAATCTGTCCAGTTACCGCGAGGTGTAATGTCGGCTCCATCGAAGGCATGCGTTTCACCGAAGTTGGCGGAATGAATTACCACTTGTTCATCAGGGCGAAGCGAAGCTTCTGCAATTGTACCCAAATGAATTGCCGCCGGCAAAACAAATCCGCCGTTATAGTCAGTATGCTCGCCAATCAGATTCACGCGCCCTGGCGCACGAAATACGGCTCTTTTCAATGTTTCGATCCCGCCCGCCGCCCGAAATAAAGCAGCACTGCCCCAGTAATCAGCATGACTGCGCCCCAGTTCAAATTCATGTTGATGCCCAAAGAGCGCTGGTAAATTGCTGGGTCAGACACCATTCCATATGTAGTCAGCACGGCACCGAAGATGACGAACATCATTCCGATAGGCAGGCGGATATCGAGTTCCATTTATATAAGACTACCGTAACCGAGCCGCAAGTTCCGTTTCGTAATTCTTCAAATTACGAGACACAGCCGAACCGGGCTTAGAGAGCTCCTTCGCGTGATCCCAATGCTTCTTGTAAAGAGTCTTATTTCCGATTTCAAAATAAGCCAGCGCAGCGAAGAATTGATACTCCGGATCGTTTGGCCTTAGCTCGACAGCCTTGCGGATCAACTCTGGGCCATCGGTTTCGTCGCTAACGGCAATGGCATTCAACACCGCTGCCCAGTACCCAGCTTTCAATAAAGTGAGTGGGTCATCATGATGAATGGCTGCTCTAAGGTCAGCCAGTTTTTTGCGTGCCGCCATTTTGTGCGCAGGGCTGTCATCCGCTTCCATAGCAACTCTACGAAGCGGTTCAATTGCCTCAAAAGTGGACCCAGGTGTGGATACCCAATGTCGGCAGCTAAGAGCCGGTCCGCCGTAAATGGATCCGCACAGGACTGCCGAAAGGATCAGGTTTCTGGTTAGTTTCAAATAGTGCATAATGCACCTCCTGTTGCCCAGTCTCATGCTAGCAAACCCGCAAGTACAGTATTTGCAAGCTAGCTTACCGTAAGCTCAGATCTCCTGATCTCACCCCGCATATTTGGCTGGTTGGTGAAAACAGAATGATCCGGGAATGTATTTGCGGAGGGCGCTGCAAATGCGGTAAGAGAG
>JAYTTF010000241.1:0-14418 GCA_043745195.1 Bryobacterales bacterium | reverse complement strand
AGGGTCTCAATGTTACAAGGAAAACGAAGAACCGTGCTAATAACATTTCCCTTGACAGCGACAGCCGTCTCATGGAAGCCCGCGTGTTTCCCTATTTTACGTTTCGAAAAGAACTGGGAAACACGCGGGCTGTCCCCATATTACCCTTATGCACAATAAACGAACCCATCGAAGCTGGAACCGCAACCCCCGCCAACTGCAGCTTACCCTTCCCCAACCGATACCCAACAACTCCCTGCTCATATTCACGCCCCACCATTCCCGCTTCTTCCACAATTTGGCCCACTGGACGACCCAAATCGTACCCATACACCGGGCTTTCTTCCGACCCAGGCGAACCAGGCACAATCAGGTACGCATCATGCCCATAAAGCTTCGCGCCCACAAAACCATGCTGCGCTGCTTTTTCAGTTAAGGCCGCACCAGCAGACGCATAGTTAACATGCACAAACCGAACGTGCGGATATTTTTTCGCCGCTGGCAGAACCAGTTGAGCCATCGGCGTCTTGATCGCTTCCCACGGCTTAAGGGAACTGTCCCAAGGCCGCAGCGCAGTACCAGCCTGTCCCTCGATATGCGTAAAATAACTTTCGCTCAGATCGAAATCGGCATGTGGCAACAACGCATCCGCATGCCGAAACCCTTGATTCAGAAATATGATCTTCCCTGGCATGGCTTTGCGCAGTTCTTTGAAAAACTCCCCCTGACCAACGTTATAGTCCAGCCCAGGGTGTTGTGCGGTGAAAGTCTTCTTCGCCGGTTCGGGGATCTGCTCTATTCCCACAGTGTCGAAAAAGTACCCGTCGTAGCCGGCTTTCCGCAGCCGCCCAGCCAGAAATTGTGCCCGCGCTTTGCGCAATTCAGGGTTGGCGAAATTGTACCATTCGGCAACACGCCCTCCTTCGGCAGCCGCACCCGTCAAGGGTTTGGGCGTCAACAACCAATCTTTGCGCTTTGCCGTAACCTGAGCCTGCCAATCCAGCGGAGCCGAAACGGCATCCCCCGTATAGAATCCCGATGACCATTCATAAGCGATTAACTTGGTGTTGTTCACCCGAAGTGAATCGGAAGTTTTGTCATCCAGAATGGCACCAGTCACCAAGTGTTGAAAGCTTGTATACCAATGCAACGCCTCAGGACTGAAGCTGGCCTGATAATGAAAAGCAACCAGCGGCTTGTCTTTTGGCAAAGCCGCTTTCGTTGCTGCATAACTGGTTAATGGAAACGCTGCCAGTAACTGCCGCCGAGTTATCATTCACCAACCGCCATAGTTACTCCCCCTTGGCTTGTTTGAGTCCCCACCGTGAGAATAACTGGTACCGAGTTGGATACGCTGATTGCCGGGATCCGAACATTCACCTGCATTACTCCCGCTACAATTCCAGGAGCGCTCCCCGCATAAAGTACTTCCGCCACGCGCCCACCAATTTCCACTTTTACCGCAAGCACTGGCTTGCTTAAAGTACTCCCGGTAATGGTGCCATCCACGCCACCTGGCGAAGTTTGTCCTTCACCAGTTGCATAAAACACCACGATGTCGCCAACCTTGGCTGCCTTCCCAACTCCGTTCAGCGTGCCATTCTGATTCAGCATTGCAGCCTGACCTGTGCCTGACCCCGCTGCTGTGAAAATTCCCGGCGATGCCGCCGCAATATCAACTTTGAATGCTGCTGACCGAACGCCATTCCGTTCAATTTGGACATCCACCTTTCCTTTACCTGCCGTACTGTAAGGCACCGAAACAGCCGCCTGACCAGAACTTAAGTATATGATCGGCGATTGCACGCCATCCCATAAGATTCGCGTGTTGTCCAACGTAGATTCCACCGAACCTCCCGCAGTGAGTTTCATGGTTTGGACTGCCGCAGGACCCATCGCTGTTCCAAAAATTGTAACCAGGCTCCCCGGTGCAAGTCCTACACCCGAATAACTTGCGGAGTTCACAATGGCCTTTACCAAAGGTGCCTCCGCTTGAGCCTTGCGGCAGGCTACACGGTAGGCGTCCAAAACCAGGTTTTTACGCAAGGTGTTAAAGTTCAGCGCGTTTGCTTGTGGACAGAAGGCTTCCGAACCTAATTTGTATTCAACGGTAAATACTGCCTTGCCAGCATCGGTGAAAGGCCTTAGTAATCCGCACTCCTGATATTGAAAACACTGTTCGTTCAAAGCCCAATCGAAGGTATCCACCAGCTCTTTGATTTGGTCCAAATCGTTCTTAAGTCCCACTGATAGGCCACGTGCATGGGCGGCTGCAGCCAGAAACTTGTTGAATTTCAGTTGGTCCGCAGCGGTTAAGGGAAAGCCGCTTTTGTTTGTGTAGCCATCTACGTTATCTGGCTCAACTCCGTCAAATCCCTTCGCTTTGCATAAGTCAAAGCGGGCTTCCATAATAGGTCCCAGCACATCCAGGCGGCGAATATCCAACCAGGTTTCGTCTGGAAAATCGCCCAGTGCTTTACCCTTTACTGCGGCGGGAAAACTGGCGACGTCAGGGCGCCACGGTTCAAATGTTCCAACACTTACATAACAAATGGCTTTTGCGCCTTTGGCATGAATCGCATCTACAGTGGCTTTGGTGACGTTGAACAAATCTACGTCAAAGATAGCAGCATCTACGGAAAGATCGATCTCCCCAGTAAGCTGCCACTGCCAATCCACTTGTTGTGGGGGCTGCCAAATGGCGTTCTGGGCATTTAAGGAATAAAGGGTTATAAGGATGAGTGCGAAGCGAAAGAGTCTAGTAGCCACATCAGAATTCTACTGTTTGGGCACTCTGGATCCTATGGTACCTTTCGCTCAACTTTAAATAGGAAGACAATACTGCCAAATACCCAGTACTATCTGGCGGCAAGGTGGCCCAAGTGCCGGAACCACTGTAATCTATGCGAACGCAGAATCAGCCTGTACTCTTCTCATAGGATTTCACATACTAATGAAAAACACATTCCAGACAACTGCACTACTCGCGCTACCTCTTCTATTCATCTCGGGGCTTCAGGCTCAAAATGCAAAACCTGAACTTTCTATACGGAAAATAGCTCAACCAAAAGTAACCACGGCAATCACGCAAACATCAGGCTTTCCGACAGGAACAACAACCCAGGCGGCGTTGGTTGCTCCAACTGCAAGCCAAGCAAACCTTTATCTTAAGCCTGTCGATATGAAACTGCTGGTTCTTTCCGCAGACGGAACTGAACCCAGCTTTGAAGCTACCAAGTATTTTCTGGACTACATGGCTATTCCTTATGACGCTGTAATTCTGAAAACACAACCACTTCCTGCATTGAATGACGCCACCAAGGGTTTCTATCAAGGAATCGTGTTGAGCACAGGTAACTTGGCCTTATTTGATGGCGTAGGTTGGGGCAGTGCACTTAGCACCGCCAACTGGACCACAATTGACACGTACATGACCACGCACGGAGTTCGCCTGGCCAGTATGTACACCTTCCCTGAGGCTCGCTATGGATTGACCTATGTCTCCGCAGTCTCCACAACTCCAACGGCACCTGGATTGGTTAGCTTCACCGCTGCCTCATCTACAATTTTCAACGATATGAATCGCGCGAACGCTGTCCCGGTAACATATGCTTACATGTACTTTGCCAATCCAACTCCTGCAACCGGCGAAACCACAACTCCATTGCTTACCTCAAACGGCCTCACTGTGGGTGCTACTCACAAAAAGGTTGATGGACGCGAGTTCCTGGCTCTAACCATGGACCATGCTTCTAACCTGACTCACTCCCTGTCATTGAACTACGGTGTATTTAACTGGGTAACCAAAGGCATCTTCGTTGGAGAACGCCGCATTTACATGAATCCTCAAGTAGACGATTTCTTCCTGGCTAATGACTTGTTTGCAACTTCGCCAGCTGCTTGTACGCCATCGTCTTTCTCGCTTGATCCAACCTTCGATCCGGCTGCAACCTGCCCAACAAAGCGAATGATCGGTTCTGATTTATCTTCAATCAATTCCTGGCAGAAAGGCTGGCAAGGAAGAACTCAATTCAAGTCTTTCAAGATGGCCATGGCTTTCAATGGTTTTGGTTTGACAACCGACGGCGGCGCACCTTCCAGTGATTTGCTGGACGATGAGTCTAAGAAATTGCGCAACGAGTTTTACTGGTTGAGCCACACTTATGATCACGAGCACCTCGATTGCTACAACCCAGTGCCGAACAGTGGCATTTGCACTCCAGCCAACTATGCTCAGTCCTATGCGGAAATTGCCAACAACATCACTTCGGTCAGTAATCTGGGATTGCCAATTGACCGCGCCAGCATGGTTACCCCGGCCATTTCCGGACTGAACAACGTTAATTTTCTAAACGCGGCCGCGTCACTTGGCTTGAAGTATCTGGTAAGCGATCTGTCCCGTCCTGATTGGAGGCCGTTGAAGCCAAACACGGGTGTCCGCAGCCCGTACGTCAACTCCATCCTTTACATCCCACGCCGTGCAACCAACATCTTCTACAACACCACCAGCGGCTTCACCGGCGTGAATGGTTCCTTGGTAGATGAATACAACCACTTCTTCGGCCCCAACGGCTTGCTGCGAATCGGTGGAACCAACGATCCGTTCTTCACCACCAACCAGACCTATGCTGAGGTGATCAATCGCGAAAGTGATGCTCTGCTTTCCTACATGTTGCGGGCTGAAATTTACCCAACCATGTATCATCAATCAAACCTGATCCGCTACAGCGGTTCCAAAACCCTGATCACCGACGTGTTGGACGCTGCGTTTAACAAGTTTGTCAAAATCAGCACACTGCCTGTATTAAGCCTCTCCCAGGCTGAAATCGGTAAGAAGCTGGAAGAACGCATGACGTTGAATGCGGCTGGTGTGAAGGCTACCTACAACCCTGGTATCGGAATCACCATCAAGGCAACTGGTGCAGCAGCTACTCCGGTGACTGGAATTTGCACTGGCATCTGCGAAAGCTACGGAGTCTACAAGATCTCCAAGGTTAACGTGGCTGCCGGCGGTACTGTAAACGTTCCTTTGTACTAAAAAAACTTCTGCCCCCAACCTTCGCAGCTAAGTTTGGATAACTGCGAAGGGCAAGGGCAGATTCTTTGTCTCAGTGAGAACATTCTTATGAAAATCACATCACTACTACTTCTGGTTGTAAGCACGGCCCGGGTTTCATTGGGTCAAACCGTAACACTGGAACAAGTGCTTCATTCCGCAGTAGCGAAGGCTTCCGCTGAAGATGCCAGAGTGGAAGTGGCGCAGAATCAATTGCGCGTCTTGGAAGCGCAGAACAAGTGGAAAGTGGAATTGCGGCCATCGCTGGGAATGTTTGCCTTTACCAATCCAGCTTTGCTTGCGTTGAATCTTGGTGGAGGATTACTTTCCGGCCGTCGCGGAGCGCCCTCGCCGTTGGCATTAAAGTCAGCGCAACTGGATGTAGTTGCTGCTGAACTGAATGCGGAGCGGCTAAAAGTTCATACGGAAATCGGTGCTGCACGCGATTACTTTGACCTGTTAGCCAAACAGCAAATTGCAGCTTCGTCACGCGGAATGGTGGAATCCCGCCGCCAAAAGTTGCGCGAAGTAGACTCATTGCTAAAGAAAGCGAAAGTTACCATGCTCGACAAAATGAATATTGAACAGGAATTGATCGATCTGGAACAGTACGCCTTGGATGCTGAAACTCACCGTGAAATTGCCGCTGCAAATTTGGCCTTCCTGATCGGATTCAAAGATGCTGCGTCACTGGTTGCAAAGGAAGTGACCCCGCTCCATCAGGTTTCTACTGCTAAGTTGCCGGATGTGGAAAAACTGCTTGAATCGGCTATGTTTTATCGCAAGGAACCCGCTATTCTTCGGTCGCGCATTGATGCTCTTCGCAAGCAATTGACGCCCGCGAAAGGGGCAAACTCGAAGCTGAATTCTACCTTTGGGCGGGGCGAACTGGGTTTTGCAGTCACCCTGAAAGACAATGGTGAAAAGCAGCGGGAAGCCGAGTTAATCGCTGCCCGGTTGCGATTGCTGGAACTGGAACTCAGCAACATGGAAACAGAACTTCGCAAAGAATTGCAGGAAGTACGATTCCTGGCTGCTGCCAGCGCAGGAAAGATGCAGCTCAACACCAAGCGCCTGGAATTGGCCGAACGACGGAAGAAAGTATTAACCATTCGGGCACAGAACGGGTTGGACGGAAGTCTGGCTGCGCTGCTTGCTTCGGAAAGTACATTGGCAGAAGAACGCGAATCGGTTGCGGCAGTTTATGAACGAAAAGCGAGCATGTTCGCACTGATGGTTCTTTGTGGGATTGAAGACCAAAGCAAAGAAGTGGTTGCGAATGTGTTGTCGCACTAACCGATTTGTTGAAAGAAAGTCTCTTCGAAACCAACCATTACAATGTCTGCTATCTCCCGACTTACTCTGATTATTTCCGCTGGAATCAGCTTTGCCCAGACTCACGGCCAGAGGGAACAAGGATACTTGCCCCCACAAACGTCCTACGCTGTTTCGCGGCCGCTTCCGCTGGTCAGTCAATCCTCCGTGCTTGTTCCCACTCGTCTAGACCCACGGGTGACTCCACTCGAAATGAAGCTACTGATCCTTTCACCAGACGGCACCGAGCCGGGATTGGCTGCATTGCGCAACTTCCTGGATTACCAGGCAACACCCTATGAAGTGGTGCGGCTTGGGCTGGGGGAACAACTACCGAAATTGAATAACGAGACAATGGGATTCTATCAGGGCGTTATTCTGACAACCGGCAATTTGGGCATTTGTGATCCTACCTGCCATAGCGCACTCTCCGCCGAAGGATGGACCACACTGGAAACTTACGCGCGTGATTTTCAAGTGCGTATCGCAAGCTATTACACTTTCCCGGAAGCCCGTTTTGGCATGACCTTTACTAACAGTCGAGGAACAAATACCAACCTTCCTTTGCAAACAAAGCTGACTTCAGCGGGTACTGAAGTTTTTCCCTATTTGCAGCCTAATGCCGCGATTTCTGTTGTCAATGCCTTTGCCTATTTCGGTAACCCCACACCAGTCAGTGGTGAGGAAACTATCCCACTTTTGACTTCCACGGAAGGTACAATCGCGGCAATCCACAAGAAAGCCGATGGCCGCGAATACCTTGCATTCACTGTGGATAACAACGCCAATTTGATGCACTCCCAAGCCTTTACTTACGGGATGATTCGCTGGGTGACGCGAGGCATATTTCTGGGCTTCCGCAAAGCATTTCTGAATCCACAAGTTGACGATGTATTCCTCCCATCCGTTCTGTTCAACGGCACCCAGGAAAAGTGCCGACCAGGCGCAGAGGCCTACGACCCACTGAACCCTGCTGTTACCACCTGTTCGATTGTCCGTATTGGTGGTTCTGATTTAGATGCACTGCAGCGCTGGCAACAAAAATGGAGGGATAATCCGCAGTTTTTCTCATTCAAAACTACACTTGCATTTAATGGATTTGGATCCAAAGCCGAACAAGACTCGTTGCGTGATCGTGCGGTGGCAAGTGCAAGCGACTTCCATTGGGTAAGCCATACTTACGACCATAGAAATTTGGATTGCTTTGCGGCCGGTCCGGAAGGATGCCGCCCTGCAGGGCTGGATGAATCCATTACAGAAATCGCGGATAACCTTGCCTTTTCAAAACGTGTGGGCCTACCTTCCGATCCGCTCTCCATGGTGACGCCAATGATCACTGGATTGACGAACAAGAACTTTCTAAAGGCAGCCGCACAATCCGGCATTCGCTATTTGATTGCTGATGGTTCACGGCCGGAAGGAATGCCCATGTTTCCCAACACACCGATCAATTCGATTTCTGAACCGAATGTGCTTCTGATTTCGCGACGGCCAACCAATATTTTCTTTGAAGCCGCTGAGGCTGAGTCGGGGCGCGAAGGATCAGAGCCGGATGAATTTAACTTTCTCTACGGACCAAATGGTTTATTCCGGATTGGCGGTCCAGGGGGAACTCCGTTTTTCTCTGTCGATCAAACTTACGAACAAATCCTGACGAGAGAGAGTGACCTATTTACCGGCTACTTTTTCCGGGGCGACATGTCGCCGTTGATGTTCCATCAGTCCAACCTTTTCCGGCACACTGCCGACAGGTCCCTGTTTTCAGATGTATTTGATGCCACCTTCCGCAAGTGGGAGAGCATTTCCAATCTCCCATTGATCAGCCTGACGCAATCGGCGCTGGGCGAATTACTGGAACAACGCCAAGGATTTCTTGCTGCAAAGGTGAGGGGAACTTGGGTGCCTGGAGTTGGTGTCATATTGAAAGGGTCGGGATCTGCAATGGTTCCTGTTACCGGAATGTGCCCTGATAGCAATTGTGAAAAATATGGGTCCGACAAGATCACTTACGTGAAGTTGGACGCAGGTAAAGTTTCCACCGTTGAATTCTAATTGCCCCTTGCCTGCCGCAAGTACTATTAAAATCCTCTGAATCTCTCTGACTGCAAGTACTAATTAAATTCTAAGGTCCTAGCGTAGTAGTTCTCTTGTGCAACTCAGGTTGAAACCCTAGACTAAGTTCATCCCAACCTGAGGAAAAAGAAAATGAAACTAAGAATCAAAAGTGAATCCAAATTTGAACTAGCCGGCTGGGTTGTTGTTAAGACCTTTGTCCTTGTGGTCCTGCTTTCTCTGATAGTTGACCCAGTAACGCGCAGTTGGTCGAAGAGCACTGAGTCCAATTTGAAAACGGTGCTTCCAGCTCAAATCAAGGCGTTGAAAGGGTCTTCCATTAGTCTAGGGTTTCCCGCAGGTGTGGTTAAGGTTTATGTGACCCCCGGAACTAAGGTTGTTGCCGGACAAATCCTTGCCGAACTCGAAAGCCGTGAAATCACGGAAGCGGTTGCGATGGCCAAGATGCGCCTGGAAGTGGCTCAACAAGGTGCAAGCCAGACGCTGACCCCAGCGCAGCGCAAGTTGTACAACGAGCAAATGGATGCGGCATCGAAGCATTGGGATTCGTCGCAAGCTCGGCTGAAGAATTACACAGTGGATGCGGCAGAGCAGGCGCTGACGCAAGCTCGCAAAGATACACAACGGATTGGGCAATTGGTGCAACAGCAATTAGCTACGGGTGCTGAGTTAGAAAATGCCCGTAAACAGGAAGCATTGGAACAACGTAATTTGCTGGCAACAAAAGAAAACTGGTTACGGCTAAAGCAGGAAGCTGATGCTGCCGATGGCCAATTAAGAATGCTGAAAGTCCAAACGGAAAGCTCGTCGGCAGGACAGGATAGGTCGGCTGCGCAACTCAATCGTCAGGAAGCAGAGATCGCATTGCGCCAGGCGTTGGAACGTCAGGCAAGTTTACGAGTAGTAGCGCCGCAAAACGGCGTGGTATTGCAAGTAAACGCTGAGCAGGGAGTGATGACTGCAGCTTGGACACCCTTGTTTCAGATTGCCGACCTGGAACGATTGGAAGTGGATGTGCCTGTAAGCAGCCGGATGGCGCAGTCGATGAAGCCGGGCATGTTGGTAAGTGTGGTGCTGCCGATGGAACCTCCGGTAAGAATTAGGGCCAAGGTGAGCGAAGTAGCTTTCGTGGCAAATCAGAACTCGCAATCGCACATGGTGAAGATTTTGGTGCGAAACCCAACCGGGGATACAGCATTAGCTGGACAGGAAGGCACAGTTGAATTTCCTCACGGAGGAGCGAACTAGTTTTGATCATTGGTTCGGTATTACTGACGACTGAAGGAACTTACCCCCACTACGGTGGGGGTGTTAGTGTTTGGTGCGATCAGTTGGTTCGTTATCTTCCCAATGTTCCCTTTCACGTTTTTTCCATTACGCATGCTCCGAGATTGGAACCGGTGTTTGCGATTCCTGAAAATATCATTTCCCTGAAACAATTTTCACTCTGGGGGACGGAGGAGCCGGGGGATCAGCCGGAAGTATACGCCGAGGTGTACCAGCGTAAGCTACGAGTCACCAGCCAATCATTGGAGCAGGAATTTCTGCCGGCATTTCGTGAAATTGTTCAAGCGGCGCTGGAAGGAGCGGGCAGTTCTCCGGAACGGCTGGCTGGGGCTCTGATCAATCTGCGGCGATACTGCAAGCATCACGATTACAAGCAGGCGATGGCTTCATCCGCCGCGTGGTCCGTTTTCCTTGCGCAATGCTCGCGGCCTCCTGCTGGTTTTGAACCGTTCACTTTACAAGAATCCACCAAGTGTCTGCGATGGCTGTTACGTTACGTGTCGATTGTTACGGCGCACATTGAACCAACGGACATCGTCCATGCATCGATTGCCGGTCTTGCTGCTGTGCCTGGTGTATTTTCGAAACTCGAAAATGGCTCAAAGTTTCTGATTACCGAGCACGGCATTTACTTGCGGGAACTCTACGTATCTTTGGCCAAAATGAAGGAGTCTGGAAATTGTCTGCGGTTCCTTCTGAATTGGAATCGTGCTGTGGTGAAGATGAACTACCACTATGCTGACGGAGTAACCAGTCTGGGAGAATTCAACAAAAAGTGGCAACTTCGTTTTGGTGCACCTCGGGAGAAAATCCGCATTCTTCCAAATGGTGTGGAAAGCAGGCGATTCTATCCTGATGCTGCTCAATTGCCGAAGCGTCCAACGGTGGTCACGTTGGCGCGGATTTATGGATTGAAGGGGATTGATACCCTGCTGCAGGCTGCGGTGATTGTCCAAAAGCGCGTGCCCAATGTGCTGTTCCAGATTTTTGGGGAAGTTGCGGATGCGGCGTATTTCGAAAAGTGCAAACAGATTATTCGCGACAACAAACTGGAATCCTGCGTGGAATTTAGCGTGACCAATAAGCCGGAGGATACCTACCGGGCAGCGCATGTGTTTTGCTTACCCAGCATATCGGAAGGGCTGCCTTATTCTGTACTGGAAGCGATGTTTTCGGGTTGCCCTGTGGTGGCCTCGGATGTTGGGGTGGTAGCAGACACCTTGGCGGGAACTGGCCTATTGGTTCGGCCCAAATATCCAGAAGGGTTGGCTGAGCATTTGCTCTATTTACTGGAAGGACCGGATGCATCGGCACGGCGCGCGCAGCTTGGAAAATTGGGTCTGGAGAGGGCTCGTAAACACTATTCAGCGGAAAGTACCACACAGCAGTTTTACGAACTCTACGAGGAATTGATGGTATGCCAGCCAGATTACCAGACTGCATAGAAGGGCAAGTCCGGCGGCCAATGCTGGATAGTTATGACCTCGCCGTCCATATGGAAATCGAAGGCATCACGGATCAGGTTGCCCAAAGTGTTTACGATTACGACGGCACTCTGGAAATGGCGGAATCGCATTTTCAAAAACTGAAAATGGCCCGTCCGGCATTGAGCAATCCCGGTATCAAAGAAACAATTTTCGAGTATGTGAAGGGGCTGGCTTTCGCGCTGCCTGTTTTGATTTCCGCACTGGTGATGGTGCGCTTTTCTGTTTCGCTTTGGGGCGGGGAACTGGATATGGAGAATGCCGCGGCTGTCGCGATTGGTACTCTATCCAGCTTTCTAACTACCGGAGGCCTGGTACAGGTGATGGCTTGGCGCGTGCTGTTCTATCTGACCACCGGGGATCCGGGTAAAGCTGCGGCAACCTGCGGTTTGTGGTTGAGGCGCGGCGTGCTGGTGCTGTTGGGCTCAGGGTGCGCGGGTTGGCTGGTGAATGAATATTTCCGCTGGCTGCCGAATTCGTTGAGCCTGATAGCAATCGGATTTCACGTTGCTTTGGGACTGCTATGGTTGGCCAGTGGAGCGCTTTACACCCTGGAAGGAATGGTTTGGATTTCCATTGCAACAGCCTCTGGATTGGCAACTGCCGGATTGCTGCGTTACGGGTTTGGTGCATCACTCTATGGGTCCCAATTTTTAGGACTTGCTGTGGCCATAGGGATTTCAGCAACGGCAGCCTATCAGATTTTCAAACAGAAAGCCGGCAGACGTTTCCCTAAAGGGGAAAGGATGCCGTTGACTCGGCTGGTTCACACTGCTGCCCCCTACTTTCTTTATGGGTTGCTGTATTATTGCTTCCTGTTTGCCGACCGTTGGATTGCCTGGACTGGCAAGACTGCCAGCGAGACGTTGCCGATCTTTTTCCGTGGTGATTATGAAGCAGGGCTGGATGTGGCCTTGATCGCTTTTGTATTCGGCGCGGGTTGGGTGCATGCCTCCACGCATTCCTTTTTCTCTGCCATGCAGCGCTCCTTGGCGGGATATATGGTGGGACAGACTAGAGAATTCAATCGTGTAATGTTCCGGTTCTATCTGACGCGGCTTGCGAGTTTTTTGCCCGTGGCTGCTTTAACATGCTTGCTGGTTTATTGGGCGGGTGTGCAAGTGGATGTACTCAGCACCGCAGTGATGCGCAAGGTTTGTAGCATTGCTCTGGTAGGTTTTCTGTTTCTTGTAGTGGGCCTATGGAACGCTAGTCTATTTTTCGCATTTTCACTTCCATTCCATACTTTGCGAGCTATGGTTGTGGGGCTTTGTGCCGATCTGGTGGTTAGTTACGTTTGTTCCCGCATGGGTCATTATTCCGATGCAGTCTACGGATTTGCAACAGGAGCCTTCTTCTTTGCCCTGTTGTCGACATGGCTATGTTGCAAAGAACTAAAGAAGGCCGACCATTTGCAGTTTGCTGCTTCTGTCTGAACCTATGGAAATTCTAAACCTATTTCGTGTTGGGATTCTTTTCGGACTGGTCTTCTGGGCGCTGCCTCTTTTTGCGAGCAGACTGGGGGACAAGTGGAAGAACGATTGGCAGCAACTCTCTGGCATCGTTTTCATTCGCACAGCCTTGTTCTTCCAGATTGTGGTTCCTGTTCTAAGCCAGTGGCGATTATGTTTGCCCGGTATCATGGGTGCTCTTTACATTGGCTGGCTTTTGGTCAATGCAGGTTTATCATACCGTTTCCGTTGGATGTATCACGCTAGTGAATGGAAGGCACGTTGGGCTGGAATCCTAGGACGAATGGAAGGACAGTCCGGGCAGCGCCAAGCGAGGTCTGGTTCTCTTTCTCCACAAACAGCGATTTCGCTGATTCTGATTGCGTTTATCTGTCTGCAAACAGCTTCTTTCCCGATTGCAAATCTCCGGTTCCTGACACAGGATAGCTACACCAGAGCGCTTTCCATTGAGACTTTGCTGCAGGGCCAATCCTGGAGTTATGAAGGTTCTGTCCCAATGTTGATGCCGATAGCATTTTGGAGTGGGCTTGATGCGGCGACTGTAATTCGACTGAGTGGGCCGGTATTACTTCTGGCGCTTTTGTTGGCCTCTTGGCGGTGTTTACTGGTTTTTGGGGGCTCCTGGCGTTCGGCGTTCTTTGCCATATCGTTGTTCTGGATGTCGAGCCGTTGGTTTCAATTAATGCCTGGTGAGGAGAATGCCAAACAGGATTTGGCGGCATTGTTTCTGCTGATGGCTATTGCTCATCTTCGCAGTTCGATCGGTTATGCTGCTTGTTCCTTACTGCTGGTGGCAATGGTTAATCCAAGCCTGGACGCCGGGTTTCTTTGCTTGCTGATTTCCTTGCTTGTGGGTTTAGCGATGGACAAGTTTCTAAAAGCGATACCCGTTCACCTGGCGCGGCCTGCCTCGGGGCTGCTCATGTTGGGAGTTGGGTTGCCGGCTATGATTGGAGCAGGTCCAAGAGTTGCGGCAGAGCCATTGCAATATGAATCGGCGGCACGAGCGGTGTACGAAATTGCAGCGCAATTTCCGCGAAATCAGTGGTCCATCATTTCTCCAGGTAATGAGTTGGCTCAGATTTACGGCCGCGGGTGGCATGTTCAATTGTCCGACTTCACCCGATTGCATTCCGTGGAGAGAGTGTCCCGTCCTGATTTTGAATTTGCCTATCCTACAGAGCACATTTTCGTTTTCGTGGAAAAACGACCTTTGCCAGTGAAGGCGATAGCTGTTACATCCAAGGGCGATGAGGCTGCCTATAACTATGGGACGAAGAGTGGCCGGTCTTCTATTGAATATGTAGCTGCTGAACTAATTTCCGCCTATGTTCGATCGCACAAGAATGTTTCTGTATTCGGCGAGGATGATGATTTAGTGGTGTATCACATTCAACCGAAACTGCGGCACTAAGCTTATATAGGGGCCCAGAGAATCGGCACCCATATTTCAATACCACCCAAGTCTGTTAGTGGGTTGGAGGTTCACGGTAGAGCTGGAATTCCGGTCCACCTGCGGCCTTATATTCCGATTTCTGAAGCCAAGTGTAGATCAACTTCCGTTTCCCACCGACAGTTGCGTGGAAACCATCTGTCACCTGAATGGTGAGCGCTCTTTCGATTCTAAATTCAATCGTGGGGCTCGGCGTGGGACTAAGCTGCGGAGGGCTGCGAAATCCGGGACGGGGCTGCAATTCAATGAATTCAAGGAAGTGCCCCCGTCTGAATTCAATAACATCAGAATGCAAAAACT
>JAYTTF010000240.1:0-14542 GCA_043745195.1 Bryobacterales bacterium | reverse complement strand
CCGCGAGATCCGGCATAGCCAATTTCCAACAGCCAATCCTGCCCCAGTTCCTGCTGGATATTGAAGTTCCATTGATGCGCGCTCGATTGCGGAGGACGCCGTTCGTAAGAGGAAAATTGGAGTCCCGTCGCCCTCGCCAAAACAGTTGCGCCAGCCGCCGGACCCTGTGACAACCGCAACGCCGGAACAGTAGAAGAACCGGTTAATGTTACGCCATAAGCATAGGGAGCATTGCCTATGATGAATTCAGCATCGCCCATGTTTTCCATGTATGCATAGAACAGGCCATACCCGGAACGAAGCACTGTCTTTTTCGCCAACTTATAGACCAGTCCCAAGCGCGGCATAATGTTGTTCTTATCCGTCGCTACGGTTGCGCGGTCATAGCGCGATCCGTCTTTGGAATAGACCAAAGTTGCCTGACCAGGAATTGTGTCAATGTCGAAATTGCCCATCTTGTTGTTCTTCTCAATCCACGGCGGCGAAATTTCATAGCGGATACCCAGGTTCACGCTCAGCCGGTTACTTACCTTCCAATCGTCTTGGGCGAAGACAGAAAAGTTGTAAGTCCGCATGGAAACAGTAATCGGCGATTGCCACGCCCATTGGCTGGAAACACCCAACAGGAAGTCTGCCGCACCGTCTCCGGTATATGCTCCATTGAACGTGTAAGTACCGAGGGTGTTACGAATATTGAAAATCGGATTCTGTGATTTCAGCAGGGATGATCCGGCTTTCAACGTATGTCGGCCGTGAACCCAATTGATATCGCCGCTCAATTGTCGATTTTGCGAGTTGCGATCCACTGGGTTGTTCGGTCCGATTCCAAGTGCGCGATACCCGGTAATACCCATTTGCGAAAAGCCCCCGTCGGGAGTGAATGTTGCTCCTGGAATTCCGAATTCCTTATTGAAATTGCGGCCCAGCGCTGCAGCAGGATTGTTACGTTGAAAGCGGGCATAGTTCCAGCCACCCCGAACACTCATGATTAAATTCGGTGTGAAAATGTGATTCCAACCAAGACCGGTGTTGATGCCTTCGGTAATGTAATCAAGGTTGCCACCGCCAAACGCTGGTGCAGGCAAGTTGGGAGTATCAGGCAACACGGTGTCGTGAGTGCTGAACCGGAAGAAGAGATTATCCTTGGTTCCCATTGACTGATCCGCACGGAAATCCCACTTATCAACGTCCTGTGTTCGTGGCGAAAGATAGGTGAAGTTATTTGCCGGATTGCTGCTCAAAGGGGCCGGATAAAGCTTGATCAGATTAGTTGCTACGGGGTCGAAACGGGAAGCAGGGATAATGTTCCCTGGAAATTGTTGCCCATTCGCCGGATCATTCACGCGCTTGGGGAGCTCAGAAAAATCGCCGGACCGCATTTTCAAAGTAGGAAGGGTGTTGGCAATGGTTGCTGTCTCACGAATCCGAGTCCGCTCAAAATCGCCAAAGAAGAACGTCTTGTTCCGGCCGTCATAAAGCTTTGGCAAAACCACCGGTCCTCCAAGCGCAAAGCCATATTGATTGCGCTTGAAAGGCGGCTTCGCATTCCCGGCGGGAGTAAAGAAGTTCTTCGCATCGAACACTTCGTTGCGGATAAACTCATACGCCGCTCCATGCAGGGCATTGGTGCCACTCTTGATCGTAAGATTTACAACAGCGCCCATGCCGCGCCCATATTCAGCTGCGTAGGAATTCGTCTGCACTTTGAATTCTTGAATAGCGTCAATTGACGGTTCCACCATTTCCGCACGTCGTCCTGCTGCGGCCAGTTCCACAGAGTTGTTATCAATCCCATCCATAATGTAATTGTTCTGACTTACTCTCTGCCCACCTGCTGAGAATCCGCCTATCCGCGACCCTGGTGCCGATTGCACTGCGCCACCGGACATTAAAGCCAAATCCATAAAGTTGCGGCCATTCAAAGGCATGTCGACAATACGTTGGTTGTCGATCACCTGGCCCTGCGATGCCTCTACTGTATTCAAGCGGCTCACCGATGCCCTTACGTCGATCTGTTCGGTAATGGCGCCAACTTCCAGCATGAAGTTGATTTCCGCACGCTGATCTACATCAAGGTGGACCTTGTCCTGGAAAATGGGCTTGAAACCCTGCTGCCGAACCCTGACATCGTAATCCCCTGGCTGTAACAAGGAGATCGAAAATAGCCCTACTCCATTGGTTCGGATCTTTCTTTCAGCGCCTGTCGAAGTGTTGCGAGTGGTGATCTCCACGCCAGGAACAACGGCACCGGCAGAATCAGTAACGCGGCCGTTGATCTGAGATGTCTGGGCAAATGCGGCAGCGCAAAATACCGCCGACAGTAGGAATTTTGGGAACATTGAAAACCTCAAGTAGAATTGAAAATGATCTTATCATTTAATTACGCTCGCAGCTAGGTTCTGGCTGTACGTTTATTGTTGACACAACGTACAGCTTATGGTAGCCTTGGATTGTGAGTACAAAAATTTCCCAAGTGAGGCAGAATCTGTTTGCTTTTGCAGCCGCAGCATCGAAGGGGGAACGTGTGGAATTTGATTACAAGGGAACAACTTTACGCCTAGTCGCTGACCTGAAAGCTTCCAAACTTTCACGCCTGGAACCGATGGACGTACTTGCCAAGGGAACCAGTTTTGAGGATTTGGACGCAGCTTTGAAGCAAGTCCACTCCCAGGAAATGGCCAATTGGGACCAACGCCCTCTGTAGTTTGTCCTGATGCAAGCTTACTTGGATACCAACGCGGTTTTACGATTGGCCGCTGGGGATTTGAGTAAGATCAGCAAGGAAGCGCAAAGTGCCATGGAGCGTTACGATCTGCTGATCTCCCCTATGGTTTTAGTAGAACTTCAATACGCTTTTGAGATCAAACGAATCAAACTTGCGGCAGACGTGATTTTCGCACAGCTACAACGCACCATTGACCTTCAGCTATGCCCACTCCCGTTTGACCGCATTGCCAAGGCGTCGTGGTTAGAGAGTTGGACTCGCGATGCTTTTGATCGACTTATCGTCAGCCAAGCCCGCTGTGCAGGCAACGCTTATTTAATCACGGCTGACGAAAATATTAAGAAGCATTACCAACAAACAGTTTGGTAACTACACAATTTCCTCAATTACTTTGCCTTGAATCTCTGTCAAGCGTTCCTTGCGTCCCAAATGCAGGAAGCTGAGTGCGTCCTGATTCAGTCCTAACTGATTCAGCACCGTGGTATGAATGTCTCGGAAATGGTAGGGTTTCTCCACGGCCCTCAGGCCAATGTCGTCGGTTGCACCTACCACCTGTCCACCCTTTACGCCGCCTCCGGCCATCCACATGCTGAAACCAAGATTGTGATGATCGCGCCCCTTGTTGCCCTGGCTTTCCGGGGAGCGGCCAAATTCCCCACCCCACACCACCAGAGTCTGATCCAGCAAACCGCGCTGCTTCAGATCTTGTATAAGCGCTGCCACTGGCTGATCGGTTTGTGCGGCCATTCTCAGATGATTCTCTTCGATATCCTCATGGGCATCCCACTGCATGTTGCCCGGCCCGCCGCCTGCCACCACAGTGACAAACCGCACGCCACGTTCCACCAATCGGCGTGCCAGCAAACAACGGCGACCGTAATCATCGGTCTTCCCTGAACCTACTCCGTACATGGCTCGGGTTGCTTCCGATTCGCGATTGATGTCGAACACTTCCGGGGCTTCGACTTGCATCTTAAAAGCCATGTCGTAGGAAGAAAGACGCGCCTCGAATTCCAGATCGCCTGCGGTCATATTGGCTTCGTTCAAGCCTTTGAGTAACTGCAAAGTTTTGCGGCGCTGTTCCATGGTGACGCCCTTGGGCAAGTCTAAGTTCAATACTGGTTTGTTGCCTGGCCGGAACATGCTGGGTTGGTAAATGGCCGGCAGGAATCCTTGGGTGTACATTGGCTGACCGGCTTCCAGTGCACCTTTAGGATCGGGCAACACCACATACCCTGGCAACGATTGGCTCTCACTACCCAAGCCGTACATCACCCACGAACCCATGCTGGGAAAACCCGGAAGAATGCGGCCTGTCATCAATTGGTATTGCGCTGCCGAATGCACCACCATGTCACCATGGCAGGAACGAATCACTGCTAATTCGTCCACCACTTTTTGCGTGTAGGGCATCAGGTCTGAAACTTCAATGCCCGATTTGCCGTACTTTGCAAAAGTTCGCTTGGTGCCCAGCAAAGTGGAAGTCTTTTCCACAAACTGATACTTGGCTTCGCCGAAACTGGCCGGACGTTTCTGACCATTCAACTGGTTGAGCAGGGGCTTCGGATCGAACGTTTCTACATGACTGGGGCCACCCGCCATGAATAGGAAAATCACCGATTTTGCTTTGGCTTTGGAAGGCATGTGGGGTGGCTTTGGTGCCAGTGGATTCACACCTGCTGCCTGGGCTTGCTGTTCGGCTAACATCGCCGCATAGGCCATTCCGCCAAAGCCGCAAAAAGCGTCTGTCAAAAACTCGCGGCGATTCCTAGTTAGTCGGACATGTTCAGCCATTGCAGTTACTCCAGATACAAAAACGCGTTTAGATTAAGCAAAGTTAGAGCGAACTCCCGCATGGAGCCATTCTCTTTCAGATACGCCAGAGCCAGTTCCCTCTCTTTCGGTTTAGGCTCGCGACCGGCAGTTAGTAAGTAAGCCAGAGTTAGTTGCTTGGCGGGATCTGGACCTGCCTCTTTCGCAATGCGCAAAGCCAGCGCCTCTGCCAGCCGGTTGGACAAATCGCCGTTCATCAACTCCAAAGCTTGCGGAGCATGTGTGGAAGCCTGCCTCCGCGCACAACTGCTTTGTAAGTCAGGGGAGTCGAACACTTCCATGAAAGGCAATCGTAAATTTCGCTTGGCGATCAGGTAAACGCTGCGACGATCGTGTTCGGTTTGATCAGCAGCTGCGGCCCATTGGGAGGGCTTATACAACAGGTTGATCAAATCCTTTTCAACCGGGACAATTACTCCAGCCCCGCCCATTTTAGGATTCAGCAAGCCGCTGGCAGCGAGCATGGCGTCGCGCATCTCTTCGGCTTCTAAACGACGTCTTTCAAAGCGCCACAGTAACTTGTTTTCCGGATCCTGCTCACTTGCCGCCTTCTCGATTGGCGAGTGCGACGATTGCCGGTAGGTGTTACTCATCACCAGCATCTTGTGCATCGGCTTCATTTTCCACCCGCCCGCAATAAACTGGTTAGCCATGTAATCCAGCAAATCAGGATGCGAGGGCTTCTGGCCCATACGTCCGAAATCGTTCGGCGTTGACACAAGACCGCGTCCGAAGTGTCCTTGCCACAAGCGGTTCACCATAACTCGCGATGTAAGTGGATTGGAGGGTTCAGTAATCCATTCAGCCAGTTTCGTTCGGGGATTCTCTAAGCTGGTTTTCTCCGGCGTGGCATCGGGAAGTAACACGCCTAAAGGCCGCATGCCAACCTTGTCGCCGGGCTTGCTGTAATCTCCTCTCGGAAGCAGATTAATTGGCGAGACTTTGTCGAACTTGTTTGCAACGGTGAAGAGTGCGGGAGGTGCCGGAGGCAATTGGTCGGTTAGTTCCTCCATTTTCTTTTCAAGCTCACCCAACTCCGCGCCCATCTTACCTTTCATTTCCCTCTTCAACGTCTGAATCGCTTTCGTGGTCTTGGCAGCCAATGTGTCATATGCGGCCCGTTCGGCTGGTGTGGCAAGATCCACATCTTTTTCCCAGGTTGCGGCGAAGTAGGCTTGAATGCGGTAGTAATCGGATTGACGGATAGGGTCGAACTTGTGATCATGGCAACGAGCGCAGCCCAGAGTTACACCCAGGAATGCAGCGCCTACGGCATTTGTCATTTCAGTCAGCACTTCGTTGCGTGAGCTGGCCACTTCCTGATTGCCTGCATTTTTGCGCAACGGGCCGAGGCGTTGAAAGCCAGCGGCTGATTGCTTGGCTTGATCATTGGCGGCAATTTCATCGCCTGCCAACTGTTCCAAAATAAATTGATTGTAAGGCTTGTCCGTGTTGAGGGACGAGATTACCCAATCGCGGAATCGCCAAGCGCCATTGCGATGCGCGTCGTACTCGAAGCCGTCGGTTTCTGAAAAGCGGGCAACGTCAAGCCAATGCTGACCCCAGCGTTCGCCGTATTGCGAACTAGCAAGGAGCCGGTCCACAACGTGTTCATAGGCGCTGGCCGAGCGATCCGCCAGGAAGGCACGGATTTCTGCGGGAGCAGGAGGAAGGCCGGTGAGGTCAATTGAAACGCGCCGCAGCAACGCTTCTTTGGCGGCAGGAGGGGCGGGCCGCAACCCTTCTTTTTGGAGCTTTGCCAGGACAAAGGCATCCATTGGATTTTTAGCCCAAGCACGATCTTCCGGCTTTTGGAATGTGGGGACGGTGGGAGTGGAGCGCGGCTGAAAGGCCCAATGTTTCCGCTCAACAGCGGTGTAGGTTCCAAGCGGAGCGACAGTTTCGGCGAAGGCGAATGGGAGGAGGCTCGCTAGGAGTAGGTGTTTCATTAGCTGTTCGAATTATATACCCGCTAGCGTTGAAGGATTGTACTTCGCAGTCCCACTTCGACACCAGTTCATAAAAGCGTAACTTCCAGATGCTACTTTAAGCAGGAGTATTGAAGAACTAATCAGGAGATAATTGTGCAAAGAGACCGGCATCAACTGACTGAAAAATTCCACGGCAGCATTGAAGCGCTACTTTCCATAGTGTTGGAGGAATCCGGTGCCAATGGGTATGCGGTATATGAATTTGATGGGACCAATGAGAACTTGTTTCTCTCTTGCGGCCATGAGATGTCCTCCCTAACTGCGATCCATGATTCGCAAATTGTTTCGATTTCACTGATGGGAACTGCGGGCCCATTGGGTTTGCTGGATGTTGCGTTTCTCCACAAGGAAGCTATTACGCAGGAAATTCTTTACCTGCTGCAAAGCTGTGCTGAATCGGTTAGCACATTGCTGCAACATACGCGTCTTGGAACTGAGCTTGCCGACCTGACCAGTCGCATTGCCGGATTGGAATCGCAATTGGCTGAAGTAAAAATTGCCGAGCGTGCCCGAGGGTTGGCGCAACAATCCGAAGTTGTCCGCAAGTCTGAAATCCTCAACGCGCATATCGCCAGTGTTTTGAACTCACGCCAAATAAAGCAAATGCTGACGGCATACGTTATCTCCCTTGAAGACCGAATGGAGGAAAGGCGCGTGCTTTCCGATGCCAAGGCTGTGCTGCAGCGGACTTTGCATCTTTCCGAAGAAGACGCCTATTTCCGTTTAAGAGAGGCCAGCCGAAGTACGCGCACCCGCTTGGTGGATGTTGCGGCCCAAGTCCGCGATGGCAAGCATGAACTTGTGAATCGCCGTTTGCGGATGAGCGCTTAAGAGTTACTACCAAACTGCCAGCCTCAAGCCGGCTACCCGAGCGAATTCGCTGGTGTTCCGAGTAATCAGTGTGCAGTCATGGGCTAAGGCAATTGAGGCGACAAGTAAATCGTTTCCGCCAATTGGAGTACCGGCGCGCTCCAGCGTTGCTCGGACAATGCCGTAGTAACCAGCACATTGGTCATCGAAGGGAAGGCTGACAAAAGGCTGGAGCAAGTTTTGGAAGCCCATCAGGTTACGTTCCACTTGTTGACTCTTTCTGGCGCCAAACAGCAACTCAGCGCGCACGATGGCGCAGGAGAAAATTTGGCCCGGCCTCATGTTTTTCAATCGGGACATTACGGATAAATCTTTCTTAGCCAGCGCAATCCATATATTCGTGTCCAGAAGGTAATAATTCACAGCTCAAAACCTGAGAATTCATCGGCTATCGGGTGAGGAGGGGGATCGTCTATTTCTGGAAAATCTCCGGTAAGGAATCCGCAGGTTTCTGTGAAGAACTCCGGGGGCCACTGGGACGATTGGTCCGGCGTCAGTAAGCTTGTTGCGTATTTGGAAATAGAAACACCCTTCTGGTCTGCTAGTCTTCGAAGGTTTGCGGCAACTTCGTCTGAAACATAGATATTTAGCTGAGCCACGAAAACAAGTATAGCAAGTATATTTGTCGATGTGTTCAATGCATAGTCGCATTACTGATTGCGATTGGGTTCGTTTTGCAAGCAGCATTGTTTGTATTTTCGGCCTGAATTGCAGGGACAAAAGGTCGTTGCGGCCAACTTTTGCATCGGGGCGGACGTATGGCGGCGACTTTTGGCGGGTGTATTGGGCGGGGATGAACTGCAGGGGCGCAGGGAAATTGGGTTCGTTTTGCAAAATTGGTTTTGCGGGTGGAGCTTCCGATTTCACGCGGCGGAATTCGTTGAGTAATTTCAGTAAACTGCGTTCTGTGCGGTGGCGGAAAGTGTGGATGCGGTCGATGGTATTGGACGTTGAAAGCAGGGGGTCCACACCTTCGGTGAGGGCGAGTTTGGCTTCGATGCGGTTGGCCCTTTGAATGTTCCAGGTGGCGAGGATGATAAGTTCGACCAAGGTGTATTCGACGGTATTGCTGGGTTGCAGGTCAAATTCGAAGGTTTCGCAGATGCAATCAAAGTGGAAATGATCTTCATCGGTTAGCAGGACGGCTTGCTTGCAATAGAAGCCGAATTTACGGGCATTTTCGGCGGAGCGGGCTTTGCCGTCGAAGGTAGTGGGCCCAGTGGAATGCTGGGCGTTGGCGATGTTGGCGGCGATTTGGGCTGCGGATGTCATGGATTTTTCCTTGATTGGATTGTCCCATGGGGTGTCTAGTTTGTTGGGTTAAGTGGATGCGTAAGTGGTTTGGGGTGAGTGGGTTGGGGATTTTGAATGGGATGTGACCAGGAAATTGTGGACCATCGAAAAGGCTTGAAGTTGTTAGTCAAAGTGACTGAAGTATGATGTAAGCTGGAAACCATGACGGGAAACCAGTACTTGACCGACGAGAAAGGCCGTAAGGTGGCCGTTCAAATCGACCTCAAAAAACACGGGACTCTCTGGGAGGATTTCAGGGACGGTCTTGTCTCGACGGCTCGTCGTAAGGAAAAGAGCGTACCCTACGAGCAATACCGCACGAGCCGCGTAAAGCGCACGGAACCGCGCGCTTAGACCGAAACTCCAACGATTTCCCTGTACTGAATCGTGCACGTGCAAAAAATGCGGAGATGGAGCGCAATAAGCGTTGCGCAACTTTATGGAATTTCACTCATCAACTTACCGCTGAAGTATGATGTAAGCTGGAAAGAGTTAGCAGGATGATCCAGCCATGAACGTGACCATTCAAATTACGGACGAACAGGCGATGGCACTAAAGGCTAAGGCAGCCCAGCAGGGGCTAACACTTGAGACGTGGTTTCAGAAGCTTGCTGCGGTGGAAGCACCTACCGGCACGCCGCGCCCTCGCAGGAGTCGCTACCTTCTTTCTGAACTTATGGAACAGTGCGATTCGGCTGCCCCAATGCAGGATGAGGATAGAGCGTGGTTGAACGCACAACCCGTTGGACGCGAGTTTCTATAAGTGGATCGGGGTGACGTATTTCGTCAGTTTGGATCCAATAGAAGGACGTGAGCAAGCGGGTTCGCGTTATGTCTTAGTAATTTCCCCAAAGGCTTTCAATGCTCTGGGTACTCCACTGGTGTGCCCCTGTCACCCAGGGCGGAAGTTTCGTTCGTCAAGCGGGATTTGCAGTTTCATTGAATGGAGCGGGAACAAGAACTCAGGGAGTTATCTTATGCAATCAGCTTCGAGTTCTTGATCTTAAGGCGCGCAAAGCGAAGTTCATTGAGAGGATTCCAGAATTCATCATGAACGAAATTTTGGATAGATTGATGACCTTGCTGGACTGATCAATCAAACTTGGTGAACGGTTTACCAATGGTTCGGATTTCGGTGCGAGTGTGAACACCAGGGGCTTTCAGTACGGTTGCTTTTTTGATGTCCCAGAGCAGAGAGCGATGTCCTTTGTGCTGCCAATCCTCAGGGGTCCATTCGTCGAAGGGCTTGAACCAGAGACTTTCGTCCGGCTGAAAGGCGTAGATTTCTCCGATGGGTAGTAGTTTCTTAGTTTTGTCCTTCAACGGCTTCGCGATTCCGGGTAGGAGAAAGGGCAGGACGCAGAGTCGACGGTCTACCCGCCAATCTGGGAAGTTCTGACGCAAAGGGCCCAGAGGGATGGCGGTCATGGGAAAACATAGGTCGTAGTCGGCCAACTCTGGGCATTCCACGCCTGTTTTGTTCATTGAGAGAACAGTTCGGCCAAGCAAGTCAAAGCGGAATTCGGCAGGTGCTGTCAGTATTGCATCACCGATATTTCCTTTGAGCGTTTGAAGCCCAAGTGCGGGCCAACTATTCGATAAATTCGGGAAGAAAGCTTCCTGCAGGAAGCTTGTTGCAAGAAGGCTCAGTTGGACTTCAGTAATGGGTTGCTTGCTGACGCCGATGAGGCCGACATCTTGGGCGCGGGCGATTGCGAGGTCGCGGGTGAGGTCGGGGCTGAAATCGCGGCCGCTGCCGAGGGCGCGGCCGCTGTTGATGTCGCGGTAGAGGTGGTGGGCCATGTCGAGGTTGAGATCCTGCGCTAAGGAAGACATGGCAAATAGCCATGACTGCCTTAATGCTGGAGCCATGATGAGCATAACATTGCCAGACACGGTCGGCAGGGATGCTTTCAAATTGGCTGAGAGATTCGTGATCCAATAATTCCACAGCACTTGTGGAACATGATCCGATTGCGTCGCAAGCTTGGCGGCACAGCGATCCCAGACTGCCTCCACATGGCTTTTCCATGCTTCAGCATCAGGAGGGCTAAGTGCGGTGCTGCGATCCGCAGTCAATTTAGGCGCTGCTTTTCCACGCAAATCGATCCAGGCGCGGACGCCAACGCCTGGAACAAAGGGCAGCAGAGGACTGATCTCTTCCTGGCTGGAGACGCCCATACTCTGAACAGTGACCAAAGGTGGAACCTGCCTTACCTGGGGCCCAACCAGATTGGCCAGTTGCCAGAATGAGAGCGGATTAGTAGCCCCTGACTCCTTAGGAAACCAGAACCGGATGCGGCTGCCAGTGGCTTTGTCCCCGTGGTCATCCGTCCAATCAATGAGGTCCCACTTTGGATTGCTGGCTACGTCTTTGGGAAACCCCCATTCGGCGAGTCTTTCCTGGAACCTGATTGGGTCTATGGGAGCGAGATGCTCAACGTGAAAGCGATCATCAATGGTCCAAGGTTCACCTCCCTTCGGAGGGACCACTCTAACGGGGTATTTGGGCCAGATGACGTGTTGTCCTGCGATAAGGCCAGGGTCGAGTGTTGCTTGTTCTTTTCGCGATTTTCTTTTATAAAAGAAATCCCGGAGTCGTTCCCAGCATTTGTCTTTTTCATGCTCTAACACTACTTCTTTGCCCTTCAGTTCCGAGCGCAACCAGAGGGTGATGGTGGTTCCTTGATTGGTCCGCGTGCCGGGTTTTGTCCAAAAAAGTTTACCTGGTCCAGAGATCTCCAGATCCAGAACGGGGCGCGAATCGCTGACTGCGCCTGGATGAGTGCTGACTTGCAGCCGCTCGGCGATCATGAAACAGGAGAGCACTCCGATACCAAAAGTGGAGATGGGAGTGAGCAGCAACTGGTGGCGACGCATTTCTTCCTGCTCGGCTTGGAAATCGGGAGTGCGGTAGAAACTTTTGCCGATCTGGGTGAAATAATCGGCGATCACTTTTTCGGTCATCCCGACGCCGTTGTCACTGATGCGAATGAACTGGTGGCCGTCTTTTTCACCCCAGGTCAGTTCGACGGCCAATGGTTCCTTTTTTCCGTTCAGCAGGAAACTACCCGGTTGCGTTTGTTCGCCATCGACGGGACCGGCGGGGTGGCCACCTTTGCTGCGCAACTGCATGCGGAGGTCGCGCAGTTCCACGGCGTCCAGCGCGTTTTGCAGTAGCTCGCGGATGCACAGGCTGGGGTCACCATAGAGGGTTTCACCCATGAGCAAGCGGATGATTTCATCCTGGTCAAGGCGGAAGTGCCAATCGTGATAGGTGTAACCGACGGGGGTGATTTCGGCCTTTACTTCCGTTGGCAAACGCAAGCGGTCGTCTGCGTTAAGAATGCGGAGTTCACCAGCGGAATTACTGACCTCGCGCCGAATCCATCCGACAAAATCGAGGATGCTTTTGTGCACGACGGGATGCGTGCAGGCTGCGGCGGAGTAGGTTAGAACGTTGGTTTTGGGGTCCCAGGGCGTGCCGGTGATGGCGAGATGCTTTTTCCATTCCAGGCTGCTGGCGCTGGGACCTTTGAGATTGTTGGTCAGATCCTCAAGTTCGCGCTCGAGGCCGAAGTGGCGGAACAAAATAGATGGGGTGCGGCTGGCGTCGAAATCCATGATGTCCGCCAGGCGAAGGAGGATTCCGATGAAGGGGAAGTTGACGTGCTCATTGGAGCCGATTGTAGTGTGGATAGGGAGCTTTTCCTTTTCCATTTGGTGCCTGAGCCAAGCGACGTCATGGTTGTGGCTGATGGCGATGAGTTTCAGTTGACGGCGGTAGGGGACGCCTTTATAAATGAGGTCTGGTGCAATGTCTTTGAGGCGGGCGCAGAGGCGCGTGGAGAGTCTGTCGGCGTGGGTATCGCGCAGATACTCGGTGAGCAGGTGATTTTCAATCAAGTTTGCGCGGTGCCTATTGCCGGAGGCGCGGAGGCTGGTGATGAGGTGGCGCTCTTCCAGATAACGATCGCGGAAACGTTGGTATTCCGGGTTGGTGTCAAGGCTATCGAACTCTTTCTGGGAGAGCGTCATGCCGAGGTCGTGCGTGTATGCGGCGAGGAGGCTGAGGGCGCATTCGAGGGGGCTGAGTTTTTTGATGCCTTCGGGTTCCAGAATGGTTTCCATCCAGGCGATGACGTTGAGGATGTGTAGTTCATTGTGGAGCGTGTAGAGCGGCATGTTGACCACTACGGTGCCTAGGAGGTGGGCTGCTTGCTTGGCGACGTGGGCGACGGTGACGGCTAGGGCTTGGACGTCATTGTCTTTTGACCCGCGCAGACGCTGCATTAGCGCGCTTTCTTCGAGATTGTTGAGCACCGTCATTTCATTTAGGATACAGGAGGTGCGGGGATTAGCGTTTATTCAGCCTGAATTTTGAGTTTATTTGGATTTAGTGGAGTTCACGTTTTTCATACTAAAAACGGCAGTTGAGAAGAACTAACTAACAAAATGGCCGTAAAACTATCGACTGTCCGAGCCTGAGCTAGGAAGTATTGGATCTCCCAAAGGGTGAGACTGAAGTTCTGAAAAAGTGCCGCCAATGGGGACACGACAGGCTGGCAGCTCGCATAGAGCAATACGATGATTGCGAAAAAATGCCGTAGCTTGTGCCAACCAATCATGTCCCCACTGGCTTGCGGTATCCAGCCTTTGGAGTCGTGCAACTGCCAGTTTTTGGTTCATAATAAAATCAGCTATGACCCGTTGTGCAGCAATACTCCTTCTGTTGACCCTTGCAGCGTTCCCCCAAGTCAAGAAAGGGAAAGCCAAACCGCCGAAGCCTCCTGATGTGATGATGTTAAAACCCGTGGTCCACATGGAAGGTGGGGTGGTGACTTTGGATGGCCGAGTTGGCAACAGCTCCGATAAACCAATCAAAGCCATGATTCTGGTGATTGATTTTCTGGGACCAAAGAAGGAACTGCTCACAACTTGGCGTGGTCCGATTGAAACGGAATTGCTGGAACCTGGGGAGGAATCGGCCTTTGCGCTCCAGGTGAAATGTCCGCAGCGCGCTGTTTCTGTTAGATTCAATGCGGTAGATGCCGATGGCAGGGACTTGCGGCTGGACGATTCCGGACCTTTTGATATCAACTAGGCGCCGCTATAATTTACAACCTTTTTACAAGTTGGAAACGACCTCCAAGCGGGAAAGCCGTAGTATCAGTCCATGAGCAACATGGGTCTATATCAAGATGAACACTTGGAAATCAACCTTCCCCAAGCCGCAGTAACGGTTGACGATCACCGCTTAGTGTTGACACGAAAGGAGTTTGAGCTTCTTGCTATGTTGTCAGCCAACGAAGGGGAGATCCTGCCTCGGAATGTTTTGCTGGACCGGATTTGGGGCTATAGCGAAGAAATTCGCACCCGCACCCTGGACGTTCACATTCGACGACTACGGAAGAAGTTGGGTGCTTACGGGGATAGCTACATTCAGACCATTTTCGGGGTCGGCTACAGGTTTCAACGATTTCGTGAACCCAGAGCGCTGGCAACCTTTCAATCTCCACTTTACGCTGCTACGGCTTAGGGATTGGTCAACTCCAAAACGGCAGTTGAGTAAGATGGGTAACCCTAAGGCGGCTGATCCAATCCAGAAGCTGTTGCCCACGCGAACTACTTCACCATATGGGTGGCACTGCCACGCGCCAGTCCTTGATGAAAATCGGGGCCTCCGACCGTATTCGTCAGTGGCTAAGTTGTCGTGAATCCTTGGTTAGTGGCTTGCGCGGTCGGAGACATGGGTAACACTTTAGTCCATTGACATAGGTTACACTTTTGGGGCTTTCGCTCTATCGAGGATAACCCATTCGGGGATGCG
>JAYTTF010000239.1:0-3869 GCA_043745195.1 Bryobacterales bacterium | reverse complement strand
ATGAATTCACGCCGTCAGTTTCTCGCCGCCAGCGCAGGCGTATTGATGACCACCCGCGTCATGGGAGCCAACCCAAAGGCCTATCCATACTCGGAATTTGAACAGCGCATCGCGCGCAAAGATTTCCGCGGCATGACCAAGGATGTGCTGCCAACGCCTTGCATGGTGGTTGACATTGATCTTTTTGAGAAGAACCTGAGGACGATGGCCAGCTACGCCAAGTCCGCGCCCATCCAATTGCGACCTCACGTGAAGGTCCACAAGAGCGTTGACATCGCCAAGCGTCAGATGGCGCTAGGGGCAATCGGGATCACCGCCGCCACCATCGCCGAATCTGAACTAATGTCCAACGCGGGCATCAAGGGCGTTCTCTGGACCAAGCAGCCGGCCAGTACCAACAACCTGTTACGCGCGATTGCCCTCACCCGCAAGGACCCCACTTTCATGTTTGTTGTAGATGACCACGCCGTAGCTTCAAACGTGGAAGAAGCCGCCGCAGCCGCAAAGGTGAAGGCGAGAGTGGCTGTTTCGGTCTACGCCGGCCTTACCAGACAGGGAATTGCAAACGGAAAACCCGCGCTCGAACTCACGCAGAAAGTGGCCTCCTCACCTCACATCAGCTTTGAAGGCTTCATGGCGTACTCCGGTTACGCCTCACACACGAAGGGTTGGACTGAGCGCAGAAAGAAGACCCAAGAAGATTTGGCCGGAGTGAATGAGACTGTGGCGCTGTGCAAACAGGCGGGTCTGCCGGTTAAAATCGTTAGCGGCGGATCTACCGGCACGTACAACATGGACCATGAGTTCGGCTTGACGGAACTCGAATGCGGCTCTTATGTGTTCATGGATTCGCTCTACAAGCACGTAGGGGGAAAGACAAACAATGAGGTCTACACGGACTTTGAAAGCTCCCTTTCGGTGATCACTACTGTGGACAGCAAGCATCATGCCGGCCAAGTAACTACGGACTATGGCAACAAGGCGATGGCGCAAACCACGGACATCGTGAAAGGGAAGGATTGGCTGCAGGTGGATAAGCAAGGCGCCGAATACGGACTGCTGCGATGGAAGGACGGCGGCAACGAAATCAAGGTGGGCGACCGCGTGGAGATTTACTGCAGCAACCTTGACATGAGCACCAACTGCTACGACCGCTACTACATTGCGAAGGGCAACGACATTGTCGATGTCTGGCCCATCATGGGCCGAAGCGGTGCCGCCCAGCGCTAAGAATAGCGGACTGATGAGCACGACTCAGATCCACACGGAAATCGACTTCAGTTTGCTTCACGGGAAGCAGTGTGGGCACCTGGCCATCCCTTACTCGCACAATCTGGGCGGGTGGGCGAATCTGCAGATTCCCATCTGCGTGATCCGCAATGGGGCCGGTCCAGTAGTGCTGCTGATGGCGGGCAACCATGGCGACGAGTATCCCGGACAAGTGGCGATTCTCAAGCTGTGGCGTGAATTGACACCCGACGAGGTCACCGGCACGTTGATCCTGATGCCTTGCCTGAATCCGCCGGCCGCCAAGGCATCCACTCGGCTCTCGCCGCTCGATGGGCGAAATTTCAATCGCTGCTTTCCCGGCAATCCCAGCGGCACGGTCAGCGAAATGCTGGCTCACTATCTGACTACGGAGCTGTTCCCGATGGCCGAGTACGTGATCGATCTGCACACCGGCGGGCGCAGCATGGGGTTTCTACCCTGTGCGCACATGCACCTTGTACCCGACCTGCATCAGCGCGAAAGGATGATGCGCGCCACGGAAGCGTTTCTTACTGACGTCGCATTTCTTTACGCCGATGTGGCGGGTGCCGGACTGCTGCCCAGTGAAGCGGAACGTCAGGGAAAAATTGTGATTACCACAGAGCTAGGCGGAGGCGAGACGGTGCCCGCCAACATCCACCGTCTTTGCCAAACCGGCCTCGGCAATGTGTTGATCCACTGCGGTGTAATGCGTGGCGAAGAGCAACCGCGTACGCGGCCCGCGCGCTGGGTTCAAGCGTTGGATCGATCCGATTACCGTTTTGCTCCTGAATCGGGTTTGTATGAGAATTGCGTCGAACTCGGAGAAACAGTAAGGAAGGGCGATTTGTTGGGGCAGGTGCACTTTCTGGAGCAGCCTGGCCGGGAACCGGTCCGTGTAGTTGCTCATTCCGATGGTCTGTTGATGGCCAACCGCGGCCCGTCTATGGTGGGGCAGGGCGATTGCGTAGCGTGTGTGGCGCACGACGTGGGAAACAATTCGTTTCATTAACCAGCGAGTAAGCGAATCGCTGTGACTATGAGCACATCGAACACTGATATTTTTCTCCTGGAGGGTTTCCAGCCGCCTGCACGCTGGTGGGAACGGATCTTTCGATTCAGGTAGAGTGCAATAATCCTAGAAACGGCAGTTGACTGTCTCGAAGATCTGGGTATCGCGAGCCAAACGGGGACATGGTTCCCTGGCCTGAAGCAACAGAACTCTAAATGAAATCCTATGGAGCTCTAAGCGTAGCGGCCAGGGTACCGTGTCCCCCTTTGGCGACCTTTTTTTTCGCACTTTAGTCTAACCCTTGGGTGATGCTATGGCGCTGATACTATGACGGCAAGTCCAATTGTTTTAAGCCCCTTCGTTGTACAGTTACCAACTCAACTGCAGTTTTTAGGATAATGGCAGCATGAGCACAAGCCCTGTTCTGCGAATTTCTGAGCAGGAATACCTTGCTAAAGAGCGTGCTGCGGATTTCAAGAGCGAATTCGTGGGCGGTGAGGTGTACGCCATGTCTGGCGGAACCATGCGGCACTCGCGATTAGCGTCCAAGGTGCTTTATCAACTTGAATCGCGACTGGAAGGATCGACGTGCGCACCTTTCACTTCCGATCTCCGCATCCGCACTCCGAAGGGAAATCAATTCTACCCTGATGTATCCGTAGTCTGCGGGACCGCAGAAACTTACGCCGGCAACGACGTTTGCACAAACCCTGTATTCGTTGCCGAAGTGCTTTCGCCTTCAACCTCCAACTATGACCGGGGTCTGAAGTTTGAACTATACCGCCAAATCCCTTCACTGCAGGAATACCTGATCCTGCATCAGGACGCCGTCCACGCTGAGCATTACTCGCGCCAGCCCGATGGTTCCTGGCTGCTTCGCGAATATCGTGGCGAAGACGCGCACATTCCGCTGCCTGCCCTGACTTGTGAATTGCCCCTTGGCACGATCTACTCAGGTGTTATGGAATTACCCGGTTAAACAATAAAAAAACCTCACGGTGCTCTGGAGGGGAGGACCGTGAGGGGTTCGCGCGAAGTGGACCCGTCTCGATCCCTCCGCAAACTCAAAAATCGACTAAAACCCTAATTCGCGTGGGCCATCGTGGCCTTCGGCTCTGCCACAGGGATCGGTGCTGGATTGAACTTTACAGACACCAGTTTCGAAACCCCAGGCTCCTCCATCGTCACGCCATACATTGTTTGCGCCGCTTCCATAGTGCGTTTGGCGTGCGTGATCACAATGAACTGCGTATCACCAGCCATCTCTTTTAACAGTTTGGCCAAGCGCGCTGTGTTGGCTTCATCCAGCGGCGCGTCCACTTCATCCAGAATGCAGAACGGGCTGGGCTGGTACTTGAAGATGGCCATCAACAGCGCCATCGCTGTCAGCGATTTTTCGCCGCCCGATAGCAACAACACATTCTGCAGCCGCTTGCCTGGAGGTGAGGCCACCATTTCAATGCCGCTTTCTCCAACGTTCGATTCGTCAGTCAGCCGCATTTCGCCGGTACCGCCACCAAACAACGTCTTGAACATTTCGCGGAAGTTGATGTTGATGTGCTCGAACGCTTCCTGGAAACGTTTCCGTGATTCCACATCGATTTCCTGA
>JAYTTF010000238.1:0-46908 GCA_043745195.1 Bryobacterales bacterium | reverse complement strand
ACCTTTTTTACGCACTTCAGTCTAACCCTTTGGGTGATGCTATTGCGCTGATCCTACGACGGCAAGTCCAATTGTTTCAAGCGCCTTCGTTATACAGTAAAAATCAACTGCCGTTTTTAGTTCATGTGGGGAAACTCCATCATAATTTTGTGAGCGGTCTTACCCCTTCAGCCACTACATCATCCGACTTATCGTAACTCGAGGCGGTATCGAAACCAACAAGTGTAAGTGATCTTTCGATACATGCCCTTTCATGATCTTATGCCGTGTTCCCCCGCAGATTTCTCGGATCAAGTCCCTCACTCGTAACGGAACTTGTCCGTTAATACCAGCCTCGCCCGCACAAATCATTTTGCCTTCATCATCAACCGAAATCGGGTCCACATTCACCGCACCGCCATTTTGGGAAAGTTCTACTTTAAGGAAACAACCATTCTCCCTGTGATCGGAATTTCACCAACCACCGCTCGGGCTGCCGCTATTTCGCTCAACACAGTCGGCGAATAGGTTGTAATGTAAGCCGCCACATCTGGAAAAGTACGCAGTAGGTAAGGGTTCCCCAACGAAATCAGAATCACTGGTCTGCCCGTTTGGATGAAGGCCTGGACCAACGCGGTAAACATACCTGGTAATGCTGTGTCCCCTCGATATGCTCCAACGGAAACAAATGCGGCAATCACAATAGTTCCACAGGTCTTCGACTTTTCCAGTGTTTCGTCCATCGCTCCTTGCAGCATCGTTGGATCCAGCAGCACTTTGGAAGATTTCGGCGACAGCTTTTCCATCTCCTCAGTAAACTGCAATCCCTGTGTTGTCATTCGCCGCTCGGCCAAGGCCACAAAGCAAGCATTGTCAGAATTGCGCAATGGAATTAGGTTTCCATCATTCTTGAACATTGCTACCGCATGGTTGGCCACCGTTTGAGCCTTCAATAGATCTTCAGGTTGGTCCAGCACTTTCGCCGCTAAGTCCATATTCACAAAACGATTCCTGAACAGTCCCAGTTGCAGCTTCGCCACCAGGAGTTTTTCCACGCTAGCTTCTATACGTGCCAAATTCAGTCGCTTTGTCAGAATTGCTTTTTCGATTGCCGCAATCACTGCGTCAGGATTTTTGGGCATCAACAGAATATCAACCCCAGCATCCAGCGCCCTTACAGCTGCCTCTCCCGGAGAAAACAATTTGGACAAACCTTGCATGTCCATAGCGTCTGTAACCACCAAGCCTTGAAACTTCATTTCTTCCCGAAGCAGCTTCGTCATCACGTTTCTGGATACTGTTGCTGGTATGTCTTCCGGTTCAATGGAAGGGACTGCTATATGCGCGGTCATTATGGAGCCAACATTGCTCCCGATTGCTGCACGAAAGGGAAGTAGCTCCACTTGATCCATCTGCTCCCTGGTGCCGTTAATCCTCGCCAACTGCATATGGCTATCTACGACTGTGTCTCCATGCCCTGGAAAATGTTTGGCACATAAAAGTATCGGGTTGGCAGGGTCGGAATTGGCACCCGCAATAAATGCTTTCACGTGCGCAGCAACTTCTTCCGCCTTCTGACCGAAGGAGCGAATATTGATGATCGGATTATCTGGATTGTTGTTGACGTCAGCCACTGGTGCAAAAACCCAATGCACACCTACGGCTCTAGCCTCTCGGGCAGTGGCTGCGCCAAGCTCACGTGTTGCGGCAAAGTCTCCAGCGGCATTGAATGCCATATTGTGTGGATACTTCGTGGTGTTGGCTACTCTCATAGACGCGCCTCGCTCGAAGTCCCCTCCAACAATCAACGGCAGCCTTGCCATCTTCTGCATGCCATTGAGTGACGTAATCATCTCGTACGGCTGAGCACTCTGTACCACTCCGTATCGATCCACTCTATTGATTACAATCAACCCGCCCACGCCCAACTCTGCCACTGCATGGTGCAAGCGAAGAGCCTCGGAGGATCTGTTTCGGGGTACTTCACCGTAAGAAGTCACCACAATCAATTGCGCTATTTTTTGCCTTAACGTAAGGCTTCGGATAACAGCCTTTGCAACCGCGTTATTGCTTGGAGTTGGAACTTGCTTTGGAGCGTGAATGATCTTCGGTTGTTGGGCTAACCCGGCAACCACCTGGAAAACGACAAGAAGGAGTAGCAGTCTTACTCGCACTTAACAACTAGCGCCGGCAGCCTTGGCTCGAACCTTTGCTTGCGATACCGGCGGTTTCTTGATTGTACGACGGAGCAGGCGGCCAACGGAACGCGTCAAATGTGGAACTTCATTGGTGTTCTTTTGAATCACCACATCAGCGCCTGTGTTGGCTTCAGTTAGCCCCAGTGCTTCCACGTGGCCCGACAGAAGAATCACGGGCATAACGGCTTTGGCGGCGCGGATTGATTGAATAAACGCCACCCCATCCACTTTTGGCAATCGATGATCGGTAATGACAAGATCAAAATGTAGCTCAGGAAATTTTTCAGCTGCAGACGCAGGTGAACTTGCGGTTGCCACCTCGAAACCCATTTCCGATAGCACGCTACGGCGAGCGGCCAACCCATTCTTGTTATCGTCAACCATTAAAATGGTTTGTTTTTTGGAAGAAGTGGTGGGCATGAATGGCATCGTGAACAGTCGAAGGTAACAAAGGTGTAACATCAAAGTCAATCATCTTCTATACCGCACAAAACGCATGGAAAAAACAGGTTGACTTTAATAGGTACTACGCAGTTCTATTCCACTTCGCGAGGCGCTGTGTATCCTTGCTTTGAGATAACTGAATATTTCATTGGCTTATTTTTTTCGTCGGTTATTTTCAAGGGCTCGTTTGTTGCCGGATTCACCAACTCAACCTTTAACTTGCGGAACTTTCCGTCCTTCGCTTGATTCGTCGATTGATAGCCAAGTGAATACTGATTGCGCAACGATTCGTGGATTCCGCGAAACACATTCCCCATTTCACCTACGAAACGAGGGAAGAACGCTTGCCCGCCGCTTTCCTTTGAGAACGTCTTAAGCTGATTGTCCGCTTGCAGAAAATCAAGGCGCGCAATGGCACCCATACCACCGCGGGCATCAGACATTTCCCGCGCCATCTGAAGAATACTGATGGAGTAGATCGGCACTCCGGCCAGTTGCACCTTTTTTCGAGTTTGATCGAAGGTCAACTTGCTGAATGTGTCAATTCCACTGGCGAACAAAACAATCGCCCGACGACCTTCAATTTCTGACATCCTGTCTGCCGTATCGGTCAACGCGTCGTAAAGGTTCGATTCTGAGAATGCCGCAATCCGTAACCTCTGCATCGCTTCCTGAGCCTTTCTTTTGTCAGTGGAAAAATCGCTCAGTATTTCCGGACGAAGATCGTAAGCGACAACTGCCACAAAGTCTTCCGGTTTTAGAGTAGAAAGAAAGGCGTAAGTGTAAGTTAAAGTTTCATACCAACCTTGACTCCAATACGATTGGAACAAGTTACTGAACTCAATCACCATGGCAACGGTCATTGGCGCTTCACCCATTCCGAAGTTTGTAAGTTGCTGCGGTACGCCATCTTCCACAATGCGGAAGTTTCCACGAGGAATGTTGGGGATAAACCGGCCGTTTTTGTCCAACACAGAAACGTCAACGGTCACAGTGTTCACGTCGCTACGAAAGGTAGGGGTCCCTTCAGCCATAACGCCGCCCTGCTTTTTATATTTTGAGGGAATTTTTTCGGCTTCCGCCTCAGCAGCCGCATCGCCGCTCCCAGTTTTCTTCTTTGGCCGGGAAACTGTCGTCGACGATTCAGTCTTTGGTCCCTGTTGCCCCGACAGTAATCCAAATCCAAATGCAGTTAGCGACAAAGCGATCAGCAGACGAGTGAGCGGCTTCATGCTTACGACTATACCAGTTTAAAAAGGTTCCAAGTCGTTGCCGATGTAAATGGTTACAGAACTATTTTTCCCGGTTCTTATTCATGTAAACCTGAAATTTCCGGCGAGCTCTTTCCATCTTCCATTCGTGATAGCTGTGTTGGGCTTTTTCAAAAATGCCAACTTCCTTCCGCTGCCCCATACGGAACCCATCTGGTTTTTTGCCGCCCATCTGCGTCCTCAGGAAAATGTAGCCCCAAAGCATTCCGCCAAGGTGAGCCACGTGGCTAACTCCGCCGCCGGAATCGGTAATGGTCGATAGAAACGAGATGCCTCCAAGAATCAAACCCATGTATTTCGCTTTAATCGGGAAGACAAAATTGAAGTTCACAATTCGTTCGGGGTCCATCAGGACAAATGCCAGAATCAAGCCGTAGATTGCGCCGCTGGCACCCAGGGTTCGCGAATTCATCGACCCAAACAAAGCGTTGGCAATCACAACCGAAACGCCCGCACCAATGCCGCAGAAGAAATAGTATTTTAGAAACTTTTTGGTGCCCCAAGCCTGCTCCAACTCCACACCGAAGAACCAAAGCATCAGCATATTGAAAAGAATGTGCTGAAAGCCCAAGGGTGAATGCAGGAACATGTAGGAGGCCAGTTGCCAAATCATGAAGAATTGGACAACCATGCCCGGCACTAACAGGAATGGGGAAAATATCTGATCGTAGCTGAATGCGTGCGCCAGGAAATAGAGAACAAAAAGGACAGTGTTGGAAATGATCAGCCATTTCACCGCAAAGGGGAAAACGAACTGGGATTGTCCACGAGGTGCGTAGGGGCGTTCAGACAGTGCCATGGTTCATTACCAGGATATCTAAAAACTCCTGATGCCTGTTCAATTTCTGCCGGCTCGATTTCTTGCGTCGGCTCGATGACGCAAATGGTATGCGCCTATCTCAGAAACAGCAGCAAGGATTCCCCATGCCTGCCAATGCGCCAGTGGACCGGTTGGAACCGGAAATTCGCCTGCCCATCCTAAATCCGAACCAAGTCTCCAAAGTGAAAGCGAGCCGCTTACAACGGCAAAGGAGGTAAGCAGAAAACTGCCCATCCATTCAATCTCTTCCTGTCTAACTTTCGGATCTTCAAATGGCAACGCCACGGTTTATAGACCTCACACACTCTAATTGTTATGATGCAGTTCACCGGCGTAACGTTTCGATTCTGGCTAAGAATATTATTGATCCGGTACTACCTAGTCGTTCGCTACAGAACCGCCATAGCGGTTTAGGGCAAATGATGCCGCTTCCAAAGCAATGGCCATGAAGAGCCAAACCTGCCAGTGTGAGAAGATTCCGGAAGCAATGGCGAAACCTTGCGCCAAACTCAGATCGGCAGCCAAACGCCATATAGCCAATGCCAAAGCGAGCAATGCCGCTGGAGTAAGAAACGCAGAAGCAATCAAGGCAAGTTTCTTGTTCTTGTCCTTCACTTTGCGAATTTGGGGACCTCTGCCGAGGAAAAGGCGTACCCTCATATCTGGTTTCTGAAAAGCTCGTACATAGCCCGAAGGAGCATGTTTTAAATTAGAAGATTACAGTCTACCAGCATTTGAGTTACATTGTTTTGAGTAGATCACTTAAGCGAAAGGAAAGCTCAATCAATTATGCGAAAGCTAAATACCGCCATCATTGGCACTGGATTCATGGGACGGGTTCATACAGAAGGAGTGCGCCGGTTGGGAAATGTTGAGGTTGTTGCCGTTGCCGGAAGTTCCGAAGACTCGGCCCGGAAATTCGCCGATTCCATTGGAATTCCTAAATCAACGGGTGATTACCGGACCTTGCTTGAGGATCCCTCGTTGGATGCGGTCCACGTCCTTACTCCCAACGCTTTGCATCATCCCATGTCAATGGCTGCCCTCAAGGCCGGAAAGGCTGTTCTTTGCGAAAAGCCCCTGACCATGAGTGCCTCTGAAGCCAAAGAAATGGTGAAGTTGGCTGAAAAGAAGAACTTGGCTAATGCGGTTTGTCATAATCTGCGTTTCTACCCCGTTGTGGAGCATGTCCGTCAGCTAATCCTGAGCGGAGAATTGGGTTCGATCTTGCACGTCCAAGGAACCTACTCGCAGGATTGGCTGCTTTACGATACCGACTTCAATTGGCGAATCGAACCCAAATCGAACGGTGCACTCCGCGCAATGGGTGACATAGGCTCCCATTGGATGGATTTGGTGCAGCACCTTACTGGGCTTCCTATTACTGCTGTTTGCGCCGATTTGGCCACATTTCACAAAACTCGCAAGCGCCCCAAAGTTGCCATACAGACCTTTGCCGGCAAGAAACTGAAGCCCTCCGACTACGATGAAGTGCCGATCACTACTGACGATTACGGTGCAGTGCTTTTGCAATTAGGCGAATCCGCTCGCGGAGCGTTCACCGTTAGTCAGGTAGCCGCCGGAAATAAGAACAAGTTTGTGTTTGAGATCTACGGCACCAAAATGGGAGTTTCCTGGAATCAGGAGCGGCCCGATGAATTGTGGATCGGCCGTCGAAACGAACCCAATATGTTGATTGTTAAAGATCCGTCGCTGCTGAAAGGACCGGCTGCTGGATTCGCTGATCTTCCGGGCGGTCACAGCGAAGGCTACGACGATTCTCACAAGCAGTTGTACCGCCGGTTCTACGCCCGAGTCGCAGACCCTAAAGCCCCTGTAGACTACCCAACCTTCAAGGATGGTCTCCGCGGCATGGTGCTGCTCGAAAAGGTTTTGCAAAGCGCAAAGAAACGCGGCTGGGTAAACGTTTAGAACGGTGAACAGGAGAAGCATGTCATCCCATGAAAAGGTCTGCCGAAATTGCGGAAATCATCTAGCTGGCACTTTTTGCAGCGAGTGCGGTCAGAAGCAATTCTCCGAACACGATAAGACATTCGGTCACTTTGTTCACGACGTGGTGCATGAGGCGACCCACGTCGATTCCAAAGTGTTTGGGACCTTTTGGACTCTTCTCACCAAACCAGGTGTTCTAACCGAAGATTATTGGGCGGGCCGTTTGGGAAAATGGATTCGCCCACTAAGACTCTTCGTTGTAATTTCTACAATCCATTTTCTGCTGGTTGGCGGAGTTGGACCCTTGAACATGAGTTCTCACACCAGCCGCAGTGCAGATGGGACAGTGAAATTTGCGTTCAAGCCAGGAAAGTCTGTAATTTCTTCCACGGAGAAACCTGAAGATAAGGAGTTTAGAGAAAAGGTGGACCAGAAGGCCCACAAGGTTTACACTTGGCTTCGCTATTCAAGCCTGCTGGCGTTGGCCACCGTTTCCTTCCTTCTTTTTCGAAAGCGCCAGCCTTATTTTGTTGATCATCTGGTGAGTGCCATGCATCTTTATAGCTTCCAGTTGCTTATCAGTGTCGGCCTGGCTCCCTTGATTTTTTTTTGTAAAAGTTATCTCCATACTTATACTGATCTGTACCCTTATCTACCTCTTGATTCATCAATTGCGGTTGTTCCCGGAAAGCAAACCTATCTCGTTCCTCAAGTCCGTCTTCCTTTTCCTCGTCTTTGGAGCTGTGGAGAATATCCTGGTTCTCTTGTTATCTGGAATCATTGCGATACGTTTGGTGATTGCTCACTAACAGAATGCATGGCCATCCTGCTTATTTGAGGCAATCAAGAATTGCCATCACCAACGCTTGTTCAACTCAATGTTCGCCAACAACACCGGCTTCGCTGCTGATAGAATCATTTTGTGCCCCGCAACATTTTTGCCCTATCCTGTACCCTTGCGATTTTCTTCGTTGCATGCGCGAAATCACCACAGAATCCCGAAGCAGTAAAACAAGCCGTGGTTGAACATCTTTCCAAACGCACTGACGGCATGCTGTCCGCCATGGATATTGATGTGAAAACCGTTAGCTTCCGAGCCGACGGTGCCGATGCCATTGTCAGCTTCCGTCCCAAAGGTTCGAAAGAAGGCGGCATGGACATGAATTATGAACTAGAGCTCAAAGATGGCAAATGGGCCGTTAAGCCAAAACCTGGAGCAGGCAATAGTCCTCACGGCGGCGCGGCTCCAACCCCAGGAACGAACGCAATGCCTCCTGGCCATCCGGCTATGCCTGGTTCGCCAGTTCATCCACAAAACTAACGTGAGAAGACAACGATGAAGCGCATTGTAGTACTTGGCGGTGGACCGGCAGGATCCATGGCAGCTGCGCGTCTTGCTTCCGCTGGCGTTCTGGTTTCCTTGTTCGATGAAAAACTAGCTTGGGAAAAACCCTGTGGCGGTGGCATCACCTACAAGGCATATAACCAATACCCGTTCCTGTTAAACAACGACATTCCGAAACGCACAATTCATTCCACATGGCTTCATTCTGAAAAAGTCGGCGGTGTACGCGTGGACCTGAATCAGCCGATTCTTATTTATTCCAGAAAGGCTTTGAACGGTTTGCTGCTTGACCGTGCCTCTGCGGCTGGGGCGCAAATTGAGCAGGAGCGAATTACAGGCATTGAACGGCAAGCCGAAGGCTGGAAAATCCGCACTCGAACCAGTTACGTGGAAGCCGACTACGTCGTCGTCGCTACCGGTGCCAGGAACAATTTGCAAGGATTGGGCACTGCCTTTGCTCCTGCGGACACCATGACCGCCCTTGGCTACTACGTGCCAACCGATCGCGAATCAATCGACATTCAATTCCTGCGCGATTTTGAAGGATACATTTGGGTTTTTCCAAGGCCAGGCCATCTCTCCGTCGGCATTTGTGGCAAGGGGCAAACTGCTCAGGCCCTCCGCTTCCGTTTGGAAGATTACATGCACCGCCATGATATTCCCTTGAAGGATGCCACCTTCTATGGCCACATGCTTCCTGCATTGGAGCACAATTCCTGGAAGAACAATCGCGTTGCTGGGGATCGTTGGTTGGCGGTTGGCGACGCTGCCGGGTTTGTAGATCCCATCACTGGCGAAGGCATCTACTATGCATTGCGATCCGGAGATTTAGCAGGCGAAGTGATCAGTCAGCACATTGAAGCCCCAGCGGTTCACCCGGCAATGTACCAGGGTATTATTGCTCGGGAATTTACTGAGGACCTGGCGTTCGGTTCCACTATTGCGCGTCGCGTCTATTTAGGTAATTTTCTGTTTGGTCCCAATCACTCACGCATGGTGCAATTCCTACGCCGCAGCCCGACGTTTTCCGCAACCATGCAGGAAGTTTTTGCAGGAACCATTTCGTACTTTGATTTCCGTAAGAAGTTGTTAGACAACATCAATGGCTCTCTTGCTGAAATTGGTGTTAGTTTCTTAATGGGCCGGCCAGCCGCCCCTTCAGTTGGATCATGAACCTCGAAAAATCAAAAGCCCTTTTAGCCCGTGCCAGCAAACTGATTCCCGGCGGCGTCAATTCGCCTGTTCGCGCTTTTCGCAGTGTTGGCGGCACTCCTCCATTCATCGCTCGTGCCAATGGTTCGTTGCTTCACGATGTTGATGGGAATGAGTACATCGATTTCGTAGGCTCCTGGGGCCCCATGCTGCTTGGCCATCGCCCACCTGAAGTGATTGCGGCGGTCACCGAGGCTCTGGAATGCGGAACTAGTTTCGGTGCACCAACGGAACGCGAGATTCTGTTGGCAGAGGAAATTCAGGCCGCAGTCCCTTCCATGGAAATGATGCGGCTGGTGAATTCCGGTACTGAAGCCACCATGTCCGCCGTTCGCGTGGCCCGTGGGTTTACCGGACGCGACCTCACCATTAAATTTGAAGGTTGCTACCATGGCCACGTCGATTCCCTTCTGGTAAAAGCCGGCAGTGGGCTGGCGACTTTAGGCACTCCTGATTCCGCAGGCGTTCCCAAAGCCTTTGCCGACACCACAATTTCACTACCGTACAATTCCTTCGATGCGGTAGAAAAAGCGTTTGCCGATCACGGAGACAAAATCGCATCCATCATTCTTGAACCTGTAGTCGGCAACATGGGCTGTGTAATCCCTGCGCCTGGGTGGCTTGCCATGCTCCGCGAAATTACCGCCAAGCATGGCGCACTGCTAATTTTCGACGAAGTGATGACCGGTTTCCGCGTTGCTCATGGCGGCGCTCAACAGCTTTTCAACATTCAACCGGACCTCAGCACTTTCGGCAAAATCATCGGCGGAGGATTGCCGATTGGAGCCTATGGGGGCAGGGCAGAAGTTATGGCATCAGTGGCTCCGGTGGGTAAAGTTTACCAGGCTGGAACACTGTCTGGAAATCCAGTTGCTGTCAGCGCGGGGTTGGCGATGTTGCGATACCTGCGCGCCAACAAGGGTGCGGTCTACAGCAAGTTGGAATCGTTGGCGGCTCGCCTAACGGCCAATCCACCGTCGGGAATTACGGTGAATCGCGTTGGATCCATGTTCACGTTCTTCTTTGTAAATGGGCCGGTCACTAATTGGGACACTGCCAAACCAGCCGACACGCAGCGCTTTGCCAAGTACTTTCACCACATGCTGGAACGGGGCATTTATATGGCTCCGTCACAGTTCGAAGCTGGATTTTTATCAACCGCTCACACCGAAGCACAAATTGATAAAGTACGCGACGCATCTGCTGAGTTCTTTGCGGCCAATATATAGTGACAGAAGGCAACAGATAGCCTTCAACAGACAAAGAAAAAGACAATGCGTTTCACCAATATGGTTGCAGTGGGTGCTTTAATGGCTGTGCTGGGTGGCGGACAGGCTCTCCTTGCTACTAATGGATTCTTCGGGCATGACCGGCGAGACGACGTGCGAGACGACGATAGGTTTAATCGTGGCCGGATCAGCTACCAGCGCGAACACCTTCGTCGCAATGGACTCAATTCCGGAATTATTTCCACATGGGTATCAGTTTCCAGGCAGAAATGCCGACGATCCCCACTAGGAAACAAAGACTCGCCAAAATTACTTGAAGCTTCCTTGCATTTGGCAATTCCCGAGCTTCAACCGGTAGCTCAACTTTACAACTGGTTTTTATCGTCATGGTTACATTAACCGGAGAAAGTCGACTTGCACGGTTATCCACATCAACCCAAATCTTACCGGCATCTGCCAATTGCACTTTTATCGTGCCGCTGGAATCGAATCCGGTTTCCCCAAGTATTGTACCTTCCAAAGCTTTGCGCACGACTACCTTCACATGTCCGTTTTTTTCCTCTACAGCAAAGCTTAGATTGACTGTCGTTTGAGGTTTAGCAATCTCAAAGGGCATACGCACAACCTTCGCCGCTTCTACTGGCACAATTTTGTCGAACAGCAGAGCTGTCTGAATTTGACTCATCAGAAGAAGCGCGAAAAATAAGGTCACTGGCTTTGGTGTCTCACTTTGCCACCTACTATCGTCGTTTTTACTTTCACCTTCGCAATTTGCGATTCAGGTATTGTCATCACATCAGCATCCAGAATTACAAAATCAGCCATCTTTCCAGACTCAAGCGATCCCTTTAGCTTTTCTTCAAACGCCGCATAAGCCCCGGTATACGTCCAACTTCGCAAAGCTTGTTCGCGAGTCATTTTTTGATCAGGCATCCAACCATTGGCAGGAAATCCTTTCAAATCCTGCCGGGTAATGGCTGCATACAAACCCAGCATTGGATTCGGCTCCTCAACGGGAAAATCTGAACCGTTCGCCACTGGCACGCCCAACTTCAAGAAGCGCTGTGTCGCGTAAGCTCCGGCAATTCTGTCAGGGCCAATACGAGCCTGAGCCCATCGCATGTCACTGGTGCCATGCGTGGATTGAATCGAAGCAATGACGCCGAATTGTTTGAACAGTGCGAAATCCGGGAGAGACACAACCTGGGCATGTTCTATGCGAAATCTCTTGTCATTTGCGCCGCCCAGCACTTTGCCGTAGGCATCCAAAACAATTCGGTTAGCCCGGTCCCCAATAGCGTGCGTATTCACTTGAAAGCCTGCCTTCAAAGCCGCATTCCCTACGCGTTCCACGTCCGATGGCTGCAACATCAGTAAGCCGGTATTGATCTTGTCATCAGTGTATGGCTGCCAAAACGCCGCACCTCTGGATCCCACTGCGCCATCGGCCATCAGCTTGATACTGCGAATAGTAAGGAACTCCCCAATCTCAGGACCGGATTTCAAATAGGACCGCCAAAGTGCGCCTTCGCCTCGAATCATTCCGTAAATACGCAGCGGCAATTTTCCTTCGGCGATCAACTCTTTGTATGCGGCAATTTCCTGCTGCCCAATTCCAGCATCGTGTACAGTGGTCAAGCCTAATCGGGAACACTCCTCAGCGGCTAACAATAATCGTCGTTTCACCGTCGCAAAGGACGCTTCCGGAATGACTCGAGAAACCAATCCTTGAGCCCTGTCAATCAAAACTCCAGTGGGTTCACCATGCTCATCTTTAAGAATTTTGCCACCTGCTGGATCAGGCGTTTTAGCTGTAATTTTCGCCAATTCCAGAGCTTTACGATTCACCCAGGCAGCATGTCCATCGACGCGAGTCAAAAATACAGGATGCTCCGGTGCTGCTGCGGAAAGTTCAACATGGGTTGGAAATTGCCCTCCCCAATTGGTCTGATCCCAACTTCGGCCTAAAATCCACTCCCCGGCACCAATTGTGTTTGCCTTGTTTCGTACTAGATTTGCGATTTCAGCTATAGTACCTGTTTTGCGAAAATCGAAGGTTTCCATCTGTGCCCCAAGCCCCAACACATGGCCATGGGAGTCGATCAAGCCAGGTAAAATAGCTGCGCCACCAGCGTCAATCACCTTTGTTTTATCAGATATATGCTGCTTTACGGAATCCCCTATTGCGATAATGCGTCCACCCGCCACAGCCAACTGTTTGGCATTCGGCTGCTTCGCATTCATAGTGTAAATGTTTGCGTTGATCACGGCCAAGTCGGCAACTTGAGCCGATGCCAGCACCCCAAACAGAGATAAAATGAAGAACATGGAAGACAGTATGGCATATCCGTCGGTGGCCACCACCACCTCAGGCTGGAAGAACATGGTTGCGGCTGTTTGTGCAATCCTGCTGGCTATTTTGTTCCTTAGCGCTGGTGTTTGGAAAATGACTGGGCCCTTCGATTGGGCTGCCAAAATGCGGCAAGCGCTTGTGCCTGGTTCGCTCAGTTTGTTCACCGCCGTCAGCTTCGGCCTTGCGGAAACCTTCGCTGCTATTTTGTTGATCATTCCCCGATTCCGACGTTGGGGTGCGATTCTCACCGGCCTCATGCTGGTTGCCTTCATGCTATTTGTGGGCATCAACTACAATGCTCTTCGTGGCGCTGACTGTTCCTGCTTTCCCTGGTTGAAACGAACCATCGGCCCTGGCTTTTTCGTAAGCGATGGAATTATGCTGTTGATGGCGATTCTGGCCGGTGTTTGGTCGAAGCCCGCCCAAGGAATGCGCACTGCTGCCATGGTTTTGGGCGGTGTTGCAGTTTGTTCCGCCATTGCCTTCGGCATTGATAACGGACGCCAATCGGGCGCTATGGCTCCGGAAACCATCATGGTGGATGGCAAGTCTGTTTCTCTTCACGAGGGAAAAGTTCTGCTATATTTCTTTGATCCGGAATGTTCCCATTGCTTCGCCGCCGCAAAGCAAATGTCAAAGCATACCTGGGTGGATGTTAAAATTATCGGATTGCCTTCACGCGTGCCACAATTTGCTTCCGATTTCATGATCTCTACAAACTTGAAAGCGTCAATTTCTCCTGATCATAATGCTTTGAAAAAAGTGTTTCCATTCGGCGATCCGCCATTTGCCGTTCCCCTTGTGAATGGACGCCAGAAGGCATCGCTTGCGCAGTTCGATGAAGCAGAACCTGAAGCAACGCTTCGCAAATTCGGCTTTATCCAATAAAATAAACGAAAGAGTTTTTAAACAAAATGATAAAAGGTTTTTCTTCGCCCGAAGGTACTGCTCGATTTGCGTCCCGGTTCCCAGCCCACAAACAAAATAGTTTTTTTCGAGAGGCTGTGCAACGTACTGTTTCATCCATTGGAATTGGTTCTTATCTTGGTGCCGCTGACGATGCAACCGACCGAGGCTACGAGGCTTCCATTGAGGCTGCCATCAAAGGAGGCATCAATTTTATTGACACTTCCTTGAATTACCGCAATCAGCAGTCGGAAAAGAATATAGGCGCGGCGCTTGCGCGTATGAGTGCGGCTGGAGAGTTCCAGCGTGACGAAATCATGGTCTGCACCAAGGCTGGTTATCTGGTTCCCAACGCAATTCCTTCCGTCCCGTTGAAGAGCGGAGAATTGGTTGGAAATATCCATTCCATTGCACCAGCTTTTCTAAGTGATCAATTGGAGCGCAGCCTGACGAATCTTGGGTTGGAAACTATTGATGTGTTCTATCTGCACAATCCGGAAACGCAGTTGAAGCATATCAGTGAAGACCAATTCTACGACCATGTTGGTGCGGCTTTTGTTCAACTGGAAAAGCTTTGCGACCAAGGTAAGATTGCCTACTACGGTATTGCAACATGGGATGGCCTTCGGAAGGAAAAACAACTTTCTCTGGAACGCTTTGTGCAAGCCGCACTCGATGCCGGGGGTCCGCTGCATCGCTTCCGTTTTGCGCAACTGCCATTGAATTTGGCAATGACCGAAGCCTTCAGCCAACCAACGCAGAGCCTGTCTGGAGTTGCTGCGAATGCGTTGAGCTGTGCCAGCCGCATGGGCGTCACCACTATTGGTTCGGCAAGTATTATGCAAAGCCGTCTGGCAACTGGTCTCCCAGAACACGTCAAGCAAAAGCTTGGTTTGCAAACCGATGCCCAGCGAGCAATTCAATTCAGCCGCAGCACCCCGGGCATGACCATCTCATTGGTAGGCATGAGTAAGCCGTCTCACGTTGCGGAAAATTTGGCGCTGGCAGCAGTGCCACCTACTGAACCCGCCGATTATTTTAAACTCTTTCAAGCATGACTATTCCCGAACCGGTTCACTTCGAGTGGCAAAGCGAGGAGGAACTCGATAGCCTCCTCGCTAACCTCGAAAATATTCCGGCGGTATATTGCATTGAAGTCCCCAACGGCAAACCACTGATTGGGCGGACCACTGTTCTTAAGCGTAGGTTGAACCGGTTGTTGGGCGAGCGTATTGGGCTAGGATCTCGCGCTTTGTCACTGCGAGGGTTGGCGAATCAGGTGAGCTATTGGCCGGCTGCTTCGCGTCTGGAATCTTCGCTAACTTTCTATTCAGTTGCCCGGCAATATCATCCGGAAACGTATCGTAAACTCACCAACCTTCGATTCCCAAGTTACGTGCGGCTGCTGATGAACAACACTTTCCCGCGCACGCAGATCACAAGCCAGGTACGTGGTTCCGGTGGCGTAATGTATGGGCCATTTCGTACGCGCATTTCCGCTGAAGAGTTTGAGCGGGCAGTGCTTGATCTGTTCCAACTCAGAAGGTGCCAGGAAGACCTGGAACCTCATCCGGATCATCCTGGCTGCATCTATGGGGAAATGAATCTTTGCTTGCGCCCTTGCCAGGCAGTGGTAGGTGTTGCCGAGTATGCCACCGAGGCTGCGCGGATTGAGGACTTCCTGAACACCAACGGCGAGAGTCTGGTGGAAAGTCTGGAAGTGCAACGGGACCGGCTTAGCCAGAATATGGATTTTGAACAAGCAGCGAGGATTCATAAGCGGCTGGACAAAGTTCAGCAAGTGGCCAGACAACGTGACCCGCTGGCTTTCAGCCTGGATCATCAATTTGGTGTGGCGGTAAACCGGACACTGGAACCGAATGTTGTGCAACTCCGTTTCTTGTGGGATGGAGTGTGGCGAGATCGCGTTGACTTTCGGCTTGAGGTGATTGAAGGGCGTCCTGTTTCGTTAGATCAAAGGTTGCGCGAAGTTCTGGAGTCCGTACCTAAGTTGTTAGGCACAGTTGCAGAGAAGCAGGAGCATTTGGCGCTGCTTTGGCGTTGGTATTACTCTAGTTTTCGAGATGGCGAATGGCTTGCATTTGATGGGCCGGGGACCGTTCCATACCGGAAACTGGTCAATGCCATCAACCGCACGCTAAATCCTCAGCAGTGAAGTTTACTTTTGAACGGGAAGGTTGTAAACCGGAGTGGTTAGTGAATCTAACGTAACTGTCATAGGTTGCAAACCATTCACCACTTCACTCTTCAGGAAGAATTGCAACTGAACAGCCGAACCAAAAGACGTTGCGCTTACTGGTTTATGTTCGATTCCAGCGATGGTGATCACTATTTGCTTTGGAGTTCCAAAGTTATCGGGCAATCCGGTCACAAACATTCCAAGCAACTCTCCCAGCCGGGCTGGCCGGTTTGAATCTACCAGAATTCCAGGACCAGCAATCACCGATGTGATCTGCGTTAGCGGTGCTACATTGAGGACAATCGGTTGGCTGGATTCGCCGTTGTTCTGAAGACGCGCCAAGGCAGGTCCAATCGGCAGGTTAGCCGGGATTGGGAAGCTGATGGAACCGCCAAGAACTGCCACTCCAGCAATTTGCTGATTATTAATGAACAAGGTTGGAATTCCACTGCTATCAGGTAAGTTCACCACATTCAAGCTGCCTGTAGAACCGGGCTGATAAGCCTGAACGTTGCTGGGTACAGCAATGCTCAATTGCCGCGGGTTGGAGCCAACAACCGTTATCCCTTGTGATTGAGTCAGCGTTCGTAAGCCAGTGGACACGCGCATTGAATAGGTTCCCGGCAGTGTATTCGGGGCAACTGCAACATTCACTAAAAGGCGATTCCCATTCACAACCCAAATCCGTTTCACAAAAAGATCGGTTGAGGAGAAGCCTACTGTGGTCTGGCCATCTGCAAAAGTTGTGTTGATCCCAGTTACTTCGATCACGGATTCTGAACCAGAGGGCAGGGAAGTGTTGGGTGCCGATATGGCTGTATTCTCTGCTCCCTCGAAGATAAAGGTCACGGGCGATTGCACGAACAAGGAACTTTGTCCATCCGGATTGGCTGCCGTTACCGAAGCGCGGTGACCAGACTGCCCAGCAGGAACAGCGACAACCAAGCGGCCTTGATCGTCAATGGACTTATTGATGCCTGCCTGGCCATCGAATAAAATGCGTGTATCGATGGTGAGGCTGGAGCCGACCACCGTGACAATCTGGGCCCCGGACGCATCCTGCCCAGCGGTGAGCGAAGTTACAGAAGGGGGTTGCCGAGAGACAATATGCAGACCATTAGGAAGAACATAGAGTTCCCCGTTTTTGGTGAAGATAAGATGCTCAGGCCCATCTGTTACTAGTTGCTTGGCCGACCAATCCACTTGAAGATAATCAGCCGTGGCTGCTCGCAGGTTGGTTGGCGTAAGATCTTCTCCCAACATGGATAGCTGTAAGCCAGGAGCAGGTTGACCATTCTGCATGATCCCTTCACCCAGGGCATAGGAGGTATAACGGTTTCCTGCAATGTTTAGATGCGCCGGGCGAATGAACAGCTGACCAGGATAGCTGTAGGTAAGAACATCATAAAGTGTGATTGCTGGGCGCCGCTGCACAGAGAAATTCCAGGAATTTTCAGTTTGACCAGCCGTCACGGCAGTGGTGGAAATGGGAGTTTTGGATCCCAGAAAAAAGACACTGTCGAAGGTGGGACCTGCGTCAAATTCACGATTCAGATTGTCCTTTGGGAGCACCAGACCAATAGTAGGCGGTAACGGACTGACGTAAAGATAGTAAGCCTGCCCACCCGGGAGTCCGTCAATGCGGTAGGTGCCGTCGGGATTGGTATAGCTGCTTACAGCCGGTCCTTTTGCCACAATTGCTGTAACATTGGCGAGCGGTACGCCTGCTCCGTTCAAAGTCACGCGTCCAGCAATGGATCCGAAACTATCCTTCACACCCCTGGTTGGATACAAAGTGGAGATGCCGGCAATATCATCACTGGTGAGTGGCTTTGACTTTGTAGTTGTCCGTTGCGAATCTTGACTCATGGCACCAGCGGACATGGAATGCTGCAAGCCTAAGGCATGACCTAATTCGTGGACTGCGGTTTGAAAGAACCCTTCGGACCAGGATGGCCGCAGCGATAAATCTTTGCGCAGAATGACTTGGGATCGAAGAATAGGAATAAAGTTCCCGGCTGTGGAATTTACTTGGTCGCCCCGAACTATGGGGCCGCCACGACCAAATACGCCAGGTTCTAAATCGTCGAAAATGACGTCGATGCCAGGGGTGTTCTGCTGGACAGTATTATTTAAGAAACCACCAAAACGGACTCGCAAATCCGAAGTATCAACCGTGTTCCAAACGTTAGCTGCGGCGCGGATTTGGCTAACCAAAGATTGATAATTGTCACCCTCGGCATACTTTGTAGGGCCTTGATCGGAAATAAGAAATGTGACAGTTTTTTCGGGGAGCCCGTTTAGGTCGAACCGTTCCACAATGGGATTGAAATTGCCGGTCCGGCTGGGATAGTGAACAAAAAAGTAATAAGCGTCAGCGACGGAAGAAAGTAGCATCATTCCCGTTACCAGCGCCGCAACTCGTTTGGTTTGAAACATCTATTCCTTTACCACTCCCATACGACGACGCAATTCTGATAGTGACATGCGAAATCCAGTATCCGTTTGGGGCACCAAAGTTGTTCGATCCAGAATGGTTGCATCTGATATGGCATTTCTGGAAATGAATTGCTCTCCACTGGAGCTTTTCTGCAGATCAAACGCACCTTGCTGCATTCCGATGACATGAATCAAACCCTTGGGCGATTTCCAGAGGAACAGTACCATTTCTGCGCCGACTTGTAATCGTGGTGCACCTGCAACGGCTTGAGACAACCCACTGGTAGAACCGCCTGGGACGAGAACATCCATCGCCGGAGTTGCAGAACCTTTTAGTGTTTCCAGGACTTGCAAGGAATACTTTGTGTAAATTGTACGTCCGGAAAGCATTCCGGCACCACTTTGGATTCGTCCACGGACCACAAATGTGGATTGGGAGATCATCTGGTCCATGGACAAGCGTTCCAGCGTAGTGGCCGCTAAGCTTGCCACTGTCAGAACGGAAATTGCCAGGAATCGCATATTCACCCGCAGAATAAATAGCAAATGAAGCACCAAAACCCAAGGCGTTTAATTACAACGATTTATAGAACCGATTGTCAAAAGTTTGGGTAGGAGTGACACGCCTTTGGGCAATACTGCCACAAGTCCACTTTAATTGCGGGCTTCGTGGCAAACGGTGCAATCGTTGGATACTTTGTTTCTGCGGTGGCAATCCATGCAATCTCCCATGGCTATGCCTGCCTCTTTGAAAAGCCTATCCCGCTGTGCAACCTCTCCATGGCAGGTTTTGCATTCAGCACCGCCCTCCAAATGGGCTTTGTGACTGAAGAAAACGTAGCCTGGCAATTGATAGACTCGCTTCCAGGGAACAGTTTTCTTTGCTTCATGGAACTCGGACAATTTTGCAATTTGCGGCGATTCCTTCTTGATGCTCTGATGGCAAGCCATGCATTTGGCCGTGACCGGAATGCCCATGAACTCGCCGGGATCCTTATTTTCATGGCAGTCTTTGCATTTCAAACCCATCGAAAGGTGTGTTTTGTGACTGTAGGCAATAGGCTGCTCGGGTCCTTGGGGGACCGTTGCTGTTTGAAAATAAGCCAAAAATAGAAGAGAAGTCCAATCCATTCTATAAATTCCCCTTGCGCTTCTGATCCAGAATAAATTCGCTGGCTCTCATTGTCAACGACAGGATCGTGAGAGTAGGATTCTGCGCCCCACCACTGACGAAACTGGATCCATCAGTGACGAACAGATTCTTCACATCGTGAGACTGATTCCACTTGTTCAGCACACTGGTCTTCGGGTTATCTCCCATGCGGCATGTCCCTAATTCATGGATGCTTTCACCAGGTGGAACGACTTGCTTATGTGCGGCCAGAATTTCAAACCCGGCACCTTTGGCCATCTCAATTCCCATGTTCATTGCATCCTCTGCCATATTGAATTCGTTGCTGGTGTAACGGTGTTCAATATGCAGACATGGAATGTCCCAGGCATCTCGCAGAGTGGGATGAATGCTGACCTGGTTTTCTTTACGAGGCAGAACTTCTCCCATGGTTGTCATGGAAAAGCAGATGCCATTCACTTCATAGAATTTGTTGTAAAAGTCCCCACCGTAGGCATTGATTTGGGCTGGTTGAGGGCCTCCGCCGCTATGGAAATCGTAGGTGTAGCCACGGAGGAAGTTGGGGTGCTTTTCTTTGACGTTACGGAAGCGGACAATGTATCCGCCGCCGCCGATCAGATTGCGTGGACCCTTACCACCACGGGCCTCCGGAACAACCGCAGTTACTGTGTTTTTCACATAGATCTGGTCGAACAAATAGTGGCCCAGAATGTCGCTGGAATTTGCCAAACCGTTGGGAAAGCGTGGTGATTTGGAATTTAGAAGCAGACGAGTGGATTCAAGCGTTGAGGCTCCAACAATCACCAGTTTTGCTGGTACATGGTATTCGCGCTTGTTGCGACGGTCAATAAAATTGGCTCCGTTGGCTAAGCCGGTATTGGGGTCGACGGTAATTTCCCGGACAATGGAATCCGGCACGATTTTCAAGTTGCCAGTGGCTATTGCGTCTGGCAGCAGGAGATTCAAAGAACTGGCCAGCGTTCCGGTTGCTCGGCGGGCTTTGGTGGTAGGCACTCCCAGCTTTTTCGCCGATTCAATAAAGCGTTGGACGCTGAGGCTATCGTTGCTTTCATCGGCAATCAATTTGCCGTCTGGAAGTTGCGGTAGGCCTTCGTTTCTGCCGGAAACTCGAAACAGGGGTTCGCACCGGTCATAGAACGGAGACAGTTCTTCCAGAGAAATGGGCCAATTGTCGCCATATCCGTCGTGATCCTTGCCTTTGAACTCAAAGTTTGAAAGGCGCCAGCAAGCGCGCCCCCAGCGATTCATTTTGCCACCGATCATACGAATACGAACCCAATAGTAGGGATCGTTTTCGGGATGGGAGTACGGATTCTTTTCTTCGTCAATCCACAAGTTGGCGTCAAATTCGGAGGCTTGGGTGATGTGGGGAAAGCGATTGGGCCGGTTAAAGCCGCGATAGGGAAGTTCCCAAACCCCTTTCATGGAGCGTTGCTTTTCGAAATCGACGGATGGGCCGGCATCCAGCATCAGGCACTTTACGCCGGCTTTGGTGAGCATATAGGCAGCCATGCCGCCAGAAGCTCCGGAGCCAATTATTAGGACATCGTGGTCAGTTTTCATCATTTAATAATCTCTCCCAAAACTGGGGACACTCCCAAAACTGGGGACAGCCCGCGTGTTTACCTGTTTTTGTTCGATGCGAAAAATAGGGAAACATGCGGGCTGTCCCCAGTTTCTTGTCCCCAGTTTCTTAGTCCAGCACATGCCAGTAAGGGTTCTGTCCCGAGCTACGCCTGTTGCCCCCCTGGGCGTCAGCGAACTGTTTAGAATTCATGGTTGCTCGAAAAAAGTCGTCTTTGGCTTCGCGAAGAAAACGGGCGAAATCGTCCTTTGGCGCATTGTAGGTCCAAGGTTTGTTGAGTGGAGCCAGAATAGTTTTCGCCTGCTCGGCAGTCATTTCCGAGAATCCTTGCTGCTTTAGATGGTCGAGTCCTGTCCGATACAATTTCTGCCGGGCAGCAGGGGATTGCGACAAATAAAAATCCAGGAATTCGGGCGCTTCAGCGCCAACGGCACCAGGCATTGGGCCGTGTTGGGGAAACAACAAATCCCCTAACTTGCGCAGAACTGCAAATTGGTCTTTCGAGAAAAAATGAAGGGCCGGTTCTCCCACCGAATCAAGGCCAGTAACCTCAAGATTCGGTCTTTCCGGTGGGGCAGTTGCTGGAACGGATTGGGCCTGCGTGCTTTGTTGCGAAGCAACCGCCGCCGCGGCTGGAATTGTGGCGGCTATCGATTGTATCCAGCGCCTTCTTGGGATTTGACCTGACATATTTAAGTATTAGCATACAGTGGCTTAAAACTCTTTGCCATAATGCCGATAAGAAACTTTGAATGAACACTCTGGAAAATCCTGCGGCACAGATGTCCTTGGTCCCAAACGTACTGATTGGGAAAAGGCCATTGCGTGCTGTGCTGATAGCCCACAGCGCTTGGCAACAGAAAAAGCCAGGTGGTATTAGAGCCGATCTAACAGGTGGGAGTTTTAATGACTTGAAGCTCCCGCGCATGAATATTGCAGGAGCAATTCTGCGTAGTTCCAATTGGCTAAATACGGATCTGGCGGGTGCCGACCTCTCCGAAGCACTACTGGACCAAGCCGATTTTCGACAGGCCATGCTCGCTCAAGCAGATTTGACCGGAGCCGATCTATCCAACACCAATTTCGAAGGATCCTGGTTACGGATGGCGAATCTCTCGGAAACCACTTTATCTGCATCTAATTTCCATCGAGCCAGAATGGAAGGGGCTCGCTTGTTGGAAACTAAAGTTCACGAAACGAATTTTTGCAACGCCGAACTGCGGTCCACAGGTTGGCATCAGTCTCGAATTTTCCGGTGCCAATTCAGTGATGCGGATCTTGAAGGTGCCCTATTCTACAATGCAAGACTCCAGTTTTGCCGTCTAGTGAGCATTCGTGGAGTTGGGTGCGATTTTTCCAATGCAACAGTGCAGGATTGTGAATTTCTACGAGCGAACTTCACAGCTGGCAAGTTCAATAACTCGAAATTGGAACGTAACAACTTCAGAAGCGCGAATTTTAGAAACGCTGATTTCCGCGAAGCAAGAATCAACGGTTCCTCTTTCCAGGACGCTGTCTTTGAAGGTGCCCGATTTCTGGGAGCCAATTGCATGGGAGCAGATTTCCGCGGAACCAACTTAAAGGGCGCTCGGGAGTTCAGTTCGGAAATGCTGTCACAATCCAGAACAGATCAACAGTCCATATTGCCCAATGGAGCGTATGGACCTTATTGCAAGGGTTCTGGTGCAGAGCGGCCGGCAATGCGTTGATGCGATTTTTCGCCCGAAGCAGTAAACAGTGACTTCAGGTCCAAGGGATCATAGAACTGGGCCTTCATCACCGATAGGCTCAGCATTAAGCAAGCCATAGCTGCAAAAAAGACCTCTGTCTCCATTACTGAGAGCGTTCCTTTCCATGGACCAAACCACCGACCGTAAACAAATTCGATGTGCACCCAATAAACAGCCATGCTAGCTTTGCCAATTTGAGACACCCAACTCCAAGTGCCTAATGGAAAGGTGCTGGTCCATAAATAGGCTGCTGCGATTAACAAAAGGCAAATGCCGGTTTTGATCAGCACCAAGCCTGGACCATCCACCCAAAAATTGGAATTCGAGTAGAGCGAAAAAGGTAAGTTCGAAAAATACTGTGAGCCAAAAATAAGTGGAGTTCCAATCAACGCGGACCATGCCACCAACCATGGCACCTTTTCCGGGTCCGAAAGCCGCAAGGCTGTACCACCTGCGATTCCAAACGAAACGTATGCGGCCCAAGGGAAGAAAGTGAAGAACCGCGCATCGGGCACAATGTAGTGCATCAAATGTTCGCTCGGCCATTGCCATGAAAGATTTGTGACCAAAGGCGCAAGGAAAGTGATTGCTAAACCAATCATCAGTGCTGCTCGGCCACGGGCAGCCCCAGGAAGAAATATCAGGAAACTGTGGAAGGTTAGGGCCAGTCCCATGCAATTTAAGATGTCCACGGTGAATAAGTCATCCACACTGGTTTGGCCCCAACCGAACAGGTAAAGTTGCAGCCGGAAAAGAAACGCCATCACCCATAAATAACCCGCCCGGCGCAAGGCTTTGAACAGCCTATGCATTGGCGACATCTGTTGACGCTCTGCCCCATCCATCAGGAATGCAAGCGTCACTCCAGTAAGGAATAGAAATGCAGCGGGAGGAAACCCACCGATGAATTGCGAGAGCACAAAGTGGCTCTGCTCCTGAAGTTTCACGTTGGTGAAAGAGTGCGATACATGCCCATGAAGCATCATCACTGCTGCAAAGCCTCTGGCCCAATCCAGGAACTCCATTCGAGCGGCTTTTTGCTTTTTGGCGAATTCCATCAGGAACTTGACTCAATCCTTCAGTGGAAATTCGCGTTTAACATTTTTCGGTAATTTCAACGTCACATCGCTTTCCGATAATACTGGGTTCATGCGGATGTCGGAGTAGGTGGACATTTCAAAATCGCCGCTAGGCTTGTGAAATTTCTGTTGGATCGGATATCCTTCCGTCAAGGGAATCCACATTTCCACTCGTTTCAAGTGTTCCAACACTGCGGCCTTTTTAGGCAGCAACTCGATTCGGGTGGCCGGTTTGCCGTTGATGGTCTCCTCGCCCGTTACTTTCAAAGTGTAACCAGCCTCCAGTTCCTTCGACGAACTGCCAAAGCCAAGCAACATGAATTGATCCACCAGATTTGCGTACTTACCTAAATCCACTTCCTGAACAGTGGAGATCTTGGGTAAAAAATTCTCATACTTGCGTCGGCCGATTGTGGTGGACCGCGGCGAAGGTTCCAGCACATCAATCTTGATTCTGGTGTCGCCGACTTTCACCCTCTTAATCGCAATAGTTCCCGTTTCTTCGGTCTTGTCCTTGATCACTGCTGTATAGCTGACCCGTTTGATTTTAGCTGTTAGGCTCTTAAACTGTCCAGCCGATTGATCAATCCGAGCTTCAACCGCACTCAGCGGCTCTATGGCCTGAAGGGGAAGGCTTAGCAAAAAACTTGCTAGAAAAGGGATGGCCACAAGACGTTGTTTCACAACATCTGAGATGCGCGGCATCGTCATCAGGTTACTTCTCAGGCCTTGTATGGGCGATATAACCCCTCACAGTGTTGTCTTCAATGATGGGGGTCAGGTCAAAGAGCACCTGTTTTTTCTCCATTTTTTTATGGAGCATTTCACCAACACGCTGCAGCCGCTCAGGTTCAGGAATGGTTTCAAGCAAAGAGCGCCCAATCCAGAATCGGTGATCGGCTCCATCGGTTGGCAGCATCACTATACTGGAGGCAATTGGTTGATCGTGAAACAGGTCCTTCGGCGTCAGAAATATGAAGCTAAGGATTCCAATAACCATTACGTCATACTGCCATCCACCACGAGGGTAGTCCCACAAGATGAAGCGTTTCAGGGCTGTAAGCATCTTCTCTTCAGTGTAGCAATCCAAAGCCTACGATTGACAGATCATCCCCACCAGATTTCCCCGGGCGCCAAATTTCGCCGAGCAACATCTTCGTTCAATTCCAAACCGTATCCGGGTTTGTCACCAATGGTCAAATACCCGTCCTTGATAATGGGGCCGTCGTAAATAATTAAGTCCTGCCACCAGTCAATGTACTTCGCCAATTCGTGAACACGAAACGTCCGCATGGTTGCTGCTGCATGGGCCGAGGCGATGGTCCCAATCGGACTCGCCGGATTGTGTGCAGCCGTCCAGATGTAATACATATCAGCATGGTCGTGAATCCGCTTCGATTCCAGCAATCCTCCGCTTTTGGGTATATCAATGTGGACCGCATCGCAGGCTTGCATCTCAATTAGCTTGCGGAATCCGTGCTTTGTATATAGATTCTCGCCAGTGCAAACGGGAACATCAATGGCATGGGTCACACGCGCCATGGCTTCAATGTTGTCTGGTGGAACGGGATCTTCAATCCACATGGGTTTCACATGTTCAATGGCTTTTGCCATTTTGATGGCATCACGAGTATCGTATCTCCAGTGCGCTTCCACTGCAAAGTCAATGTCCGGTCCAAGCTCTTCCCGCACCCATTCCATTCCTTGCGTAATTCGCCGAAGATCCTTTGCTGTTAAGTTACGGTTGTAGGGGTCATGACCAACTTCCTTAAACTCAGGATCGGCGGCAACGGGAATTCCATCCCCTTGAAATTTGAATGCAGTCCAGCCGAACTTTTCCGCGCGTGCCTTGGCGATGGTGTCTTTATAGGCAGCCCTACTGTCAATGGGATTGATGGTTTGCAGTGTCCGGTAAAATCGAACCTTGTCGCGGAACTTGCCGCCCAAAAGATTTACTGCGGGTGTGTTCAGAATCCGTCCAGCTAAATCCCAGAGGGCGATTTCAATTCCACTGGCGGCTGTTACGGTGACGCCGGCAATAGCGCCCGCGCCTGCGCTGCGCATTAATATCTTGGTGTAAAGCTTGTCCACGTTCAATGGATCTTCGCCGATCAACAGAGGCTTCAGCTGCTTTAGGATCACATCCTTTACGCCTGGACCCCAGTATGCCTCGCCGATTCCATAAACTCCAGAATCGGTTTCAATTTTTACCAGATTCCAATCCCAGGTCCCGCGGACGATCATCACCTTCACATCGGTGATCTTCACTTTCCCACGCAGTGGTTCCGCTTTCAAGTGCAGCGGCAGGGCAATTGCGCCCCCCGCCAATGCAGTCAGAAACTCTCTTCTCTTCATCGGGGATTCTCTCCTGTTCATTCGGTGCCCTTCACCCAATTCTCGGTTAAACTCACATGGTTGATTTCCGTTCTTCCCTTGGATGTATAGACAATGTGAATCTTCCCATCTTTAGATTGAAACGCTACAGGGTAGGCGTACCCATCTTGCTTTGTACCAACGTTTCGCTTGGATCGATAGGATTTGTCGCCATCCTCGCTCAGTGCAACTGTTAGCGGCACGCGCTCCGTGCCACTGTCGTTATAAACCAGTAGTAAGTTTCCACTCGCTAATTTCAGAAAATCCACTGCTGAATTTGGATTTGGAAATGCGGAGTCCGTACCTTCGCTCCATGTCCGGCCGCCATCGTGCGATTCAGCGCGAATCAACCATCCTTCCGTGCCTTTGCCATATCCGCCGCCACGCCGACAGTAAGCTACCAGGAAGTCTTTGGTCACCTCCACTGGCGCTGGTTGAATGTTTCCTTTCGCGGACCGAATCACGCCACTAGTCTGCCATTCGCTGCCAGTCTTGGGATTAAATCGCAGGAATCGGGAAGTGCTTTCTGGTCCCACAATTTCGCGGTCTTCACCAGTTTCGTGATAAACGGGCAGTAGGTAATCGCCGCTGGAAAGCACGATGGGTTTATTGCGAACCATCATCCCTGCTTCTTGTGCCACTACAAAACTGTCGGACCAGGTTTCGCCATTGTCGTGGGAAATTTTGGCCTGTATCCGCGACGTAGACCAGGTTTCGCCATAGCGAACCACATAAAACAGCCATACGATCCCATCAGGCGATTGCCAAATTACTCCATTTCCTACCGAACGAAATGGATCCGTAGCCAATAGTTTAGGGGCCGTCCAAACTGTGGTGCCTTTCTTCTTGCGCGATCCAAAAACGGCGGTCTTCACGGCATATTCGCCGGCCCCTCCGTAGTAGACCAAATAAATATCGCCATTCTGCAACTCCGTGGCGCACGCCGGATGTTTGTAAGGGCCGGTGGCTACTTCTTTCCCAAAGACTCTTTCAACAGGTAGTTCAGCAGCTTGCAGCGCTAAAACAATGGTTAGGAATGCAAGGATAGTTTTCATTTGTTCCGGTACGGTATTCTAACAGGAAAACTACCGTGCGATGATCAAGATTGAGCATTTGGATTTGAGAGTGAACGGAGAACAAATATGAAAGCATGGTTGGTACACGCTTGGGGTGAACCCGAAGATATGGTTTGGAGCGATGTACCAGTGCCCAATCCAGGTCCCGGTGAAATTCGAATTAAAGTGGTTGCCGCCGCTTTGAACTTCTTCGATGTTCTGCAAGTGCAAGGCAAGTACCAGGTGAAGCCGCCGTTTCCATTTACTCCAGGTGCTGAAGTTTCCGGTATCGTCGACGCGGTGGGCGAAGGCGTCCCGAATTGGGCTATTGGGACTCGCGTAATTGCATTACCCTCCGGCGGGTCTTTCGCCGAATATTGCCTGGCACCGGCAACCAAAGTAATGCCCATGCCGGCCAGCATGGATTTCGTTGAGGCAGCCGCGCTCCCAATTGTTTATCAGACGTCACTGTTCGCCTTGGAAGCACGCGGCAAGCTTCAGGAAAATGAATGGCTGCTGGTTCATGCCGGTGCCAGCGGTGTGGGCATGAGCGCAATTCAGTTGGGTAAAGCAATGGGCGCGCATGTGGTTGCCACAGCTTCAACCGATGCGAAACGCAAATTTGCCTCCGAACAAGGTGCGGAGTTTGTGTTGGATTACACAAATCCCAATTGGGTGGATGAGGTGAAGCGGCTTACAGGTGGGCGCGGTGCTGATGTAATTTACGATCCGGTTGGCGGCGACATCTTCGATCTATCGAACAAGTGCATTGCCCCATTCGGCCGGCACCTGGTGATTGGTTTCGCCTCTGGTCGGATTCCGACCTTGGCTGCCAATCGGGCTTTACTGAAGAATATGTCGCTGGTTGGTGTGTTCTGGGGTGGCCACGTGGCTGCAAATCCTAATTACCCAGGCGAGGCACACGCAGCCTTAATGCGCTTGTACGAATTAGGTAAGATCAAGCCTGTTGTTGGGGCGCGCGGCACGCTAAAGGATATTCCAGAAATGCTGCGGAATCTTGCCAATCGTAACGTAGCAGGGAAGGCAGTAGTGTTGGCATAGCCGTTACCACAAGTAGTCTTTGGCAATGTTCCGCCGTTCGTGAGAATCCAACACGTGAACCACACGCACTCGCTTAAGCTTCGCAGGCGACAATTGCCCCATAGGGATGTATATAATCTGACGCCCCAGCTTCGCTGCGATTGAGCGGAACACCGTTCGCGGTGGCTTATTGGCTACATAAACTACATTGCGTTCCACTGAGTAATCCAGGGCGGCCATCAGCAACCGTTCCGGTTTGGTTTCAGCAAAATCGTAATCCGGGTCGCTCCAAATATCGAACATTCGCCGAGGTGGCAGGGTCATTAAATAGCCGCCGTACTCTGCTCGTCCAATGCCAGGCCCAATCACTTTCTCAAAAGGGTGGGTGGAGTAGAAAGCCATATCGCTTTCATTTTGGTTTTCACCCAACCAGGTTGTCAGGTAAGTGTAGTTGTCCTCCCTATCTTCATCGAAAACAACTACCACTGCGCCAACTTCTCCGGAACTGCGGGATTGTTCTTGGACGTAGATTTTCCCTTCGTGCCAATTGCGGATCGTCTCTCGAATATCGACTCCATCTAAGATGGAAGTGGTGAATTTCTCGGTTCGAGATTGGTCTGACGAGAGAATGCTCTTCGCTTTCTGCTTTAACACTCGGCTGTAATCTTCAATCACCAAATCTTCAGGTGGGAAAGAACAAATGGAGGTTCCATCCAATTGCGAAGTCCATTCACCAGCAGTCTTTTCCTTCTTCCGGCCTTTCAATGTGGCTGGCTTTAGTCGTTGCTTAGGGCGGGGAAGCCGACGTTGCAGACGAATGCGGCGAGTATTTAGAAACATCTCATCGGCGGATACTCTGACTGTTTCCATTTCTGCACAATGATCGCGCTGAAATTCGTAACGATTCGCCAATTCCCAAACTTCCCACGCGTAGTTGTCATCCACAATAGAACGCGAGGCAGTGGTAAGGTCGAACAAACCACAAACCAGTTGCTGTTCCACTTGCGCCAAATTCCTGGTAAACCGCGAAAGCAACCTTCGGTGCCATGGTGCAACTTTGTCGCCGGTATTGGCCTCATAGAATAATTCCGCCTCTTTCAAAAGTGCGAAATTCACATGCCGCCGGTCAATGTACTCCGATTCTTGTCCACCAATTCGCCAAGCTTCGTAGCGAGCTTGGTGATATGGATAGTCAGTTGTCACCTCTGCCAAACAATCTGGATGCAAGTTCAGGATTTGAACTTCTGAGGCGGCAATCACTTCCTCTGGGGGCTCTTCTTGAGGTACCTCCATCGCGTCCAAAAGAGCATCCAAAAGATTTAAGGAAATTACTATGAAAACGGTTGCGGATGGGTCTGTACCTTGAAGACGATAAGCCATGCCCGCAGCGTGGACTTCCATTTCGGGGGAACGTTCCGGCCTGTGCAATCGCCACTGCTCTATGTAGGCTTCCAACCCGATGGAGTGGATTGCGTAGGCATCTGGATAGTGCCCCGAAACGTGCGGCCGCTTGCCTAAACTGGGTTCAATCAATAGCAACTCACAGCCAATCGCATCAGCAGTACGCAGGGCTTCCACAAATGGATCCGCCGGCTCGAAGGGGACGAAAATCATGGAGTCTTCTTCCAGCGCATTTGTCAACGGTTCAGGAAAAACCACTACTGACATTTCCGGCAGCCTTCGCACTGCCTGCATAGCATGGCGTTCCAGCACTTGCGGCAGTTCCACCGCAACCACTTTCGGATTTTGTTTTAGGATTTCGCCACGCACAGCCGCCGCAAATTCAGTCTTGCCTGGGACTACCGGGAAGTAGGTGAACCGTCCGCGCCGTAAGCTGGAAAATGGATCAACTTCTGGGAGCATAGCGCAGGGCCTCTTCGCCTAGCGTATGAAGGATGGATTGGTGCAACGCAGTGCGCGCTCCATACCGGTCCTTGGCCATGTGGATCAGCTTCAACGCATAGCGGCCAATGTTGATTCCATCACGCGCGGTATATCGTTCATCACCGGCGTGAGCATGTTGCAAAAATTCGGCGACGTATTCCAACATTTCATCTTCCGAAAAAGGAAGGTTTTGTTTCAAAATGGCCAGTTCTTCATCAAATCCCGGAAAATCGATCAGAATTTGAGGTTGCAATCGGGAATGAATATATTCCGGCAAGTCGAATGTGGAAGCATCGTCGTTCATTGTTGCCACAATACGAAAGCTTGGATCAGCTTTGATTTTCAAGCCGGTAACAATGGATTCCACATACCTGCGAGTATCCAAGAGCGGCGCAAGTGAAGCCCAGCTTTTTTCACTCATGCGATTGCCTTCGTCCAGTATGCAGATTCCACCGCGTATCATCGCCGAAACCAGCGGGCTGGCTACGTACTTTAATTTCCCTTCACCCTCAATCACAGGCGTAATTAACAGGTCTTCCGGGCGGGTATCGGAAGTCGCCTGCAATAGGAAAATTTCCTGACCCAAGCGTTTAGCTGCAGCATAAGCCAACGTGGTTTTTCCAACCCCGGGCTTACCAACCAGCCGCGGATTCATTGGAACGTCGCGCGCTTCAATCACCAACCAAGCGGCCAGCAACTGCCGCATCGCATCTTCTTGTCCAACCCACTCCACTTCCCATTCAACGGGATGGGCCAGTTGGAGTCTTACTCCATCAATCGTCACAACCATAGAACCATTGTCGTTGATTTCTTGCTAAAAGCTGACTACCATTCCGCTACGGAGCCATCCTCGTGGAAAACTCTGGCCATTGCTCGAGTTCCTCCAAATGGGTATTTCTTCAATTTGTCTTCGTTTAATTCAAATCCCAGACCTGGTTTTTCAGGCAATGGAAACCGGCCATTTACCATCCGCATTGCAGGGAATCCCAACCATTCCTCCCATACCTTTTCCTTCATTTCCGGTTTAACTCCACTACAAATTTCCTGGACTAGAAAATTAGGCATAGCTGCATCCACATGCAGAGTTGCCAACCCGCCAATGGGACCTTCACAAGCATGGGGGGCCATGGAAATTCCGGCGAGTTCCGCCATCGCCCCAATTTTCCAAAGTGCAGTGATGCCGCCGCAATGATTGATATCTGGTTGCAGAATATCCACTACTCCCGCTTCAATCAATTCACGGCAGCCGTAGGATGCAATCAGCCTTTCCCCCGTGGCAATGGGAGTTGTGCTGCGTGCCGAAATACGTGCCATGGCTTTCACATTTTCCGGTGGGCAGGGTTCCTCCACAAACAGCAAATTCAAGGGCTCCACTTCTTTCACTAACACGGTTGCAACACTTGGAGAGGTCTTCGCGTGAAAATCTACGCCAATGTCAATATCTGGTCCAAGGCCTTCGCGCAGGCGCTCCATTGCCTTCACCGCATTTCGAATCTTCGCCGACGTGTCGATCCATTCGTAATAGCCTGGAATTCCACCCTTGAAGCACGTGATCCCTTCGCTTTTGGCGATCTGCCGCTGCTCTCGAAGTTCTTCAAGAGTTGTGCCCCGCATATGGTAATACCCGCGAACACCGCGCGGATCCACCGGTCCACCTAAAAGCTTGTAAACCGGAAGTCCAAGAAGTTTGCCACGAATATCCCACAGTGCTTGATCAATTCCGGAAATAGCCGAACCAATCACTGGCCCTGCCCTATAAAAAGAATGCACGTACATGGATTGCCAATGATGTTCCACCATCATCGGATCAGCACCAAGAATATGTTCCTTGAAATCTTCGACACAAGCCATTACGGCTGCGGCCTTGCCCTCTAGCGTTGCTTCGCCCCAACCTACAACTCCCGCGTTGGTTTCAAGTTTTACGAACACGTAAGGGCGATCGGAATCGGGTGTCAAAGATACGCCAAATACTTTTATGCGGGTAACTCGTACCTTCGATCCCAAGCTCTTGAATGCATCTGTTTCCATGGTGGATTGCATTGCCATTGGGGCGCATCCACAAGCGCTCAGAAATGTTCTGCGGTCCATCATGCGGGTCTCTCCTCGTAGCGCGATAGCGCGTCTTCGTCCACATTAATTCCCAGGCCAGGGCCAAGGGGCAGGGAAGCAAATCCATCCTTTAGGGTGACCTCTGGCCGCCCCAAAATCTGAGTCCGCATCGCTCGATCCTTTTCATTGTTGGCAGCGGGAATTTGTTGAATGAAGAAATTCGGTATGGATGCAGCCATCTGCAAAGCTGCTGCTGTACCAATAGGTCCGCCATCGTGAAACGGCGCGATGGCTGTGTAGTAGGGCTCTGCCAGTGCAGCAAGGCGACGCAAACGCGCAATGCCATGTTGATGCAGATTCGGCCGCAAAATATCGATGGCTTGCTCTCGTAGTAATTCTTGAAAATCCCCGGCATGCGCGGTTCGCCCAAAACCCACCGGCGTGACTGTTTCCTGGCTGACTCGAGCCGCCACTTTCCGATTCCAATCCTGGGTAGGCTCGTCGAACCAAAGTAGATGGAACGGTTCCATGGCTGCTGCGATCATTCCTGCATCGCCGGCCGTTAGCTTTCCAGCCGCATCCAAAACAAAATCGGCATCTGGGCTTTCCTTCCGCAAAGCACTCAGGCGCGCCGTCACCGCGTCGCGAAATTGTTGGCCATTGTTTCGCCATTGCGCTGCAGGAAGTGGAACTATGAATGCCCTGAAACCAATTGCCGCTGCGGCTTTCATGGAAGTTACCAAGTCCGAATCGGATGCCCCTTCAAGTGGCGCCATCACTCTAGCCTTATGCCGAGTGGGTCCGCCCAGGACTTGATATGCCGGAGCATTTGCAAGCTTTCCAACAACGTCCAACAGCGCCATATTCAAACCAGGCTGCAGATTCGGGGTAACTGCAAGCTGACGGTCCAGCACTTCATATGAGGTTGCCGCCTTGCCTTGAATAATTTGGGCCGCACGCACGATTTCTTCACTCTGCACAGCACCTGCCTCGCCATACCCGCTCACACCGCCACGAGTGCGGATTCTGACAACGGAATATATTCGTCGTGAATGGGGTTCGCGAAGCCGCCAAACTTTCATATCGGAAATAGCCGTCGCGGAAGCATCAACAGCCGCAACTGCGCCACTTGCCTGAGCAGTAGCCAACCGCGCACGACGCATCAAAAGAGAGTTCATGGATATTTCACCTTCGGGGTTTATTATCATATATTCGTCGCTTATGAATATTCGAATTTGCTTTACCATCCTTTTTTCCTTGTTGACCATGTTTGCCGCGGACAAAGATTTCAACGGTCGTTGGAACATTGAAGTCCCCAAAGAGCCCCGCAATCGAGTGTGGTGGTTGGAAGTCACAGGTGCTGGCACCCCTTCCATTAAGGGACGGTTCGTCGGGTCGCCTGGCGGTGACATGAATGACATCCCTCAGATCAAAGTCCAAAACAATACTTTAGAATTTGTTTTTACCAGACCGAACTATAAAGGTATCTACACTTCGTCCATCTCAAAGGGTTTGCTGCAAGGCAAATTCATGGTGGAAGGCAAACCCGAATCGGAGCTTGCCTGGATAGGTCATCGGGCACCAGTGTTGAAAGACAGGGACGACGGGAAATGGAAGGAAGGCAAGCCGGTACAACTGTTCAACGGCAAGGATCTTAATGGCTGGTCAGCAATGGTTCCCGGCAAACCGCTTGGATGGGAGGTAAGGGACGGCATCATGGGAAACAAGGCCGGTTCCAATAATCTGGTGAGCGCGGAAAAGTTTTGGAATTTCAAACTACATTGCGAGTTTCGGATTGGGAAGGATTCCAACGGTGGTTTTGGACTTCGCGGACGTTATGAAATCCAGGTGATCGATGATTATGGTCATCCTCCCGATACGCACGGCACCGGGGCACTGTACAGCCGCATCAAGGCTGCGAAAAATGCCGGCAATCCGATTGGTGAATGGAACACTTATGATGTGACTCTAATCGGGCGTCAAGTGACAGTGATCGTGAATGGCGAAAAGGTAATTGACAAGGGCGAAGTGGAAGGGTTAACGGCGATGGCAGGCGATTGGAACGAGGCGGTTCCTGGACCGATCAGCGTGCAGGGCGATCATGGGCCAGTGGAAATTCGCAAGCTGGTGATTACGCCTCTCCTTAAGATACAAGCGCAAAACGGACTCGCTTCGGCGAAACCACTGCCTGTTTCTTCAAATGCATTGCGCCGCGCCGAAGCGGCCTTTGCGCTAACTCGCTAGTGGGTTAGCATGGCAACTAGCCCAACAGCGCTGCGATTTTATCCGGATCATTCGACACAACAATCGGTTTATTCCCAAAAGTAGATCGCAACCTTTCCCCATGCGGAGTGTCCAATGCTCCGGTATGGTACTTGTAAATGTAATCAGGATCTTTCAGTACGTTGCCGGTAAGTACTGCCACAACATCAGCGTCTTTCCGCATGGTTCCAGCGGCCACCAATTTCTTAATACCAGCCAAGGTCGCCGCTGATGCAGGTTCACAACCAATGCCCGCCGCGCCGATTTGCGCCTTGGCGTCTGCGATCTCCTGCTCCGTCACGCTCTCTACCAATCCGCCGGTTGATGTGATCTCCAACAACGCCTTGGGCCAGGAGATAGGATCGCCAATTTTGATCGCCGTCGCCAGCGTTTCCGGCTTGCCTATGCTGTGGAATGCACCCTTGCCTCCATCCTGCATGTACTTATAGAACGGTGCCGAATCCGCCGCTTGCACAACTGCCAACCGGGGCATCTTCTCGATGAACCCTAACTCGCGCATCTCCCGCAAAGCCTTGCCGAATGCCGACACATTTCCCAGGTTCCCGCCGGGAAGCACCACCCAATCCGGAACATTCCAATCACGCTGATCCATCAATTCCAGCATGATAGTTTTCTGTCCTTCAATGCGAAATGGATTGATAGAATTCAATAAATAGATTCCCAGCTTTTCCGCAAGGACGCGAACCAGCGCCAGGATCTGATCGAAATTGGCGTCCACCTGAAATGTCTTGGCTCCATATTCCAAGGCCTGTGCAAGTTTTCCGTAGGAAATGTTTCCGTTGGGGATAAAGATAATCGGATCCAGCCCTGCAGCACTTGCATATGCGGCCATTGATGCTGACGTATTCCCAGTTGAAACGCAGGCCACACGGCGCATCCCCAAACGCATCGCTTGCGATACGCCACAGGTCATACCATTGTCCTTGAAGGATCCAGTTGGATTGAACCCTTGATGCTTGAAAACAATTTTATCCAGGCCCCCATAAGCCGCAGCTTTGGCAGAAGCAAGCAGTGGAGTGTTTCCTTCTCGCAAGGTTACGATGTGTGATTCGGAATTCAGGAAGTTAATAAATTCACGGTACCGCCAAACGCCGCTTTGGTCAATCGGCGTGTTGTTCATCCTCCGCTCGCGCCAAACTTTCTTGAGTTGCTTTGCGGAAAGGTCCAACTCCGGCTTCGAAGCCTCCAGCAATCCGCCGCACTTCGGGCAGTTGTAGATTACGTTGGTAACTTCATACTTGGCGCGGCAACCAGAATTGAAACAAACTAGAACTGAGGGCATGAATGCATTAATTATCCCGTGTTGCAGCCTTTAGATGCAAAAAAGGTATGGTGGTAATTCCCAGGAGGAACATGATTTCTGTTCATTTAGAGGCTGGAATAATCAGCGTCAGGCGACAACCCAAGCCCCGCATGCCGGAAGGCTATGCCTTGTTGCGACTGCTATGCGGTGGAATTTGCAACACCGATTTGGAGTTGCAACGGGGCTATTACGGCTTCAAAGGAATTCCCGGGCATGAATTTGTAGCCGAAGTAGTGGATGCTACAACCCCATCCTGGATTGGAAAAAGGGTTGTCGGCGAAATCAATTTGGCTTGCGGCAGTTGTGATTGGTGTGCCCGCGGTTTAGGCCGACATTGCCCTCGCCGAACTGTACTTGGAATCGTGAAACACCCTGGTGCCTTTCGAGAATTCTTCACGTTGCCAGAAGAAAATCTGTTGGAGGTGCCGAAAAACGTCAAAACCGATCACGCCGTTTTTACCGAACCTTTAGCTGCTGCCTGCGAGATTCTGGAACAGGTTCGCATACCCAAAGGCACACCAGTGGCGGTTCTCGGCGATGGCAAGTTGGGTCTTCTAATTGCCCAGGTGCTGGCGATTCATGGCGCGAAGGTTCATCAGTTCGGCCGGCATAAGCAGAAATTAGCAATCGCAGAAAAGGCGGGGGTCACTGGCGAAATTGTCCGAGGAAAGCTTCCTGTATCTGCCTACGATTTTGTCGTCGATGCCACTGGTTCCGCCGATGGATTGCGCGGCGCAATTGCAATGACTCGGCCACGCGGAACGCTAGTGATGAAGAGCACCGTGTCAGGCAACGTCAACATTGATACGGCTCCGGTAATCGTCAATGAGCTAACACTGATCGGCTCTCGCTGCGGGCGGTTCAAGCCGGCGTTGAAATTACTACAACAGGGCAAAATTGAAGTGGAGGACTTGATCCAGGGAAGATTTCCATTACAGAAGGCGACGGAGGCGTTTCGAAGGGCAGGCGAACGAGGCACTCTCAAAATTCTTCTGGACGAAGTGAAGGAATAATCTACGCTGCAACCTTGGCTTCGTCAATTCCCAACATGATCACACCGTCTTGAACCTCCACTGGATATGCAATCACCTGTGGTGTTCCTTCCACGCAAGGCTTGGTTACCAAGCCGGTTTCCAGGCAAATTCGCCAATTATGGAGTGGGCACGTCACAGTGTCTCCGCCAACAATGCCATCGGCTAGCGGTCCCCCTTTATGTGGACAGCGATTTTCCACTGCCAAAAAGCGTGTTCCAGTGTTAAACACAGCCAGCGAAAGATTTCCGATCTGCACCGCCCGGCCTTCACGTGGCGGAATATTTTCAGACTGTGTAACTTGAATCCATTGCATGGATAGGTACCTCCATTTTTGGTAAAGTCATGGGTTGAATTTCGACGAACTGCGTGGGCAAAGGGTTGTGCCTTTCCAGCCACGCATCGTAGGATTTGTCTTTGGACTTCTTCAAACGATCTAACAAATGGCGCCTTACCTCTGCCTGTGCATACACCGTTTCTTTGCGCACTTTTTCAATGCCTAGGCGTTCCACAAAATCGTAAGTACGTTCCAGGTAATTTGCGTTCTCTCTGTAATATTGGAAGAAGATCATGGCCGCATCCAGTGCCGCCTCCGTGGTCTCAACGGTCACCAGCAAATCAGCTTTGCGCACGCCCTTTCCAGCAGCCCCGCCAATCACCACTTGCCAACTGCCTTCCTGACCAACAAGTCCTACATCCTTCACTGTTGCTTCCGCACAATTTCTAGGACAACCCACCACACCAAACTTCACTTTATGCGGCGTGTATAGATTTTCCAGACGCTCTTCGAGCTCAATGCCAACGGCCATTGCGTCCTGCGTTCCGAAGCGGCAGAATTGATTTCCAACGCAAGTCTTAACCATACGGACGCCTTTTGCATAAGCTTGCCCGGAAACCATTCCCAGGTCCTCCCAAATTTTCGGAAGGTCCGCCTTTTTAATGCCTAATAAATCGATGCGCTGACTTCCGGTAACCTTCACAAGCGGAACTTTGTACTTATCGGCGACGTCCGCTATCTTGCGAAGTTCAGCCGGCGTAGTTACTCCACCGCGCATGCGGGGTACAACCGAAAATGTGCCGTCTTTTTGAATATTCGCATGCACTCTATCATTGATGTAGCGTGCCGAACGGTCTTCTTCATGATCACCGCAAGCAATCACATCCACCATGTAACTCAGTGCCGGCTTGCAGATTTCGCAACCCTTGCCGTTGCCATAAATATCCAAAATGTCCTGCACCGATTTCAGCTTCTGCGAACGCACAATTTCGCGCAGCTTTTCTTGAGGGAACGGAACGCAGGAACAAAGAACTTTCGCTTTTTCTTCCTCAAAATCAGGTGCTACTGCACGCAACAATTGCTGGCAAAGATTGCTGCAACTTCCGCAACCAGACGAGGCTCGCGTGGCGTCCTTCAACTGCGGCATGGTGCACACACCGCGATCCTGAATGGCTGTTACAATTTGCCCCTTACTCACGCCCATGCAGCCGCAAACAATTTCACTGTCGGGCATTTGAGCCACATCCAACCCATGATCAGCCGCAGGCGGCGGAAATAGAAGATGCTTGCGTTGCGAAGATAAATCGGTCTTGCTGCGCAACCATTCAATGTAACGATGGTCATCACTTGCATCGCCAACCAGAATCACGCCTTGCAGTAGCCCGTCTTTAACCAGCAGCTTTTTGTAGATCCCCAGTGACGGATCTTCATAACGAACCGTTTCCACACCGGGTTCTGTTTCGTTGATGTCTCCGGCAGAGAATACGTCAACGCCCATGATCTTCAGTTTGGCCGCAGGCGTTGAACCGGAAAAGAGTGGCCCGCGATTCCCTGTTATCGTAGCCGCCAAAACTTTGCCTTGCTCCCATAACGGTGCAACTAATCCGAAAGTATTTCCACGATGTTCTGTGCACTCGCCTACTGCATAAATGTCGGCATGCGAAGTCTCCATGAAATCGTTGACGACGATCCCGCGATTCACGTCCAACCCGGCACTTCTCCCCAATTCCACGTTGGGCCGAATGCCGGCGGCGATCACCAACAATTCCGCATCCAGTTCCATTCCGCACGCAAAACGCAGACCCTGTACTTTGCCATTGCCCATAACACACTCGGTCTGCTTACCCAGCAACACCTGCACACCCAGATTTTCAATTTTGCGCTTTAGATATTCGCCACCCGATGGATCCAACTGACGATCCATCAATGTGTTCATCAGGTGCACAACCGTCACATCACAACCTTGCACTTGCAGGCCGCGGGCTGCTTCCAAACCAAGCAGCCCTCCTCCGATAACTACAGCCTTCAATCCAGGTCGGGACTGCTCCAGTATTGCCCGTGTATCGTCCAACGTTCGGAACACATAAACATTCTTTTTATCCACACCAGGAATCTTTGGTACAAATGCACTGCTACCTGTGGCCAGAATCAATTTGTCGAATGGTGTGGTGTTTCCTTCGGAATCTATGACAATATTGTTCACCGAGTCAATGCTGGCTACTCGAACTCCTAATTTTGGGGTGATGTTGTTTTTCTGATACCAATCAATATCGTTCAGCACAATGTCTTCGGCCGACTTCTCACCAGCCAGCACTGACGAGAGCATAATTCGGTTGTAATTCACATGAGTTTCATCGCCGAAAATTGTGATCTGGAAATCGTTGCTATGCTTCAGAATTTGCTCAACGCAGGCCACACCCGCCATTCCGTTTCCCACTACTACTAACCGTTTCATGAGTTCGCTCCTGACGACCGTTCAATTCGCACCGCGCATTGCTTATAATTTGGCTCTCGTGAAATTGGATCGAAAGCACTTTGAGTAACTTCGTTTACGTTTGCCTCGGCATAATGAAATGGCATAAACACTTGGCCTGGCGCGATAATTTCCGTTAGCCGAAGTTCCACCCTCTTCACCCGTCCACGGCGTGAAATCACTTCCACTCGATCATGACTGCGCAGATTCTGACTCTTAGCATCTCGTGGATTCATCTCCAGCCACGCGTTGGGCGATAGCTGCTCCAAAATAGGAACGCTACCCGTCTTCGTCCGTGTGTGCCAGTGCTCCACGGTCCGGCCGGTATTCAATATCAAAGGAAAGTCACGATTGGGTTGTTCTGGAAATGGCTCCCAATTCGTGCAAACAAGTTTTGCGCGTCCGTCGGCAGTTTCGTACTTCCCGTCCTCGTAAAGCCGCGATGCGGATAAATCGGTCTTTCCTTCAGGAAATGGCCACTGCACCGAAGTTTTCTGCGCAAGCAATTCGTAGGTGATGCCTGAGTAATCGCATAGACGCCCACGCGAAACACGAGCCCACTCGTTAAAAGCGTCCTCAGGAGATTTCCAACCTGGAAACAATTCCTCGCGGCAGCCAAGCTTTTCGGAAACGCTTAGAAAAATATCGAAGTCAGAACGCGCTTCCCCAACCGGTTCAACCGCCTTGTTCACTTTGCTTACACGGCGCTCGGAGTTTGTATAGGTGCCTTCCTTTTCTCCCCAAATTGCAGCTGGAAGAAGCAAGTCCGCAAGCTCGGTTGTAGGAGTTGGATGGTAACCATCCTGCACCACCAGGAACTCCAGATTTGATAGGCCTTGCTTCAATACATTCTGATTGGGATACGAAACCAGAGGGTTTGTTGCAATAATCCACAAACCACGGATCTTCTTAGCAACTGTCGCTTCAATAATGTCAGGGTAGGCAAGTCCACGCTTGGTAGGAATCCGAGATTCGTCAATGTTCCACAACGCAGCCAATTCAGCCCTGTGTGATTCGTTCTCAAATTTTCGATAGCCAGGCAAGCTGGATGCAAAGCCAGATTCCCGGGTACCCATCGCGTTGCACTGCCCAGTAATAGAAAATGGGGATGCGCCGGCGCGTCCAATATTTCCGGTCAGCAGGGAAAGATTGCAAATGGCGTTGACGGTTTCGGTTCCTTTTGTGGAATGGTTCACTCCCATGGTCCACCCAATAAACGCCGCCTTCGCACGGCCGTACAGCAATGCTGTCTTGTAAATCTGTTCTTCGGTCAACCCAGTGATTCCAGCAACGCGATCCGGTGTGTAGCTTTCAAGGTGACGCTCCAGCTCTGCAAACCCCGTTGTGTGGGCATCAATATATTCACGATTGATCAGGCCGTGACGGATTAGAATGTGGGCAATCCCATTCAACAGAGCCAAATCTGAACGTGGCTTCAGCGGAAGATGAACATCGGCCATCATTGCTGTTTTGGTCACTCGCGGATCCGCCACAATCAACGTTTGATTTGGATTTGTCCCCAGATATTGGCAAAGGATCGGGTGATTGTCCGCAACATTTGCACCCACCAAAAGAATCACATCCGCCTTTTCCAAATCCTCATAAGCCCCTGGAGGTCCGTCGCTCCCAAACGAAATCTTATAGCCGGAAACTGCAGTCGACATGCAAAGCGTTGTGTTTCCGTCGTAATTCTTGGTGCCGAATCCAAGCTGAATCAGCTTGCCCAATGTATAAAATTCTTCTGTAACCAACTGCCCAGTGCTAATCACTCCAAGAGCATCGGGTCCATACTTAGCCTGAACAGCTCGAAACTTTTCCACCATCGTGCCAAGAGCATCGTCCCAACTCACCGGCATCAATTTCCCGTTCTTTCGCAACAGCGGAACCTTCGCCCGATTTTCCGTATCGATGATGTAGTGCTCGGATAACCCTTTGGGGCAAAGCTTCCCTCGATTCACCGGATGGGCAGAGTTGGGCCGGGTAGCCACAGCCTTACCTTCCTTCACTCCAAGTTCAATCCCACAGCCGACTGAACAATATCCACAAGTGGTGGGCACCCATTTTTCTGGAATCCGCTTGCTGGCTGTATAGCCAGTGGAAGCTTCGCGAGAGTAACTGTACTCTGCACTTAAATTGTCCAGACCCAGAAGCCGCTTAATGTTCATGCTGCCGCCTTAAGTCCGCCAGTAAACGCAGCCGCCATATTCTTAGGCACCACACTGATGAAGAACAGCCAACGCCCAAGCCATTCGCCTCCCAGTGCCAATACCAATGCCAGGATTGACGATCCCGTAAATGAAAAAACCAGCGGTAGAATCATTCCCGCGATGATCAGAATGGCAAGCCGAGTCAGAAAATACTTTTGCAGCCTTCCAGACAACAACATGGAAGATGCACTCAATTCAAATACCTCAGAACGTGTCATCCATAAAAATTTCATTGTCTGGATTCCCAATTGCAATGCTGCTCCAACGGCCGCCACCCAGGCCAGCCAATCGTATTCAGTTATTGACACTGCTCTAACGAACAAAGGTCCTAGCAAAATTGCGGTGGCGAAAAACTCTGCAATCGTATACCCGCTGCACCACGATGGCCGAGCGCGAACAATGTAGATTCGTGCCGAACACGTAATCCCCGCTGCTCCACATAAAGCAGTAAGAAGGCCAACTAAGGGTCTGCCAGGAAGATCGAAGAACAACATTCCCGCGTAAGCCGAGGCAACTCCTGCAAATGCAGAAAGAGCTAATACTTCCCTGCTTAGCCAGGATGTGCGAAGCCCTTTCAGTGCTCGCCACGCATAAGCTGGCCGACCAAGGTGAAGTGTGGATGCACCCAGGCTTAGCCCTGCAAGAGAGAGTGAGGCCACAGCGGAAATGTAAAGTCCCAAATCCCGGCCAATCAAATCTAAAAGCCAAAGTATGGCGAATGCGCCAACGGAAAGTTGCGTCACAACCAGCATGAAAACCAAGGGCCAGTGCGGATGCTCCAATTCAATCCGATTAGTGTCTACTCGCCCCGTATCCGGCAAAAGATTCTGCGGCAAAGTGATGCGTGTTGTGGAAATGCTGTCATCGGCGGAAGGCAATCCTGGTGCGTCAGCGGTTAGGTAATCTGTGCGCCATTTAGCAATGTTGACGATCTCAATTGTGATAGCCTCTTCAGGGCAAGCCGCAACGCAAGCAGGCGATTGGTCATCGCTCAGGCGGTTGTGGCACATATCACATTTGCCAACAACTCCACGAGCTTCGTTGTATTGCGGAACTCCGTAAGAACAGTTCCAGGTGCAGTATTGGCAACCAATGCAGGTGTCCGCACTGTGAATCACAACTCCGGTTTTCGAGTCCTTCGTGTAGGCTTCAACAGGGCAGCCAATCATGCAGGAAGGTTCCAGGCAATGATTGCATCCCATAGATAGATGATGGCGCTGTGTATTGGGAAAGTAGCCGCCTTCAATTTCACCAACTCGCCGCCAGTTGATGGCTGCTGGGTTTCCGTTCTGTTCGTTGCAGGCAACCACACAACTTTTGCAGCCAATGCATAGGGTCATGTCGAAGTGAAACCGGTACTGCTCCCCTTCGGACAATGGGCGTTCGGGAATCAAAGGGCGCGGCGCGCGGATCTGAACCAGTGCATCATGCCGGGGAAGTGCAGGGCTCAACAGCAGAGCACTGCCCATAAGCGGAAGAGTCCCTACGCCCGACAATACACTTGTTGAAAACACATCTGCCTGATAAGCCAAGAAGGCTCCTTGATAGAAATTTCAGTTTTTGAAAAAAAGCTCCAGACGGGGAGCAGCGAGAAGGAATTCCGACAAGGGACCCAGGTCCACCTGAACACGTCAAGGTTCAAGATGAACTAAGCAAAGTTTAGCAGCCTTTTTCTGCGCGGGGAACGGTGTTTCAAGTGATAGAGCCCATAAAAGATTTTGTATGCGTCTTGGGAGTGTTAGCGTTTATAATCGTGTCTTAGGTGAGTCCTGTCTCCCTCACCTAATCCCGCTCACCGAATGAGCAAAGATTTACGGTCCTTCCGTTATAAGGTCCTGCGCACTGCCTCTCTGTCTGAGGATGATTCTTTAATCCCAGACTAGGAGAAGTCCGTGCAAATTCAATATAAAGCCACGAAGATCGCTCTTCGTGATTTCAAGAGCGCACCCATGCGTGCGTTCCACATGACCTGGATGTCTTTCTTCCTCTGTTTTTTTGGCTGGTTCGGCATCGCACCGCTGATGCCTGTGGTGCGCGATGAACTGCACCTCACTAAAGCCCAAATCGGCAATTCGATGATAGCCTCAGTTGCCATCACTATTTTGGCTCGGCTACTGATCGGCTGGCTTTGCGACCGCATTGGACCCCGCCGATCTTATACCTGGCTTCTAATTCTTGGGTCGCTTCCTGTCATGGGCATCGGCTTCGCCCACGATTACAGCTCGTTCCTAATGTTCCGACTGGCTATTGGTGCCGTTGGCGCTTCGTTTGTAATCACCCAATACCACACATCAATGATGTTCGCTCCTAACGTCGTTGGTACTGCCAATGCTGTTACTGCGGGTTGGGGCAACTTGGGTGGCGGCGTCACGCAAATGGCCATGCCGCTGTTGTTTGGAGGCATACTTAGTTTGGGCTTCAGTTCCTGGTGGAGCTGGCGGCTGGCCATGGTAATCCCAGGAATTGCACTCTTTCTCACCGGCATTGCTTATCATTTTTTAACCCAGGATACCCCTGACGGTGACTTTCAAGAACTGCGTGACAAGGGGTTGTTGGGGGCTCGTTCCAAGGCCAATGGCGCGTTTTGGGAAGCCTGCCGCGACCGCCGTGTCTGGGCACTCGCCGCCCTTTATGGCGCTTGCTTTGGCATGGAATTGACCATCGACAACGTGGCAGCGCTTTATTTCGCCGACTACTTCCATCTTTCGCTGAAGGCCGCAGGCTTCGTGGCAGCCAGCTTCGGCGTGATGAATTTGTTCGCAAGGGCTTTGGGCGGGTTTGTGAGCGATCGTCTCAACACTCGTTGGGGTTTGCGCGGCCGCGCCCTGCTGCTTGCAGGTACCATTTTTGCGGAAGGCTTGGCTCTGATTTTCTTTTCCCAAGCGACATGGTTACCGCTAGCGATTGCCGGGATGATGTTGACAGGACTGTTTGTCAAAATGTCGAACGGCGCCACCTACTCAGTTGTGCCCTTTGTCAACAAGCGCGCGGTAGGTGCGGTTGCAGGTATTGTTGGGGCCGGTGGTAATTTGGGCGCAGTGATGGCCGGATTCCTGTTCAAGAGTGCAAGTTTTACTTGGCCCCAGGCATTTTTGATCTTAGGAGTAGTGGTAGCTGCAAGCTCATCACTGGCGTTCCTGGTGAAGTTTTCCGAAGCGGAACAGAAGCAAGCTGCATCTTCTCCCGTTAATGCTCCCGCTGAAGTTGGAATTCTGGTGCCGGTTGGGGCAACTGGCGATTGAGTATTCCTTCAACCAGGCGCAGGAAAAACCTCTCACTGTGGGAGCAACAACTTAAAGAATGCAAGGTCGTTTCATCCAGAATTGGTTGCTGCCGTAAGAGGCGGATCGTATAATTTCCGTTGCGCCGATCAGTCAGATTCCTCCACCTCTCCAAGTCATTTCATAGACCAAATTACTATTGTTGATCCCACGCCATTCGTTTCGAGTGTAGATCCAATGCCAATAGTTGCCATCAATCAGCAAGTTCAGGTGACTTTTATCGGTGCCGGTTTTGGCACTCAACAGCCGCTTGTAAACAAGCCTACGAACGTAACTACCGGGGCAGCTTCTCTGCCGACTGCGCCAGGAAGCGCGATAAATGAGGCGAGACAATTCACAATCCCAGTAACGTTTCCAAGTGCTGGAACCTACACCTTTTCTGTAACATCTAGAGGTGTTTCCGCTACTGGATTTTATTTCGGTGGTCAGTCAAGTGGTGCCAATATCAGCAACAGCATAACCGTGAATGTCTGCACTCCATCCATCAGCTCAATAAAGGTGCAAGGGCAAAACGTGAACACTATCATTGCAGGCATTAGTGGCGTGATTTCAATACTTGGATCATGCCTGTCAGGGCTACCGACAATCAGTGGTTCAGGTGTTGCATTCACATCCCCGGTTTCAACTCTTAATGGGCAGCCTACAGCCACGGTTTGCATTCCTGTTGGAGCTGTGGGTGTTGCGGAGGATTCGTCCAGTATTTCGCCTTTTCCCCGGGCGCAGGTACGTGACTAATAAGGCGGAAATTACTGTCAAGAGTTACAATTTCCTTCCAAACCCCCTGAACAGTAAGATGCCATTGAGAACCCCGGGACTGCAGATCGATAATTGAAGGTTTCATACCATTGGAATGATACTTTTCCAACCTGAAGTCGTCACCCAACCCCAAGTTAAGACGCTCTCGAAGCCCTGCAGCTATTGATTGGACACTCTGCCGTAGTTTTGCCGTTGCGGCTAGAATTGACTTCCTTTCGGCGTCATCTAGGCTGCTGGCTTTATCTGTCCTGTAACCACAATGACACCAGACGATAAACGCAAACAAACCTCGCGCCTCACGCTGAAATGGCCCCAAAACCCCCGAAGGCAAACGCCGATCTTCGTTTAACTCCGCTACCCATGGGGCATACCCCAAAACCCTCATCCTCCCCGGCGAAAATCTCGCCGAATTCCAAGACCTAATAGCAGCGCACCAGGAAACCCGTCAATAGGATCGAAGACATCCTGGTAACTGAAATGGCCACTAACCTCTGGCGTCTCCGTCGCCAAGCCCCCGCTGAAGCCAGTCTCATTGATATTCAAATTCAACGCATGATATGCAATGAAATGGAATTCATCAGCTTAAATACCCACAGCCGACGCCATTGCCGCTGCTAGCCGGATATACGACAACTTTGCGACCCAAGACTGCCGTCGGAATTGACTAACGGTCATCGGGCGCTAGCAACGTAGGATTGTCAACTTTATAGTGAAGTACTTCGCGGTGCGGCTTTGAGACTCCGTGCCCCCTGCCATTAAATTTCTCCAACCTATAAAAGAACTCTTGCAATAAAGTACTATTTCGTCTAGTATCGCAAATAATATGAGACGTATTTCTTTATCCCCCCCCGGCGAGTTTTACTAACTCTTTTATCGCTATTTTTATCTTTATCCCCAAACCTCCTAACCGCCCAGCAGCGTAGCGTCGATCCCGGCCAAACGCACGAACGCCTCATCGCCATCGTTCCCCTGGAAGGCGCAGGCACCATGGCAGACCCC
>JAYTTF010000237.1:0-3907 GCA_043745195.1 Bryobacterales bacterium | reverse complement strand
CCCACCGCCCGCGCCTCGCGTTCAAACCGCGTGCGCAAGTCCTCGCGCGCAGCAATGTGCTCAGGCAGCACTTTCACCGCGACGGTACGGTCCAGCCGTGTGTCGCGAGCCTTATACACTTCCCCCATGCCACCCGCGCCAAGCGGCGAGACGATTTCATACGGGCCGAGTTTGTCTCCATTGCTGAGGGGCATTACGTTCCCGTTAGTTTATCGCAAAACTCAAGACGAGGTCATTGCATACTTGGTATTACAGAGAATAGAATAGAGGAGTGATTCGGACATTCCGGGACCGCGAAACGGAATTGCTATTCCACCGCTATGTCTCAAAAAAATGGGGAGCCATTGCCCGGATAGCGTTGCGCAAACTGCGTCTGCTGCATCGCGCGCGAACATTGGACGACTTACGGATCCCTCCTGGGAACCGTTTGGAGTCATTGAAGGGCAACCGTCACGGTCAATACAGCATTCGAGTAAATGACCAATACCGCATCTGCTTCCGCTGGGAGCTGGGTGATGCATTTGACGTGGAATTGACTGACTATCATTAGAAGGAGAACCAATGGCGCGCAAAACTAAATTACCTCCGGTGCATCCGGGAGAAATCCTCCGCGAGGAATTTCTTGTTCCATTAGGGTTGTCGATCAACGGATTGGCCCGTGCGTTGCGCATCCCGCCAAGCCATGTCTCCGGCATTGTCAATGAAAAACGTGGCATTAGCGCCCAGATGGCCTTGCGGCTGGCGCGGTATTTCGGCTCTTCTCCTGAACTGTGGCTTGGCCTTCAACAGGACTTTGAGCTGGATTCGGCAAAGGATGCTGTCGCTGAACGAATTGAATTGGAAGTTTTGCCCCGAGCCAGTTGACCAAGTTTCCGCAGCGCTACTTCCCCAGCCCCGCCGCCCAGTTGGTTACCACCACCATGGGCAAATCCGCCTGCTCGCCGCCTTCCGGGTTCAACACCAGAAATCGCTTGCCGTCGCGGGACAGTACGCCAAAATTTGGAGAGCGAAACAGCAGGCGCGAACAGCAGTGCCTTGACTCCCCCAACTTGTAGTTTTTTGGGGCTGCCACTCGCGACGTTGCGGGAACTCCTCTAAGGCGCCAAGCAGGCGAAGCTGCCTTCTTCATCAATGCTGCCCGTGCCCTTGTAACGCGTCACCTGTGGATAGGGACAAATTGGACGTGTCCGCGTGGTCTTGCCGTTTTCAATATGCGATCCAGTCAATTGCGCAGGAGCTGTTCCCTTTTCCACCCAATCCATCAGGGATGATAGCCAGTCCACGGAACTGCAACCCGGCCCGCCATTGCAGTGGAACATTCCAGGAACCATGAACAGCCGGTAGAAATCGCGGGTGGCAGCATCGCCCATGCGCTTGCTCACCGTTTCGTAGTATTCAATTCCAGGAAAGGGATTCACTTGCTGATCGGCCCAGCCTGAATAGTGGATAATCTTTCCACCCCGCTTCTTCAACGGTGCCAGGTCAGGGTTGCGAGCATTCAACTCCGCAGCAGCCTTGGCCACGCGAGGCGGATCAGTATCGAAGTTGAACATGGTGTAACTCCACGATGGGCCGGGCGGCGGATCCAGCATAGCCATCTTCATCTGACTTTCAGAACGAGGCAGCACCGTTTTGATGGGTCCAATCAAATTGTCAGACCACACGGGCTCGCTCCCTACTGGTTCACCGGGGAAGATCTGTTTCCCTTTGGAATTGTGCGGACCACCGTAAATCTTGCCCAAGGCTTCAATCTGCGATGCAGTGAAACAATCTTTACCATCCACCCCCTCGCACTTAGGAACATCCTTCGCAGGATTGAATCCGCAGCGTCGAGGGTCGTCAATGATACCGTCTTTCAGTCCGTCAATCGCATCGCACTTATCGTAAACCAACTTAGTCAAAAGGGGTAATTTCTCCACCGGAATCGCCCCATCACCCAGTTGCGATTGCCCTACCCATAGACGGCGCGTGACGTTTCCAGTAAGATACAAACCCGGAGCGCCGATCACCAATCCATCAAAATCTTCGGGATAACGTTGCGCCTCATGCATTCCCTGGCGGCCTCCAGTTGAGCACCCTACCCAATAGGAATAGCGAGGCGCTGCACCGTAGTATGCCTTGATTACCTGCTTCGATAGAACGGCAGTTTCGTGAACCGCGAGGTAAGCGAAGTCGAGTAATTTCCTGTGGCCATTTGGATTTTCGGGAGTTACGTAGGCAAAAGTTGCCAATGGCTCTTTGGCTGCATCGTGTCCAGTGTCGGTGGAAGACGCAGCGAAACCCTTGCGAACTGCGCCATCTACCGCGCCCAAACTGATGGTGCCCGCAGTGCCCCCATTTCCCACCATTTGAAAACGTTCATTCCAAGTGGTGGGCAGCTTGATTGCGAATCCCGCTTCTGGCCAAATGACGCCACGCACGTCACAATGTTCTGGTAAGGTGCCCTTGGCCGGAACAAGCGTGGATGAATGAATCTTCACTTGGTCGCCGAATGAGTTAGCGGTAAGTGCATCGCATTTCATCGCGGGTTCAGCCGCGAATAAGAATGCCATGGACATGGGAAGTAGCCAAAAGATTTTTTGAGTCATCCATCGCATGCTAACGCATTTCCACATGGACGGTGCTTTTGCTGCAAGTGAAGTAGTGGGTCAAACTGACCCACTACCCGAGTTTAGTAACCATTGGGACCACACTATAATTGCCAATGACCTAAACCTCGCGGCTTGGAATCCCTTTGGAAAGACTCAGCATTGAGTGCAGTGGAGGATGGCAGTTTGATTGGAACTCGAATTGCTAGAAGATTAGAGTAGAACACCGCAGCGTGAAATCGGCTAAACAAAATCTATAGAGCGTCAATAGGCATGGGCCGCAGCCGATTTATGCAAGTTGTAGAGGAAAGGTTTGTGCAAAGATGTTAACACTGTAACAAAAGTGATCTTAGTTGCGTAGGTAAAGAGTTAGTTAGCGCAAAGGCCGCTTCGGCGCGGCTCAATGCATTTGAAGAAACAAGCAGTGGCTTCGCCGAAGCGAGTCCGTTTTGCGCTTGTTTCTCAGAAGCGCAAAGGCCGCTTCGGCGCGGCGAAATGCAGTTGAGAAACAAAGGAAGTTATTCGCCGAAGCGAATCCGTTTTGCGCTTGTTTCTTAAGAGGTAAAAGGTAAGTAACGTTAGAAATGATTCCACATCCCAAATTGAAGGCGGCCCGAATGAGATCTAATTTTTCCCTTGCGCTGTTAGTTAGTGCATTTTCTGCTGTTACATTGGCGCAAACCATAACAGTTTCGCCGCTTCAGCTTTCGTTTAATGTTCAGCCGAACACAGGAATCAGTACCCCGCAATCGGTAGCTGTAACACCTTCGAACGCCACCAACACCACATTGACGTTTGCGGTAAATACCCAAACTTCTCCTTGGCTATTGGTCCAAGGGACAACCAGCGGCATCATCATCGATCCGCCTGTGCAAGGTGTGCCACTGAGTGTAACCATAAATACCTCCAGCCTGGTTGCTGGGCAAACTTACAATGGTTCGTTTACGGTTCAACTGGCAACCACTCCGTCCAGCCTCACCACTGTGAACGTCTCTGTGGTCACGGGAAACGGCGCGGGTTTTTCGGCGACGCCTTCCTCGTTGGCTTTCACTGCCGCGCAAGGTGCCTCAGTTGGATCGCCCATTAGTCAGAGCATCACTATTAACAGCAACCAGGCAGGCACTTCCTTCTCTTTGTCCACGCAAACACAGAGCGGAGGAAATTGGTTGAGTCTTACCTCCAGTGGAGGATCAACAGGAACCGGCAGCGGCACATTCTCTGTCAGCGTGCTGCCATCTTCCCTGTCCGCGGGTACCTATTCTGGAACAATTACAGCAACCAGCAATCCCGCAGGCAGTTCTGTTCAAATCCCTGTTACG
>JAYTTF010000236.1:0-14826 GCA_043745195.1 Bryobacterales bacterium | reverse complement strand
CCATCGGGTGAGGTAGAAACCAGCGAAAATTCACCTCTGGGGGCGACCACCAGCCTCGACACGTTTGCTGGAAAGATTCACGTGAAGTGGATGCCTGGTCAAGCCGGGTGCGGGCTACGGATATTGTGCTTTCAACCGCTTTCAAAGGGATCGAACTAGACGATATTGCAGCTCGCATGGAGCAGGCGGCGCAAGGAGGAAATTAACAAGTGAAATTCATTCAAAGACGAATCGGCAAACTGGAGGCCGTTTTTGTTCCTCTAACACAGGCACCAATGATGATCATTCTCAATGCCGTGGATTGCGTGGATTGCAACGGAGTAACCGTTTCGACGCGCGAGATTATCATAAACTTGATACCAGCTTTGCCAGTCAAACTAGGCGGTCGTCGCCGGTAATAGTCGACCCCTCTTTCAGCGGAGGCCAATAAACCGACGACAAGACTTTTTGGCTAATCGCATCAACCACATGCCAAACCTTCTCCACGCGCTGCAGCTTAGTCTTTTCCAGCTTTTTCAATCGTGATGTGAGTGTTTGCAACTTCATTATTCCCCAATTCCGATTTTAGCCTGACGTAGGGCGAAAGTCTGACCAAACTGTGTGACGTCACCGGACGGTAACATCACACAGGGTAAACTGAAGCTTAGAATCAAGCTCGTATTAACTTCCAAATCTTGCGAAATACTATTTCAACTATTTTGCGATTCGAAGGGGCAAATCCAACATTAGCGTGTCGCCAGCCTTCCCGCCCAAGTGGTACATCATTTGCGGTAGCGGGTCGTCCTGGCCCAAGGGCTTCGCGCCGCTGGCTGCCTGCTTTTCCGCCACCGTGTAAGTCTTCCCTTTCTGCGTGGCGTCGCCTAGTTGGTAAGATTTCACCTTCCATTGCGTTTCCCAAACGGCCAGTTGCGCCTCATCCACTTTCTGGCGGCCGCCGGTCAAGGTTAAACCTGGGATCGGCTTGGGGCTGATTAGAATCGTTAGTAATTCCTGGGTCTGATTTGGCTTGCTGCGCTCCATTTTGAAATAGGGCGGCTTGTCGGCGGCGGAGGGGAGTTCCACTAGCATGCCGGGGCTCACCTTATTTTTCCCGCCCAGAATACGGCGGGTGGGGAATATCAGGTAGGGTACGCTCTTGGTCCCGTCGGCATACTCATCGCGATCAATCACGTATAGGTAACCCTCTTGAGCCACCTCAATGCCGATACGTAGCTTCTGTCCTTCGGACAGCGGTTGGTCGGCGGCCACTCGTTCGGGACTGAGTTCCTCATCGTCAGCGCCTTCGTGGACCAGGGAACGGATTTCGCGGGTGTCGGATGGTTTGCTTGGACGGAAGCTCCAGACGGTGACGCCGACAAGGGTTCCTTCAGTTAGAGTGGCGGCAGGCTTAGCGGCGGATGAAGCCGTCTTTGAAGGTGACATGGTGGGCCTAGCCTGGGCTGGTGGCTTGCGTTTCTCGAGTAGGGTTGCGTCCCACATTTGCCGCGTGGTGATGTCCGTTTGCGGGTCTTGGGCCGACGCGAGGGCCGCCATGAAAAACGCCATCGTATTGCGTTGAAACATAAATTCTCCTTATAGCCAGTTGCCCATCAAAAAGAACGGAGCCCAATAGTAAGGATGCGCGTAAGGAGCATCCGCTGGCGCCGAAAAACTTGGGGCCTCAATGGGCACCCCCCTCGTCGATTCCTCGTGGATCAACGCCCGTTCCTGGCCGGACCCGGCTCGCGGTTTAGCCGTTCCGTGGAGTAATTCAATCTGCGCTCGCGCCAGCGCGTCCGCCTTCGTAATTCCAGGGGACGATTCCCTGATCCGGTAGAACTCCCGCATCAACAGACTTGTGCTCGCATCGGCCACAGGCCACAGACTGGCAATCACCGCCTTGGCGCCTTGACGCTGAGCCAACACACCGAAACCTTCCACCTCTTTGCCGTCTCCAGGTACATCCCCAACGCCCGTATTGCAGGCCGAAAGCGTTAGCAACTGCACGCCGGCGAAAAGGTTCGTCACCGATTTCAAATCTGCCAGGCTGAAGTGGCTGCCGTCACCCAACAGCAGGAACGAACTGGCGTCGTTTCCGGGCTGGAACTTGAAATGGCTGGCAATGTGCACCACCGGAAACGTCCTGCGCAAGGTGCTTCTCATCGCGTCTTTGGTGAAGTCGGCATCCAGGCGCAATTCGCCGGAGAGCACACCTTCTGAAGAACCGGCATTTTGCAGGATAATGCCGCTCATTTCGGCTGCCACGGATGGCAGCGCCGGCGCGCCTTCAAAGCCCTTGGTAACTCCAAAGCCCGCGGCTTTCCATTGCGCCGTTGGCTTGTCCTTCATGCGAGCGTTGCTTGCAGGAGTGAATACCGCCAACTTGTATTGCTCAATCAGATAGTGATCCCCGTCGTACATGGCGGCCAGCGGCAAATAGCGTAGCGTTCCATCCAGCGAAAACATAATTGTCACGGCCTTGGCCTGCTTCAGATCCTCCGCCATGCTGCCGATCAAAATGGCGTACAACTCCTTAGCGCGCGGACGGGGGTCTAGCTTCGGGTTGCGGATCACTTCGCGAAACTCCAGGACTTTCCGGTTCAAGTCGGCGGCCTTGATCGGATATTCGTATGCCTTCTGCACCTGCGCCGTGATCAAAATGGCGCGGTACATGTCTTCGCCAACCAGCGTGTAAATCGCCACTGAACCAGGTGGCATCTCGCCCAAATCGGACATGAAGCCTTGGGTTTCCTTCAGCATCTCAATCTTGGCGTTGGCGTCTGGCCTGCCGCTAAAGACCGCGGCCAGATTGGTAATGAACGAATCGAACGCCTGGCTGCCTATTTTAAGATCCTCTTCAATTTGAGTTAGGCGCTTACTCTGTTCGGGCGTCAGGGCCTGTCTGGCGAGCAACTCACTCCTTTCCGTGCCAAGAGCAACCAGGTTGCCACCAACTGTTGAGTAGCGTTTTGCCCAATCCGCTTCTTCCGTGGTAAGGGCGACTCCGTTCTGGTTGGAAGACGTCTCATTAGCATCGCGCCGTACAAATTCGAAGAACTCCTGATCTTTTAGAAGGCCGAGCACTTGCTCTGCTTCGGAGAGCCGGCCCTGGGCGATGAGTAAGTCGGCCAGCTTGTGATACGGCTCCTCGTTGCCTTTAAGAAAACTTCCCTGTAAATCTTGAGCCAAGCCGCGAATCCCCGATCGAATGGATTGGATAACGTTTACGGCTTGTTTGCCGTAGAACACTGCCAGGCGCGGTTGTCCCAAAGCTTTCCAAGAGTCCATAAGGCGCGTCAGGTTCACGGTTTCTAATTGACGTGACTTGGTTTCACGGGCAATGTTCAGAGCTTGTTCATACAAGGCAGCAGCCGCTTGCTGCTGGCCCTGGGCCGCACGCACGGCACCCAGGTTGCCGGTCGCCATTCCTTCGCCAGTACGATCTTTCGTTTGCCGGCTGATCGTAATAGCCTGCTCAAGATAGTCGGCAGCGCGATCAGGCTGCAGAAGCTCCTGGTGCGCGCTCCCCAACAAATTCAGAGCGCGGCCTTGATTGCGGAGATTCTTTCCTTCAATCGAAATTGCCAGGGATTGCTCATAATACGGAATTGCTTGCGCCGGGCGGTTCGAATTCCGGTAGGCCGTGCCTAAATTCCGTAGGGCGTTGTCTTCTCCTAGACGATACTTCACACTGCGGAAAATGCTCAGCGCCTGTTCGTAGTTCGCAATGGATAGCTCATTTTGCCCCAGACTCATAAAAGTATTTCCGAGCAGGGCCAGCACGTTAGCCTCGTCCCTGGGGTCTTTCATTTCACGGCGAATCTCCAGGGCACTCTTATAATAATCGAGCGCCTTTTCGTAGTAGCTCATGTTGTAGTAGGCGTTGCCAATGTTGCCCACCGCCAGGCCTTCGGCGCGGCGGTCTTTCATTTGACGAACAATCGCCGCACCTTGTTCAAAGTTGTCAATTGCCTGATCATACCGGCTTGTCGAGTTGTAAACCATCCCCAGGTTCACCAGCAGCCGTCCTTCGGCATTGCGATCTTTCGCCTCACGGAATATGGCTAGAGCCTGTTGGTACAAGTCGATTGCTTTTTCGGGTTGACTCGTGTTTTGTGCGGACAAAGCCAAATTCGCCAGCGCCCGGGCTTCTCCGTTGCGGTCCTTGATCTCGCGCGCTATCGCAAGGGCCTGCTCCTGGTAAGTTACCGCTTTCTGCGATTGGCCCAGATTCGACGACATACTGCCCATGTTGCGCAGAGCATGGCCTTCTCCAAGCCGATCCCCGATCATTCTGCAAACAGCAAGTGCCTGATCGTAATATGCAAAGGCTTTTTCGTATTGACCCAGGCTTTCGTGAGATACCGCAAGAGCGTTCAAAGAGGCCGCTTCCCGATCTCGGTTGGACAATTTCTGACTTGCGGGGAGGGCCTGATTCCAAACCGCGATGGCTTCATTATATTCACGCCGCTCAGTCAACGTGCGGGCCTTTTCAAATAGCTGCTGCACCGCGACCTGTTTTGTGTCATCCGCAACCGATTTCCGGACCTCCTCAAGCATGATGGAGTATGCTCCGGTCAACGGCGTTTGCCCAGTAACGGCCAGCTCAAAACGGTAAACTCCAGACTTCGTGGCAATCCAGTAGAGAGGTTCTCTAACCTGGGGTGCACCAGGCCAATGCAGTTCCAACAACGGTTTGCGTTTAGAGGGTCCCCAAAGTCGGGCCACAGTTGCAAAACTGGGTCGGGAAATGCCTAGCCGCAAGTACTGACCCGATTTTAACTTGAATGTGTAGGATTGCGATTGGCCGGAGGTAAGTTCAGCATTGTGTGTCAGGCCGGGCTTCAGATTGGGAGAATTTCGTTGCTGAGAAAATGCTTGCAACGTAAACGCCATCCCCAATAGCAAACTGTTCAGTTTCATGAAAGTATTCCTCATCATACTGTAATGCGTAAGAAACCGGGAAATAGGTTCACAAATACTTCCGGCTCGATCAGCAACTATATAACTCACGGGAAAGACGATGGTTACGAGAATAGTAACCTGGGTACCTGATACAGGAAGTACACCCGAAAGGTTAGTTAATAAGCAGGATTGTTAATTCAAAGGTTGTGTAGTAGTCTTGCGAAAGGGTACAAGAAAATGAAGTATACATTTGCATTGATTTCCGTGGCGCTAGCCTTCTCTTTGACAGCAAACGGACAAATACTTGCACCAGATGACGGTGATCCGCTTGATCTACCGTGCGGCCTTGCTCCGGAAACTGCTGGTGGTCCTCGTGCCCTCTGCCTCTTAACTCCGCCGGATGCTTTCCAGATTCGTTACGCGGCAAATTTAACTTCAACTGACGCCGTGATCAATATCACCAACGCTGGTGAGAACGGTGCTGCTTTGAATGGCCCCGGATTCGGCGGAGCGGCTGGCAACATGTGCGCAAACGTTTATGCCTTCTCGCCGGACGAACAGTTGATATCATGCTGTTCTTGTCTGATTACACCGAACGGACTGGCTTCTTTATCGGTTAATAGCGATCTGATTAGTAATACGCTAACCGGGGTTCGTCCTAACTCGGTGGTCATCAGAATTATCGCCACAAGTGCCAGTTCAGACTTCACTGGCACGTCCTGCACGAATAGCGCAGCCCTCGCCGGTAGGGTCAAAGGATTCAAGCTGGCGGGCGGAATTCGGGCTTGGGGTACAACGGGGCATGTTGGGCCGGTGGCCGGTTCGTCTGCAATAACGGAAACCCCTTTTCTTTTTGGAACCGTTGGACCATCAGAATTACTCACCCTCACTAATCGTTGCACGAACATTATCGGCAACGGCAGCAGTTTCGGTATCTGCCGTTCGTGCAGAACTGGTGGACTGGCGGCAGGAAACTAGCTCCTCTCGTCCCTTCGAATCCATTCGGGCTCTAGCCGAGACAGACGTTGCGGGGGGTTGAGGAGGCAGTTTATTCGTTCTCATCCGCCATCAGTTCATGTTGTCCGGTCTTCTTGATTTCTTCGCTTCATTGTGTTTTTTGAATTACGAAAAACTGTAGGCCGCTCCGATTCATCAGCTACTCAACTTGATCCAGACTTTATCTCCGTGGATAAAGCTGCCTTGGCTTCCGCCGGCGACCTTTGTCCAGATCCTCTTCCTACAGTTGACATGGGGTTTCGGTCTGCTCATGCAGATCACGGTCCGGCAAGCGTCTTGCCCCTACGCCCGCGGCGCTTCGTCTGGCGGAACTCGCCACGGGGGTAGTGCGCCAGATGCGTTTGATCGAACAGGAGTTTAGCGCGAACCCATCGGCCGATACCCGTCCGTTCCATTTCGCCACAGGGCCCACCACTCTGATTCACCGGCTGGGGCGGCCGTTGCGCCTGCTACGCAAGCGGTTTCCGGAAGCGGAGATTAAGGTTACCCTTTCGGCGACGGAGGAAATGGTTTCGGGGCTTCTTGGGCGGCGGTACGATTTGGCGTTGCTGACTCTTCCGGTGGAGAACGAGTTGTTGCGGATCATGCCGTTATTCGAGGAGAAAATGCTGATTTTGAAGCCTTCCCACGAACGGATCAAAGGTTGACAGGTGGGGCACCTGGAAGCGGATGATCTGGCGCGTGTACCCTTCCTCTTATATCCGGAGCACACGAATATGCGGCGGATGATGGACCGCTTTTTTCACGACCTTGGGGTGACTCCCAACGTGATCATGGAGGCGGGCGATACGGAGTCGATCAAGCGGCTTGTGGAATCGGGATTTGGATACTCCATGCTGCCGGAATACGCGTTGCGCGGCCAACCTCGCTTTTTTCATGTGTGCCGGGTGGGGAAACATAAACTGGTTCGCCGGCAGGCCTTGGCGATGGTTCATTCCGATCATCCGCGGGCTCTTTCGGAATCAATTGCGAAGTTTTTGCAGGAAGCGCGGGCGGACTAGTTCTCTGAATCTGACCGCTTGAAAAGGATCTGGATCAGGTGGCTGGCGGCGGTTGAGCCGGCGCCTCATTCAGCCGCGCAGGCCTGCGATTTAATTCAATGCCATTGGGCGTCCGCGTGCCGGCAACTGGGTTACGTCGGGAGGCTGAAGGTGTTGGGAACTTCCGCAAATCCGAATCGCTTCGGAATTCCGGCTCATGGCTCATTTCATTTTCTTCGAGGGCGACGACTACGGCCGTCCCTCCCTGGCTTTAGATGTAATGGAGAGCCCTTCCGCCACCCGGTCGCGACCAGTCTGGGAAGGGATTGCATCCCGCAGGTCTTAATGGCCGTCCAGGAGCAGCGACTTCCAAAACTGATGGTCGTAGCCGACTGAGTGATTCACCAGATCGTGAAATAGTTTGACCTCTATTTTGGAGTTGTCCGCCGGGGCAATCACAAGTCATTTCACTAGGATTCTAAAGCACTTAACCATAACTCCCTCCCACCCGTCTGCTATCCTGTATTTGCAATGAGAACAGACGACAAACGCAAACTAACCACGATCCTCAACGCGCTGAAATCTACCGGCCCCAACGCCATCTACGGCCTAGCCGTCGTTGCACTCCAGGAGAATAGCGGCGCGCTAACTCAAATCTCCCGCCAAGGCCGCCGATCGCTGTCTCAATATGAAAATGTTACGCAGCAACTTTTCACCATGCGCCAACTGTTCACAACAGTTGCGACCGGAGCACCTGGCTTCGAACCGCAGAATGAAGGTGTTGAAACGAAGCTAACTGAGGAACCCACCGAAAGTGAAACTGTTAAAACTGAGCCTGTTGAAACGAAGCTAATCGGACTCGGTAACGCTCCCCTACCCATCTCGCTGCCGGCCCAACCTGCTCGACCCGCAGAGACGGAAGCACGCCAGCGTTTTGATCGGATCAGTTACGCGGATTCAGTAAAGCTGGTTCACTATTTTGCCCCACTCCAACGAGGTAAATGTAACGCCAGTGATACTCTGAGTAAGGAGTCCCATGAAATTCACTTTTCTATTCATTAGCCTCAGCTTGGCGCCGCGACTGTGGTCCCAAACTCCACCTGATCGCGATCATGCCAAAATGCATCCCTCTGAGGTAGGCAAAGGGGTTGCCACCGGCGGCCACATGGATCGTCATTTCGATGACGCGGAGGAGTGGGCCAAGCAATTCGATGATCCAAAGCGCGATCAATGGCAAATGCCCGAAAAAGTGATAGCGGCTCTTAATCTGAAACGCGGACAGAAAGTTGCCGACATAGGTGCTGGAACTGGTTACTTCACCGTTCGCCTTGCGAAATCATCTGCGAAACCCAATGTATTCGCCGTTGATATTGAAGCCTCCATGGTTAACTACATTAAGAAGCGCGCAGCCAACAAAGGGCTTACCAACATTACCGCCATTCAGGCAACGCCCGATTCTCCAAAGCTGCCGGAGCCAATGGACCTTATTTTTATTGTGGACACCTACCACCATATTCCCAATCGCGAGGCCTACTTTCGCTCGCTTGCAGCATCCTTAAAGCCACGTGGGCAACTCGCCATCATCGATTGGAAGCTCGGTGGACCAATGGGTCCGCCCGATGCGTTCCGATTTGCTCCAGAACAGATTGCAAAGGAATTGGCCCGTGCTGGATTCAAGCGTACGAAACACCATGACTTCCTACCCAATCAGCATTTTCAGATTTTCACTTTGAAGTAGCCCATGCCTTTAGCCGGTTTCCATCCCATCGTCGCGCAGTGGTTTGCGTAGCGCTTCAAGGTGCCTACCGAACCGCAGTTGTTGGGATGGCTGGTGCGTCAATCTCGCCAGGGGACGCTGACCGATCAAACGCAGGTGGTTTATGTTTCGCCGTTGAAGGCGCTTTCCAATGACGTGCAGCGAAACTTAGACGGGCCACTGGGGGAAATTGCTGCGCTGGCTGAAAGTCTTGGGGAAAAATTCGAGCCCATTCGGACTGCCGTCAGGACAGGCGATACGTCAATGTCCGAGCGTGCAAAAATGGGGCGCAAGCCTCCGCACATTCTTGTCACCACGCCGGAATCGCTGTTATATTCTGCTTACTGCGGAAGGGTCGCGGCAAATGCTGCGGCATACCACTACCATCATTGTTGACGAGATTCACGCCGTGGCGGATGATAAGCGCGGCGCGCATTTAGCACTGACTTTGGCTCGCTTCGATGCGCTTACGGAAAAGCCCGCGCAACGCATTGGGCTTTCCGCCACGGTAAATCCAATTGAAGAAGAGGCGCGTTACCTGGCACCGGATACACGCATTGTCAACACCGGCCATCGTCGGGCAATGGATCTTGGTGTGGAGGTGCCGAAGGACGAACTTTCCGCTGTGGCGTCGAACGAACTATGGGGCGAAGTTTACGATAATATCGCCCAACAGGTTCTGGCCCATCGCACCACGCTTGTCTTCGTCAACAGCCGCAGGTTGTCGGAGCGAGCAGCCCATGCGTTGACGGAAAGGCTTGGGGAAAATGTTGTGTTGCCGCATCACGGAAGTTTGGCTCGCCCACTTCGTTTGGAAGCAGCGTAATAGCATCACCCAAAGGGTTAGACTGAAGTGCGTAAAAAAGATCGCCAAAGGGGACACCTTTGCCCCTTCAGGCTCTTCTTGCATGAGACAAGACTAAACGAACTTAATTCACTTTGAATTGTTAAACTGAAAGGTCACAAGAACTAGATGATCTGGCATTCCATCACCAACCCCGCTGACCCCGAATTAGATCAGCTCGCCCAACGTTACAACCTCCATCCACTACATATTGAAGATTGCCGGAATCGCTCTCAAGTGGCAAAATTAGAGGAAAACCCTGGTTATCTCTTCCTTGTTCTCAAACCAGTCGAAGTTCAGGAGGATGGCGTACACATAGTGGACCTTGATGTTATCCTAGGCCCCGATTTCGTCATCACCGTTGAAGAGGATCCCTGCCCCCGCACCAGGGAGTTGCTGGAAAAGATCCGCAACAATGGCAATGGTCAAAGCGCCGACCAGATTTTCTATAAAATTGTCGACGTCCTGGTGGATTCCTACCCACCCATAATTGACCACTACGTGGAGATAATCGACCAACTGGAAGCGGATGTTTTGGACCATCCTGATCCGAAGATGCTGCAAAAGATCCTGGTTACCAAGAGAGCACTTCTTGAACTGCGTCGCGTCATGAGCCAGACCCGCGAAGCAACCGGACATCTTTTGCGAAGCCAAAGCCCCTTGATAGGTAAACCGCTAGCTCCATTCTTCCGCGATGTCTATGACCATGTGGCGCGCAACTTGGATCTGCTTGAAACCGAACGCGACCTGCTAACCGGCACCTTGGATATCTATCTATCCAGCGTCGCCAACCGCACCAATCAGGTGATGAAAGTACTTGCAGTCATGAGCACCATCGCGCTTCCGTCCATCGTAATTTCTGGTTTTTTCGGAATGAATCTGAAGCAAATGCCTTTTAGCGAAAATCCAAACGGTCCTTATATTGTGATAGTCATGATGGCCGCCGTAACGTTCATCTTGCTGATTTTACTTCGGCGGTTAAAGTGGATCTGATTTTCCGCTTCCACTCCTGGTACGATCAGATTATGAAGCTCTTCACATCCTTCTTGTTTGTTACCACCATGGCGTTCAGTTCGGAAATGACCGGCTGGATTAGTGATGCCTCCTGCGGTGCAGGCAATGGCAATGGCTCCGAATCAGCGCGCGAATGCGCCAAACGCTGCATCAAAGATGGCGCAGCGCCTGTTTTCGTCACTGAAAAGGAAGGCAAGGTCTATCGCCTTTCCAACAGCGACTTGGCCAAAACCCATCTCGATTCCAAGGTGAAGATCACCGGCGACGTAAAAGATGGCAAGCTGGTCATCGCAAAAATCATCGACGTCAAGTAAGCCTTAACGCTTTCTTTACAAATTTGTTGAAGTAATGGCTAGTAGTGTCTTATATAATCTAGCTCTATGCGAAGCTTTGTGTTTTTTCTTGCGATACTGCCTCTATTCGCCCAAGCCCCGAATGAAGGCAAGAAAAAGGGCGGTCCTCCTCGCCCTCCTCAGAATCTGAAAGTCTTGAAAGTTCCCCCTGTCGATATTCGTGCCACTATGGGCGAATTCCGCAGTGCATTGGGCGTCCAATGCACGCACTGCCATGTTCAAGGCAACTTTGCCGGCGATGAAAATCCTAAAAAGGAAATCGGTCGGCACATGATTACCATGACCGAAGAAATCAATGCCAAATTCCCTGATGGGAAAGTACACGTTACTTGCTTTACTTGTCACCGCGGAGCAGTTTCGCCAGAAACCGTCGGCCCACCTCCCACAGCTGGTGGAGGCCCACCTCCGCCACCTGCACCGCCTAAATAGTTCCCTGGTGGGAAATTCGCATTGTGTTCAGGCCTCTTGTGAAATTTGCCGTGGTCTGAACATTATGCGAGAATCAAACACACTCCATGATCAAATCATTCCTGCTCTTCCTGCCTTTTTTGGCCTATTCCCAAATAACTGAACAGTTCCACCCACCCAAAGCAGCCTGCTGCCTAACCGGCTCCGCTCAAAGTCTAGCCGATCAATTGCAGGATTGGAACCAGCTTGGCCGCTATCACGACGACAATGCCAAGCTGAAGGCCGAACCAATCCCCGCTGGGAGGGTTGTGTTCCTGGGAGATTCCATCACCGACGGTTGGAAGCTGGCGACCTACTTTCCTGGCAAGCCCTACGTCAATCGCGGCATTAGCGGACAAACCACTCCCCAAATGCTGGTCCGCATGTTTCCCGATGTCATCAACCTAAAACCCAAAGCCATGGTCCTACTTGCCGGAACCAACGATATTGCCGGCAACACCGGATCCGCAACTTTCCAACAGATCACTGAGAACATTCAGGCCATCTCCGAATTGGCCCAAGCCCACAACATTAAGGTGATTCTATGCACCATCATGCCGATAAGCGATTATGGTCCCAGAAAGATGACTCCGAAGCGTCCACCATCAGACATATTAAAGTTGAACGATTGGATTCACGCCTATGCCGCTAAGTCAGGAGCAATCGTCGCTGATTATTTCAAAGCCGTAGTAGATGACAAAGGCATGCTCAAGGATGGGTACTCCCGCGATGGTTTGCATCCCAATGACAAAGGCTATGAGCTAGTGGTTCCGGTGGCGGAAGAAGCGATCCAAAAAGCGTTACGCTAGTCTTCTTCAACGCGAAACCCTAAAAACGGCAGGTGATGTTGTTGATCCTATGTTTGACCACGCGAAGTACTTCACCATAAACCCAAAAACTGCAGTTGACGCACCGTCCATAGATCAACACCCGTACCCACCGTCAGTTGCGTGGGGCCATCTGTCACCTGAATGGTGAGCTTTCGATTCTAAATGACTACCGGCTCAAAGCCGGTGGGTTCGGTTGCGACTGAAAGTCGCCGGACGCGGCTGAAGCCGCCTCACGACCGAAAAAGTCCTTTGGCAACTTGACTTGAAAAACTCCGAGCAAGAAAACGCCGATCAACCCGCCAACCGCCCCAATAGCATTGTCGATTCGTTTCGCATAACACTCTCGCCGCAGCACTGTGGCTGGAAGCAGTCCGCCTGAAAGGCGGGGGGTTAGACCGGGCACATTGAACTAAATTCAATCGTGGGGCTCGGCTTGGGGACTAAAGGTGCGGAGGGCTGCAAAATCCGGGACGGGGCCTGCAATTCAATGAAGATGTTCTGCTTACGGAAGACTTGCAAAACAATTGCACCCCCGTCCCGGATTTCACGAATTGGACAGACAGGGTGCCGGTTACGGCTTGCAACTGCCGTTTGTAGGTTCATAGTGCGAACTCCTCCTTGGATCCCATTGTCACAACATAGCTGGCCGATATCGTCTCCAGCGCAGGCAACCAACGATAGCCGGGCACCCCAAATAGAGACCCTCGCTCAATCATTTGCCTGCGTGATTCCGGCATCGGTGATACGCCGAACTCGATGCCTCGCGTGATTGTCCGGCCATTCCAGGGTGCGTGGGTTCGGGCACAGTTTTCCTCCCAAATTCCACACCACGGGAAATCGGCACGCTTCCATTCGTAGCGCAACCAGGTTTTGGAGTTTGGGTTCCAGGCCCCAAAGTAAGCCAACTCTTCCGCTGGATTCATCAAGTGTGCTGTGTAGCCTCCAGAAATTTTGTAATCGGGGTAGACGCGCAGGTCAACCGTACCTCCGTTCTTATGGGGAACCAGAGGCCAATCGAATTCAGCACCGGTTTTCTGATAACCTTTCCCTGCGGTGAAATCAGTTTCAATCACCTTCGATTTCGTGGCAGAAAGGTGGAAGCGCGTCAATCCGTGCTCAAGGAATGGAGGCCCCAAAGTCACATGCTGGGTCCAGCCAATGGGCCGATCAAATGCCGCCAGGCTCTTCACTGTTTCCGTAATCCTGATGACTGCACCATCAACCTGAAGCACCCGCTGGAATTCAATTTGTGCTAACGGCAACGTTGCCCGCTGGGTCATCCGCTGGCCCTGGGCGATAAGTTCATAAGCCACAGTTGATCCTTCGCCGTGAACGGGAACACCCGCCGCCGCTTCACTCGCCGATGGGCCACCAAAAATATCCAAGCATAGATTCTGCCCTGCAATACCAGCCAACAAAAGGCTCTCGCCGTCGTTTCCATATTCAGTGTGCTTGGCCGGATCCCAGGTGGACGGTTCAATTGTGGACCATGGTGGTGTCCACAGCGGATTCACGCCGCTTGGTTTATGAAGCAGTTCGGCAATGTGGCCGCCTTCGGCCAACACCGTTACTCGCACCTGATCGTTTTCAATCTGACATGCTTTGCGGTTGTTGAATAGAGTTTGCGACATAGTGTTTGAAGCGAACTTGTATTATCCTGAATTCCGGCGAAGTAAAACAGAGCCAATTTGAAATTCATGAAATTGGAAAAGGTCGGTGACAGCACATTTTCAACGCAATTTGCTTTCTTTTTGAAGAATGAGAAGGCCGACATGTGGGTGGCATTTAGCTGTGTCCCGGCTAATCGAATTCTGCCGAGTTTGGTTGCGGGTACGGTTGGTTTTACTGTTTCCTGAGAGCTGTTTGTTAAGGCTGCGAAGGCGATGGTTTAAGAAAAGGAGGTCTGCTCGTCACTATTTAGGCCGTACTACGTTAGGCAGTAGGATATGCTCCTTCGATGGCTACCCGCACGATGCCGCCGGCGCACATTCAACTTCTTTGCCAATCCGGCAATCCTTCCCATGCCGAGTGATTTCGGGATTTTGAATTGGCCCACTTCGGCAGTTTAATTTGGCCCACCCCCTAAGCAAACGTTTACCCTTGTTTCGGGTGACAACCCGAATCAGAGGAAATCGTTGAAGTGGAGCAAAAAAGTGGAACTATTTGAATAGATACGGGTGCGGCTATTTTCGCCTTGAGTTATGTGATCCCAATTTGAATAGGTGTTTTAGCATGGGATATGAAAATATCCCTCAACCCACCAGCAGCCCGTTCCAGATCAACAACAAGTACTATCAGTTCGTGGACAACTTCTCCTGGGTCATCGGGCAAATACTCGCTGCGCATTGGCGGAGAATACCGGCTCTTCAATGGCCAGTTTGCTAACACAGTTACGGCGACAAGCGCTACAGCGGCGTCCCAGAGCGGTGGCTATACGGGTGCAGATTTCCTCAAGGGCAATCTCAACAACTCCATCATCCCAAAAACGGCAGTTGACGCACCGTCCATAGATCAACTCCCGTACCCACCGACAGTTGCGTGGAAACCATCTGTCCCCTGAATGGTGAGCGCTCTTTCGGTTCTAAATTTGATCGTGGGGCTCGGCGTGGGACTAAGGTGCGGAGGGCTGCGAAATCCGGGACGGGGCTGCAATTCAATGAAGATGTTCTGCTTACGGAAGACTTGCAAAAGAATTGCACCC
>JAYTTF010000235.1:0-3951 GCA_043745195.1 Bryobacterales bacterium | reverse complement strand
GCTCGGCGGTGAGATCATCCGCGACGTGAACGAAGAGCCTCGATTGAGAAAGAGATCGGCGGAACAACTTGTCCGCGACGTGATCCATGAGGACGGCGGGCCACTGATCCACAACAGTTGGGAAGACGAGCAGCGCTCCTTTGATTCCACCTGCCGCAAGTTTCACCGTTTCCTCACTCAATCCCAGCGCTGAGACCCGCAAGTTACCCACAGATTCCCCAGACGAGCCAGAAATTCTGGTGAGATTATTTGTAGCCAACACGCACTATTAGTAAGTGACACCAAAGCGAGAAAATCACCTGCAGGCGTTGTAATTCAGTTGATTTCCTCCACCACCGTTTGATTGTCGATGAGGCTCACTTTGGCGCTTACGGCTTTACCGAAAGATAGTCAGCGAATCATGCCACCCATTTCCATTTCGAAGGCTTAACAAAAATTGTGAACTGACCCAAGGCCAATTAGCGAATCGTTACCCCTATCTTTGCGCCGAAGCAATTTCATCTAAAGGAGCAATACCCATGGACCCCATCATTATCATCATCGACCTTCTCTACCAATTGGCCGGATATCTCACATAAACTCGCCGCAAACCCATAGGATCCGCAATCGAAACAGCGAACATCATCAGGTCTGCTGCCGATTCGGGCTCATCTCAGGAAAAGCAACTCCGCATAACGGAAGTTGTGGTCGTACTTGGGGGATCGGTTCCGCATGGAGGAGGTTCCCCCCTGGGGGCCGACACATAGGAATTGAGACAAGGCGTGGGCGGCCCACCTAATGAAAAGTTACTCAGCCGTTCCATGCGGCGGACTGCTTGATCGTAATTGATCCTGGACGGGCACGTGTGTCCGCAAAACCAGTAACATTGTAAAAATGGATGAATTGATGGGATCTCCTACTTGAAACCTCGTATCGTTATCCTCGGCTCCGGTGGACATGCCAAAGTTGTCATCGACATTCTGGAGCAAACCAGCGCATTTGAAATCGTTGGCTGCATTGCAGCAGCTTCCAGCAATGCAGCCATCTTCGGTTACCCCGTGCTCGGCGACGATTCAAGGCTGCACGCCCTGTACCAATCTGGAATTCATCACGCCTTTATCGCAATCGGTGGAAATGCACGTCGGCTGGAACTTCTGCATGTGCTCCGCAAACTCGGGTTTACGATAGTCAATGCCATCAGTCCAAGCGCCATCATCTCGCCTCGGGCAAAAATCGGTGTGGGAGTTGCCGTCATGCCTGGTGCGGTAATAAATGCCGACGCGGTCATTGGCGATTGCGCCATCATTAATACAGGAGCCACTATTGACCACGATTGCACCATCGGCGCGGGGGCTCACATCGCCCCCGGTTCCAACTTAGCCGGATGCGGGTACATTGGCGAGGGCGCTTTCCTTGGCATCGGTTGCCGAGTCATCCCAAACATAGCCATCGGGGCTTGGACCATCGTTGGCGCCGGTGGAGTTGTTGTTAGCGACTTGCCTGAAAGAATTACCGCTATTGGCGTCCCCGCCAGGATAAAATAAAAAATTACCTTACAAATGATCACAACACGATCGATTTCGCTTGCCCATCCCGTCCTTAAGGGAAACGAAAAAGCCTATGTCAACGAATGTATGGAAACCGAATGGATTTCCTCCATTGGAAGGTTCATCCCGCTATTCGAGCAGGCTTTCGCCCAGTTCTGCGGCGTCTCGCACGCCGTCTCCTGCAACAATGGCACCAGCGCGTTGCACCTTGCGCTGCTGGGCTTTCGGGTCGGACCCGGCGATGAAGTCATCTTACCCACGCTCACCTTCGTCGCCTGCGCAAACGCAATTCGCTATTGCGGCGCCACGCCCGTATTCGTCGATTCCGATCGCCGAACCATGAACATTGACACAAGTCAAATCGAAAAACGGATCACACCCAGAACAAAAGGGGTCCTAGCCGTTCATCTCTACGGACATCCGGCGGACATGGACCCGATCCTCGACATCGCTAAGCAGCGCGGCTTATTTGTGTTGGAGGATGCGGCCGAAGCCCATGGAGCACTCTACAGCGGCAGGGTCGCGGGCAGTATCGGCCATGCGGCCACATTCAGCTTCTTCGGGAATAAGATCATCACCACGGGCGAAGGAGGCATGGTTACAACCAATGATGCCGCCCTTGCCCAACGCATGCGTCTGTTGCGCGGACAAGGTATGGAGCCACAGCGAAGGTACTGGTTCCCCACGGTTGGCTACAACTACCGGATGACCAACATTCAAGCGGCCATTGGCTTAGCCCAAACAGAGAAGCTTTCCCAACACCTGGAAGACCGGCTCCGCGTGGCCTACTGGTATAACAAGCACCTTGCCGCACTTCGAGAATACATTGATTTGCCGACCGAGGCCCCGCAGGTGCATCACGCCTATTGGATGTACACGATCATCCTGAAGGATAAGGCAAAACTGAAGCGCGATGATTTCACAGCAGCGTTGCAGGAGAGGGGCATTGAGACGCGACCCGTGTTCTATCCCATGCACGTAATGCCGCCCTACCGTGAACCTGATGGCACTTATCCAGTTGCCGAAGCGCTTGCCCAACGGGGATTGAACCTTCCTACGCATGGTCTTCTGGTGGAAGAGGATATCGCGTATATTGCTGAAGCGATCCAAAGTTTGCTCTAAATAGTCTCGCCGCTATTGCCTTCAGTGGCAGACGGACTCCACGCGCAACCGGCCGTAATTCGGCACATTGGTGATCCAACGCGAAGGATCCTGGACTTGGTAGTAGTTACTCACCCGGCTTAGCATCAGACGGACGCTTGGCTGCAAGCCAACGCATCTTTACATGCGCGACTCCTTCGTTACTCGACAGCAGACAGTCGGATGCTCGAACCTTGTGATAGAAAATCACATCATCCATGATGACCAAGAGGCAGGCGTCAAATAGGGCTGTATCGCTGACCGCACACGCGATGGCAAATGGCCATGGGAGACTTACTACCTCAATCCGGATTGCCGCAGCCATCCGGTATCTAATCGGCCCGCTGCTGAACGGAAACGGGCGCACATCAGAATCACGACCAAGAAAAAGCCACAAGTATCAATTGATGAAGGTTCGGGTACCTCGCTTGAAGCAAGGGGATCGTTTGCAACGGGAAGCTGGCTACCAAACAATTCAGACATAAGCTTGAAGTGAAAGATCGGATCAGTCTCAATTCCCCCAAATTGGGTATCCCTTTGACTCAGCCAACCCCAACCGGTTGTGATATCGATTGTGACCGTTTGACCATGGAGTCGTAGGTTGCTGGGGGTGTAGTTGCCGCCTGCTGCATGAGACGGAAGAAGAGCTTGCCACGGCTCTTGGATTTGCGGCGATTGAAACGAAACGTGAATTCATCCAGGTAGTACGGCAGGTAGGGATGTGCCACCGCGCCTTGGTGGGTGCCCAATAGCCAGCGCTTCAGTAACGAGGCGATTCGATGGACGCTCGGCATCAACTCGGAAGCGTCCTTGCTTCGACCCCGTAATTTAGTAATCTCCCGCAGGTATCCCTTGTTGTCCAGGCCGCTATAACCCAACCAGCCATCGGTGTGAATCGTGCTCCCCGGCTCGACGAAATCTTGTATGAAGGGATGTAAACTGGCTGCCGAAGCGTCCTCAATCACTCGCATCCGAATACGCCCAATGCCCGGCCCATCAGCTTGGGCGGCAATGATAACCAAGGCTTTAGTCTCGGTTTCCCGCCCGGACACCCCCTCTACTAATCCGCCCACAAAAGTCTCGTCAACCTCAACCCAACCACTCAACCGGTCCCGGTCCAGCCGGACCATCGCACGCCTCAACTTATGGAGCCACGTCCAGGCTGTCTCATAACTACCTAGCCCAAGTACCCGTTGCAACCCCAGTGCGCTGGCTCCGTTCTTCTGGCTGGTAACGTACCACATGGCTCGAAACCACATCACCAATGGCTTGTGGGTATCCTGAA
>JAYTTF010000234.1:0-15002 GCA_043745195.1 Bryobacterales bacterium | reverse complement strand
GGAAACACTCTGGGCGCAAGGTGATCTGCCAGCAGCGCGGAAGCTTGGGGAGCGAGTGCTTGCGGTGAGGACGCGCGTGCTGGGCCAGGAGCACCCGGTCACGCTGACGTCGATGAACAATCTGGCGGCAACACTCAGGGCACAAGGCAATCTGCTGGCAGCGCGGCAGCTTCAAGAGCGAGTGCTTGCGGTGAGGACGCGCGTGCTGGGCGAGGAGCACCCGGCCACGCTGAGGTCGATGAACAATCTGGCGGAAACCCTCAGTGCACAAGGCGATCTTCCAGCGGCGCGGCAGCTTGAGGAGCGAGGGCTTGCGGTGACGACGCGCGTGCTGGGCGAGGAGCACCCGGCCACGCTGACGTCGATGAACAATCTGGCGTCAACCCTCATGGCGCAAGGCGATCTGCCAGCAGCGCGGCAGCTTGAGGAGCGAGTGCTTGCGGTGATGACGCGCGTGCTGGGCGAGGAGCATCCGGACACGCTGAGCTCGATGAATAATCTGGCAGTCACGTTGTTTTACATGAAGGATCGCGACGGAGCCATTGGACTGCTCCGCAAGTGCCTACTAGGACAACGTAAAGTGCTGGGCGACAAGCATCCCGACACGGTGAGCACTGCCCAATCATTGAAAATCGCCGAGGGTCGATGACCAAGTGGGCCTCCGGCCTGCCGATTAGCATCTCGCCCGCCTCTCCAGAATAGAGAAATGCGACGACAATTTGCAGCAACGAAATGGCGGGAAGGAAAGAAGCAATGGAACTCCACTTTGAATATCCAACAGCCACACAACCTCCCAACGTACAAACGGTTGAGGTTGAAGTCGTGGGCGAAGCCTTCGTAGGTATGCAAGGTGATATATGGGATGCGTGCGGGCTTCTGGCTTCGCTTGCAACTCAACTACGATCTGGCTCAGCTACAGGCGCGAAGCGGAAAAATTCAGGTCCGCCGCCTTGGCACTCCGGCGCAACTTGCGATTCGGAACCGTCTCACAAAGAGTTTGACGTTCGACGGTCACAACCAATAAAAAACCCAAATCCTCAACCCTTTCAACCCCTTACCCACCTCGCTAACCCAAAAAGCTTTCACCCCCCTGCTAAGCTGAATTAGTGAGTTTCAAAGAGATAAGTTCCGGCCGGAATGCTCTTCATAAACAAAGCCTCCCCATACGGTGGAGGCCTCGGGTCGATTCGAGTAACACTCAACGAAATCAGTAGGGCCGCTAACATGGAATACTTGTGTTACTTACTTGGCTGGAGAGTCAAGTAAGTAAGCCTGTAAGTCAGGCTAGGCTGCTGGGCGGCAGTCGCACAGGGGAAGTGGCAGCGGCTCTGCTGTTTTTCGCGAAAAAGTAAGCTGGTCCGTAAGGCCGAAGTGTGCTTTCCTTCCTAGATTCGATGGAAGCCTTTCAGAATATCGCGGGTCGCGTAACGGAGAGCAATTGGGCGGCCATGGGGGCATGCCATTGGATATTCACACTTGCTCAATTCACTAAGCAGCCATTCCATTTTGCGTTGGTCCAGACGCATGTTGATTTTGATGGCTGCGCGGCAGGCCACGGAAGCTGCGATGTTGCGTCGCAAATCACCAACAGAGAGCTTGCGCAATTCGGCGTCGGGAATTTCCAGAATTTCCAATAGACTAAGTTCAATGCCATTTGGATCCAGGCCCGCAGGAGCTTCCTTCACGGCTATCGTACGCTGACCGAAAGGCTCAATGGAAAAGCCGCTGGCATCCAAATCGGCGGCGATACGGGCGTATTCAATCTGCTGTCCGGCGTTCAATTCAAGGATTAACGGGATGAGCAACTGTTGGCGCAACACTCCACCGGCGGCTTGTTCGGTGAGCACTTTCTCAAACAGGATTCGTTCGTGAGCCACGTGCTGATCGATGATCCAGAGCCCATCGCGTCCGGCGGCGATGATAAAGCTTTCATGAATCTGGCCGATGGGACGCAGTTCTCCTAGATCCATTACAAGGCCGGGATCGGCAAGCCACCATTGCGGGAAGCCGCTATGCGGATCGATGATTTTCAATTTCGTTTGCGGAGTGGGGGTGTCGTTACCAACGCGTTGCGAGCCGGTGAAATCGAAACGCTGAGCAGGGCCGGGTTGGGTGCGCAGCGTGTATGTGGGGAGTTCGTGATCGGGGACTGTTGGTGGCTGCGGCGAACCCGTCACGGGGTAGGCTTGGTTTTCGATGCTCTGCGTGAACTCTGAAAATGGCAGCTCGGCACCTTGTTGAGCGTATTGTGAAAGTTGAGGGTGCTGTGAAAGCGGAAGCGTTGAGGCGGGGCGCGTTTCCATCAACAGACCGCGAATGGTATCGCGAACAAAATCGTGAACCAGCGTCCCGTGGCGGAAGCGGACTTCCGTTTTTGAAGGATGAACATTCACATCCACTTCGCGGGCATCGCAATCTAGAAACAGCAATGCAAAAGGAAAGGAGGCCGGTGGCATCAGGTTGTGATAGGCGGCGGAGATTGCGTGCAGAATCAACTTGTCGCGAATGAGGCGGCCATTGACGAACAGAAAAATGGAATTGCGATTCAGCTTCTGCACTTGTGGCCTGGAGACAAAACCACGCAGCATGAAGACTCGCAAATCCTCGTCAGGCTCCTCTTCTGGTTCCTGGCCAGGAGGCACGTAGGGCGGTGGCATGCGCAACTCTTTTTCCTGAGTGCCGATGTCCATTAAATCTTCCAGCACTTGGGAGCCGAACACTTGAAAGACCCTTTCCCGCATGGTTCCAACCGGCGTAACGTTCAACAGATCGCGGCCATCGTGGGTTAGCTCAAACGTTTTATCCGGATGCGCAAGGCTGTAGTGCGCCATCAATTGGGCAATGTGCGCGGTTTCGGTTTGTTCGGACCGGAGGAACTTTTTGCGGGCTGGAACATTGAAGAACAAGTCGCGCACAGTGATGCAAGTACCGGATGCCAAGGCTGCTTCCTCGCAAGCGATCATTTTTCCGCCGGCGATTTCGATGTGCGTTCCGGTGGTTTCTTCAAGTGAACGGGTTTCTAGGGTCAGGCGGGAAACGCTGGCGATGGACGGCAACGCTTCGCCGCGAAAGCCCAGGGTGGCGATGGAGTTGAGGTCTTTGACGTGAGTCAGCTTGCTGGTGGCATGACGTTCAAAGGCAAGCAGGGCGTCGTCCCGCAGCATGCCATGGCCGTTGTCAATAATTCTGATGAGACGGCGGCCACCAACTTCCGCTTCCACGCGAATCTGGGTGGCCCCGGCGTCCAGGGAGTTTTCAAGTAATTCTTTGACCACCGAGGCAGGTCGTTCTACCACCTCGCCGGCCGCGATTTGGTTGGCTACGGCGTCGGGAAGAACGCGAATGCGGCCCATTAGCCGCTATTGTACCCGGATTCCGCGCTCAGTTAGTAGCTCGCCTGTGGAGCGAAGCAGATTGAGAAGATTACGGCGATATTGCACGGATTGATTCACCAGTTGCGATTCAGCACTAACCAGCTTGCCTTGCGCATCCAGCACGAAAAAGATTTGCTGAATGCCGAGGTCAAACTTCTTTTGTTCCGCGTCCAGTTGTTTTTGCGCAAGATCACGATTGACGATTGCCAGCTTCACGCTGGCTTTAGAGGATTCCACTTGGCTTACGGCTTGCAGAACTTCCTGGCGAATTGTTTGCGACTGTGTGCGGGCAGTTAGCGCGTCCAGCTTTTTGCCAAGCAGGGTATCGGCAACGTTGGCTTGAACAGCACGATCGCGCAAAGGAAGACGGAGTTGTAGTCCAAAATTCCAGATGGGAAATCCGAAACCAAAGAGCTGGCTGATGGAATCGGTGAAGCCACCAGGAATAATTCCGCCGCCACGCAAGTTCTGAGTGCCGCCGCGTCCGGTGGAGGTGTATCCGCCACGGAGGCTGAAATCAGGGCGCAGTAGGTTGGTGACCTGACGGATTTCCAGATCGTCAACTGCCAAATCATTCTGAGTCTTTTTCAAATCGGGCCGTGTGCGCAAAGCGGTGTCAACAAGCTTTTCGCGGTCCAATTCAGCGCCGTCAGTAGGCGGAAGCACGGTTTCTGTTAGCACGATCGGCAGGAGGCGCAGTTGGGGATTCAAGTCCACTGCGATTTGTCTGCGAAGTGCATCCTCCGCTTGTTGTAAGCGGAAGCGCGATTGGACCAATTGAATTTCTGCGGCGGCATATTGGGCCTCAGGCTGGTAAATATCAAGCGGACTGATGGCACCCAATTCCAGTTCGCGTCGGGAACGTTTCAGCGCTTCCGATGCCAATTCCAGGGCCTTTTCCTGAACCAATAAAGTTTCGCGGGCGGCGATTACGTCCCAATAGGCATTTTCCGAAGTTACCAGTAGACGCTGGATTGCGGCTTCGGCATTCAATTGGCCGGATTTTAGATTTCCTCTGGCGATGGTGATGGGAAGACGGTTCACATCGCGACCGCGGTTGCGCAGCAATGGTTGGGTGAAACTGGAAACAAATTGCGTGGTGTAGGCGGGATTGAAAAGTTGAAAGCTATCGTTGGTGGAAAGCTTGCTGGTTGTGACACCCGATGTATATTGCAGCCCCGTATCCAGAGTATGGGTGAAAGTAAACTGCGAAGGTTGGGAAAGCTGGTTTAAGGTGTTGGCACCTTGCAGCGAGTTCGTTGTGGGAGTCTTGGTCCGTTGGTTGTTGAAGGAGCCAAAAAAAGTCGGGTCAAATGGAGCGAAGGCACGGGTAATTGCGTTCTTCTGCGTTTCCACAACGACGCGCTGAATTTCGATGTCGGTATTATTTCCAACTACAAGATCAAGATAATTCTTCAGCGAAAATTCCAGCTTGCCACCTTGCACGTAGTCTTCAATTTTGGCAGGTGGACGCAGTTCTATTTGGTTCGATGGAACCTCAAAGCGTTTGCGGAAATACGCTTTATGCGGAAATCTGGGCGTATCGAGTGGATCCTCATTCCATTTGAATGGGCTGACGGGATCGCCGCTTTTGGTTTCCACGGCCTTTTGTGGAGTACCGGGTTCTTGAGCCAGACCTAAGACGGCCACGCTCAACAGACAAAACAAAATTCGCTTCATGTCCTTAGAAAAATTCCTTGGGGCTTATTATTCGTAACGGATTGCTTCAATTGGATCAAGTTTAGCTGCCTGGACTGCCGGATAAATTCCGAAAGCCAATCCAATTCCACAAGATACTCCGAACGCCACAACAATGGATGATGTGGTTACAACGGTGGACCAGCCAGCCGCTTTGGCAATGATTTGAGACAGCGTAAAACCAAACAAAATTCCGATCAAACCACCGAGCGTGGAAATCAGCACAGCTTCGGTTAGGAATTGACGGACGATGTCGGCCTGCTTGGCGCCAATCGCGCGACGGATACCAATTTCACGGGTCCGTTCCAGCACAGTGGCCAACATGATGTTCATAATACCGATACCACCGACAAGCAGTGAAATGCCGGCAATGCAGATCATAACCACATTGAAGATCATACCTGTGCGGCGGCGCTGTTCCAGCAATCCGGCAGGCACCGTGACCGTGAAATCGCCGGCATCTTTGTGTGTTGCACCAAGAATGGCGGTAACGATGCTGGCGGTTGCAATGGAATCTGTTTCCGGTTTCACCTTGATGTACATGCCGTCTATCTCGTCTTTAAGATAGCTGTTGTTATCTTCAAATCGGCGCATCACCGTATTCAAAGGAGCAATGATCAGGTTGTTGCGATTGGCCACTTCCAGACCTTCCACGTCACTATCAGCGGTGGCCTGTTGGGCCAGCACACCGATCACCTGCAGCCATTGTTCATTCACTTTTACAGATTTGCCTACTGCCGGTTCATAGCCTAGTAATCCAACTTTGGCGCTTTCGCCAAGAACACAGACGGGGGCGGAACGTTCGTCATCATCATCGTTAAACCAGCGCCCTTCCACAATTTTCAGACTATTGATGGTTAAATAATTGGATTGAACACCAATGAGGATGGGTGGTTCAGCAACAGTTTTAGGCAGCAGCTTTTGCGGCTTGAATCGTTTGCGCGGAGTCATTGCCTCCAGGCCTTGCACGTTTTCAGAAACAGCACGGTAATCCCGAAAGGTAAGGCCTGGGGAGATTACACGGCGCGCTTGCAGTTCATTTCGATCAACGGCTTCCTTGGCTTCAATGATGATATTGTTGACGCCCAGAAGATCAATGTAGCTCATCATCTCCTTCTGTGCTCCGGCAGTGATGGATAGCATGGCCACTACGGCTCCCACGCCAAAAATCATACCCAGCATGGTGAGTCCGCTACGTAATTTGTGGACCAGAAGGCTGGATAGCCCCATCCACAGTTCAGGAAGAATATTGGAAAAACCTGACATGGCTTATTTACTCCCTCCACCGGGAAGAGAGCTCATGGCTCCACTTTTCTTATCGCCGTCTTTCTTTGATCCTGGCTTGGCAAAAGGATCTGCCAAGGCGATAATTTCATCCGCTTTCAGGCCACTGGCAATCACCATGGTTGATTCACTACGCTTGGACAACTTGATATCCCTAACCTCAAACTTACCGGCTGCGTTCTGAACATAAACAACCATCTTGCCATCTTTTTCAAATACTGCTTGTGCCGGCACGTGAATCGCATTAGAAATCTTTTCAATGATGATTTCAACGTCTGCAAGCAGGCCGGGGCGAAGCAGAACGTCGAGGTTGGAATCCTGATCGGGCGCCGGTGGCATTTTGGCGTTTTCAATATCTTTTTGCGAGAAACGGCCGGTGTTTGCAGGCGGACCACCTTCGCCGCCACCGCCACGATTTCCGCGACGACGAGCACCGGGCTCCCCTGCTGCGCCGCCTTCTGCGGGCTTCGCTCCATCCACCGGTTTAGCACCATCGACGGGTTTCGCGCCGTCGGTTGGCTTTGCCCCATCGGTTCCCCCGCCCTTTTTTTGATCAGCCTTGCGGTCGCCACCTTTGCGGCCACCACCTTTGCGTTCGCCGGTATCACCTGGGGGCGTAAACATTGCAGCGGGATCCTGTCCACCTGGAATCATCATGCCACCAGGCATTCCCTGCATTGCATCACCACCACCGGGCATTCCACCAGTCATCGCCCTCGATAACATCGAAACAGTGGTGGGTGGAGCCTTGCGGCGATTCGATTCTGCTTGTGCTAAGACCGCAGCAATCACTTGCGGCTTGGCACCAAGTGCTTCCAACAAATCTTTCATTTCAACTGTGAAGGTGACGTCAAACTTCTTAGCTGGATCATTGCTGAACACGCTGGAACTTGCGGTGTTGCTCATGGTTTTGATCTTGCCCTTGAAGCGCTTGTTGGCGATTGCGTCCAGTTCAATATTCACTTCCTGATTTTCGTTCAGGTTGGCGCGATCCAGTTCGCCGATGCGGGCCATTACTTCCAATTCGCTAAGATCCAGCACGTCGGCAATGGGCATGCCGGGCTGCACTTGATCCCCTTCCCGAATGTCGGGAACGTCGAATCCAAAACCCATGCGGCTGCTGTTGTTCTGCTTAATCGCCACTAAGCCGCTCATCGGGGCCAGCACTTTTACCTGATTGAGGCGGGCCTTTTCGCGGGCCAATTCCAATAGCGCCTTTTGCCGTCTTTCGCGAAGCACAGCCAGTTCCGCTTGCGCCTGCTCTCCCCTTGACTTAACGTCGCTTTCCAGTTGCTGCAAGCGTCGCTTTGATTCTTCAAGATTCAGGTCGTTGCGCTTGGCGTCAATCGGCGAAAGCAGTTCATTGCGCTTGGCTTCTAATTCAGCACGCCGCACACTATAGCGGCTGCTGAGCAGTTCTACCTGATCCTGATTACTCCGGATGGCCAAATCTGCTTGAGCCTTCTTAAACTGTTCATCAATCTGATCAATTTCCAGTTGCTTTTCTTCCAGACGGCTGATCACTTCGGCATCATCAAATTCCACGATGAGATCTTTTTCATGTGCCAGTGCACCCATTTCAGCCAGCTTTGTAACCTGCACCGTGCCAAAAAGATTGGGGGCGGTAAGCGTAGCGGAACGAACAGCACGCAACTCGCCACGGGCGTAACTGCGCACCACCACATCACCTTGACGGACCTTGGCGGTAGCTACCGTCGACTGCCTCTGGGGCATCTGGCTGAAGTAGCTGTAACCCCACCAGGCAGTGCCAAGGATGATGGCGAGAACTATGAGTTTGTAGATAAACTTTTTCATGATCAGCAATTCACACTACATTTTTCGGGCGCGTTTGGCTGCTTCGGCGGGATCTTCCATGGCAATGGTCTCGCCGGCTTTTAAGCCTTTCACCACTACAAGGTCGCCATCGTTACGCTTGCCCACTACAATGGACCGGACTTCAAACTTTTCGCCTTTTTGCACCCAAACCGAGGGCTTTCCTTTTTGAACAAAGCTGGCTCGAATAGGGATTAGAACCTGTTTCTCGTCCTTTTCAATGATGATGTCTACCGACGCGCTCATGCCGGGGCGCAGACGGGGGTCCACTTTCTTGAGTGTGGCACGGGCTGGAAACGTTTTTTCGGTAAGGCCCATACCCTTGAAGTTGATGGCGGCAATGGGACTGATCCAATCCAGTTCAGCCTCGAATTCCGCTTCAGGGATGGCGTCTACTTTGACGGTTAAATGTTGGCCAACCTGAAGTTTTCCACGATCCACTTCATCCAGTTTCAGTTCGACGCGCATTGAAGTGAGGTCGGGAATTTCGGCAATAGCGGCGCCAGTCCAAGCCCGGTCACCTTCTTTGAACGGGGGCAAGGAACTTCCAAAGGAACCTGCAGTACGAGTATTGGGAAGAATATTCACAATGCCATCGTTCGGGGCATATATTTTCATCTTTCCCAAATAGCTCTTGGCACGGTCCACATCGCGTACCGTTTTATCTTTCTTTTGAATCAGCCGTTCCACGTCGGCTTCCTGCGCTGTTTTGTGGGAAGCAATGGCGACGTTCATTTTCTTCAAGTCGCCTTCAGCCGTGGTGACGTCAATCCGATTCTTCTTGCCATCAATTTCTGAAAGAATTTCCGCTTTGCTGGCTTCGAGTTTTGCGCGATCCACGTTATAGGTGGCGGTCATTTTGTTCATGCCATCCATTTCATCGGTGATGCGTTGCGAGGCTTTCAACTGAACCATTTCACTATCCACAGTGCGCACGCTAGTGGCACGATCGAGCCAATACTGTTCCTGGGCCACGGCATCGAATTCCACGATTACCTCACCCTTACGGACGGGCTTGCCTGTTTCGGCAAGTTTGACGATGCGTGGATCGGGGATCTGCGGGGTGAGCAGAACTACTGAATTGACGCTGCGAACCTCACCACGGGATTTGACGCTGATCACGAAATCACCTTGGCGCACCTTGGTCACAGGAACTTCCACTTTCGTTGTGCCTGTGTACTTGTAGGCAGCATAGCCCCCGCCTGCGAATGCGGCAGTTGTAATCGCCCATACAACCAGACGCTTTCGCTTTGAGGCAGCAGTTTGCCCCAGCCGTCCCTTCTTTAAATCCTTAGACATAATCGGTTCCTTGATTGATTGACGAACTTAGTGCAGTCTACGTTTCCTTGGTCGGCTTAGCACCAGGTTCGGGGGGACGTTCCGCCGCTATGATTTCCCCTGGCTTTAACCCAGAGCGAATCGATGCATGAGTGTAGCTTCGCACTCCTACTTGGACTTCACGGCGCAACCAAACTTCGCCGGATTTGACGAAGACAAAAGCCTTCGTTACGGAAGTCTCGCGACTTTCTGCATTGCTAGTGGCTTCCTTAACAGCAACCCCATCGAAGACGGCTTCCAGAGGGACCATCGCCGGTGCTTGTTCTTCAGCGATGATAACGTCGCAAGCAACGCTAAGATCAGGGATAACTCGGGCATCAATTGTTTCCAGGCGCAAGCGGACAGGAATATCCTTCTTATATGCGTAACGCGACAGACCAGCTTTTGCCAGTGCCCCAATCATCACAAGGCGGGCGGGTAATTCCAACCCAGGATAGGCATCGAATCGAACCTTGGCTCGCATGCCGATCTTGAGTGCTTCCACGTCGGTCTGGTTTACCGTTGCGTTGATAACCATCGACGAAGGGTCAACAACCTGCATGTACATCTGGCCGGGGTAAACCTGATCTCCCTGCTGGATGTAGCCAAACTCCGAACCCCGGAAAGTGTTCATCATAACAACCACGCCATTCATGGGGGCCTTGGCAATCATCTTATCCGCATTATTTTCTGCACGCTTCAATTCGATTTTGGATTGCTCCAATTCGATTTCTGAGGTACGGGTTTGCGCCTTTTCGGAAATCTCCACGAACTTCACTTCCGATAGGAGTTGGTTGTATTTGGCTTTTGCTTCTTCCAACGCAAGTTTCAACCGCTCGGTTTCAATAAAGCTCCGAACCGGCACCGTTTTCATATCCAACTCTGCCTTGTCCATCGCGTTCTTCGCAGCAAGAATCTGCTGGGCATGTGCCTCGCGCATCACCTTAAGGTTGGCTTGTTGCTTTTTAAACGACATTTCCGATTGAACTACGCTAGAACGGTAGTCATCCAGACGGGTGAGCATATATTGCCTGTCGAATTCAGCTATTTTTTGCCCTTTAGTGACAGGGGAACCTGATTTCGGTGCTTCCTGCAGAAGAAGGGCAAAGTCACCACCGCCGCCCGGGCGTCCGCCACCGCCACCGCCGCCGGATCCGCCACCACCACCGCCGGGTCCACCACCTCCAACTAGTGCGCCACCAGTCGAACCCAAATTATCATCTACAACCGCGCTGTTATCTCGCGATCCACCACCCGATTTTGCAGATGGTGATCTAGGCGCGGCCGAAGTTCGGGAAGCGCCGGAGCGTCCGCCGCTGGCTGCCGTCAAGCCGGGATCACCGCTGGCGCTAGAAGTTGAAGCTAGGGATCCTGCCCCGAAGGAACTGGAAGTGGCACTGCTGCTGGAACCGCCTCCGGCGTTACTTGAAACGGAAGCAGACTGAACTGATCCAATCCCCGCCCCACCGCTTCCCCCACCGCTGCCGCCTCCAGAACGGGAACCACGCAACGAGGGAGCGATAAGAGAAACGTATTTTTCAGCCGAGGTTGTACCTGTAAGTCTTAGAGTTCGTTGGACATTGCCTGCCAGCACGGTGGCAGATCTGGTTTGCGCAATGTTGCTGGTTTCAGTATTTTGCGGGCGGTTGGAGTAAAAATATAGACCTACAGCGGCAAGCGCCATGGCGAGCAAACCCCACATCCACTTGCGATTGGGTTGATCTGGACTGGCGACAACCGGGACGGGGCCAATGGATCCCGGGGTTTGAGGAGTAGGCGTCGGATTGTGTGCGCTGCTCATGATGGATAGATGCCTTCCGTTTTAGCCATTTGCCGGGTGCCGGGTACAAAAGCATCCTGGTCTGCTCAGCTTAGCAAATAGACAGACGTTATTCTATCGAAAAAGGTTATGCAGTGCTGACATCCGTTTGAAATTTAAGCTGCGGTAATCCGGTTAGACCGAGCCGAACGCCAACACTGCATTCAATCCACCGAAGGCAAAAGAATTCGACAAAGCCCATTCTATGTCCTGCGGACGGGCATGGTTTGGGACAACGTCCAGATCACATTCGGAATCAACAATAGTAAAATTTGCAGTGGGTGGAAGCACTCCATGAAATAAACCCAGAATGGTTGCTGCGGCTTCCAGCGCCGGTGAAGCACCCAGTGCGTGACCGTGCATCGACTTCGTAGAACTCACAGCCGGAAGCTGTCCAGCGAACACCGTCCGAATCGCGTGAGACTCCGTCCGATCATTGGCCTCTGTCCCTGTCCCATGAGCATTGATGTAGCCAATTTGATTTGCAGCAAGGCCTGCATCCGCCAGGGCCCCCCGCATTGCAGCAGCCGCTCCAGTGGCTGATGGCATGGTGAGGTGAGCAGCATCGGAAGACATTCCAAATCCGCAAATTTCTGAGTAGATGGTAGCTCCGCGCAACTTCGCAGTCTCCAAAGGCTCCAGCACCAGCATCGCAGCGCCTTCCCCCAAAATCAAACCTTGGCGATCCTTTGAAAAAGGGCGGCAAGTTCCGGGGGAAACCACGCGCATAGCCTCCCAGGCTCGCAGCAATCCTTCCGCAAATGGAGCTTCCGTGCCCCCAGTGATAGCCGCATCCACTGCACCATTTCTAACCAGCCAAAAAGCCTGACCAATAGCATGCGCCGCCGAAGCACAAGCGGTGGAAACGGTATAGCAAGGGCCGGTGATGCCGTGGCGCATCGAAATCCAACTGGCCGAGGCGTTCCCCATAACTCGAGGGATGGTCAAGGGTTCAAAGCGCTGTTTGCTTGCGCCGTACAACTGCTGATAGGCCCTGTCCTCGGTAATTTTTCCGCCAACCGAACAGCCGGTCACGATAGCCGTACGATCGGCAATACAAGCAATGCCCGATGAGGTGATGGCCTCAAAAGCGGCCGCGCTGGCAAATTGCGTGGATCGGTCCAGCATTGAGGACGCCTTAGCATCCAAGTGAGCCAGCGGGTCAAAATCCAAAGCCTCAGCACCGTTGGCGAATTTGAAGGAGCTCATATCCAACGATTGAATTGGTTTGATCCCACACCGCCCCAGGCTGAGAGACTCCCAGAATGCTTCCACTCCGGTTCCGATTGCCGAAACAACTCCAATTCCGGTGACAACCACGCGCCTCATTTAACTTCCGCTGCTTTGGTTCCTTTTGCCGAAAGAAGACTGCTGACTCCATCAATTGCCTGCTGAACGGAGGTGAACTTTTTGGCCGCGTCATCGGGGATGGTGATCTCAAATTCTTCTTCCAGCGCGAACATAATCTGCAGTCCATCCAGGGAATCAATGTTCAGTTCGGCAAAGGTGCTATATGGTGTTACTTTTTCAATCTCCAGATGCTGCGTTTTCGCAATCACATCCAATACTCTTTCGGCAATCTCGTTAGCCATCATTAATTTACTATTTCCTCTATTGCGTGATCCTGCCAACGGCGCGGATATCCACATCCACATTGTCGTTCACTCGCAGGATAAAAGTACTGGGGTTCTTTAAACCCCATTTCACAAAGGGAATTTTCCAGGTGGACGAAGCGGTAATCTGTTTACCTTCCACTTCGAGCTTAAACGGCAAAGTCATTTCATGCGTGGATCCGTGCAGTAGGAACGATCCATGCACTTGCACGGTCCCAACTCCTGCGCTGGGAACCTTTCCATCCACTCGATCAGGATTGAATATGATCTCAGTAAATTTGGAGCTTTCCAATATGTTGCCATGCATTTTTTCATCGCGGCCACTGTTTCCGCTTTCGCCGCTGCGAGCATCGGCAATTAAAGCCCCACTGGCTTTTCCTGTTGCAGGATCAAATTTCACAGTCCCACTTTTCAAATGAAAAGTACCGTGAACAGTGTGCATGGTGGCACCCAGCGTCCAGCCGATTTTGGTTTGAGGCGGATCAAATACAATGACGGTTTCAGCGCAGAAGACGGTTGCGATAGAGAGTATCAAGATGGAAAGTTTCATTGTGTTGGAGAAGTATGCAAGGCCAGAATTTGAGAAAACACAGGTGGATAACCAGCCAGCGCCTTTAGAGAAAAGCGGCGGAGAACGTCGTGACGGCTTAAAGCGAGAAGCAAATACGCCAATAGCGCGGGGCGGCGGCGGATGCGATTGTGGGCATATTGATATTGCGAAAGATCACCGGATTTCATCGCCAGCGCCAACGCTTCGGCTTGTTGGAATGATTGCGAAAGGCCATCCCCTGTGATGGCATCAACACTACCTGATGCGTCTCCAATCAAAGCAGCACGATCTTTTGTTACTCGACGAAGATGACGGGTGACGCTTAATCCTCCGCGTTCCGAACTTGCAGGTTGCGCATTTCTGAAACGCCGTTCCAGTTGAGGGAATTGCTGGAGGGCCTGGTTCACGCGAAGATGCGAATCGGCAGAAAGGACGGCCACCCCGACTTCGTTTTGACTAACCGGGGTAATGTAAACTTGGCAACCATGGCTCCAATGCACCTCAACCAGATCAGACCACGGTGCAATCGCATAGTGACGGCGGAATCCGAATCGAATATTGGAATGGCGCTCCGCAGAAAGCCCAGCGGCGCGGCGAACCGCGGAAGCTTGGCCGTCAGCTCCAATCAAATATTGGAATTGGATTCGTTCTCCACCTGCCATCACCCAATGGTTTCCAAACTCGGTTACGGGGGTACTCCACAGCATCGAAATCCCTTCATCCTGCGCCGCCTTCGTTATGGTTGCATGCAATCGAGTACGCCGGACGCCCAAGCCTGAACCGTCGCGAAACCTGGCAGTGGCACAATTTTCTCCGTCAACAAACTGCACGCCTGTAATGGGATAGCAATCTGCGGGATGAATCGCAACGCCCAGCGCAGCAAGCGAACAAACGGCAGGGGGCATGAGACCTTCACCACAAGCTTTATCAATTCCCGGAGCGGCTCCGTCGGCAACGATCACGCTGAAGCCCTGATGCCGGGCCGCGATAGCGGCGGCAAGCCCAGCCGGCCCACCTCCCACCACTAACACATCAGTGCTTTTAGAAACCATTTACCACCTGAGTAAAATCAGTTCCGAACAAAACCCAGGGCCCATAGCTGCCATCAAACTATAAGAACCTGCAGCAGGCCGCCGATTCATCATCACTTCTTCCAACACCAATAATACTGACGCCGAAGAAAGATTCCCGGTGCGTTTTAAACACGCCCAGGATGCATCCAGCGCCCCTTCCGGCAGCGCCAAAGACTGTTCCGTAGCTTGCAGAATTCGCGGACCGCCCGTGTGCAGAATCCAGCTTCCAATATCGGGTCTGGTTAATCCGTGCGATGCCAGAAAGGCATCCACATCACCCGCAAGGTTCTGTTCAACCACCATTGGAACTTCGCGGGACAACACAATACGAAATCCTTTTTCTGAAATATCCCAACCCATCACGTCTTCCGTATTTGGATAGAACACGGATCGTGTGGAAAGGATGCGAGGACCCGAACAGTTAACCTGGTCCCCGGCAAT
>JAYTTF010000233.1:0-47843 GCA_043745195.1 Bryobacterales bacterium | reverse complement strand
GCACGCCGAGGACGCGCGGGCGGCCGTCGACAAGGGACAAGAGAATCACGCCGAAGGTCGTTTCCATCTGAGTGTGCTTGAGAAGCTGGTTGAGGACGACATTCGCGTTCCCGTCGCGCTTGATCTCGATGACCACGCGCATGCCCTTGCGGTCGGACTCGTCGCGGATGTCAGAGATGTCGGGGATCCTCTTGTCGCGCACGAGCTCGGCGATCGTCTCGAGCAAGGTCGCCTTGTTGACCTGATACGGGAGCTCGTGAATGATGATGGCCTGGCGGTTGCCCTTGATGTCCTCGATGTCGGTCTTCGACTGGATGCGGACGGAGCCGCGGCCAGTCTCGAAGTAATCCTTGATGCCGGCCTTACCGCGCACGATACCGCCGGTCGGGAAGTCGGGGCCCTTGATGATCTTCATCAGATCCTTCGACTCGACCTTCGGGTTCTTGATCAACTCGATCGCCGCCTCGCAGACTTCGGAGAGGTTGTGCGGGGGGATATTCGTGGCCATGCCGACGGCGATGCCGGAGGATCCGTTGACGAGAAGGTTCGGAACTTTCGCAGGCATGACCGAGGGCTCAGTCGTGGTGCCGTCGAAGTTGGGGGTGAAGTCGACCGTGTCCTGGTCGATGTCCGACATGACTTCTTCTGCAATTTTGGCAAGGCGAGCTTCGGTATAACGGTAAGCGGCAGCGGGGTCGCCGTCGACAGATCCGAAGTTTCCTTGGCCGTCGATGAGCGGGTGCAGCAGCGAGAAATGCTGAACCATGCGCACCATCGCGTCGTACACGGCGGAGTCGCCGTGAGGATGGTACTTCTTCAGGACTTCACCGACTACGCCGGCGCATTTCGAGTACTTCTTGTTCGAGGCAAGACCTTCGTCATGCATCGCGTACAGGATGCGGCGATGGACGGGCTTCAGGCCGTCGCGCACGTCCGGAAGGGCGCGGCCGACGATGACCGACATCGAGTAGTCGATGTAGGAGCCGCGCATCTCGGCGCCGAGATCGCGCTGGATGATGTTGCCGGTGGGCTCAGGAGTGAGTTCGGGTTGCTCGGGCTTGGACATGGTTTTTTCTCTCTCCGGTTAAATTAAATGTCGAGGTTTTTGACTTCCTTCGCGTGCTTCTCGATGAACAAGCGGCGCGGCTCGACTTTGTCGCCCATCAGCGTCGTGAAGGCGTTCTCGGTGTCCGCGGCGTCGACGACCTTCACCTGCAGAAGGCGGCGGCGCTTCGGGTCCATCGTGGTCTCCCAGAGCTGGTCGGGGTTCATTTCACCGAGACCTTTGTATCGCTGGATCTGCGCGCCGGCGCGGCCCGCGTCGCGGACCATGATGAGCAGGTCCTTGAGGCTGTAGCCGTCCGTTTCGCCGCCGTGAGAGGTCTTCGCCCGGAACAGCGGCTTGGTCTTCTCGTCGCGCACGACTTCGTACCACTTCATCTCGAGCCCCATGTCCTTGAACTTCTTGGACAGGTTGTCGAGCTTGACCATCTCCCAGAGGTCCTGGAAGTCGGGCTCGAGGGATTCCTCGTCCGCCTCGCTGAGCGCCGACTCCTCGACGACCGGAGCCTCGCCTTCGACGGGGGCCGCCGCGGCCTTGCCGAACGCAGGCTTCTTGGCCTTCTCGGCGCGCTCCTCGATGAGCTTCTTCTTCTGCTCGGCGACGTACGCCGTGCGGAAGGCGGTCCACTCTTTCTCGGAGTAGTAGAAGTCATACTCGCCCGCGCCTTTCTCGACGCGGTAAAGAGGCAGCTTGCCGGCGGCCTGATACTCGAGGAAATCCTCGAGATGAAGGCTCTTGCGCTCGATGTGCCGGATCAGGCTCTCGAGCTCGTTGAGGAGCTTGAGCAGGTCCTTGAGGTCGGCGACGTCGAGCACCTTCGACTTGCCGTTCGCGGGGTTGACGGCGGTGACCTCGAGGGAGTTACGGCCCTCATTGAGCAGCCACTGCTCCATCTTCTCCTCGGTGTCGACGTACATCTCGGTCTAGAGGGCATCAATCTTGCGTTCAAAGCGGCCAAGATGGGAAACTGTGAATATGTTACGTCGGCACCTGTTTGTGTCTTTTGTGATTTGCGTTGCCGCCATGGCATCGCCTCCGGCTGAAAACGAAGACTTGCCTGAGGGAAATGGCAAAGAGATCTTTGTAAGAATGTGCTCCAATTGCCATGCGTTGAAGCGAGTGACGAAAGTGAGGTTTCATCGGAATTTCTGGGAAAGCGTGGTGGACGACATGGTGTCTCGTGGTGCGGAAGGCACGGAAGAAGAAGCCAGTGTGGTGGTGGGGTATCTTACGCGAAATTTCGGGAAGCCGGTGAAAATAAATCAAGCCACGGCAAAAGAAATACAGGCGGGCTTATCCTTTACGGCTGCGGATTCGGCACTGCTTGTTAAGCATCGAACGGAGCATGGCGAATTCAAAGCACTGGAAGACCTGCTAAAGGTGCAGGGCTTGAACGGAAAGCGGTTGGATGAGCAGAAAAAGAATATTGAGTTTTAGCTATAGAATTCTTTTCGATGTTGCTCGGCGTAACCCTGCAGCCGGGCGGCGACATCGGGAAACTTGCCGATGACATTGGTGGATTCCAGCGGGTCCTTCTCCATATCGAACAGAGAAAGTTCGATCTGATCTTCGCGATACTTGCCGGCCTTGCCGTCGTTACCAGCCTCCACCAAAGTTCGGTAACGATGGGGGACGTGCAGCTTCCATCGGCCATCCCCACTGATGACGCCTTCGAAAACGGCACCGGTGCAGAACGGATAATACTCGTGCGGATTTACTGCGCCGGGTTTTGCGGTAATCAGATCCCAGACGTTTTTCCCATCGATTGTGTTCTTGGGAAGTGGGGCATGCGCCAGGCTGGCAAGTGTCGGCAATAAATCGACGGTACAGATAGTTTTCGAGGATGAGGAACCGGCTTTGATCTTGCCGGGGTATCGCATGATGCAAGCGCTGCGGGTGCCGCCGTCAAAACCAGTTCCCTTCGCTTCACGGTACGGAGTCTTGCCGGAATGGTTGCCGTAGGAGACCCAGGGGCCGTTATCGGAACTCATGATCACCATGGTGTTCTTTTCCACGCCCGCCGATTTAAGAGCCTTCATGATCTCGCCGACAGACCAATCAATTTCCATCATCACATCGCCATAAACGCCTGCGCCGGACTTGCCCTTGAACTTTTCGCTGCGGAATAGCGGCACGTGAGGCATGGAGTGGGGGACGTAGAGCAGGAACGGATTGGCCTTGTTGCGGCTGATGAAATCAACGGCGTGCTGGGTGTACCAGGTGGTGAGCATGGGCTGATGTTCCTGGGTGACGCGTTCAATTTTGATCTGGCCATTTTCCCAGAATTGGAGTGGATATTTGCTATAAGTCGAGGGATTTTCCGGGTGGAACTCCCACATGTCGTTTGAGTACATCAGGCCGCAGGACTCATCGAATCCACGGGCTGGCGGGCGCGTTTCGGGTTGATCTCCAATGTGCCACTTGCCGAATACTGCGGTGCGGTAGCCTTGGCCTTTGAGAACCTGACCAATGGTGGCGAAGGCCGGATCGAGACCGCGCGCGCGAGGTCCATGCGCTCCGAAGACTTTGGTTCTTCCGGGATAGCAGCCACTCAACAATGCGGAGCGTGAAGCGGAGCAGATGGCCTGAGGCACATAGAAATTATTGAACCGGCATCCTTGTTTGGCAAGGCGTTCGACGTTGGGTGTGGGGTAGGTGGTTTTGCCAAAGGGGCGGAAGTCAGACCAGCCTGAATCGTCGAGAAAGATGATGACGAAATTTGGCGGAGGAGTGGTGGCGGCGTTGGCCAAACCAGGAAGAGCCAGGGCGCTGGCTTTGAGGAAATCTCGACGACAAATGGGTTGTGTCATGGTGGGGGCTGTTGCTATTAGAACACCAATTGGGGGATAGGGGAGTTGGTAAGGGGGGCGTAACCGTCCGCCTAAAAACGGTTAGCCGTCAACCCTATTGCGTTAGAACCATAACTGTCCGCCGATCGAATCTCCCATGGCCATTTGCCATAGCGTGCGCGGTCATCAATACAGCGTCGTCCAACTGCGCCAAGAACAGCGCCACCGCAACCTGAAGCAGATTTCAGAGATTTCCGTTGTTGATCGAAGTAATCCAATGCAATCCGATGTCGATCAATCAAGCGTATGTGGGCCGGAGAGATAGGTAAAACGTGGAGTTGCGCGCTCGTCCGCCCGGCTCCCCTCCTAGGGCATGCCCGCATCCGGATTCCACACCGCTTAAACCCCGGTCCATGCTTATGCATCCATCGCTGACGCCTGCTTTTCTTCAATCCATACGCCAAAACCTTCCGTCACTTTTCGGGCTTCCCTTTTCCGTTCATCGGGCGCATAATAGGTCTGTCCGATTTCCTCTGGAGGTCTCTATGCGAGCCATTTTAGGCCACATTGGGTTAATTCCCCTGTCAAAGTCGTTAACTTCTGAAGAAGGGCGTAAGATTTTGGAACGTGACCACTATCGCTGCAGGTATTGCGGACTGGATGGCCGGTCCAATTTCGACAACTCGCTGGTAATGTCCGTGGACTTTATCCAGCCAAGAGCAAAAAAAGGGGCCAAGGATTCAGATAACTTGGCTTGCGCTTGCCGCGCGTGCAATCTGATAAAAGGGAAGATGGTCTTCAAGAACTTCGAGGAGGCTAAGAGCTACGTCCAGAAACGCAGGTCGGAACTGCAGAAGGATTGGGAGGCGAGAATGGCGCGGCTTCCAGGTAAGTGACGGCCGTTTGAAAATGTGTGGTTTGAAAACCACCAGGACGCCTCGCTGCGGGACCTTCTGGACCAAAATCAATCTCGAAGTCGGCCGGTGCAACAATGGTATTTCTGAAGGCTTCCATAACAATATGGAGCTCATTTCAAGGCAAGCTTGTGGATTTCGCGACTTCCAGAATTATAGACTTAGGGGGAGTGTGTAAGGGGGACTAACTCCCAGTCAAAATGCCGTCAGCCCTTGCTGTTATTTTCTGCCTCACAGGTGCAATTTAATTAACTGTGATTCCATTTGTTCGCCAACCCACTTCGGTTTGACCTGTAGCTTGAATTACTTCGCGGTACAGTCAAACGACGGGCGGGCGGAGAGTCAGAAATGGCGATGATTCACGAAGAGCCTACGTCAAAACGGCTCCGGTCCAAGCCCCCAGTTTCAAGGCTCCCGAAGGAATTCCCTTCGCACACCCGTATTCTTAGGCCCCATTTTTTCTAATGGGGAATTGGCTGCAGAAAAAGATCCAAGATGCGGGACGGGGCTTAATTCCGGTTCGGGACTACACTGGATTGACGCGCCAGAGAAATGCCACCTGTACTTTGTATATTCTATCCGCGTTTCATTTCAATGAGCGATAACATTTGAGATTCGATCTCGGTCCACGGCAAGTTCAGATCGAGCGTCCGTACGCTGACCCGATGGCCATGCAGGAGGTACGACAAGTTAAGCGATCTACCGGCAGTCGGGTACAGCAGGATTCCCTCCGCAACACGGTCGGCCTCTCTGTTCTGTTCAAGATTGCGTAGATAGGAACTCAGTTGATATAGGTGCGATGACCGCAACTTTTCACTACCCAAATAACTCTGGAAAAGCTTCTCGGAATACTTGCACTCGATGATGATAGTCCGGTCGAAGGAGCGGAGGCTTGCATCCGTTCGCATTTCCGGCAGCAGCCGCAGGTCCGAGCCTGCCAACGATGCAGCTAACCAACCCATCCGCTCGCTCTTTACCTTGAATATTCCTTGACGGCGGGCGAAAAAATTACGGACAAACTTTTCGAATACCCTCCGCATACGCTTTTCGTCCCTGTCAACCTCACGAAAGCGATACTGGCCTGATCGATCTTGAGCGTCCAAACACTCATAAAGGAACCGACAAACAGTCAGAAGAAACGAATACATTCGATTGTTTTGATGGAGACGAACAGCATGAAACACTCTGGCGTTTAGGTCTATGTCGCTAACTCCACGTAATAAGGCAACTGCGTTGCGGAGGTCCCCTCGAACCGGTTTTTCAAGCGCCTCTACTCCGATCAGACGTTTCAACGTTGCCTTCAGTATTTGGTTACTTGGCATGTCGGCGCTCATCTCGTCAAAAGCGCAATAAAGCCTACTTGGCTTGGTCGTCATTGTGATAATCGATGGGGTCATGAGAATTCGGCCCCTCGGTGCACTAGTGGATTCCTCCAGATGAATATATCCTGATTCAAGGCCCCGTCTATGCAACGAATTAATGCCGCTGATCAGCTGTCGCGAGAACAGGTGGAGCGTGTCGGGGAACTCCTCGGACCCATACCGCTCGATCTGGCGTGGAGCGAACTCGTTCCAAGCGTAGCAAAGCAGATAGTAAATGTTTGCGACTGGGATGAGCGCCATATTAAGAATAGTCGGATTTTTCTTGTAATTTTTCCGCCCACTCCTCTACCCGTTCTGGATTGTCGAACCAGTACTCTTTGAGCAGCGGAAGAATTTCATGGCGAATGGTTGACTCATATTCCCGCTTGTTGAGAGCGGTCTTATTCCCGCAGAAATAGCTGTGTCCGATCATGAAACCCTGCCCAAGGTTTTGCTCCTCAGCTATGGCTTGGTTGAGTGCCTTCATTCGTGCGGATACGCCAGCTGCAAATCCAGACTCCGCACCGCCCTCCACCAGGAAATCAATGAAGGCGCTCGACTCGAAGATTGGTTTCAATTCAACAAATGCAAAACGTCTCCTCAGTGCGTAATCCACCAGCGCCAACGATCTGTCTGCGGTGTTCATTAAGCCAAGAATGTGGACGTTGGACGGCACATAAAACTGTTCGTCTTCTGAAATAGAGTAAGTGAGGGCGAGTGAGTTCATACTGCCCCGTTTGTCTGCCTCAATCAACATCAGTAGTTCTCCGAAGACTTTGCTGAGGTTACTCCGGTTAATTTCGTCGATTATGAAGACGTATGTGGAATCTTGATCGAGTGATGCACGCTTGCAGAAACGGACAAACACCCCATCTTGTCGCGCAAACCCATTTTCGACCGGCCGATAACCCTGGATGAAGTCTTCGTACGAGTAGCTTTGATGGAACTGAATCATGGTGACGCTAGTCGGCCGCTCTTGGCCGATTAAAGCATAAGCTAGCTTTTTGGCAAGGAAGGTCTTGCCCACGCCTGGCGGACCTTGAAGTATTAGATTCTTCTTGGTATGCCAACATTCGAGAATAGCCTGGAATTCTGCTTTTTCGAATGCCACTCCTTTAAGCGCGTCGTCCACAGTATAGGGGGGAGGAGTTGGTGCAAGCGGAACGGAATTCAGCGCTTCGGAGACTCCAATCAATTCAGTCAGATACCGTACGGTGTCATGATAAGGCGTGAAATCGGTAAGGGTCTTGACGGCGAATACGGCCTTCGATTTCCAATTTCCACGACGCTCCCACCGGACCTTGCGCACGTTGCGATAAGTGGCCCGTTCAGGTCGGAACTCGTAGTCGCCACAAATAGTTCCGTACCCTACAACTTCGTCCCGACCCCTCTTTACGATCACTTGGTCGCCTTGCTTCATGGAATAGAGAAAATCAAAACAGGCCCGGGCATCATTTGTCGGAAAGCCTCGTAGCCGATAGGCTTCAATGAGTTTTTGAGCCATCGCGGTGTGGTCAGGGTATTGGCTAAGATCTCCAATTTCGTCCCAACCTATGGCCATAATACCTTCCCGGTAGAACTCTTCCCACAACCGCGCCTTCTGCCCTGGAGCATAGGCCCAAACCTTCGAGCCCATTCCTGATGCGACGCTTATACCGCCAACAATCTCGTCCTCCTCGCCTTCGGGCGGCGTCAGCATTTCTCGAATTACCACAGCCTCTTCTGGAGTGATAGCAAAATTTGTCCCCTGGGGTGATTGCAGAATCGAAAGATCTGGCAGCCTTGCTTTGAGTACATCCCGCGAAAGCGGCACCGGATAGACATCCTCGATCCGCAACAAAACCCTCAAACTCGGTTTATCAAACTTATCCGGCTGAACGGCAAACTGGAGACCATCCTGCTCCATCACGGCAGGAACTGAAAGCACTGTGGCTAAAGCAACAATGCCCGCTTCAGGAGCACTCTTCCAAACAAACACGGCGTCCCCTGGATTGATCGATTGTTTGTATTGGTTGACAGCCCAGCACATTTCGTGAAGGCTTGCCAACGCCGCGTCAATGTCGTAGTACTTCGGGTTCGCTTGAAAGATCCAAGTACGAGCGTTGCTTGGCAAAGACGACGTTTCATTCATGCCTAATGATCGCGTAAATTAAGTGGTGTCGCCTGTAATGTTTCGAATGCCATTAATTAATTATGAAATTGGGATCGTGTTGATTGCCAGGAGTCATGCCGGAGTAAGAACCGCGAAAAGGCCGATGAGCACAGAGTGGGCACATATTTGGGCCATCGACGAAATCCAGCCGGAAGCCCAAGGTGGGAGTGGCTGTAATCAATTGGTTGGATGGGTTTTAAGTGGTGCGCCCGGAGTGATTCGAACACCCGGCCTTCTGGTTCGTAGCCAGACGCTCTATCCAGCTGAGCTACGGGCGCGCAAGGGTACTGCCTTCATCTAGATTACCACAGCCCCCGCACCTATTGTCCAAGGATCGTCACTTCACGCTTAATATCCCGCGATTCAATCTGGAATACGTTCGTCCCAGCCGTAACTCCCAAGCGCACTGTGGCGGCCCAGACTCCAGGCAGCTCCGGGTCAAAGGATTCCAAATTACCAGCGTGGCCATCCCCTGTCGTAACCGTGATCTTAGGGGTCTCACTGGTGATGGGAATTCCCGTTGCATCGAGGAGTATGAAATAGAAAGTCTGGCTGGAATTAATCCTTCCTGAAGTCGGCGTCTTAACCACCGTCACCTTAGCCGGAACATTGGTTGGGGCCGCATACCAGTAGGCCATACGAGACTCAACTGGCGAATTTGCGGCGTTAATTTTCAGAAAGCCCTGATACTCTCCATTGTCAATATTCTTGCCACGAAAGCTGAGAGTAACTTTACGGGTCTCACCGGCGGGAATGGAAAGCGTTGTGGGCGTCACCACTGCAAGCACAGAGTCGGTGGAGGAAACAGAAAGCGCGAAGGTATCCGTATCCTGACCCAGATTGGTAACTTCAATTTCGCGCGAACGGTCGGGATTTTGATTTCCGGCACCAAAACTTACACTCACTGGTGCCAAAGCGGTGTTGGTTTGCACTGCCGCATTTAGATCCAAAAGCCCAGAGCCAGCCACCATCACTGGGGCCACTTTGCCATCGGGCAGAATCAATGGGGTGGCACTATTCACCATCAATGAGCGATACTGTTTTGGACTCAAGCCGGGCCGCGCACCTTTCAATACCGCCATCGCCCCCGCCATTGCCGGGGCCGAAAAACTGGTTCCTTCAACTTGAGTGTAGCCTCGGGTGTCGTACATGCCACCAGACTGGAACCTGCTTTGCGTTGCCGTGGAAACATTTGTTCCAACCGCTAATAAATCGGGCTTAATGCCTATATCCACAGACGGGCCACGAGAGCTGAATTGTGCCGCGCGTCTTGATTCCTGCGAAACCCGAAGACCTTCAAATTGGAAAGTTCCAACGGCAGGTCCACTGCGAAGGCGATTTTTCAAACCAATTCCATCGGCATTGCTCACCATTATGCTGGGAAGCTGCGCCGACCCTACTGCCATGCTGACTGGGTTCGGTGAGGCGGCAGTGGCGTACACAAGACCGGACACCGCCCCAGCCAACTGGGCGTTGTTCAATTTTGTTTCAAAAGTGCATTCACCGCGAAGAATCAGGACCGCTTTTCCTTGGAATGCGCTGGATGCAGCAGGGTTGCATAGCAAGCCTGTTGGATCTACCGCTGCTGCATCCACGATGCCTGCTGAAATTGCCTGCGCTGGTGTGGGACCGCTTCCGGCAATACCAACCAGAGTCTGATCGTCCACCTTGATTCCAGCGGCGAACAGTCTGGGACTATATGAGGCTCCTGCGGATATGGTTGATGCAGCAACAGAATCGGAAGAAACGGTGAATGCATCCGGCCCCGAATTGCCACCTGAAAAAACCACAAGTACTCCAGCAGCTGAAGCACGATCGGCAGCATCCACCAATACGTTGAGGTCAGACCGCAAGGGAATCGCACTTCCGGAGCTCAGGTTGATGACATCCATTCCATCGGCAACTGCATCGTCCATCGCCTTTAGAATGGCCCCAATAGTTGAACTCCCATTTCCAATTCGATAAACACCAAGATAAGCCTTGGGGGCAAAACCAGTGATCAATCCATACGGCCCATTGTTGGTAACTCCGGCCGCCACCATAGCCACTGCTGTCCCATGACCCCAGCGGTCTTCAATATCCAAGCTAGGTGTTGTGCGACTCAATAGATCATACTGGCGACCGACAATGATCTTCCTCGACATGGAGGCCAGAATCGGTTCATCACTTACCTTGGGATAGCCGGCCAACGCGGGCAAAGTTTCGTCTTGAAAGCCGGCATGATCTTTATCAATGCCACTATCCAGAATCCCAATCTTGATTCCGGCCCCGGCATTCCCCTGTCCACCGACGCGGGCCCATGCCTCAACTACTCGATGCACTTGCACCATTGCATCCAAGTTGATTTTTACCTCGTACACAGGCAGCACCCGTGCCACACCTGGAATCGCTCGCAATGCATCGGGATCAGTGGAATCCACAATCAGGGCATTCGCAATCAGTTCCACAGAATCGATGATCTTGCCCCGGGTCCCAATAGCCTGCCGCACTCGGAGTTGTTGCGACCGGACAGTAGACCTTCGCGCTGCCATCGCTTGCCGAACCCGCCCAACATCCCCTGCTGAGTCAACTTTCAGAATGGCCGGTTCGCCACTCAGTTGAACAATATACTGATCCGGAACCGTTTGAGCAGTAAGACAAGTTACGAATGCGAGTAATAAGACAAGATACTTAGAGCGAAACAAGTTAGTGAACCCCCTGCTTAATTTATCGGCAGTAGTGACGATTTACTTGCCACTCCGCTGCTGGTAATCACCACTGGCTGAACACCGGTTGGGGCATTTGCAGGAACCACAACATTTAACTGATACAGCCCCACGTTCCCCGGTGCCATACCGCAGAATAGAAGCTGCGCCGGCTGCCCGCCAATGGTCACAGTAGGTTGAACACGGCAGGGCGATAAACGTTCCGACGACGAAGGCTCGCCAGTAGCTGGTTGATTGTCCACAGGGCCTAATGCATTGGCGTACAACTGCGCCACCGCGCCTCGTGCCACTGGCGCTGAACTGCTGATGAGCCTGAAGTTGCCGTCCAAAGCCGCCGCTAAATTACGGCCACTCCCGGCATCGTTGTATTCAAAGAGTGCCGGAGAAACGTCATTTAATTTAAGGTTGTAAATACCACTGGAGAAGTCGCCGATGCTTACTTTCAGGTTCACCCGCGCCATCCCTTGCAGTTCCCACGGCACTTGCACATTAATCTGCCCCGGACTTACAAAGTGCAACCGAGCTGGATAACTCACAGCGCTGCCAGGCACATCGAATCCAACGCTGACCTTGGCTAAAGCTACGGGAAGGCTTTGCGTGGTAGTGACTCGGAGCGCTTCGCTGAGGCCTGCCCCAAAAATGGAAATGTACGATCCAGGAGCTTGGCCGCTTTCCTCGCGGCCACTGGCGGCGTTCACCACCCCGGCAGTCCGGATCACGGGCCGCTCAATGGTCCGTCCAGGAAAGTCCACCCTAAAATTTCCCTTTTCCAGAGTCTCTACAATGAATAGCTGTTCCCCCAATTGCAGGCCGACGCGAACGTCCGCAAAGGCGATGCCTTCCTCTGTTGTCAGTAAACCTGTACCGATTGACCCGCCTCCGCTTTCTGCACGGAACCTTACTTTCAATCCGTTTACAGGCACGCCGTAGCGGTCCAGAAACTTCGCTTGCAACCGCAGAGGATCACCGGGAATGGAGGTCCAATTTGAATTGGAAATGGCATAGGCATGGAAGGGCTGTCCGTCGCCAACAAGGTAGAGGAAAGGGATCCGAAGTTCCACGGTACCACCGGTCACAGTTACTGCACCTTCGTAAGTGCCAGCCGGGGGCAACGTGCCGCTTAAGTTCATAGTCACAGTGCTGGATGCTCCAGCACTCAAGTTCACAGTAGTTGCACTGAAGCTGATCGTTGTTCGCGCATCCTGATCCCGGCGAGTGGCAGCAACGCGAAGGCTCACTGGAAGGTTAGATAAGTTGGTCAACCGGAAACTGAGGGTCTTGGGTACCTCCTTGAGGGCTCCAAAGGAAAGTACTGCGGGGTCTGCAGTAACATTCGATGTTACTGCAGACCCTATGTTCAGTTTGCCCGCACCTACACCAGTTACTCTGGCGCGGATGGCAGTGTTACTGTAATCGTAGTCCGTGATATTGTTCACTGCGGTATTCACCACTAGCGATTTCAATTGCGCCGGCGTGGCTGACGGATACTTCTGCTTGGCCAGTGCGACGGCTCCGGCCACAATTGGTGCTGCAAAGCTGGTGCCTTGGGTGGTGATGTAGCCGGAGGGATCGAACAGTTCTCCGTTGGGATCAAACTTCTGGGTAGCGGTGTAAATATCGGCACCAACAGCCACTAAGTCGGGCTTGATTAGTAAGTCCACTATAGTTGGGCCTTGGGAAGAAAAATAGGCTACTTCATCGGGGGTGGTTGCGGATTCAGTCAACGCAGGGTTGAGAACTCCGTTAGGATTTCCACCGCCAGCCAAGTGCGTCTTTATGGCTTTACCGGCAGTGTTCCCAATCATGACGAAGGGGATGCCGGATCCAGCTAAATCCGTTGCAGCAAAAATAAAATCGCCGCCGGCTTGAAATAGAATTACACCAACAGCTCCGGCATTTTGGGCGTTCAACATTTTCACTGCGAAGGCGCAGGTGCCGCGTTCAATCAGTGCAATGGATCCGGCCAGCGATCCTTTGGCAAGTGGCGCGCAGGCTTTGCCGTCATCCTCCAACTTCGAAACATCTTTTACCGGGGCGTTTAGCACGGAGGTTAGTTTCACACCATCGGAGGAAAACTTTGCGGGGATGTTTTGAATTGCTTGCGGGCCGCCGGGAATACGCACGGAAGCGAAGAAGCGGTGCGAATTCGTGGTTGCCCCAACAGTGATGGCTTCCGGCACGGTGCCAGGTGAGGCGATGGTGCCTAGAGTGGGCAACTCGTTGCCGGAATCCCCTGCGTTGCCGCCGCTGACTACCACAGTCATGCCGCGCCGAATTGCAGTGCGAACTCCATCGGCAAACACATCGCAGATTCGATTCTTGGTGGTACCGCAAAACGATTCATTCACTCCGTAGGTGGCAGCGTCACCTAAAGACAAACTCGCCACATCCATGCCGTCGTCAAAGGCGGCGTTCAAGGCGGTGATCACCACATCGCCAAATGCAATGTCGTTTACCCCAGGCGATCCAAACACTTTATAATTCCCCAGAAAGGCCTTCGGCGCAATGCCGGACATGCTGCCCGCAGGGGCGTCCACGCGCACGCCTGCAGCGATCATAGCAGCGGCAGTTCCGTGGCCCACACGATCGCGTGGAGTGACGTCATCAGGGCGGGTATCGTCAGGGTAGATGCTAGCCAGTTGGCTGACGTAGCTGCGGACGGCGATGATTTTTCGGTTGGCGTAAGCGCAATCGGCAGGAGCGCATTTCGGATATCCTGGCACGTTGGGTAGGGAGGAATCCTGAAACGCCGGATGATTGTTGTCGATCCCTGAATCCAGAATGGCGATCTTCACTCCGGTCCCCGCATTTTGACTTCCCCCGAAAGTGTTCCAGGCAGCTTGCGTGTTTACCAACTCCGCCGCCTTGCTCATCGCCCGTTTGAAGCGCGGCATACGCTGCACAAATTGCACACCGGGCAAGCTGCGTAGTTGTTCCGCCTCCTGGTCCGTTGCCAGAACAAAAACGGCGTTGGCAATGACGTCCACGGCTCCGGTAACCGGCACGTTGCGCGAGGCCAGAAGTGCACGTAATCTGCTCTGCGAACCAGCCACCTGGGCACGCGCAATACGACCGCGCGCCTGCGTCATTTCCGCTCTTGTGCTGACGGATTCAGCAACCCCGGGGGTATCCAGCACCACCGCCCAGCGGTCCATGCGCTGTTGTGCTTGAAGGGAAGGAATGGCGATTGCCACAAATAATGAAAAACTGAGAATTGTCTTCACGCTGTCTCCGACGCGCCTCACGCGTGCGCAGTTTCAAATCAATAAAAAGTGCTGCTCAATAAGTAGAGTGGTGATATCTTAATAAACAGACCGACCGGTCTCACTTATGCCGTAACACGGCAACGCATCCTGGAACTGGCAGCACCAGTCTTTAATACTAAAGGTTATGCCGGCGCTTCGCTTACCGATATTTTGCAAGCCACCGGTTTACAGAAGGGCGGGCTGTACAATCACTTTGCCAGCAAACAGGAATTAGCAGTCGCCACTTTCGAGTGGTCCGTGGATCAGTTTAATGGTCGATGGCGGACGGCTGTGGCCGGGAAACGAAACGCAATCGACAGGCTGCTGGCGGTAGTGGCCATGTTTGACGACTATTATTCCAATCCAATCGTTCCCGGGGGATGCCCCATTTTGAATACAGCGATTGAAAGTGACGACTCCAATCCTGAGTTAAGAGAACGGGCACAGGCCAAAATGACCGCCATGCGCAGTACTGTTTCGTCGATTATTCGCAAAGGGATTGAGCGCGGTGAAATTCGCACAGGCGTGGATGCCGAAGATGCAGCAGTGGTATTGATTGCCCTCCTGGAAGGGGGCATTATGCTAAGTAAACTCTATGGCGATGGCAGCATGCTGAGATCGTCGCAAACCCAGGCCCGCAAGATTATTAGCGAGTTAAAAGCATGAAGATTTCCATGTCCGCCTGATAATAAACCGACCGGTCGGATTGTTGGCTGCCGAGTTCAACGGGATTTTGATTTCCGCTTCTTTCAGCTTCACCTCGCGGTTTACGCCTTGCGGTTTCACTACGGTTGCCATTATCGGCCCCGATTGGCTCCTTTCATCCAATTAGATTCTGCCCATGCGGCACACTCGGCGGCGGCACTTCGTCCGGTGGTTAGCACGTCATTCAATTGGACGGCCTTGCCACGACAGCGCTACTCCAGGGTCAAGCAGTGCAGGCCATCACAGACAACCCGCGCCTGATTCAGAGCGCTTCGATGGCTGGCTGCCACCAAATCGGAACTGGCGAGTCTTCAATTGAGTCCCGGCACACTGACGAGTTACATGAATAGGCTTGCCGACACCTTGAAAAACTCGGCAAGCTGCCTGGCATGCACTTTACTGATGGCGCGTTTCGCGTTGATGACGTCCGACACGTATCCTCTGGATTTGAAGATCGGGAGAAGATCGGCCTGCTTCAAACTCCGTTGTTCCATCAGAAACACCAACATTTCGAGAGGACTCGGATCGGGCAGAGGATGCTGCTGCTCTTCGTAGTCCGTGATAAGACGAACCATCAGATCAAGGGCGGCGTCTTCTTCCGCAGTTCGATGCCCCCCCTTGTCCATCAGCTTCTCGACTTCGGCCAGCATGCGTTCATGCTCTTCGCCCGTTGCGATCACTCGCGGCAGGACTTTCGCCAATACCCGAGCGTACTTCTTGTTATCGATGACTAGCGCGCCCATTTTTTCCAACCTCCTCGCGTGTATTCCTTGTGAGTGAGGAATTCTTTGACCATCAGAAGCTTTGCCCGATAGTCAACCTTTACTATCAGGCGGTAGTAGTTATGCCGGATGTTGAAAATCAACAGCGACTTGTACTGGTCGGCATCCGGAAAGTGCAGGCGAACCTCATGGATGTCCCGCCAAAGGGCATGGCTGGCCGCCTTGTTCCACCGAAATAGTTCTTCGGACGCGTCCGTGTGAAGAGCCGCGTACCTCTTGATGGTCGTCGAGCTGATCACGTTCACTCCGCCATGCTCGCATAACGCGAACAGGGAGTCAAGAAGAAGAATTATCTAATGAGTAATGAGCCTGAACGGGGAAGGTGATTCCAATGCGAGATGAGCCTGAACCGAAAACCTGACGCTGGCTGAAATGGAGGAATTTGTAGCTAACAATAGACAGCCTCCGCCAGGACCGCGCCCTCTGCGGCCACCCCTTCGGGGCCCTCCAATACCAATTCCACCACCGCCAATTCCGATGGTACCCAATGGACTCCCAATTCCAAGGCCACATCCCCCCCGGAGGGCCTTCGCTTCTAAGAATAGGTTCAACTTGTTTTGACCAGGGTGATTCTGAAAGAACCAGCCGCGCATCCGAATCCGTCCAGCGAGCAACAGGCTTATCGATCCAGGCTACTTGAGCCTGGGCCAACTGGCCAATCAGCACGACGGACATCAGAAATCGGTTAAGAAGCTGCAAGCGAAGTTCTGTGGAAATGCGGACTTAAAGGTATAGTAACAGAGTTTTATTCGAGAGCGGTACGCAAGTTCATAAGCAAACCACTGATTCTTAAGGAGCAATGCCGGTAAGAAAAGAAATCATCCGGAAATCGGCATTCATCTTCAAATAAGCAATCCGCCACGTTTCTCCCTGCTTTTTCAGAACAAAGAAAATCGAAATCTTGCGCGCCGGAATCATGGAGCCATACTGCGACTTTACCCCTTCCACAAAGGCAAATTGCGGAGTGTGAAACTGGACGGAGGTCGCCAGAATACGAGGAGTCGTCACCTCGGACCAAGGCCTGCCGGCATCCGCAAAATCAATTTTCAAGAGCCGTTCAAAGTCCCCCATATCCGCTTTTGAAGTGAATAAAGAAGCCCGGTTTTCGTGCTGATTCAGCGACTGAATTAAAGACTGAATGGCGTCCACATCGTCAGCCCATAAACGGGCAGGTGACAACAAGCAGGCTGCTAAAAAGAAAAGGACCGGTGCTGGCTTCATACCAAGGTATGTTGCCAAGCCTCCGGTCCTTTCAAAACTTCAAAAACTAATCTCGGCTACCGCCACCCATGACCCGCAGCAGGATGTTCAGCGTCGCAACGAACACGTTAAAGACACCAGCATGAAGCATCAGTGCTCCAGGAATTGGGCTATCCGCATCGGGCGTGCTCAACACATTGCTGGTGGAATAGACCAGCGTGCACACACCGACAGCCCCAATGCCCACACTAATCAAGATTCCAAGCACGCCGATGTGCATGAAACTATTCAGGATCATCGCCCCCATGATAGAGAAGAAAAGACCCATCATCAGGCCTTTTGGAGCCGAAAAGGTTCGGCCCGAAGTCATGATGTAGGTGGTCACGCCCAGAAACACAAACCCGGTGATACCCAATGCCGCCACAATCATGCTGGGAGCAACCATACTTGCGAAATAGAGCAGCGGGGACAAAGCGATTCCTGAAGCGAAGCCATTAAAAACCAGCGCACTGACTCCCATCACTGGATTGTGCCGCGCTGCCATCGCGATTTGCGGGACTAAGTTCAGGATCAACATCGCTGCAATCCAGCCCATCCAGCCGGAGAAAAACCGCACCATAGTTTCTGAAGTCGCACCAATGTAGCCGCCGGCCATGGACGCCAAAACACTGACGCCAAACAACATATAAGTCTGCTTGATAACAGCGGAACGGGTTGCGCTAAGGGGCAGGGTGCCGGTCAGCTTGTCCCAAAATGACGCTTCTTGCGAATGATTGTAGTTCATAAAGTGTCCTCCAATGCTTTCCTTCTATTTGATGATAACCGATCCTTAAAGTTTCAAGAGATAACAATTTTCGGAGCTATCATAGGAATCATCTATGAAGCTCCTTGCTTTCTTAATACTCAATTGTGTTTTCCTGCATGGACAACCCATCACGGACTCCGCAATGCTTGGCAAGATTCGCGAGGCAGGGTTGAAAAACTCGCGAGTGATGAACTACGCAACGGAACTGGTGGACGGCATTGGACCCCGACTTACCGGATCGCCAAACCTTGACAAAGCCATCACCTGGGCCCGCAAGTCACTAACTGAGTCAGGCCTGACGAATATCAAATCCGAAAGTTGGGGCACCTTCGGGTTGAGTTGGGAGGAGCGCAACGTTTGGATGAGAATGACACAACCAGATACCGCGCCACTGATCAGCCGAGCCGAACCTTGGTCCCCACCGACAAATGGGCCCGTCTCCGGGGACTGCGTAGCCATTCGAGGATTCCTAACCGAGAAAGACTTTGAACCATACCGCGGAAAGCTGAAGGGCAAAATTGTTCTTTATGGAAGCGCACCTTCCATTCCCAAAGTGCTCCCCATTGAGCAACCCCTATTCGAACGCCTAACTTCGGAGCAACTCAGTACCTTTGCCGCTGGTCCGGTTGAATCCTCCGGCAGCGGAGCAACCCAAAACGTTGCTCTTCAATTTGACCAGATGGAAAAAGCCGGCAGGTTCTTCGCCTCCGAAGGGGTTGCAGCTGTGATCGTTCCCAGCGGGAATAACGCAAAAGGCGGACATAGTGGCGGAACCATTTCTGTGGACACAAACTACACGTTTGGTTGGTTCGTTTATAGGAAAGAAAGTGCGATGAAAGTACCGCTGGTTGTTATAGCGTTGGAACATTACGGCCGTCTGTCACGCTTGTTGCAACGCGGAATTCCTGTGCGTCTCGAATTGAATGTAGACACAGTTTTGGGCCAGCAGGATAAAGAAGCGTTTAATGTGTTCGCAGATATTCCTGGCGTGGATCCTGTGTTGAAGGACGAATTAGTTCTGGTTATGGCACACCTCGATAGTTGGAGCGCTGGAACGGGGGCGACCGATGACGGAGCGGGGGTGATTATTGCCATGGAGGCAATGCGGATACTTCGGGCAACCGGGATTGCCCCGCGGCGAACAATCCGACTTGCACTATGGACTGGCGAGGAGCAAGGGGCTCTTGGATCGCGCGAGTATGTCAAAAGGCATGTGGCGCTTGTGCCTTTATCGCAGGATCGAAGTCAAATTGGACTGCCGAACTTTTTGCGCAAAGTGGATGGCCCCTCTGTACCCAAGCCCCTGCATTCGCGCATTTCGGCCGCCTATACATTGGATGCAGGCGGAGGCAAAATCCGTGGAGTAAGCACCGGAAACCCTCTTTTAGTTCCCATCTTTCGCAAGTGGCTGGAGCCGCTTAAAGACTTGGGTGTATCTATGGTTGCCGAGCGCAAAGATTGCGGAGGGGATTGCGCTTCGTTTGAACAAGCCGGCATTCCTGCTCCCTCGTTCAAGCAGGACCCCTTGAACTACGAAACCCAAACGCACCACACCAATATGGATACCTACGAACACCTTATTCCAGAGGATTTAAGGCAAGCAGCAATTGTCGTGGCTTCTGTTCTTTATAGCACCGCGATGCACGGCCAGATGCTGGCCAGATTGCCCTAAACTGGAAATTTTTCCTCATACTACCTTATTTTCGAGGCTACCCCTGCCGATAGCTAGGGTAAGCAAACATGTTAGTTACTACTGAGCTGGCTCCTGTGGGTCTTCCTGCGGCAGGCGTGTCCTGCACTAAGGAACCCGCTTATTTCCCAGATCCTGAAACGGCGTCGGAGGTAGTGCGCGCGTCGTTGGCTTATGCCAAATGCATTTGCGAATCATATCAACACCTTTATCCGGAATCAAAATCCGAATACTTTGAATTATGTGGCGGAGCGGTAATTTTTGTTTCTTCTACATCACCCTTTACGCAATTAATAGGTTTGGGAATCACAGAACCTGTCAGGCCCGAAGACCTTGCATTGCTGCGCCAATATTTCCAGGATCGCGGGATGCCACTCCGCATTCGAGTCACATCTTTCACTCACCCTTCGCTATTTGAATGTTTTGCCGGAAAGCAATTCAAGGCATCCGACTTCACTTTTATGATGGCCCGGAAATTGAGCACAAGCCGCCCGTTCACCAAGATTCCAGGTTTGGATATTGATGTAATCAAAAGCGAAGCCACGTGGATGGACGCCTTTTCCTGCGGGTATTGTGACGGTAAGTTGGACCCTGAATCCGAGCGTTTAGGCCGGACCTTGTTTCACGCGAAAGGGAGTCAGGTGATAGGTGCCTGGGTAGACGGCCACGTGACTGGGGTCGGGATACTTACAATGTTTGAAAACCTGGCAACATTGAACGCTGCTTGCACGCTGCCTGAGTACCGGAATTTAGGAATCCAAAAAGCGTTGATTGAAAGCCGCATGGCCATCGCCGCTCAAAACGGAATCAAGATGGTGATGGCCCGTGTTTCCCCCGGAACAGTGTCCCAACGCAATTTCGAGAAACTGGGATTTCACATTGGTTATCAGGCAATGCTGCTGGAAGAAATAGCAAAATAGAAACCTCAAGTCCCCGGCGAATGTGGGGGTGCGCGGAAACAGCAAGTCATGAGACCATAAAGTGGATTATGCCCGGCCCTCTTACCAACCCGCAACGCAAGTTTCTGCGTGGCTTAGCCCACAATATGCCAGCCACCATTCATTTGGGAAAACTGGGACTTACGCCCAATTTCCTGACTAGTTTGGAACAAGCACTACTTAATCACGAATTGATAAAGGTGCGCTTCACCAATCTGCAAGAGGAGCGCAAAGAAATCTCAAAACAGATACAGGATCAAACCAAGGCCGTACAAGTTTCCATGGTAGGGCATACCGCGATCTTTTTCCGCCCAAGCCCTGACCTGGAGAAACGCAAAATTGTGCTTCCCCGGGTCAAGCAAGGCGCCGTTTAGGTTCTTTTGAAGAACTCGCGCAAAACGGAGCTCCGGCGGCCGCGTAAATTTCCTTAGTTCCTGGTTCGTTTGGTGGCCGCCGGGCCCTTTGCGCTAACTAAAAGCGCACGCGCAGGCGCAACTCTACCTGACGTGGATCCAGAGTGCCCAAGCCATAAGTGCCGAAGCTCTCATTCTGAATGTTGCCCGGTTTTACACCACGTGCGGGGTTCGCTGCTGTGAAGATATTGCCAGACCCCGCGTTCACACTGCCTGTAAACTGCGCTCTGTTCCAGAGATTCGTGGCTTCAGCAGAAAACAGCATTTGAATTTTTTCTCGAACTCTAAAATCCTTCTGAAGGCTGACATTGTGGTTGTAGTAAGTTGCCCCTCGGAAATCGCCATAACGCAGGGCCGAGGTTCCGTACCAGTAGATGTCCGGGGCCAAGTTGCCATTTGCTAGAGTGACTGTTCGACCGGAGAATGCATCGGGATTGTACTTCAAGTATGTGAATCGGCCAGGGGTAATCTGCCGCCCGCTGGGCAGTGTAACTGTCCGGTCCAAGGCGTTAGGTGAGTCATACCATTTCTGCAAAGTTTTTGGCAATTCAATATCCACACCTGGAATGCGGTCGCACAAACCATTCAGCGAGTTGCAGCCTGCAAAGCCCTGCTGAGGTTGACCGCTCTGAAGGATCAGCACATTACCCAATTGCCAGCCACCAGCAATCGCATTGATGAACCTGTTCTGAATATCAACCTGCTTACCCTTGCCAAGCGGCAATTGGTAAACCACCGTGCTCACCATACGATGCGGAATATCGTTTGAAGAAATATTGTAGCTGTTCTTATAGTTCCGCCGGTCAGTGTTGCCGGCATTGAAACCGCCGTTTTCGCCGAAGTTGTTGTTTTGCAACTCCGGGTTTGACATTTCAATTGACTTCGAGAATGTGTAGTGAACATTGAAGAGTAAGCCGTTTGAATAGGATCTCTGAATGCTGCCCATGAACGCGTTATACGTGGAGAAACCAACCATGGTGCCCACTAAATTGCCTGTTAGCAATGGATAGGGAAACAAGGCCTCGCGCAAAGGTATATTCGGATTGCGAAGATTGCCATTGTATAGAATTGTACCGGTTGGGTTAAAAGGGTTCGGTGTCAACTGTGTAGCCGGATTATTTCCGTTGGTGGCAATGTAGGTGGATCGCCAGGAATCAAGTAATGGTTGTGGAAGTAGTTGCTCTGTGTTGGCTGAAAAACGCCCAATCAGGAGGTTCTGCCCACGGCTGCCCGTGTAGCCTAAATTCATCTGATAGTCCTTGCCAAGCTTACGCTCAACAAAGAAGTTCCACTGGTATACCTTTGAATTATTAAAGGTGTCGCGATCAAAGCGAGGTTCGTTGCCCCCGGCTCCATAGTATTGGGGCGCATTTCCGTTGGCCCCGATTGTGGGAATTAATGTATTCACTTGATTGAAGGGAGCTAGCAGTACCGCTTGAGGATTTGCGCCGTACTGCAAGGCGTTCGGCGCACTCAGCACTGGGGCAAAGTTCTGATTGCCATAGTAGTAGGGGCCGCCGTAATATCCTGTGTTTGATGGTAGGAAGTTAACCCCTGCCCCGGCTCGGACAACCATGTTGCTGCCTACGCGGTAAGCCAAGCCCAAACGTGGACCGAAGTCTTTGTAGTTTGTCTCATATAGGTGCCGGTCGTTACCTCCCGCACCGGGGAAATAAAGCCCGCCTTGAGTCCCGGCCGTCCTTTGTCGATAGCTTAACGAACTCAAACGGTTGTATCGTTCTGTCGGTGAAGGCTGCAAGTCCCACCGCAGACCCAGATTCAAGGTCAGCCGATTATTCACGCGCCAATCGCTTTGACCATACAGCGCAAAATACTTTGCCGAAAGCGCCATTAGCACCGCATTTTCACCTGCCGCGATGGATCCCGCACCAAGCAACGAACTCGCCAGACCACTGCCATTCAGTTGCGCCGTGAGATTGTTAATGTTGTTCCCCGTCGGTCCTAAGATGTTGCCGGAAGTGAAATTGGAACCACTCAGCAGATTGTAGCTACCGCGGGCATCCGTGTAGTTGGAAAGGTAGTTGCGGAACTCGCCACCCCACTTATGGGTGAATTTGCCGGCAGTCTTGGTCAACGAGTAAACCACATTCCAATTAGTCTGCCGCTCAATCTTGGCCAAATATGCCGTCTGATTGAGGGCTGCGATGGAACTCCATCCACCACCGAAACCGGTGGCTTCGGGATATGCTCCAGCCAACCCAATGGCGCTGGACCAACTTGACGGTACGCCGAACTGAGAGTAGTCCAAATCGCTAAAAGTGCTTGCACGGTTGTCGGCAGCCACGCGTGTCAAACCGATTCGCAAATCGGCTACCAACGTCGGCGTAAGGATCCACGTATCCCCCAATGAACCGTAATAATTCCGGTCCCCATTCACGGCCCCAATAAAGCCTCCCTGTTGAATGAATGCCTTGGTCTGTGATCCCCAACCATTAGGGCTGTCGATGGATCCAAGGTTGCCGCCTCCAGTAAAGTAAATAGAGTGCTTGGACAGCCGATGATCAAATCGCGCGTTCGTGCTATTTCGCACAAACGCCCGAATCGCTCTGTTGTAGAAGTTATTCGTGTTCAACAAGGGGTCCTGCGGCGTTCGATTCGCGCCGGGAAATTCATTGATCAGCTTGCTTTGAGCCGCGTTAATTCGACTGGGCGGCAAAATAGCGTTGGGAAACTGAACCCGCTGCCATTGATTCACGCCAACGCTGTTCACAGTAAAAGGATCAAACACTGTCACCGGCAAATACTGACCGGTAACCGTTGTCCGTGTTTGTGAAAAATCACCGCGCTTTTCAGCCGCAGTTGGCACTGTTCGCAAATAATCCAACGCATTGTTGAAACGCATCCCTTCGTAACTCACAAAAAAGAATGTCTTGTCTGTGCCGTTATATAGTTTGGGAATGCGAACAGGTCCACCGATCGTCCCTGAAAAGTTTTTCACTTTGAAAGGCGCTCGGGTGATTCCCTGTGCATTGTTGCTAAAGGAGTTGGCATTCAACGCCTCGTTCCTCAGCCGGAATTGGCCGGAACCGTGATACTGGTTAGTGCCGCTCTTACTGGTGAAGACCACTGTACCCTGAGAGCGTCCATACTCGGCGCTCATGTTGTTGATGTTCGTCTTTACTTCTTGAATCCCTTCGGTATTCGGTAGAATCGCCACTTCGTTCCATGCCGACGCTTGAATCGAAACGCCATCCATCTGAATGTCGCTAGTGAAGGAATTTCCACCATTCACAGAAAAGTTAGACATGGCTCGCCGTGCGTCTGTTCCAATCCCGAAGCTTAAAGCCGATTGTGAGTTATTCATCGATTGTCGAGACGTAACTCCCTGGGTTAGGGTCGCGTAGTTCAATGGGTTATTGTTGATGTTTGGAATGGCTCGAATCACTTCTTCCGTAACCGTATTCGTAACTCGCGAACTCTCAGTTTGCAATTCAACCGCAGCTGCGGATATAGTAACCGATGTCTCCACCGCCCCTACTTCCAGCCTCAAATCCACGCGGACAGTTTGATTCGTTGTCAGCCCGATGCCGGTGCGACTCACTTGCTTAAAGCCGAGCTTCTTGGCCGAAACATTATAAGTTCCATAAGCCAAATACGGGACGTTAAATTCGCCTGCCGAATTCGTTCGCAGGCTTTGGCTGGCGTTGGTAAGAGTTTCAAGAATAGTAACTTCTACATCTACCACTGGGGCCCCTGATGGGTCCATTACGGATCCTACCAAAGTGCCTGATCGCACTTGCGAAAAGGCGGGCTGGAGTAGTAAAGCAAACAATGATACGCGAAACATTTTCGCAGTAAGGTTCATGGGGAGACGCTCCTTTTAGGAGTACTGTATCGTAAACTGTGACCTTTGGCAAACCCTTTTCAGCATAAACGCGCCCCGATCAGAATCTTAGCCACCTTAATCTATCAGCCCGGCGCGTCCCGATTTCGCAGTGGGTGCGACTAGATTCCAAAATGGATGCACAATTGGATGGCGACATGGTGTACTGTAAAAGTGCCCATGTCACGTCAACGAGCCATTATCCAAATCCCTCAGCAACTTGCTGCAGAGTTGGACCAACTCGCGGGTCCAGGCCACCGCAGTAAGTTTGCAGTTGAAGTTCTACAACGAGAGGTTCAACGCAAACGGCTTATCAAAATCTTTGAGAGCAAAGAAGCAATTTGGAAGAATGAAGACCATCCCGAATTAAAGCAAGGTGCTGATGAATGGGTCCGGCAAATGCGCCAGGAATCCGAATCGCGATTGCTAAAACTCGACATTGATTGATGCCTGGTTACCTTTTAGATACCAACATTCTTATTGATGCCTTACGTAGAAAAAGAGGGCGCTGGGAGTTACTCAGTGGGCTGGTTTTTGCAGACGGCTCTTTGGGATGTTCAGCGGTTACTGTAGCGGAGTTATACGCCGGAATGAAAGAGCACGAGAGGGTGCGGACGGAAGAATTATTGTCAGCGTTTCATCATTACCCAGTGACGACTGAAATTGGACGGGAGGCGGGTTTGCTGAAGAACGGCTGGGCCACAAGAGGGCAAACTTTCTCTCTGCCAGACATGATGATCGCAGCAACCGCAATAACTCATGATTTGATTCTGGTTACCGCGAATGGGAAAGACTTTCCAATGACTGAGTTGCGCCTTCATCCGCTGGATTGAGAACTACTTCACCAAACCCCCAGCAATCCAAACACTATCAATCATCCTTGAGTTCTTGATATCCACCACTGGATTCTTACTAAGCACCACCATATCGGCCCACTTACCCATAGTCAGCGTCCCTTGCGTCTTCCCTACTCCAAGATACTCAGCATTCTGCTTACTAAAGGAACTAATAATCTGCATTGGAGTGAACCCGGCTTCGGCCATCAACTCCATTTCCAGATGTTCAAAAAAACCTGGAAATCTTCCAGGAGGCCCAGTATCTGTTCCAAAGCCCCACTTTACTCCAGCATCCGCCAGCTTCTTTAAATTCCTCTGCGCAGTCTTCAAAAACCCTCTGTATAGCTCCGCTTCGTGATCCTGTTTGCCTTGAAACTCCTTACTGGCCAACGTCGCCAATACTGCGGGAGTTGTGCCTTTCGTGAAAAAAGGGTCGTGCAGAAACGGAGCGTCTTTCGTATAGGCGAATACCGAAAGTTCCCGCGTAAAGGTAGCCGCCATTTGCCAGGCCCCTTTCTTCTTCATCAGGTCAATCAATTCCTGATCCACGTCTTTATCGCGCACCGAATGGGCCAGGCCACTTAGTCCGGCACTTACTAAACTCTTAGCATCACTCAAAGCAAAAACATGGGCCGCCACTCGCAGTCCACGTTTTTGCGCCTCATTGATAATGGCTCTGGAAAGGTTCAGCTGGATCTTGGGCTCCTTTCCAAGATGGTCGTCCACCCAAATCTTGATGATGTCCACACCCTTGGCCGCCTGCTCCCCTACAAACTGCGCAGCCTGCTTCTCCTCAGTGATTTCGTAGGGAATCCCTTTCATTCCAGGGGCCTTGGTGGGGTAGCCTTCTTTGCCAGTGAAGCCGCGCCCAGCGGTGAAGATGCGGGTGGTTGTCGCGCGTCCGGCACGCTGCTCCGCGCGGACGTCGAATACCAACGGCTGATCCGCACCCATGCTTAAAACAGTGGTCACGCCATAAGTTGCATAAGTGTGCAAATTGGCGGCCAGATTTTCGCGCGTAAAGTTCTTGGCATCCTGCACCAGCCCCTTGGTATTGGCCAAATGGCTATGCAGGTTGATGATACCGGGCATTACGAATTTTCCACTAAGGTCTATAGCCTCCGCACCCCCGGGGACTTTTAATCCTGCCTTAGTACCGGTCCAGGTGATTTTGCCGTCAGAAACAATTATGGCGGCGTTTGCAACCGGAGCCCCTCCGTTACCATCAATTAATGTGAACCCGGAAAATACTTTCGTTTCAGCGAGGGCGGCGGTGGCTATTGCGAATGATAAGAACAGGAATTGCTTCATGGGCGCTATCGTATCAAAACCGCTTAGCCTGCTGTTCGGATTTATAGAATTACAAGCGGCCCGTGATCGTCGCAATGCCCATTATGGGGCTGGTGCAAGTGGCCGTGCACTAAGTAATCCACATGATCCCCGTGTGGCACCGCTTCATGCCCGCAGCCTTCGCCATGCACGTGGTTTGCGGTATGTCCGTTGCAAGTGTGGGGAGCACAGTGGTTAGGATTACTATCTGAAACTTCGATCAAGCACTCGTCAAAGTGGTCCCCATGCGGGCTGTGCAAATGACCGTCGTGAAGATAATCCGTATGGTCCCCATGTTTGATCGCTGTGTGACCACAGCCTTCGCCGTGGACGTGAGAATGCAGTTCATGAAATTTATGATGATTACGCATGAAAATGCCTTCTCTTCTACAATAAGGATAACACTGACTGAATGGCTAACCAGAAAGAGATCTATCGAATACAAGGCATGGACTGCGCCGAAGAAGTGTCGCAACTGCGGCGAGCCTTGGGCGGAGTGACTGGTATTTACGACCTCGGTTTCGACGTGATGAACGGCAAGATGACCGTGGAGTTCGACCTCGACCGCATGGCCCCCGGTGCCATTCAAACCGCAGTTGCCGGTCTGGGTATGAAGGCCGTTGCCTGGGACGCGAAGCCGGAAATTCAAACCTCATTCTGGCTAATTCATTCCCGCCGCATTCTGGCCATTGGAAGCGGCATCGCCTTACTGGCGGGCGTCCTGCTGATTGCCTGGCACGAAGGTCGCTTTTCGCTCAGCCTGCTTGCTCACGAACATCATTCTGAGGCCATGCCCCTCAACGCCTTGCTGTGCTTTGTGGCCGCCATGATTTTGGGCGCTGCACCATCGCTTGAAAAAGCACTTAAGTCGCTGGCTATTCTAAGACCGGATATGAGCGCTTTGATGTTGCTGTCCATCTTCGGCGCCTCGTTCTTAGGCGAATGGATGGAAGGGGCCACTGTTGCGTTCCTGTTCGCTTTGGCCAACCTGCTGGAAGCCTACAGCATGCAGAAAGCCCGCAGCGCGATTAGCTCCCTACTTGGGGAATCGCCGAAAGAAGCAGTGATCCTTCACAAAGATCATGAACATAAAATGCCTGTAGCCGACGTGAAGTTGGGCGAGACCGCGCGCGTTCGTCCTGGCGATACCATCCCTTTTGACGGCGACGTTGTGGAAGGAATTTCCAGTGTGAACCAATCGTTCCTCACCGGTGAATCGGTGGCGGTGCTGAAGGAGCCAGGCAGCAAAGTGTACGCCGGAACCATGAATATGGACGGCATGCTGGATTTGAAAATCACTCGCCTATATCAGGACTCCACCCTTTCACGGACCTTGCGGATGGTGGAAGAATCGCAGCAGCGTCGGGCTGTTGCAGAGCAGTTTGTGGAACGCTTCGCCCGCATCTACACGCCAGTGGTGATGGTGCTGGCGCTTTTGGTCGCTGTCATTCCGCCGTTATTCATGGGTGCCGCCTGGAGTGAATGGTTTTATACAGGCATGGTGATTCTGCTGATTTCCTGCCCTTGCGCGTTAGTGATTTCAACGCCGGTTACCATGGTGGCCGCGCTAGCCTCAGCGGCTCGGCAAGGCGTGCTGATCAAGGGTGGAGTGTTCCTGGAACAAGCCGCGCAAATCCGCACTTTGGCTTTTGACAAAACGGGAGTGCTCACTGGGGGCGTGCCGGAGGTGAAATCCATCACCATGCACAACGGCTTCACCCACAAGGAAGGGTTTGAGACTTTGGGGGCGTTGGAACAGCACAGCGAACATCCCATAGCCCAATCCATTCTGCGGCATGTGCGGCAGGAAGTGCGCTTCTTCCCGACGGTGACTGAATTCTATGCCGACGCCGGCCGCGGTGTTGAAGCTATTGTCCGTGGCCGCAAGTTCTGGCTAGGCAGCGTGCGGATGGCCCGCGAACGCGGTGTGACTGTAGATGGCGGCTCTGCCGTTGAAGTCTTTCTTGGATCCGGCAATGACTTACTAGTTCGTGTAGTCCTTGAAGACGCTCCTCGTGTCGAAGCCAAAGCGATCTTAGATGAGTTACGTCAGTTGGGTATTGGCCGCATGCTTATGCTCACCGGCGACAGGAAGGAAGTAGCAGCCGCAATAGCTAGCCAGTTGGGGATCGAGGAAGTTCACTCCGAAATCCTCCCTGCAGAAAAAGCCGCTTTCGTAAAAAGTCTTGAGGCACAAGGTGCTCGGACTGGCATGGTGGGCGATGGAGTGAACGATGCCGAAGCAATGGCTTCAGCCCATGTTGGTATTGCTGTGGCGCATCAGGGAACAGACATGGCGGCTGAGGCGGCTGATATTGTTCTAACAAGCGGCGACATTCGTCGACTGCCATTCCTATTACGGCATGCCCGCAAAGCTCGGAGCATTGTTTTGCAGAACGTTACTTTGGCGTTGGCCACTAAACTGATCTTCCTGGTTCTTGTGGCGTTTGGGATTAAGACGCTATGGCTGGCGATTATTGCGGATATGGGTGCGACGCTGTGTGTCACATTTAATGCCCTGCGCATGTTGCGGTCGCGCGGGTAGCAAAACAAAATGGCGAAGCCCTGAGGCTCCGCCATTTTGATTAAACAGCTTATATACTACCGGCCCGAAACTAAACCACCAACCCGGCAGGAACGGCAGATGCCGAACGTGCTGCCATTGCCAATGATGTTTGCGCAACGGTTGGTGATGCTGGCCAGTTCCTGCGTGCTTAAGGTCGCACTCAAGAATGGAGTTTCGGTAACTCCGAACGTGCCTGCAACAGGAGCCGCATGAATCGTGGTGCCGAAACCAAGCATTCCAGCAGCCAATGGGAAGGCGGCTGTACCGGCCACTGCCGCACTATTGGTGCAAGATGTACCTGTAAAGCGATCCCCTGCGCCGGTGTTTACCAATTTCACCACCACCGAGTTAGGCCTTACACCGGTGAGCGTGTTGCTGATCAAATCACTATTTACGGAAAGCGAAGCCAATCCGTTGGGCGTGATCAGGCAGGAACAGCAGGAAACCAACTGTTCATCCGGAGAGAACGCATAAACGTTCACGCAGATGTTTCCAGCGGCTCCGCCGAATCCAGGTCCATTCAGAGAAGCGCCATTAGCGCCGGTATTGGTGAGATTGATTACAGAATCTCCACCGGTCAGGTTAGCCGCATAGCGAACCTGGAACACGTTAAGATCCGTAACCAGGATGCTTACGTTGTCAACGCCCTGGGTGAAGAAGCTCTGGTTATCCACTTCTGCGAACCGGATCTGGAATGTTCCACCGGCACCTACATCGTTGGAAATATCGAAGGTATAGTGAATGTACGGACGGCTGGTCGCAGTCAGTCCATCATTTCCAATGTAGAAATTGCGGAGAACTCCAACGGTTGTGGTCAGCGGCGTCCCTGTTGCCGAAAGCAGATCCACCCGGGCGTGCTCGTTAGGAACGACTGTATAGTCAAGACCTGCTGGGTTAATAAAGCCACCGTCGCAGTTGTTAATAAACATGTCAAATTCTAGAACGATTTTCCTGGCTCCCACCGCAGCAGGAGAAACCGTGAAGGTCTGTAGCAGCGCGTGGGTTCCTGGGCCGGATTGTGCGGAACCAGCGTAGAAAGTACCCGTTTTCGGACCCACCGTCGGAACGCAACCGGCCCCGCCGGCGCCCCCGCCTGGAGAACCGGTGCCTGTAGTGGCAAAGAAACTACCGCTCCCGCCTGCCTGATCGAATACCGTCCATCCAGCAAGTCCACCAGATTCAAATCCACCGTTATTAATCAATTGCGTTTGAGCGATGGCTGGCACAGAGATCAGGCCAGTTCCGCAAATTACAGTGGCAATCAGCTTTGCCACCGACGTCTCGAATTTATTACTCCACATGAATTATTACTCCTATTTCAAATTCTTGGCTCTGGCCCAAGTAGAGTATATGGAGTTGGGGTTCGGCGGACAATCATGCGTAAGAACTAACCTAAAGGCTTAGTACTTGAATTGGTGGCACTTTCCCTTCGCCACTTTGGTTTTAATGCTGCCTTAACATTAATCAAAAGAATTAAGTTTTCTTTTCTTAACCAACAAGATAAATGCTGCAACGATACATTGAAAGGAATAAATCCGACGTCTTGAGGGATATACTCAGCAACCTTTGAGTTTCCCGAGTTTGTCTGATAATTGATAGTTCCAGTACTTTTTACGCCAAGGCTTTCTTACAAAACTCGACGCACTTACCGATCTCTTGCAGTACAGTTGAGCCGTCAGGAGTTTTGTATTCAAACTCAATGGTGGCCTGGAATGGATACTTTTCCTTGCGCATCATTTGGAGAACTTCAACGATAGGTGTCTCTCCTTGGCCCCATGCAAAATTAGGACCATCCTGCATTTTCCGGTCCTTCAAATGAATATGCGTGACTCGGCTGTGGTGCTTCCTAAGGAACTCAATGGGTGAAACATTGTTGCCGGCGATGAAGTGGCCAATGTCCAGATTAATGCCGTTATATTTGGAATAGGACATGGCCTGTTCCCAGCTTTCCGGCTTGGCGAATGCTTCAGCATTGTGCATGTTGGCATGGCCATGGTAACCCACCATAACTTTGTGCCGCGCAGCGTGCTCGCCCAGCCATTTGGTTCTACTCAGCGGAATTTCGCAGGAAAGTGCTTTGGCCCCCAGCGTCTTCACCAATGTAAAGAAGTAATCCACCACGTCGTCCGGCATGGTGTCGATACCATCTACCTTCACGATTTGAATCAGCACTCCGGCATCTTCATACTTCTTCCGGAAACTCTTCACCTTGTCCATGGAAAGACTCAAGCGCCATTTATTCAAAAGCTCCATGGCAGTCTGCTGTTCCGGCGTAGCTTTGCCGCGGATTCGTCCATTCTCTGCGCCTGGGATTTTTGGAGCATCCAAAAACGCTTCCACTGGTTGAGTGCGCAGTTCAACAGCATTCAGATTCAGTTCCGTCATGTATTTCAGAACATCATCCGCAGTTCCAGGCATGCCACGAAAACTGTATGGAGCATTAATACCAATCTGCACGCCACCAAATTTCGAATTAGGTTTGGCCGAAAGGCCCGCAGTGGGGAGCGCGGCCATGGCTAGCTTTCCCAAGTCCCGTCTTGTAAAGTTCATAGGTTGTCCAGTTCAATTGTATCTCGCTGTGGGATTGGCACGGATGAGGCTAATAGCAATGTTCCGCTGCGGCTTTCCCCATGCGAATGCAATCGGGAATCCCGATACCCTCGTAGGCGTTGCCTGCCAAATGGATACCTGGGAACGGCTTCAAGGCAGTTTGAATTCCCTCGATTTTCGATTTATGACCCACCACATATTGCGCCATGGCGCGGTTCCAGCGAGTGATGGATTGCGCCGCCGGTATGGCATTGATTGCCATCAAGTTTTTTAACTCATTGCGCACTTCAAGGATCAGTTGGTCATCCCCAATATCAGGGGCGCCACCGACGAAGCAACGCAGCAGGACTTTGTCGGCCGGCACTCGGTGAGCGAATTTTGTCCCTACCCAAGTGCAGGCAGCCATGCGCTTCCTTTCTTTGGCTGGAATCAGAAATCCAAAGCCATTCAAAGGGTGCGTGATTGCGCTGCGGTCGTAAACCAATCCAATGGTGATGGAGGAGTTATAGCCAATTGATTTAAGCCCCTCAGCCACTTGAGGAGCCATACCCCCGAGTAACTCGGCTGCTTGCCAGGCGGGTGTGGCAATGATTATTTTACTTACTAATTGCTCACCGAGGCTCGTCTTTATAAGATAGCCGCCGGGTGTCTGAGTGATGGAATTAACGGCTTGATGACGCACCTCCACCTTGCCTGCGATTGCCCTTTCGATAGCGGTTGTCAGCGTGCCCAGACCATTCTTTAATGTTCGAAAAAGCGTACCCGTTGCAGCAGGTGGTGCGGCGGCGCGACGGGCCAAGACGCCTTTGGTTAGGCTGCCGTACTTCTTTTCCAATTCAACAAACTGCTGCAATACAGCATCGGCACTTAACTGTTCGGGGTCGCCTCCATACACGCCAGCAAGTAGCGGCTCGGCTAAATAGTCCACCGTTTCCTGCCCGTAGTGATCGCGAATCATTTCAGCCACGGAACGTTCGGGCACGGGTCCTGGTTTGCGGAAGAACTCAAGACCCATGCGGATCTTGGTGCCCCAGCCTACGAGCGGCGTGCGGACCATGGGCCAGATTTTGGTTGGAACCATCATCATCAGGCCATCGGGCATAGGGACTAGATTGCCGTGACGCACCATGTAAGTGATGCGTAAGTGGTCATTGGAACCGATAACTTCGGATTCCATGCCTAAGTCGCGGATCAAATCAAGAGCAGCTGGTTTTGCGGAAAGGAAACTATCAGGACCGCCCTCTACAAGGCAACCGCCGACGGAGTTTGTCTGAATGACTCCACCAAGACAAGGGGATTTTTCGTACAGAATTGCCGATTGTCCGGCCTTCGAGAGGTAGTAGGCGGCACTCAGGCCAGTGATGCCGCCTCCGATAATGGCTACCGGTATCAGGGTTTGAATTCGCGAACGAAATCAACCATCGCTCGCACGTTGTCCACGGGGGTTTCAGGCAGTATGCCATGACCCAGATTGATAATGTGCCCGGGGCGTGTGCCCGTGCGTTTGAGCAACTCATGGACTTTTGCTTTCAATTCCGGCAGAGGCGCAAACAACGCGGCTGGATCCAGGTTGCCCTGAACTGCGGAACGGTAGCTGATATCCATCCAAGCCTGGTCAATGTTGGTGCGCCAATCCACACCCATAACATCGCCGCCGGCTGCGTGCAGTTCCTTAAAGAAGCCTGCTGCACCGGTGCCAAAGTGAATGGTGGGAACACCAGTGGATCGAATTCGTTCAATTAAAGCGCGAGAGTAGGGTGCAACGTAGCGGACGTAATCATCGGGTCCAAGTGCGCCAACCCAACTATCGAACACTTGAATGGCGCGAGCACCACTGGCCACCTGCATGATGGCGAAGGGACCTAGGACGTCCACGATTTTGCCCATCAAGCGACGCCACAGCGTTTCGTCCCTGTACATCAACTGCTTGGTTTTCAGAAACGTTTTCGAAGGTCCGCCTTCAATCATGTAACTCGCCAAAGTGAATGGCGCGCCGACAAAACCGATGATGGGAACTTTACCGGCGAGGGCGGAGGACACGAGTTTGATGGATTCGCCGACGTAGCCCAGGTCGTCTGTATTTGATATGGACAAGGAATCGACATCGCTTGAGGTGCGAATCGGGTTGTCGATGTGCGGACCTTCGCCCGCGCGGAATTCCAGCTTCAGGCCCATTGGTTCAACGGGGAGAAGGAGGTCAGCAAAAATGATGGCCGCATCGACGTCCAGAATTTCGATTGGCTGCAGAGTAACTTGGGCAGCCAAATCGGGTCGCTTACAGATATCCAGAATGGAGTTTTTTGCTCGAATTTCCCGATAGGGCTTTAGGTACCGGCCGGCTTGCCTCATGAACCATACAGGGCGGACATCGGTCGGCCGACGGCGGCAGGCATCGAGAAAGCGGCTGCTCATTGGCGCCACACGCATGCAACTTCTCCTTGAAGGTCTTCAAAAATGAAGACGCGAAAATGTTTCGGTTTACGGTTGACCACCCCACGGGGGCCAAGAAAAATGCCTTTCAGCTTCAAAATCTCCATCATGAGATCGACGGCGCAACTCCTGGTCAACTTCTGTAGTCCCCGCAAGGAAACCAGTAGACCTAACTGGCTTCAAATGGCTTTCAAGATAGTATTTGAAAGCACGCGGTCCAAGCTTTTGGGCTTCTGGAGATCCCCCAATCCGCGTTCACTTTGTCCATTTTGCGGATGTCAGTGCTACGGGCCGGGAGGTGGTTGTCCCATCGCATCCACACTGAATTCATAGCGATACGGCTGAATAGCGATGGCCAGTAATGGAGCTAACAACAAACTTACCACAATGCGTTTCATAGATAGGGAAAATTTTGTGGGTAAGGTATACCCTCTAATTTTCATGGGCGAATGGTGGGGTGGGTGGGTTTCGGTAACTGGTTGCCTGGGTTCGGAGTTTTATTTGCGATAACTATTTTAATAACTTAAACTTAGCGGAAGCCATTCGGTTCGACAGGGGAAATTGGGTTCGTTTCGTTATTTTGAACTCCAGAGGATTCAATCGCCTGGAAGACTTAATGTTTTGGATAGTTGGCAGCAATTTGTCTTCCTGAATATAGAGTCTCACTGGTTTTGTAAGCGCACCCTGCCGAGTTTTTGCAAGCTCTTGAAAAGAGGGCAAATTGAGTTAGCGAAGTATTGTGGATCGCCTTTCTTGAATGCTTGTAGGTATTCTTACGCGTTCCCTATTCGTCCGTTCTCCGCGGACGGTGGCGGATTTGCCATTTAGTATCCAGACCTGCCGGGTGCAACTGGGCTTTTGAACCCAAGAACGGCAGTTGAGAAGAACTGACCAACAAAATAGCCGCAAAACATTCACTTTCCGTGCGGGAGCTACGCAATTGCGGATTCCGACGAAGAAAATTGGCCATTCCGAGCTCAAGAAATTATTTCTTCGACCTCGGAATGGGGTTTGATTGGCACCGGGCCGAAATAGGCTCAACATCATTCCTTTGTAATAACTTAAGAGGTGCAATTCGCCAAAATTGTCTAGTGGATTGATCCGGTCGAAAATATCGTTTTCTGCGCGGAATGAAATATTGCGGAAGCCCGGAATCCGCATCAATATTGGGTCATCCATAAGGTTGAGACTGAGGTGCTTGAAAAGGGCCCCAATGGGGACACGGGAGGCAGGCAGTGCGCATGGGGCATACCTCGCATGTGGCAAAATAGGATTTCATCGAAGTCCCGTAGCTTGTGCCAGCTTGCCGTTTCTAGGTTTATTGAGTATGCAACAGCCGTTTCCAGCAGTCTTAGCCGGTTACCCCTAAGCCTTCGCGGCGCAGCGTAGCGGCATCGACTCCGCGTCCTGAGCAGCATCCTGCGAGTTTGCCGTTTATGACAACCGCAGGAACGCTATTGACGCCGTAGCCCTTTGCTTTCGCTGCAACCTCTGGCTTATGCATGTCGTGGACCTCGATCTCACAGGAGGAGCAGGCGAGGGACCGCACAAGCTGTATGGTCTCCTCACAAGCGGGGCATCCGGCGCTAAACACTTCAATTCTTCGCATCTCTTGATTCATGATTCCTTCTCCTTTACACTCAGACTTGTAAGATTCACGTCAGCAGGAACGCACTGCGTACAGGTGCTGCGCCGAGCCAATCTTTGCGGCCAGCCATTCCAAAGGGAACCAGCTGCGAGAAGCGCCAGGCCGCTATACATCGCCGCCTTCGATTCGAAACGGAATTTTCCGAGCAACACGACAGCAGACGCCACTGCTCCAACGAGGGCGGGACCGTAACCGAAGCGTTCTTGTGCCCGATAGGCGAGTGAGCCCACCGAGATCACGAGAAAGAGCAGCGTGACGCTGAACAAGTGACTCTCCGATAGCAGGAAGCTTAGGCCCAAAGTGGAAAGAATTGAGGCATAGGCAGGCCAACACATGGGACAGCCAAGCTTTGGCAACAACGCCACGCCAACGCCTGGAAGGATGGCGAGGCTGCCTCGCCAGCTAGCTCTTGGTGGTGAGCCCGCTGATGCGAGGAGTGCCGCTCGAATTGCCTCTATGGGTGGCGCTCCGGTTCGTCGGCCGTCAGTTGCGGCATACAGACGACAGCAGTTCGTACTGGTGTGGAAGTGCCCACTGACATCGTTTCCATCCACAAGCACCGTCGGAGATCCGAAACTCCGAACGTGAGCTGGGCTTTCCTGAGACGCGGTGTCCCATTCAGTCCATTTTGGTGAAACCTGTGCCTCACTGAACGCACGGAGAAGGTTCTCGCGCGTATCCACGATGTTCGGACAACCGCTCTCGAAGATGAGTTCGACTTTCATGCGTGCGCTCCTTCCGCATCAAGGCTCTCCAGTATTGGGCATTCGCTTGATGGGCCACAACCTGGGCATGCTTCGGCGAGTTTACTGAGCACAAGCCGCATTGATTGGAGCAGACAGATCTTCGCCTCGATATCAGCAACTTTGGCGTTGGCCAACCGCTGGACGGCCAAGCAATCCTTCGCCGGGTCGATTTGAATGGAAAGGAGATCGCGAACCTCCTTCAGCGAAAAACCAAGTTCCTGCGCGCGCTTGATGAATCGAACCCGATGCACAGCGGTTTCAGGAAACACGCGATACCCAGACTTTAAGCGTGGCGGTATGGGCAGAAGTCCTTCACGCTCGTAGAAACGGATAGTCTGTAGATTTACTCCACCGAGTTCGGCCAGCGCGCTGCTCTTGAGTCCCAACGACTTCCTCCTTATACCGCTCTACATACATCCTAAACCCAATCCTTAGGTACAGGGTCAAGTCATTTTTTTGGGAATTTGCTGCTGGCTGGTGTGCAGCGCCGGGCCACAGCTTCGACCTGAACATCCCGCTTTGGTACGCGGATTACTGGGAGCCATGGACCTGCGCTATCCTTTCTGGGCCGCCGCAATCTTAAGCTCGGCCAAGCGCAGGGCCCAGGATAAAGCCAATGCCGAACGATGCACCGAGCATGCCGAACTTCGCCGCACATTGATCCGGCGGCGTTACATCCGCTACGTAAGCACTGGCGGTTGGGAAGCTTGAGGCCGTTAACCCCAAAAACGGCAGTTAACGCACCGTCCATAGATCAACTCCCGTACCCACCGACAGTTGCGTGGAAGCCATCTGTCACCTGAATGGTGAGCGCTCTTTCGGTTCTAAATTCAATCGTGGGGCTCGGCTTGGGACTAAGGTGCGGAGGGCTGCGAAATCCGGGACGGGGCTGCAATTCAATGAAGATGTTCTGCTTACGGAAGACTGGCAAAAGAATTGCAGCCCCGTCCCGGATTTCACGAATTGGACAGACAGGGTGCCGGTTACGGCTTGCAACTGCCGTTTCCAGGATGATAAGTTTTGGCAGAACAGGGACAGAAATGCCGAGCGCCAGCATGTCTAATAAAACAGTTATGAAGACGAAAACGAAGGCGGCGCGTCCGTGGTGCAACATCTGGTTCTTAAAGAAATCAGGCGTGAACGGGGCGCGCAGCTATTTCCGTAAGCTTGGCCAACAGCTGATCTTCAAACGCATAGTTTGGCGGTGGAAAATGGTTGTGAGCCTTGTACCACTTATAGGTTTCTTTCATCCCTGTGGCAAAGTCGGTTGGTTTGAATTTTAGAACACGCTGTGCCTTGGTCACCAGCATGGTGATGGGAGGCATGTCGAAATAGATGCCGAAGTAAAGCTGGGGACCCAGCGGATGTCCGCCAGCGCGCAGAATCCTTTCGCGAGGAATACGGACAACTTCCACCTTTTTGCCGGCAGCATCGGCCAGAGCCTGCACCATATCATTTTGCGTTTGCGGCTTGGGGCTGGCAATATTGAAGGCGTGACCAACAGCGGCAGGTTCTTCCATGGCTCTCATACAGGCCTGCACCAGATCCTTCACAAACACAAACTGCATTAACCGGCGGCCGTCACTAGGCACGATAATCTGTCGTTGGTCGCGAATGCGGTCCCAGAAAAAAGCTTCGCGGTAGTAAGGATTGCCTGGGCCGTAAATATAAGGAGGGCGGAGAGTGGTAGCTGGAAAGTTGTGCCGCTGATGGAGCCGGAACAGCATGCGCTCGGTCATTGCTTTGTTGCGCATGTATGCATCGGGATGATTTTCATCGGCTAGCGCATCCCCTTCGTAATGGTTCAAACCGTCAGCATAGGCTGCTACGCTCGATAGAAAAACGTAGCGCTTTAACGAGTCGCTGAAGGAGGCACGGGCGCAGGCTTCCACCTGAGCCGCGGTGGTGCCGCGTTCCCAATCGTAGACATTATCGAACACAACCTCGAAGTTTTTGCCTGTGAGGGCTGCCTTGATCTGCGCGGCGTCATTGCGGTCTGCCTGCAGATTTGCAATCTTCTTTCCCAGGTCGTGCTCTGGTTTGCGATGAAGCACGGTCACTTCATGGCCGGCTTTCACTAATTCCTGAACTAGTGTCCGTCCAATGAAGAGAGTGCCGCCAATTACAAGAACTTTCATTTACTAAAAAATGCTCTCTATCAAGTTAGTCGTAATACTCAAGGCCAAGATGTGTAATCAAATCTTCGCCTCGCATCCAGCGCAAAGTGTTCTTCAACTTCATAAGTTGGATGAAAATATCATGTTCGGGGTAAAGCCCGGGAGCCGTCATCGGACCCTTGAAATAAAACGACAGCCATTCCTGAATACCCTTCATACCGGCCCGCTGCGCCAGATCAAGGAACAGTACTAAGTCCAGGACCAATGGTGCGGCAAGAATGGAATCGCGGCACAAGAAATCAATCTTGATCTGCATTTTATAGCCGAGCCAACCGAAGATGTCGATGTTATCCCAACCCTCTTTGGCATCGCCGCGCGGCGGATAATAATTGATCTTCACCGAATGATAAAGATCCTTGTACAACATGGGATACAAATTCGGTTGCAGGATCTGTTCCAGCACACTGAGCTTGGTTTCTTCCTTGGTCTTGAAGCTTCCAGGATCTTCCAGAACTTCACCGTCGCGATTGCCCAGAATATTGGTCGAGAACCAGCCTTCCACGCCCAGCATGCGAGCCTTGAAACCAGGAGCTAGCAGCGTCTTCATAAAGGTCTGCCCGGTTTTGAAATCCTTGCCGCAAATAGGCACACCACGATCGCGGGCCAAGTCCAACAACGCTGGAATATCATGCGTCAGGTTCGGCGCGCCATTGGCGAAGGGCACCCCACTCATCAACGCGGCGTATGCGTAAATTTGGCTGGGCGCAATGAGGGGATCGTTGTTCCGTAAACCAGCTTCAAATTCTTTCAGCGATGAATGAACCTGGCTTGCCTTGAAAAAAGTTTCGGTGGAGCCGCACCAAATCATCACCAGACGTGCGCAATTATTTTTCTTTTTGAATTCGGCGATGTCGGCCATCAACATCTTGGCCTTATCCATTTTCGTCTTCGCCTTTTTCACGTTCGGACCATTGATCCGCTTCACGTATTCCTGATCGAAGACGGCCTTCATGGGGCGGATGGCTTCTAAAGGTTTGCGAACTTTTTTTAGAACTTCAGAATCCAAAACTTTGGCGTTGGTGGCCGCTTCGTAGGCGGTATCTTCATAAATATCCCAACCACCAAAGACCAGATCTTTCAAATCTGCAAGTGGCACAAAGTCTTTAATGCGGGGGGTGCGGCCATCGGTGCGCTTTCCTAAACGAATGGTGGCAAGTTGCGTCAGGGACCCAATAGGTTGTCCCAGACCACGTTTAATAGCTTCCACACCTGCAATAAAAGTTGTGCTGACGGCGCCAATGCCAGGGATTAAAATTCCGAGCTTTCCCTTGGCTGGCGCGATCTGTACGGTAGTCTTTTGAGGCAATATCCAAAAACTCCTAATTAGGGGCTAAAGTTGAGGTTAAAATCCGGCTCAATGTTATACTATCACTGTCATGCCCGTTCGCGCGACAATTTCCACGATTTCCACCGTGGTAGTGGATGATGAACAACTTGCGCGAGAAGAACTCTCGTTCCTGCTGCGGGATTTCCCTGATATTGAAATAATTGCCACTGCTGACAATGGTCTGGATGCTTTGAAATTAATCGAGAATTCAGAGCCTGATTTGGTATTCCTTGACGTGGAAATGCCAGGGCTTGACGGCATTGGTGTAATTCGTCACCTTCGTGAAAAAAATATTCCGTTACCTTATTTTGTAATGGCTACGGCTTATGAAAATTATGCAGTGGAAGCATTTCGCCAGGAAGCTACCGATTATCTTTTAAAGCCGATTGAAAAAGAACGGCTGGCACAGACCATTGAAAGGGCGCGGCGCGTGGTTGGGGAACGGACTCGTGCGGCTGAATCAGCCATGGTTACAGCGCCCCACACTGCTGCCCAACAAGCTGTGCAACAGCGTGCGAAAATTCTGGTGCGTAAGGAAGGCCGTCAATATATTGTGGATGCTCAGGACATTATTTACGCCACTATCGATGATGGTGTGATTTCTGTTGTGTGCGCCACGGTTGAAGGTGAGACCAACTATGGCACCATGGAAGAGTTGCAATCCAGCTTGGATGCGGATCAGTTTTGGCGAGTGCATCGTTCCTGGCTGATCAACATTAATCGCATCCGCGAAGTGATCCCCTGGTTCAAAAGTACATTTCAATTGAAGATGGATGATAAGCGGCAGACGGAAGTGCCCGTCAGCAGGGTGCAGACCAAGAGGTTGCGGACGCTGCTGAAGTTATAGAAGCACTCAGATATGGAGAAGTGCGGGTAGTTAGTAAATCCAGTAAGTGTAAAGTAAGTAGATTGACAATCACCGCCCGCACCGCCGCCTTTGATGTTCTTTTGCGCACGCACTCTGGTGCCTGGGCGGATGAAGTGCTGCGGCCCATTTCCGAACACTTGAACGAGAGAGATGCGGCGCTGGCCCATCAACTGACGTTTGGCTGTCTGCGCTATCAGGCCCAATTGGATTTCCTCATCGGCCATTTTTCCGGCAAGCAGATGAAGCTGGATTTGGAAGTGCGCATCGCCCTCCGTCTGGGGATTTTTCAACTGCGATATCTGGATCGCATTCCACCACACGCCGCTGTGGCTGAAACAGTGGACCTGGTGAAACGGGCTCGCAAACGGTCGGCAACTGGTTTTGTGAATGCGGTTCTGCGTAAAGTTACTCGCGATCCCGTGTCTTTCCCCGATCGCGCTACAGAACTTTCCATGCCAGAGTGGCTGCTGAATTCCTGGACTCAACAACACGGGGAAGCAGGGGCCAATACTATTGCCCGTACCTTCCTTTCGCAGCCCGAAGCGCACTTTGTTGAAGCTGATGGCCGTCAAATGGATATTGGGGCGCAATCGATTGTCCCGTTGCTGGATCTTCAGCCTGGAATGCGTCTGCTGGACCTGTGCGCCGCGCCTGGTAACAAAACGATGCAGGCGCTAAGTATTGGGGCGGAAGTGATTGCTTGTGACTTGCACTTCCACCGTTTACGGCAGGTGAATTGCCCACAACGTGTGGTGTTGGATGCCACAGCTGGGCTGCCATTTCACACTTTATTCGACCGGATTCTGGTGGATGCGCCTTGTTCGGGCACCGGCACGCTGGGGCGGAATCCTGAAATTAGATGGCGATTGACACCGGCGGACATTCAGGATCTGGCCACTCGCCAAGGGAAGATCCTCAATAATGCCTTAGGTTTACTGAAGCCTGGCGGAAAATTGGTTTACTCCACTTGCTCGCTTGAAAAAGCGGAAAATGAGCAAGTTGTGAATCAAGCTGCGGCAGGCCGCCGGACCCAAAGTATTTACAGAATACCAGGGCTCCAGGATGGGGATGGTTTCTATGCCTCCGTGATAACATCGTAGAAGCCTAAAATGGTTGAAATTCTTCCTTCCATCCTCTCAGCGGACTTTGCCCGGCTGGGTGAAGATATCCATCGCGTCGAAGCGGCGGGTATCCGCATGCTCCATGTGGATGTGATGGACGGCCATTTTGTACCAAACATTACGCTTGGGCCACCGGTGGTGAAGTCCATCCGTAAGATCACTAAGTTGACCCTGGATGTTCACCTTATGATAAGCGATCCTGATCTGTTCGTTGGAGCCTTTGTGGAAGCGGGTGCGGGGATGGTGTCTGTGCATCAAGAGGCTTGCCGCCACTTGGACCGGACTTTGCGAATGATCCAAGCCGAGGGTGCTGAGGCGGGAGTGGTGATTAACCCGGCGACGCCTGTTTCTACCCTGGATGAAGTACTGGATTTTGTGGATTATGTCCTGGTGATGAGCGTTAATCCAGGCTTCGGTGGGCAGAAGTTCCTTCCGCGATCGCTGGACAAGGTAAAGCAGTTGGCAACCCGTCGGCGTGAGCGTGGACTTTCGTTTGCTATAGAAATTGATGGTGGGGCAGGATTAGCCAATATCGGCGACATTGCCCGGGCCGGTGTGGATTTGGTGGTGGCGGGCTCAAGCGTGTTTGGAACTCCAGATCCAGCGCAGGCCGTCCGTGAATTGAGCCTTGCAGCGCGAGACGCTGTTGCGGTTCATGTATGAAAAATTCTGAAGTAGAGGCATTGAGAAAAGCATGAAGTTTCGATCCTTCCGATCTTTGTTAGGTGTGGTTTTAGCAGCAATTGCGATGCTGTCAACCGGTGGCTGCGTTAGGCGCAAGTATGAGAATCCAATTGGCAAGGACACCAAGCAGCCCGATAAGGTGCTGTTTGACAAAGCCGTGGCTGATATTGAGCGCGGGCGCTACGAAGTTGCCCGTATCACTTTGCAAACATTGATGAATACCTACGACACCAGCGAATATCTGGCCAAGTCAAAGCTGGCTGTAGCCGATAGTTGGTTTCGCGAAGGCGGGTCGCACGGCATGGCTCAGGCTGAGGCGGAATATAAGGATTTTATTCTGTTTTACCCAACTATGGAAGAATCGGCTGAGGCTCAGGAAAAAGTCTGTACTATCCACATCAAGCAGATGGAGAAACCGGATCGCGACGATAAGCATGCATTCAAAGCGGAAGAAGAGTGCCGTCTACTACTAACGCAGTTTCCCAATTCCAAATTCGCTCCGCAAGTACAGCAATTGCTTCGCAACATCCAGGAAGCGCTGGCAGAAAAGGAAATGCGGGTGGGCACCTACTACCACGGTAAGGGTTCGCACCCCGCATCGGCCAATCGGCTGCAAGCGATGACGGATCAGTATGTTCTTTATTCTAAGGCAGATGAAGCTTTGTGGCTTTTAGGAGATTCCTATGCGAAGATGGGGCCGAAATTCAAACAAAGGTCGCTGGATGCGTATGCCAAGATAGTTAGAGATTATCCGCTGAGCAGCTGGACCGATGCGGCGAAAAAGAAACTGACAGCTGCAGAAGCTACGATTCCCGATGCCGATCCAGTGGCGCTGGCGCGTATGAAGTACGAACGGGAGAATGCTACCAAAGCCGGCATGGTGCACAATTTCTGGCAGACTTTTGCGAGGGGTCCGGACACCGTTATGGCTGCAAAAAGCGGTACTCCAGCCATGGCGAATATGAAGCCGACCATTCCGGTAAGCGTTCCAGCTGTGGCGGCAGTAACAGCTACTACGGATTTAGGAGCAACGGTACTTCCTGCAAGTGGCGGCGCGTTGGATACCAATCCTGATGCACGCCAGACGTTGCCGGGATCAGTCGAAAAACCTGCCGATGCTGCCGGCGCAGTTGCTGGAACAGTGGATGAGGCGAAGAAAGCAGTTGCCGGCCTGCCATCAAACTATGACGGCAAAGGTCAGCCTGTGAAAAAGAAGAAGGAAAAGGCTCCGAAGAAGGTGACAGTGAAGACAGATTCCGGTGCGAAAGTGGAAGTAAAACAACCTGCCGAAGTTAAATAATATAAGCTAAAGTAAGATAACGTCAAATGAGCCGCGTTCTATTAGCTGATGATAGCCCACATGCACAGCGTATGGGTGAACGAATCCTGCGCGAAGAAGGATTTGAAGTGGCTAGCGTCACGGACGGTGAAACGGCATTGATCCGGCTTCGCGATGTGGATCCCGACCTGATTTTACTAGACGCATTTCTTCCACGGCGATCTGGCTACGACATTTGTAAAGAAATAAAACAGACTGCATCGCTTAACTTTACTTCTGTAGTATTGACATATGGATTAACTGAACCCATCGATTCCCAGAAAGTTACCATGTCTGGTGCCGATGCAACCCTGCAAAAACCCTTTGAGTCTGGGTCCTTGCTGGAGCTGATCCGTCCGCTGGTGGAGCTAGCCCAGAAACGCCGTAAGGATGGCGGGGTTAAGCTAATCCAGAAAGAAATGCCCCCGGCACCACTCCTACCAAAAGAGGATCCACAAGCCGCAGCGTTTCCCATTCTTCAAAAAGCCCCTACTCCACCTGCTCCAACCTTGGCAACTGCTGGGGTGAAGGTAACTGCGGAAACTTCTGCGGACGTTGCGTCGGGTCTGGACAAGTTTGACGAAGAGCGAGTTCGAGCCGCCGTCACGCTAGCGCTGGATGCAGCAATGCCAAAACTGATTGACGAACTTACGTCAAAGGTTATCCGGGCACTCAAAGAATACTGATTCTAAGCAAAGTCCTTTCCATCCATTTCAACAAACGCCGCCCAACGGGTTAGGCACGTGTGGCGGAAGGTGTAGACGGGGAACGGTGCGAGGTTCGCCAACTCGGACGCCTTTTGATGCTGTTTCTTCAGGTGGATTTTCCATATGGACGCACATGGTCTATGGTTAGTGTAAGCTGATTGAGCACATGCCCCTAACCCCCGGAGACAAACTCGGCCCCTACGAAATCCTCTCGCCGATTGGCGCGGGTGGCATGGGTGAGGTGTACAAGGCGCGCGATACACGGCTCGACCGTTCCGTTGCGGTGAAGGTGCTGCCCCAGCACATCGCCAAACGGGAAGACCTGCGTGCCCGCTTTGAACGCGAGGCGCGGGCGGTGGCATCTCTCAATCATCCGAACATTTGCACACTATTCGACATCGGCTCGCAAGACGGAACCAGTTACATGGTGATGGAACTGATGGAGGGCGAAACGCTGGCGGCTCGCATCGAAAAAGGGCCGATCCCGCTGGAGCAGGCGCTCGGATTCGCCCAGCAAATAGCCGATGCCCTCGATCGCGCCCATCGCGCCGGAGTGACGCATCGCGACGTGAAGCCAGCCAACATTATGCTGACGCGCGACGGCATCAAGGTGCTCGACTTCGGTCTCGCCAAATCGACCGCCGCGCTTGGGCCCAACGACGCCACGATAGTTGCTTCACTCACCACGGAAGGCTCCATCATAGGCACGCCGCAATACATGGCCCCGGAGCAGTTCGAGGGAAAAGAAGCCGACGCCCGATCAGACATCTGGGCTCTCGGTGCCGTGCTTTACGAGATGGTCACCGGGCAGAAGGCGTTTCAAGGAAAGAGTTACTCAACGCTGGTGGGGGCAATCCTCGCCACAGATCCTCAGCCGATGTCGGTAAAGTCATTCACTCCGGCCTGGGTTGAACGACTCGTCCGCCGCTGCCTCTCCAAGGATCCCGAAGGCCGATACTTCTCCATGCACGACATTGTGCTTGACCTTCGCACGCCACCTGTCGAGAGCGCGGCGTCGGCGAAAGCGAACCACTGGCCATGGGTTGTTGCGGCTTGTCTGGCGGTGGTCCTGTCGGCGCTAGCAGTGGTTCGCTTCCGCGAGTCTTCGCCGGAACTGCCGATGCGGATCACGTACATCCTGCCGCCGGACAAGGCTGAATTCAACGAAACCGCCATCTCGCCAGACGGCAAGCTGCTGGCGTTCACCGCTACCTCGGAAGGCAAGCAGCAGCTGTGGGTGCGGCCGTTGCGCTCGTTGGCGGCGCAGCCTCTGGCCGGCACCGAACGCGCTGCTGATCCATTTTGGTCGCCCGACAGTCGTTGGATCGGCTTCTTCGCGGGCGGCAAGCTAAAGAAGATCGAGGCTACAGGCGGGTTGGCGCAGGCGCTTTGCGATTTATCGGCTACCCGCGGGGGAACGTGGAATGCCGAAGGAATTATTTTGTTTGGGGATGAGAGTTTCGGCTTGTCCCGTATATCAGCACTAGGAGGAATGCCCTCCCCGGTCACAACTTCAAACCAAGCCAAGGAGGGCCTTCACGGGTCGCCGGTGTTCTTGCCTGGCGGGCGGCGCTTCCTCTATCGAATCGCTGGAACCAAAGATGCCACTGCGGGGATCTATGTAGGATCGCTGGACACACGGGAACGTACGCGTCTGGTAGGGGATACTTCCACCCCAGGCTTCTCGGAGGGCCATCTATTGGTTGTGCGGCAAGGGACGCTGATGGCGCAGCGGCTGGATGCTGACAGAGGTGCCGTCTTCGGTCAGCCGTTTCCCGTTGCGGAAAAAGTGGGCCGCGATGCACTCCGCGGCCGGGAGAGGTTTTCGGTATCGGGTAACGGACTTCTGGTGTACGAATCGGGCGGAGGGGAATGGTCTCAGTTGACGTGGCTGGATCGCGGTGGCAAGCAACTTGAGGCGGTGGCAGCGCCTATCCATGGGCTGATTCATCCGCAGTTTTCTCCGGATGAAAAGCAATTAGCGTTCATACAAACTGACGATCAAAACGGAGATATCTGGACCCGGGACATGGCGCGTGGCATTTCGACGCGATTCACCTCTGATCCCGCTTTTGAAGGCTATCCTCTATGGTCTCCAGATGGGCGCCGCATGGTTTTCAGCTCAAATCGCGAGGGGCCCTACGACCTATACATCAAGGGCATCAGCGGGGCAAGCCACGAGCAGCCCCTGCTGAAGACGGCCAACCGTAAGTTTGCCACAAGCTGGACAGCCGACGGGCACTTGCTGCTGTATCATGATGTAGACCCCATAACAAAGGATGACCTATGGGTGCTGCCGATGGAGGGAGAACGGAAGCCCTCAGTCTTCCTGCGGACAACGTCCGATGAAGGCCACGGGGCATTTTCCCCCGACGGGAAATGGATCGCGTACCAGTCCAATGAGTCTGGAAGGTTTGAAATCTACGTCCAACCATATCCAGCGACTGGCGCCAAGTGGCAGGTATCGAAGGATGGGGGAAACATGGCGGCGTGGAGACGGGATGGTAAGGAGATCTACTGGCTGGAAGAGAGTGCGCTAATGGCGGCGGAAGTGAAGTCTGGGCCTGTGTTTCAGCCGGGAGTCCCGCAGCAGCTATTTGAGACGGGTATCCGTAAAATTAGAAATGAACGTTACGCCGTAAGCGGGGACGGCAAACGATTCCTAGTTCCGTTGCCAGTGATGGAGACCGTCGCCATTCGTCCCACCACTGTGGTAGAGAACTGGCTTGCGGTGGCAAAGCGTTAGACTGCACGCAAGCAAAGGCGAGGCGCAACTCAAGGAAGCAACGGTTGCTTTTCAGATGCCGGGCGGCCGGACGTTCCATGATCGCGCAGCACGTTTGCGATGAATCCCATATGATTGAAACTGTCTACTATATGGGAATATACTTTGTCATCGTGCGAGCGATATTGTTTTCTACTTTGGCGTG
>JAYTTF010000232.1:0-48149 GCA_043745195.1 Bryobacterales bacterium | reverse complement strand
GTTAGCGCAAAGGCCGCTTCGGCGCGGCGAAATGCAGTTGAGAAACAAAGGAAGTTTATTCGCCGAAGCGAGTCCGTTTTGCGCTTGTTTCTTAGGAGGTCCTTTACTCTGGCAGGCTCCAATGCTGCAAGATCGTTTTGCTCCGTCCGATCCGCACGCAAATTATATAGCTCCCATTCACTAGGAAATTTGGAAACCAGTTTCCAATCCCCTTCCCTTACTGCGCGATTCCCTTCGTGCTCCCAGCAGATTACCCTTGAGACCGACGCCTTGCCACCCTTCAGCAAAGGTCCAAGCAAACGTCCCTCCATTGGGATGATTGCATTATTCGTTGGATATTGGGACGACGGCTGGAAGTTTGGGCTGCCGGTGGATATGCAGCTGGCGATTGAAGAAATATTCGGAGGGAAAGCATTCCCTATTATCCACGCTTTATTCTGTTAATCCGACCACAAGGATTGGCGTAGTTGTGGGTGCAACTGAACCGCTCTCTGGCTCAACCGAAATTGCTACAGCAGCAGTCGCTGCAATATCCATCGCGCCAGCCCTTAGATGGACAGCCATGCCGGTTTCATCTGCATGGAACAAGCCTGCGGGAACCGGTGCGCCACCTTTCGGAATCAGCCACAATTCAAAAATCCTGCCGGCACTCAGCTTGGGCAAATTGCCAGCCATCAGCAACACTCCGCTATTGCGATTGACGAAGACGCGCGCTTTGGGAGGTAGTTCAATCGTCCTGCCGACAGTCACCAGACGTGTTTCCCGTTCATTCAGAAAGCTCATTGCAGCCTGCAATCGCTTCACAGTGCTTTGGTCCCGTTCCTGCGTCTGGGTCAGCGCTGCAATCTGCTGGCGCGCTTCTTCCAGTGACCGGTCCATGCCAACTTCCTTGTTCCAAAGTCCCAAGGCAATTGCAGCTAACCCCGCAGCCAGGCCCATCCACGCATATTGCATATTCCAGAACCGTTGCGGCTTGGCTTCAGCACTTACAGCTGCCAATACGCGAGCTCGTAATCGCGCCGGAGGAGCAACATCGAAAGCCGTTGTGCCAATCAAGCTGACAGTCTCAAAGGCACGTTGAACGCCCTTGGTGCATGAAACACAACCTCGCACCAAATGCGACGAAATTTCATCACGTTCCAAGTCATCGGAAACGCCCATGGCATACAACTCATACATCTCTTTTAGCTCCTCGCAAGTCATGCCGTTAGCGCCTCCCCTAACTCAGAGCGAAGGGCCTGTAAGCCACTCCTTACCCAAGTTTTAATAGTGCCCAAAGGCTGCTGCATTTTTTCAGCCATCTCGGTTTGAGAAAGGCCTTCAAAGTAGGCAAGTTCAAGTACCGTCTTTTGATTCTGATTCAGCTTTTGAAAAGCAGTCCGCAAAATTCGGGCTCGATCAGAATTGAGCATGTCTTTTTCCAGGTCGCCAAACATCGCTGGCTGTTCATTTCCCGAAAGTTCGTACGTGCTTTTTGCCATTCGTCCGTCTACACTGCGCAAATAATCAATTGCTCGATTGCGGGCAACCGTCATCACCCACGGCCCTAACGCCCCTTTTTCCTCATCAAAAGCCGCCACACGATTCCACACGCGCAGAAATGTTTCCTGCACCAAATCTTCGGCCACAGCCGAATTCTTGACAACTCGTAAGATTATTGAATAAGCAAGCCGACCGTATCGATCATAAAGGCTCCCCAACGCTTCTTGTTCACGATTCTTTAAGCGTCTGGCGATTTCCCGGTCAGCCTCTACGTCGGCTAGAGCAAACAGAATTGGAAAAAACATAATCAGGCGAACAACTCTTTAATTACCTCTCCACCCACAATAGTAGGCCGTTCTGCCCGTCCATTGTGCATATAGTTCAATTTCACATGATCCAGACCCAATGCCCAAAGTATGGAGGCATGCAAGTCGTGCACATGACATGGCCGATCCACTGCTCGCAGTCCAATTTCATCAGTGGTACCGACGTATTGGCCACCCTTTACACCGCCGCCAGCGAACCACATCGAAAATCCCCAAGGGTTGTGATCGCGGCCATTGCCTTTCTCATTGAATGGCGTCCGGCCGAACTCTCCACCCCAAACCACCAGAGTATCTTCCAACATTCCACGTTGCTTCAAATCCGTCAGAAGGCCTGAAATCGGCTTGTCCGACGCCTTGCACCACTTTCCGTGATTGCCTTCAATATTGTTATGCGCATCCCAACCAGATCCCGAACCGCAGTAGAGTTCAATGAACCGCACACCACGTTCTACCAAGCGCCGCGCCATTAAACAATTGCGACCAAACGCTTCCGTATCGGGCTCGTCCATTCCGTACAAAGTCCTGGTGCCGGCAGTTTCCTTACTTAAATCCACAGCCTCAGGACCCGCCGATTGCATTTGATAAGCCAATTCATAGCTGCGAATGCGCGCGTCCAACTCACTATCGTCCTGCTTATCGGCGCTCCAACGCTCGTTCAAATTCTTCAGGAATCCAAGCTTATTTCGTTGCCTCTCATCGGTGCTGTCCGCTGGTTTCAGATTCAGAATTGGGACATCACCCTGGCGGAACTGTGTACCTTGGTAGGTTGCCGGCAGAAATCCTGAACTCCAGTTCTTTGACCCTCCAACCGGTTCCTTGTCATCCAACAAAATCGTAAATGTCGGCAAGTTACTGTTCGCTGAACCCAATCCGTAAGTAACCCAGGCACCCATAGAAGGACGGCCAGCCAGAATATCGCCCGTGTTCATCTGGCAAACTGAACCAACGTGATTTAACCCATTCGCCCAACAGGAACGCACCACGGTCATATCGTCCACATGCTTTGCAATGTTCGGATACCAATCGGAAACCCACAGCCCGCTCTTGCCATGCTGCTTCCATTTTCGGGGTGAACCCATAATGGAATTGTTCGCGGTTCCCATGGCCGTAATCGGCTTACCAAAACTTTCCGGCATTGGTTTGCCGTCCAGTTCATTTAACTTCGGCTTAGGGTCGAACAAATCAATGTGGCTCGGCCCGCCTTCCATAAAAAGCCAAATCACCGACTTCGCTTTTGGCTTGTGATGCGGCAGCTTTGCCGTGGCACCTTGGGCTTCCCCATTCAACATAGAAGCAAGTGCAATGCTGCCCAATCCGCTTCCTGCTTGCTGGAAAAATTCTCTTCTCGATCTTACTGGCCAATGATGTCCAAGTTTCTTGTTCATATAGTTCCCCTAATTGATGTACAAGAACTCGTTTGAGTTAAACAGCATGTGGCACAAATCAGCAAAGGCAGCTTTGCTGTCAGACAACAGCGCAGTTTGCTTCGTCAAAAACTCTGCCGATTGCTTCTTCTCTTCGGCATTAGGCGTTCTGGCAAAAGCCATTTTCCAGGCCCGATCAATTTTCGCATCCTCGCTGACGCCCTGATCATTGGAGACTCGCTCAGCGAATTTCCGGGCCCAGCTACTCACCAACTGATTATTCAGTAGCTCCAGCGATTGTCCAGGAGTAACGGTAACATTCCGGCGAGCGCAACTTTCATGCGTATCTGGCATGTCAAAAGCCTCGAACATCGGATACCGTGTATTTCGTCTCACAAACACGTATACGCTTCTGCGGTTCGATTCGGATTCAACTTCTTCATTTTTCCATCCACCTCGGGTAACCACCCCAGGAGGCATGGGAGGGAATACACCTGGCCCATACATCTTATCGTTCAAAGTGCCGCTAACCGCCAACATGGAGTCACGAATCGCTTCACCCTCAAGTCTGCGACGGTTGTAGCGCCAAAGCAGCTTGTTATCCGGATCAACCTCAGCCGCCTTTGCATTGAATTCCGTCGATTGCTGCCAGGTGCTGGACATCAGGATTTGCTTGTGTAACTTCTTCAAGCTCCAGCCATTGTTGGTGAAGGAAGTGGTCAGGGTATCCAGCAGCTCCTTGTTTGCCGGACGCTCGCCCATTACTCCAAAATCGCTCGGCGTGCCAACAATTCCTTTGCCGAAATGATAATTCCAAACACGGTTCACCATCACTCGCGCCGTCAAAGGATTCTTCGCATCAGCCAGCCAATTCGCAAGTGCTGAGCGACGTCCGCTGGTGGCCAATCCAACAGGCTGTGTGATCTTCGCATTGCTTGCATCCAGAATTGAAAGGAAGCCGGGCTGCACTTCTTCCAGCGGAGCGTCATAAGCACCTACGCGCAGAACAAATGTGCGAGGCGCTCCAGGAGCTTCGTTATCAATCATCGCTTGAGCAACCGGCAGTTCCGCAGGCTTAATAGGATCGAATTTTTTTAATTCGATTTTCAAAGCTGCATAGCGTTTCGCATCCTCACCCTTCAACAACTTTGCCCCTTCGGCCTCAGTATGGGAAATTTGCGGCTTTGCTTTATAGAACATGTGCCATTGAAACGGAGTGCGCTTTTCCGGCGCAGTATTGACGGCATCCTGAATCTCTTCCGGAAACTTCTCCATATTTTCCTTGTCAATCTTAGCTACCATCGGTGCCGCAATTTTCGCCATTTCGTCGCGAATGGTTCGCGTCTTTTCATCCCACGCTTCCTGGCTTATCTTCCAGGTTGCATGTTCATCGCCGCGCATTAAAACGGCCTTGTCCTCAATGCGAGTATTGGAAAAGAACGATTGCAGTCGGTAATAATCCTTGTGCAAAATCGGGTCAAACTTATGGTCGTGGCAGCGGGCGCATCCATAGGTAAGTCCCATGAAGGTGGAGGCCACAGTATCCGTCACATCGTTCAACAACTCCTGACGGCGCTGCGCAATATTGCGCGCATTCGATTCATCCGGAAAATGGCGGTTGAATCCAGTGGCAACCAACGCCTGTGGATCGTTCGGGTACAATTCATCCCCGGCAATTTGCTCCTTCACAAAGCGATCGTAAGGCTTGTCTTCGTTGAAGGATTGAATCACGTAATCACGGAAGCGGTAAATGTTTGGGCGCGTCTCGTCACTCTTGAACCCTTCGCTATCGGCGTAGCGAGCCAGATCCAACCAGTGCCGGGCCCAACGCTCTCCATAACGCGGCGACGTAAGCAAACGGTCCACCTGCTTTTCCCAAGCTTTGGGAGAATTGTCCGCCAAAAATTCCTGTACATGTTCTGATGTGGGAGGCAGCCCGGTCATCACCAGTGATGCGCGGCGCAGCAGCGTGATCTTGTCCGCTTTAGCATTGGGATGAATGCCTTTTTCTTCCAGCTTGGAAAGAACAAAAGCGTCTATGCTGTTCGCCGCCCATGCACGATCCTTTACAGCAGGTGCCGTAACTGCAGTAACCGGCTGGATAGCCCACCAGCGTTTCTGCTGAGCAGTGAATTCTTTTTTGACAGAAGTGACCTCCGCGGCCCACATGGCCGGGAGAGTAATCAAGCTGATTAGGACAAGCAGACGCATTTTGCCTCCAAGGTTCGAGGGAGTTCCCGAACTGGCTACACTATATCACAAAAGAAATAGTACTATAGGTTGCGTTTTCAGCGTGCTACAGCGGCTGAGAGAGAACAGGAATCAAGATCGATCCACTGATTTTCCGGCTGGCCATGTTGATCAAATCCAGGCAGCTTTAAGTTTTGGACAAAAGTGATAACATCCACGTCGAATCCACGCGTCAGGCGGCTGTTTTTCCACTCACTGGTAGCAATTTCACGGAGCCGAGGCAAATCTTTAGGTGGAAATTTTTGAGCTAGTGTGATGTGAGGATGATACGGGAAGGGCTCTTTATAATGCAGCGTGTCTTGGTTGAGTTTATGGTGAACCTGGAAAAGCTGTTCCGATCCCTTGGCTAGACCAATATAAATCACGCTGGTTTCCGGAAAAATTTGGACATCCCCTAACTCAATGCGGAAACGTTCCGTTTGGTTCGACATCCTGGCAATTTGCTTCCAAGCATCAGTCTGGGAGCTGGATATGGGGCGAGGAGGGAGCAACGAAACATGCGAACGCAGATTGCACCCAGGAACCAATTGCCCGCGAAGACCGTCCAGGAATTCTCCCAGAGGTGCAGGTATGTACCCAACCAGAGCGTACAAATTTACAGAAACTGCACCAGGGATTGTTAGTTCCGAATGCAGCGGATCAAGTCCGCAGTCCATCTATTTACATTGTACTCGCTGCTTTGGCAAATTGTGCGCTACTTTCGATAGTTTGTTGTGGGTCACCCTGATGTCTTAGTTCTGGTACCACCCACTTGGCTTCCTCGAAGCCGACATATTTGCAAATGCGCATTTCACCCGTTTCGACAGATTCCAGGATGTCGCCCAATTGCAAAGCCTCAGGAGTTTCCCGTACTTGATGCCATGCCTGGTAAAGGCCTGCCGCCTCCACTATGCCCGCTTGTTCGTAATCCTTGGGCTTGGCCGAAGTGACACCACTTGTATGGGGCGCCCAGCGAAAGTTTTGCTGAGCCGATTCTTTGATTCGATGAATGCGAAAGAGAGCCATATTCGCCTTTAATCCTCGCACAGTTCAGGGAGGCGAAACAATCAGTGGCAGAAATGTTTTTGATATTGCGAGCCAACCGGGCTACAGTGTCAAAGTGCGCTCCGTCCTATTCATACTGCTGGCCGCGCTGGTTGGAACCGCAACTGAACCTCGCTTCGCAACCGTAAATGGAGTCAAACTCCACTACCTCGATTGGGGCGGCAAGGGAGAAGTGCTGTTGTTCCTCACCTGCCTCGGCGGCACTGCTGAGGATTTCGAGCCTCTTGCAACTCCATTCACTGGCCAATTTCATGTGCTTGGGTTGACGCGCCGCGGACAGGGGCAGTCGGCTAAACCGGAATCGGGGTATGACAATGCAACGCTGGTCCAAGACATCAAAGCGTTCCTTGACAACCAGAAAATAAAACGTGCCACCCTGATCGGCTATTCTCTAGCTGGTAATGAGATGACCCAATTCGCAACGCTCTACCCGCGCCGCGTGAACAAGCTGATTTACTTGGACGCCGCCTATGATTTGCCAAAGAATGCCGAACTGGGGCGCAAAGGGAATCTGAATCTTCCGCCATTGGAAGCAGACAAACCGACACTGGAACTAATAGCGCGTTCCAACGAATTTCGCCCAGACTATAAGCCGATTAAAGCCCCCGCGCTTGGTGTGTTCGTAACCTACGACGACCCGCCAAAATCCCCACTTTTGGATGATGCCACCAAGGCAAAATTGCTCAAGTGGTGGCACGAATATGGCAAGGCATACCGGCGCGAAATGATTGATCAATTCCAGCGGGACATGAAGCATAGCCGCGTGTTGGAATTACACAATACAACACACGGCGGCTTCGTGTTTGAAAAATCCCAACAACTAATACTGATCCGCGAAATGCAGCAGTTCCTTTCCAACTAGTTCGCAAGCCGCAGCGATTGGTGCGCCACCAGCTTCCAACTCCCACCCTGCTTTACCCAAACGTGAATAATCCTTAAATGGGCCGCACCCTTGACCCCTTTCATTTCCGTCTCCAGTTGCACGGTTCCAGTGAGTACCGCCGAGTTCCCATAAACTTTCACATCCATCGTTTCATGGTCGATCTTTAAATACTTCCGGACTCCGTTATGCTGATTCTCGATGAAAGTCTTCTTGCTATCCTGATCGCCCGTCGAATGGATGTAAATCAGGTCGTCCGCCAGCAGCTTGTTCAGCGCGCTATCGTCATTTTTAACCGTTGCAACAGCCCAGGCTTTGTCAGCGGATTTAATCGCATCCGCTGTGTTAGCCGCGAGCAATGGGAAGGCCACGACGATGACAAATAGCATGTACTTTTTCATGTTTTGAGGTTTCTCCAGATCCACACTATTTTAACGTGTGAGCTTTAACAATATACAACCTACCCTCCATTCGTGATAGCCTTCCTCCCATGATGAATCGCCGCCAATTTATAGAAACTTCTCTCGCCGCACCAGTTGCCAGTGCTCAAAATCCTTGGCAGCCCATGTGGGATGGACCTGTAATTGACATCCACTTGCACTTTCGTCCTGGGGCCGATACTAACTTTGAACACCTGCAAGGTTGCGGGGTTACCAATGCTGTTCTACTTACCCGAACCGCAGATGAAGACAAGGCCAAATTGGCTTTAGAAAAACATCCCCACACTTATGTGCGTTTCGGTGCAGCCGATGTCCAAAAGCCGGAAGGCCTGTTGGCACTTCGCAAATCGAAAGAAGGCGGGGCCATTGGATTCGGCGAAATCAAGTACCATCTTGCCGTCAATAGCCCTGAGATGCGACGCCTTTACGACCTTGCCGCCGAACTGAAGGTTCCCGTTCTCATCCACTTTGCCGACGTTCCACAATTCGAAGGCGAGGGCACCTTCACTTCTCCCTTCTCTGGTTTACCAGCAATGTTGAAGGCTCACCCAAAAACCACCTTCATCGGACACGCCGACGGCTTCTGGGCTAACGTCAGTGCCGATTTCGCAAACGACACACCCTACCCCACTGGCAAAATCAAACAAGGCGGAATTACCGACCGAATACTCTCCGATTACCCCAACCTTTATGGTGACCTTTCCGCCAACTCCGGCCGCAACGCCATTACGCGCGACCCTGAGTTCATCCGCGGGTTCCTTTCCCGGCATCAGAACAAATTGATGTTCGGTTCCGATTGCAGTTGCAGCGATGGCAAAGGCAAGGGACAAGGTTCGAAACAACCGGCGCTGGCTGGAAAATGCGTGGCGCGGGAAACGCTTACGGCGCTGAAGCAGCACACCACTCCTGAAGTTTTCCGGAAACTGACCTGGGGAAATGCCACTAAGCTGCTGAAAATTCAGTTTTGAACCAACCGGCGAACTCATTCTTTTACAACATTGCAATCAAATCGTAATCTGTATTTGACCGATACGGTGCTAACCTAGTGTTTAAGGTCTTTCTATGAATCGCGCTCATGTTTCCCTTGTTGCAACATGGATCTTCGCGCTGACCGCTCCCCCTGTTGGTTGCCTCAAAGTTTTGTGTTGCTCAAAATTACCTATTCTCAAAGGAGTTGACCATGCTTAAACAATACTCATTGTTCCTCGGCCTAGCTGTTTTTTTATCTTCCACAATTTTCGCCCAAAGTTCCGGTGTTGGAACTATCTCTGGCGTGGTAACCGATGCCAGTGGAGCTACCGTTCCCGGCGCTAAAGTGCTAGTGGAAAATCAATCCAAAGGCATTCGACGTGAGGTGGACACCACCAGTTCTGGGGCATTCACTGTGCCCGCACTGGTCCCAGCTCCCGGCTATAGAGTTGTCATCAACAAGCAGGGATTCGCCTCTTACGAAATCAAAGGCCTTACCGTTCAGGTGGGTGAATCCATAACTCTTACCCCAACTCTTGGGGTTGCCGCCGCTGCGACAATGGTTGAAGTAACGGATCAGGCTCCTGTTCTCGATAGTTCCAAAGTCGATGTCTCGGAACTCGTCAGCAGCAGACAAATTCTTGAGTTACCCATCAATGGCCGCCGTGTGGACGCATTCGTTTTGCTCACGCCGGGTGTCACCACCGATGGACCGTTCGGATTGATTTCCTTCCGTGGAAATGCCGGCGGCAATTCTTTCCTGACCGACGGTAACGATACTACCAACCAGTTCTATAACGAGAACGCCGGACGCACACGAACCACCAACATTTCCCAGGATGCTGTACAGGAATTCCAGGTAATCACCTCCAACTTCCTTGCTGAATACGGCCGCGCATCCGGTGGTGTGATTAACACTGTAACGCGCAGTGGTGGTAACGATCTCCATGGCACTGCTTACTGGTTCTTCCGCAACCGGACCTTGAATGCAACCGACTCAACCACTCGTGGAATTAATCCCCCCGAATGGCGTCACCAGGCTGGCGCATCCATCGGTGGCCCCATCATCAAGGACAAACTTTTCTACTTCTTCAATGGCGAATTGCAGCGCCGCAGTGCCCCGCTGGTTTCCTCCAACTTAACCAACGGCGGTTTGTTCGATACTGCCGGCAATTTCCGCAACACCGTTTGCACCTTGCCTGCCACCCCCGCGCAGTGCGCCATTGCCAATGCTTTTATCATTAGCCGCACCCAGCGGCAGTTGGTGCCGCGTACAATGGACACCAATCTGATGTTCGCCAAACTTGACTACCGGCCCAGTGACCGCAGTTCGTTCAGCTTCAGCCACAACTTCATGGACTTCCGCTCCCCCAATGGAATTCAAACCCAGCTTTCGTTCACCGATGGCGCTGGAGTGGGAAATAATGCTGATACCAACGTGTTCAACCGCACCGCACGCGCATCCTGGACCTATGTTGTTACCCCGACAGGGGTGAATGAATTCCGTTTCGGATTCTTCAAAGATAGGCAGTACGATCCGGCCAGCCCCAGCCTGCTGCCCGCAACTGGACCAGTCACTCTCACTGTGCAAGGAACCGGAAACATTGGATATCCCAATGGCTATCCCCGCTTGAATCCCAGCGAAAATCGTTTCCAATTGGTCGATACATTTTCAAAAGTTACGGGCAAGCATAGTATGAAAGCAGGTATTGAATGGGCCCACGTGGAAGATTACGTGGAACGCCTTGCCAATCGCTTCGGCAGCTATACCTATGCCACGCTTTCCGCATTCGCCCAGGATTTTGGTGGCGGCGGCAGTGGCAAGAATTGGCAGACCTACTCTCAAGCATTTGGGAACCCCGTCATCAGCATTAAGATCTGGGAAATGGGATGGTTTTTGCAGGATCAATGGCGCGTAACACCAAAGTTAACCATCACTCCTGGCATTCGCTTCGAATATACCCACATTCCTCAGCCTAAGATTTCCAATCCGGCATTCCCGCAAACCAGTCGTATTCCAACGGATCACGCTGCGAATTTCGCGCCTCGTTTTGGCATTGCATATGCCCTGAATTCAAAAACGAATTTCCGCGCTGGTTATGGTCTTTTTTATAACCGCTACACCACCTCGACTATTCAAAATCTTCAATTGACCAATGGTGTTTATCAAGCTAATTATGCGCTGGTTGCGGCTACCGCTGGCCAGTTGGCTGCCGGTCCGGTTTTCCCTAACCGCTTGTCTGCAGCACCAAACGTCACCGGTGCGTCAACTATTGTTTTCGCTGACAAAAATTGGCGGAACCCCTACTCGCAACAGATGGATGTTGCCATTGAACGCGAAGTGGCAAGGAACACCAGCCTAAGCACTTCCTACGTTTGGAGCCGTGGATTGCACCTGCTGCAAACTCGCGATTCCAACGCCGCTGAACCGACAACTAGCGCTACTTTCCCCATTCTGGATATCAACAACAGCCAGGTCGGCAGCTACACAACGCCACTCTACACGCAACGAATCAATCCGGCATTCGGCTTCGTGGGTCAGTTTGAATCCACCGGCAACAGCTACTACAACGGCTTAATCGTCTCCTTGAAACGCCGTTACTCCAACTGGTTGCAAGGATCTCTCGCTTACACCTGGAGCCATGCACTGGATTACAACCAGGGTGGTGGCGGCAACACATTGTTCGGTTCCTCCTTCGCCACATCCGTCTTCAATGGCAACTACCGAAATGAAAAGGGTGGCAGTTCCACAGACCAGCGGCAGCGGTTGGTAATCAATGCCATCTTTGCCCCAACGTTCATCAAAAGCACTTCTGGTTTTGCCCGTCACGTCGTCAACGGTTGGCAGTTATCGGTTGTCACAGTTGCTGCTTCGGCACAACGGCTCACACCGATAATTCGTGTTCAGAACGCTGCCACGGGTACGCTCCTAACAACCTCGCTGAATGGCTTGGGTGGATCCAGCCGGGTTCCTTTCGTAGATCCTGATGCGTTGCCAATTCAGGACCTGTACCGCACGGACGCCCGCATCACCAAAACTCTGCCTATCGGCGAAAAGTTGAAAGTCTCTTTGATGTTTGAGGCCTTCAATGTTTTCAACCGCGTAATCATTGCCGGATCCGGTGCACGAGTTACGCAGCAATACACTTCGATTCGCCAAACCTCTGGACCATTCAACGGCCAGATCGCGTTGGTGCCAAATCCAACTTACGGGGCCATTGGCGCAACCCAATCATCGCCGGACGGTACCACCGCCCGCCGTGCTCAAGTTGCCCTTCGTTTTGTTTTCTAAAAGAAACGATCCAAGAACGAACCAAGGTGCCGCCCACAAAGCGGCACCTTTTCTATTCACCAGCAATTTCCCTTATCCTTAAATCACATGCTCCTGCGCTGCCTGTTCACTTTAACCCTCCTGATTTCCGTATCAGGTGCCGAATGGGATCAAAAGGCATTTCCCGATTGGAGCGACCGCACCGTCCTCCGCCTGCTGACTGGTTCCGGTTGGTCAAAACCAAAGACAGTTCAATTCACTTGGCGCAAACGGGAAGACCTTCCTTTCAACTACAAAAACATTCCGGGGGCCGATCATAACGGGCCGCCCAACATCGGCAGCCCTGTGGGCGGAATTGGAGCACGCAAATCGCATCTGCCCGATAAAGCTAACATCCTCTTAAGATGGTCCAACGCACTGCCTGTGAGGCAGGCAAAAGCGGTTTATCAAGTGAAAGAAGACAAACTCCCGCAGTCAAAACTGAACGAACTGATTGGCGTTCCAGGACCAACCTATGTTCTAGAGTTGTTTGGCCTACCGGCTGAAGTGGCTTATCAGGGCACGGAAAGCATTGAAGCGCTGCTGATGCAATCGGCCAGATTACAAACAAAATCGGGCAGGATCATCAAGCCGGCGCGCGCGTCTGTGACCACCTCAGGATTGCAATTGCGGATTTTCGTCCATTTTCCAAAGTCTTCGGAAATCAGTTTGGCGGATAAAGAACTGGAATTTACAGCTGACCTGCAACTGTTCAAACTGAAGGAAATATTCAATCTCAGTGAGATGGTTTACCAAGGAACCTTGGAGTTATAGATATTTTCGTTGCAACCAAGTTACAGGCCAGATGCATCTACCGTAAAGTGATGCGCCACCTCTCTGTTGTCTGTTTCGTCTTATTATCGCCCCTAGGCCAAGCGCAATTCACCACCAAGCTCGACCCCAAAACCATTGCCGCTTTCGATGAATATGTAAACGCTGCCGAGCCGGTATTAGCAAAACCAGCCTTTCGGGTTGACGCAACTCCTGCCGAGCGATCCAGAGTCCTTACCGGCCAAATAGCTATTGAATCGTTGCTTGGGAACCACGGAAAAAGTGTCCGCGGAGGACTAGTGCACGATTGGGCAGGGACTGCTTTCATCCCTAACCGGACACCCATTGAGGTGATGGCGCAACTGCGCGATTATGAGCATCATTCATCCCTATTTCCGGAAGTGGTCAACGGAAAAGTGCTTTCCACCAATGGTAATAACTTGAAAGTCTTTCTGCGAATCCGTAAGAAGAATGTTTTGACGGTGAACCTGAACACCGAATATGACGTAGACCTGAAACGGTCCGGGGATGACTATATGCTGTGGTCGCACAGCATCAAAGTTGCTGAAGTGGAAAGCGTCGATGGGCCCCGCGAACACGAATTACCTGTTGGCGAGGACCATGGCTTCCTTTGGCGGATCAACGCCTATTGGTTGGCGAGAGCTGTGGATGGCGGATCGCTTGTGGAATGCCGCTCCATATCCCTTTCGCGGGATGTGCCCACTGGGTTTGGCGCAATTATCAGGCCATTCATCCGTGACCTGCCAAGACAGTCGCTGGATACAATGTTGACGGCACTAAAACAGAAGCTTAGTAAATCGTAATGTAAGGGCTTTTCACGATACAATTGAAAGGTTCCCATGGCTCAGGACGATCTTCCCAAGCACGTAGTCTGTACTCTTTGTTACTCAGTTTTTGCGCTAACAGGGTTGCTATTTCTCACCACGGCACCCTATTCACAAAGCCGGGAAATCCGCATTCATGCACTGCAATCCATCTTTCTAACTGTTGGATTCATGGTGCTGTGGTTTAGTCTCACAATGGTCAGCCTTGCCATGCCAAATTTCCTTGCGCTGGTCTTTGGCTTCATTATGAGCGTATTCTGGTTTGCATTTCTGGGCTGCTGGGCCGTGGCAATGTTCAAGGCTTATAACCGTCAGAGGCTTGCATTGCCGGTAATTAGTGAACTTGCTGAAAAGTTTGCGTAGCCTGGAGTGCATCTGGTGCGTCTAGAAAACTTGCGGCTTCTTTTAATCCCATTTTTTGCGGTCTCGAGCCTTGCTGTGGCGCAACCACGCGTTGGCATTGTGGAACTCTATGGTGCAAAAAAGGCCACGGCTGACAAGATTCGCAAAGCGATAGCCATTTCACCCGGCGACGCCATACCCAAATCGAAATTAGATTTGGAGGAGCAGATTACTACGGTTAGCGGCGTTGTTCGGGCTAGCGTCTCAGCGGTTTGTTGCGATGAGGGTAAAGCAATTTTGTTCGTGGGCGTTCAGGAACGTGGAACCGAGGGGTTCGAATTTCGAGATGAACCAACCGGCACAGAAGAATTGCCACCGGAAATTACCACCGCCTTTCAGGACTTCACAGTTGCCATGGCAGAGGCGGTAAAAAAGGGCGATGCAGCAGAGGATATTTCCAAAGGCCATAGCCTGATGCAAAACCTTGCAGCAAGGCAACTGCAGGAACGTTTCATCGGATTAGCGGAAATGAATCCAGCGAAGTTGGAAGCGGTGATCAAGGATTCGGCCAACCCCGAACATCGCGCGATTGCGGCGGTTGTGCTAGGCTACTTCCCAAAGAAACGGCTGGTGGTGGATACCTTGCAACTGGCCATGCGCGATCCGGATGAAGGTGTACGGAACAATGCCATGCGAAGTTTGTCGGCGATTGCAGCCTTGGCCGAGAAAGAACCGGGACTGGAAATTCGCGTCCAACCGACCTGGTTTATTGAGATGTTGCGAAGCGTGGTTTGGACCGACCGGAATAAGGCAGCCTTCACTTTAGTCAATATGACCGAAAAACGCGATGCTAAATTGCTGGAGCGAATCAAGGAGCGTGCAGTTCCGGAATTGGTGGAAATGGCCCGTTGGAAATCGTTGCCACACGCCTTGCCCAACTACATATTGCTGGGTCGCGTGGCAGGCATTGAGGAGCAGCGTTTGATGGATGAATGGGGCGCTGGTCATCGTGAAAAGATCATCGAAGAAGCGCTGGATGCCCTTTCGCCGAAAAAGAAGAAGTAGTAGTTAGCGCAACCCTCTCGATCTCAAGTGTGCAATGAGCGCCGCTGGGTCATCGGAAATAATTGCATCCACTTTGGCGTCAATCAGCTTGTCCCAGTCCTTGGGAGTATTGGCGGTCCAGGGTACAACTTGCAACCCTGCCTTGTGAGCTTCCGCAACATTCTGAGGAGTGACCAGAGTCTGATGCGGGCTGATGATGCCGGCACCTGTCTCCTGTCCAATCGCAACGAAATCATGCTTGCCCGGTTCCAGCAAGGCTGATAGGCGAATTTGCGGCTCCAACTTTTTCATTGCCTTCAGGGTGCGGAAATCGAAGGATTGGAGGATAATCCGCCTTTCCACTTTGTGCTTTCGCACTACTATCAAAACCAACTTCACGAACTCTTCCGGCGACGGCGTAAGTTCCGGTTTGTCGCCGAAGATTTTGGTTTCGATATTGAAATCGAAAGTGCCGCGGCTGGACAAGGAAAGCACTTGATCCAACGTCGGTACTCGTGTACCAGTGATAGCCTTTTGTTTTGGAAATGCGACATTTTGTTTACCGCCAACATCCCATTGCTGCAATTCGCTAAACGTCATTTCACGAATTGCTTTTGGCTCGGTTGGGCCGGTGGCGAAGGCGGGATTCATCCGCGGGTCATGGGAAGCAACCACAATGTTATCTTTGGTCACCGTCATGTCCAGTTCCAGGCAATCCACACCCTGCTCCAACGCATATTGGAAGGCTGGCAAGGTATTTTCAGGACGCATGGCGCGCGCACCGCGATGGCCATGCACCAGAATTTTCGTCGAGGCGTGTAGCGTATTTGTCATGATAGTCAGTGGCGCAAGGAGTACCGTTCTTCTTCGCATGTCATTTAAGGATACTAGGATTAACCTACAAATGGGCAAGCTTTCCCGTCGTAGTTTCGCGGCCGTGGCCGGTGTGACAGCATTGAGCTATAACCGCATTCTGGGGGCCAACGACCGTTTGCGCATGGGCTACATCGGCCTTGGCAACCGGGGCGATCAGGTGCATGAAGCCTTCCTGGAATTTGGCGATGCCACCACCGTTGCAGTTTGTGATTTGCGCGACGACTATATGGACTTCGCCGTCAAAAAGTCACGCGTCACGCCAAACCGTTTTAAGGACTATCGCAAACTGCTGGACGATAAGAACGTGGACGCAGTAGCTATTGCAACCCCAGATCATTGGCACGCCATTATGTTTGTGGATGCCTGCCATGCGGGTAAGGACGTTTATTGCGAAAAGCCTCTATCTTTGACTGTGACCGAAGGTCGGCGGATGGTGGAAGTTGCTGGGGAAACCAAACGGGTGGTGCAGGTTGGAATTCAGCGGCGCAGTAATAAATATTTGCAGGAAGCGGCGCAATTTGTTCGCGAAGGCGGCTTGGGCAAAGTCACTGTGGCTCGCGGCTTTCACTTGCAAAATGAATGGCCGAATGGAATTGGGACAGGCAAGGACTCAACCCCTCCGACGGAAGAGGAGTGGGACCGCTGGTTGGGTCCAGCTCCGAAAGTGCCTTACAATCGCAACCGTGCTTACTATAATTTCCGCTGGTTTTATCACTATTCCGGCGGACAGATTACGAATTTTGGAGTCCATTATATGGACATGCTGCGTTGGTGCCTAGGTAAGGAATCGCCACGCGCGGTGACGGCGATGGGAGGCAATTATGCGGTGGCCGACAATCGGGAAATTCCCGATACGGCGGAAGTGCTGTGGGATTTTGATGGAACCATGATTTCGTTTGTGCAGTACAACGCAAACTCCGCACCAGCGACTCCGAAGAAGGGTGCTGACATGGAATTGCGCGGCACCAAAGGCACTATGTATTTGTACAGCAATGGGTACGAGGTGGTTCCCGAATTAACAACCGAACGGCTGATGGGTTCCCGAACACCACTGGATCGAAATTCAGAGCAGGCGTATGGTCCGTCAAAGAAGGCGGCCATTGAGCCAAGAAAGGTTGACGGACGCTTGGAAACCACTCCGCATGCGAAGAACTTTATTGATTGCGTGAAGAGCCGTGCAAAATGCAATTGCGATATTCTGACGGGGCACATTTCTACATCGAATACGCACTTGGGTCACATTGCTTTGCGCACCGAAAGTTATTTGAAATGGGATGGGAAGGCGGAGCGGTTCACCAATAGTGAAACTGCTAACGGGCTGCTTAGTTATAAGTACAGATCACCTTATAAATTGGGTTAGCGATTTCGATATAATCAGGGCTAAGGAATACTTTACGTAAAATGCGATTTTTGGGACTAGTTTTACTTCCGGCTTTGACGTTTGCGCAGGATGTTCCCGAACAGGCTGCCGCAGTGCTCAAGAGTAACTGCCTGGCATGTCACGGGTCAGCAATGAAGATGTCCGGCTTGGATTTGCGCAGCACGGAAAGCGTCTTAAAGGGTGGCGAACGTGGAGCGGCTGCTGTTGCCGGGAAAGCGGGCGACAGCCGGTTGATGAAACTGGTTCGTGGTGAAGAAAATCCTGCCATGCCTCCTGGCAAGAAGCTGACTGCAAGTGAAATTGAAATCCTGGAAAAGTGGATTAACGAAGGCGCGAAGCTTCCCGCCTTGACCAAAGGTGACGACGATGCAAAAGCGGCGCTCGCAAAAATGGAAGAACGCCCGATTACAGCCGAGGAACGCAGTTGGTGGGCATTTGTGAAGCCGGCTCGTCAAGCGATTCCGCAGACGGCAACCGGCGGTTGGGCGAATAATCCGATTGATTCTTTTCTGATCGCGAAAATGGAATCGCAGGGGTTGAAGCCTATGCCGGAAGCCAATCGCCGCATCCTGATTCGTCGGGCGTACCTTGATCTAATTGGCTTGCCGCCAACTCCTGCTGAAGTGGAACAGTTCGTCAACGACTCGTCAGAAAAGGCTTGGGAAAATCTTGTGGAACGGCTGCTGGCCATGCCGCAATATGGAGAGCGCTGGGCGCGCCATTGGCTGGACGTGGCGCGCTATTCGGATTCCGGCGGTTACGAGTATGACCGTGAACGCACCAATTCATTCCGCTATCGCGACTGGGTTGTGAATGCCTTAAACAAGGACATGCCGTACGACGAATTCGTTAAGCAGCAAATTGCCGGCGATGAGATTCACCCGGGCAACAACGATGCTTTGATCGCCACCGGGTTTCTTCGCTTGGGAACTGAAAACAACAAGAAGGACGAGCAGACTCGTTTGGACGAATTGGATGACGTGATTGCCACCACCGTCAATTCGTTTCTTGGCATGACCATCCAGTGCGCCCGCTGCCACAATCACAAATTCGATCCCATTGCGCAAAAAGACTATTACCGCGTGCAGGCCGTGTTCTGGCCAATGAAAGCAGAGGAACCGGCCATTGTTTCAAAGCAGGAATTAGAGCGCTGGAACGCGGTTACAGAGATCATCGACAACGAACAGAAACCGATCAAGGCCGAACTTACGAAATTGGAAAAGAAGTACCGGGACATGTTGAAAGCTGAACAGGTGGCCAAACTTCCTGAGTACGTGAAGATCGCGATGAATACTCCATTGGAGAAGCGTACGGAAGGCCAGAAGCTGAATGCAATCCAAGTGGATAAAACGTTCAACGTGGAACCGGAACAGTTGACGGCCTCGATGACGCCTGAGGATCAGAACAAACAGAAGGATTTGAAAGGGCGAATTGCGGAGATCAACAAGCGTCGGCCTGAAGAATTGGCGACGGCGATGGCAGTAAAGGAAACGGATAGAAAAGCCCCGGATTCTCACTTCCTGCATCGTGGCAGTTCAGGATCGAAAGGCAGCGTAATGAAGCCTGGCGTTCTTTCAGCCGCCTACAACGGCGAATGGAATTTCCCGGAACCACCTACGGATGCTAAATCCAGTTGGCGCAGAAAAGGGTTTGCCGAATGGGTGGCTTCCACGGAGAATCCGCTTACGGCACGTGTGATGGTGAATCGCATTTGGGCCAATCATTTTGGCGAAGGGATTGTGCGCACACCCAGCAACTTTGGCAAGACAGGGGAAAAGCCAAGCCATCCGGAATTATTGGATTGGTTGGCGGGTGAATTCACTCGGCAGGGTTGGAGCATTAAGACCATGCACCGGCTGATGATGAACTCAGCGGCGTATCGAATGGAAGCAATGGATAGCGAAGAGAACCGTAAGATTGATCCGGAGAATCGCTCGTTCTGGCGCATGCCGCGGCGGCGTTTGGAAGCCGAAGCGGTGCGCGATCAGATCATGATGGTGGCTGGAACTTTGGATCTAACAATGGGCGGACAAGGCGTGTACCCATTCATTGATCCGGCGCTGTTTCAATCGTCTTCAAAGCGCGGCTGGGCGGGCAAGCCGGACAACGATCCGTCTACTTGGCGGCGCAGCATTTATGTGTTTAGCAAGCGGACCATTCCGTTGCCTATGCTGGACGTTTTCGATAAACCGGATAGCATGACTTCGTGCTCCCGTCGCAACCGGTCAACCATCGCCCCGCAGGCATTAATCATGATGAACAATGCAGCCATTGGGATGAACGCCAAATATTTCGCACAGCGGCTGCAATCGCTAACTCCCAATACAAATGAGCAAGTAAAGACTGCATATCAGTTGGCATTAAGTCGGCCTCCCACGGCAGCTGAAATTCATCAGGCAACTGAATTTATTCGCAGCAGCACTTACGGGCTGAACGATTTTTGTCAGGCACTTTTCAACATCAACGAGTTTGTGTACATCCCATGAGTCAACGATTCCTTTCCCGCAGAGACCTCTTAATGCGAACCGGCGGCGGTATCGCCAGTTTGGCATTTGCCGATTTATTGAGTGGCGCAAAGCTTTCCCCATTGTCGCCGCGCCAACCTCATTTCCCGGCAAAGATTAAAAACGTAATCTCCATTTTTTGTTACGGCGGCGTAAGCCATGTGGATACGTTTGATCCAAAGCCGATGTTGAAAAAGCATGCGGGCGAAACGATTCCGAACAAGAGTGTGGTGGTGAGCCAGGGCACTCCGGGCGGATTGATGCCATCGCCATGGGAATTTAAAAAGTACGGCCAAAGCGGCATGGACGTAAGTTCGCTGTTCCCGCATGTGGCGAAAAAAGTGGATGACCTGTGCTTCATCCGTTCCATGTATTCAAAAAGTAACGATCATGGTCCGGCCCTGTTTCAAATGAATACTGGCTTTGTGCAAACCGGCTATCCGAGCCTGGGAAGCTGGGTAACTTATGGGCTGGGGACAGAGAATCAGAATCTGCCGGCATTCGTTGTATTCACCGATTGGCGAGGCGGACCAATTGGCGGTGCACCGAACTGGGGCAATGGCTTTATGCCTGCTTCCTATCAAGGGACGCCATTCCGTTCAACCGGGGATCCGATTGTGGATTTGAAACCACCGAAGGAGATGACTCCGGAACGGCAGCGCAAGTGGCTTGATTATATGAAGCAGTTGAACGAGCAGCACCTGAGTAAGAATCCAGAAGACACTGAACTGCAGGCCAGGATGGAAAGTTATGAACTGGCGTTCCGTATGCAATCAAGCGCAGTGGAAGCGGTGGATATGAATCAGGAATCCGATGCCACGCGGAAGTTGTACGGCATCGGGGAGCAGCATACAGATTACGTTGGCAGGCAGTGCCTGATGGCCAGACGGCTGGTGGAGCGTGGCGTTCGGTTCGTTCAGATTTTTTCGGGTGGCGGAAATTTTCAAGAAAGTTGGGATGCGCACTGGGAAATTACGGAAAACCACGGGCTGCATTGCAAGGAAACCGATCAACCGGTGGCCGGGCTGCTAACTGATTTGAAGGCGCGCGGGTTGTTGGATTCCACGCTTGTGATTTGGCATGGAGAGTTTGGTCGTATGCCAATTTCGCAGCGCATGAATGGGCGCGATCATAATCCGCAGGGTTTCACAATTTGGTTGGCAGGCGGCGGTATTAAGGGTGGCCAAGCGATTGGCTCCACCGATGAATACGGTTTGTCAGCAGAAGAGAACAAGAAGAGCGTGGCCGACGTGCACGCTACGATTCTGCATTTGATGGGGATGAATCACGAGAAACTGACGTGGCCCTACAACGGACGGCAGATTCGAGTGACCGATGTTGAAGGCACCTTGATTAAGGAAATGCTTTCTTAGAAACTTTCGACACTACGACCTTGCGGACAAGCTTGCATTTTGAATTCGCCAGCCGAGCCGCCACCACTTCATCCGCTGAAAACTGCCCCAACAGCAGTTTTTGCCTGATTTACAGGCTAAATTACCTGACCGCCCAGCCAAGTAAGTAACGCGAATATTCCATGATGGCGGACAACTGATTTTTACTACGCACCGAATCGATCCGGGCGCCTCCCACGAAATCGGGGAGGGCTTTTTGCAAAGAGCATTCTGGCCAGAACTTATCTCTTCCATTTCAGAATAGCAGGGTGGTGGTAATTTTTCAGTTACAGTGGGGGCGTAGAGTGTTGAAAAAGAATGGGATATGGATCTTTATTTGGGTTGTGACCGCGAAAAGCAGATTGCACTATTGGCTTCCAAAGTGAATCATGCTATCATGCCATCATGCCAGTAGAAATTAAGACAGTTGGTGCCAGTGGGCAAATATCACTGGGGAAGCAATACGCCGGTAGAACGGTTACTGTGGACAAAGTGGCAGAAGGTGTTTGGACCATTAAGACCGCGCAGGTGATTCCTGATGATGAACTCTGGCTCCATACTCCTGAAATGCGCACAAACCTGGATCGTGCTTTGGAATGGTCAGCGGCACATCCTCGGACAGAAACCGACCTAAAAGCAATTGCAAAAAAAGTCAACAGCCGACGGTAGCCGATGAGCCTTATCCGGCTTGATCTCAACAATCCAGTGTTCCAACGCCAATGGTTTTCCCTTGAGAAAGAGGGAAGGCTTGCGGTCTTGAACGCGTGCAGCAAGTTAGCATCTATGGATTGGAACGAGCTTTATCGCAACAAAGGCTTTCATTGGGAATTAATTCACAGCAGAACGCACGCCGACGGAGAAAAGCTTTATTCGCTGCGCATCACCCAGAAGATTCGGGTTGTCGCCAAGCGGAGCGGCAATTTTCTGGAGTTTCTTACATTGCATGCAGATCACGATTCCGCCTACAACTAAAGTCAGTTTGATTTGCACAGTTGAGAACCCAGCAGATTTGTCAGACCCGAGTCGTGCTTGTCGCGTTACACTTAACCGATGCTTCTTTGCCCTGTTCGAGACTGCCACCTAGCTTTGGAACGAGCGGGGCGGAGGCTGTTTTGTACTTGCGGTCATTCCTTCGATTTTGCCCGCAGCGGCTACGTCAATCTTCTGCAACCGCAGGAGCGGCGATCCAAAATGCCTGGAGATACAGCTGATGCCGTTGCTGCGCGCCGGCGTTTGCATGATCGTGGTGTAACGGGCCCTTTACTTGAAGGCATTACTTCCATCCTTGAGCCAAGCGCCACTGACGTTGTGCTGGACGCTGGATGCGGAGACGGCTTCTACCTTGGCAGTCTTGCTGAGCAGTTCGGGTTTGATGCACATGGTGTGGACATTTCGATACCTGCCATTGACGCTGCGGCACGGCGCTTTCCGAAATGCGAATGGATTGTGGCAAATGCGGACCGGCAAATTCCCTATGCGGACCAATCGTTTTCCATCATCATGTCCATCACTGCGCGGATGAATACGGAAGAATTCCAGCGCGTGCTTCGTGAAGACGGTCGTCTGTTAGTGGCCATTCCTGCGCCTGAGGATTTGATTGAGTTGCGCGGAGTGGGCCGTGACCGTGCAGTTCGCACCATTGAAACTTTCGCCAGTGGTTTTAGCCTGGTGGAGCAGCGCCGCGTTACGACCACGGCAGAATTGGATGCTGCTGGACTGGAAGATGTGTTGTTGTCGATCTACCGACCCATGCGATCGGAGCCACTGGAAGCAGCAATGAAGGTGACCTTCAGCTTGGACCTGTTGTTGTTTCAATTGCGAACGAAGTAACCAGGGATTTGAGGCCTATCCAAGCTCTTCCAGACTGACCAGACCGCGCTTCAATGCGAAGACAACTGCCTGCGTCCTGTTTTCCAGATGCAACTTAGCGAGAAGGTTGCCGACGTGCGACTTTACCGTTTCTTCGCTAATTGTAAGAGCCTCGGCGATGTCTTTGTTAGAACGTCCAAAGGCCATTTGAAGAAGAACATCAGTTTCGCGTGGGGAGAGATCGTCGGCGGGTACACCTTTGGGGATGGCCGCAGAAGGAAGGGGTTGAGGAATGAAAGATCCGCTGGAGGCTGCTGCCCGTATGGCCATCAGTAGAGCCTCGGGTTGCGAGTCCTTTCGAACATATCCAGAGGCACCTGAGCGAAGCACGCCCAGCAGTTTGCCTTCATCGGTGGATGAGGTCAAGGCAAGTACGTTTATTTCTGGAAAGCGTTCCTTCACTAATTTTGTTGCGGTGGTTCCATCCATACCTCCGGGCATCAGCATGTCCATCAAAACCACTTGAGGCTTCCAAACTGCTAAGCCTTCCAAGGCAGCCTCTGCGCTGGTAACCACAGCCACCAAATGAATATCTGGAAAGCTGGTTAAGAAATCTTGCACGCCTTTGGACTTCGAATGTTGATCGTCAACCAGCACTACGGAGATCCGTTTGAGAGGTTGTTGAATGTCCTGGTTCACGTGCTGCGTGAAAGTTGCCGGAATTGGGGACTGGCTATTCCTCATTGGCTTTGTATACTAATCCGCCGACGAACTCCAGGCCGGTGACGTACTCCCTACCCTCTGGCTTTTGGTGGCGGACTGTGGCGGTACCCATTAGTTTCAGTTGCGGAGCACTGACGTGAATGAAGGTGCGGAACTCTAATTTATAGGGAAGCGAGACGCGCATTCCCAATTTGGAAAGATCTAGAATGCGGCACTTTTGAGCCTGCTCCTGACCAGTCTTGTCGCGCCAGGTGAGACGCACAAACTCTGGGATTGCATTTCGTTCGTGCCAGCGCTTTTGAGTTTGAGACCTTTGTTGAGAAGGCGTTTCCAGGGATATGGTTGCCATATAAATTTGTCCTATCGCCAATTTATACTGCCGTTACTAGATTGTAAATAAGTCAATCTGCCTAATACTCTTATCGTGTACTTAGCTCTTCCGTTTACAAGGTAAGCGTTGAATCTAGAAACGGCAGTTGATAGCCTCTATAGAATTTGGATATCGCGAGCTAAAAGGGGGACATGGTTCCCTGGCCTGAAGCAGCAGAAATCCAAATGATATAACCAAGAGCCCTAAGCGGAGCGGCCTGGGTACCGTGTCCCCTTTTTGGCGGCCCATTTTAGGCACTTCCGTCTCACCGTTCGGGTGATGCCACTCCACTCTTCCAATGAGGGCTATTCCATCTCGTAGTATTGCTGCCAACGCAACTGCCGTTTCTTGGATGAAACCAAAAACGGCAGTTGAGAGGACTGACTAATAAAATAGCCGCACAAGCATTAGCTTTTATAGTGCGGCAAGTAAGAAATATTGGGTCATCCAAAAGGGCGAGACTGAAGAGTTTGAAAAATGCCGCATGTCCCCACGCGGTATCCAGATTGGGTTCAAAGCTAGCAGGACATGCCAATGCGGTACAATTCTCCACTGTGCAGCTAACGTCTTTGGATTGGATCGTCGTCGCCCTTTACTTCCTCTTTAATCTGGCCATCGGCCTTTATTACCGTGCCCGAGCGGGCAAAAGTGTTGAGGAATTTTTCCTATCAGGACGCAACGTTCCCTGGTGGTTGGCTGGGGCATCCATGGTTGCTACAACCTTTGCAGCCGACACTCCATTGGCTGTCACAGGACTGGTTGCCAAGTTCGGCATTGCTGGAAATTGGCTGTGGTGGAACTTTGTGGCCGGTGGAATGCTGACGGTATTTTTCTATGCCAGACTATGGCGGCGAAGCGGTGTGATGACCGATATTGAATTTTCCGAAATCCGCTATTCCGGCAAACCTGCGGCGTTTCTGCGAGGATTCCGGGCGCTCTACCTGGGCATTCCCATCAACTGCATTGTGCTTGGTTGGGTGAACCTTGCCATGGTAAAAATCCTGATGCTGATTCTTGGTGTGCAGAAGGAAACCGCCCTTCTATTGGTACTTGGCCTAATTGGGATCACTTCCTTTATCAGCGCTCTGAGTGGTTTGTGGGGAGTGCTGGTTACTGATCTTTTTCAGTTCGTCATCAAAATGGGCATGGTGATTGTGCTGGCGGTTTCGGCTGTGAACGGCGTTGGCGGCATGGATCAGTTAATCCTTAAACTTCATGCCATGGGCCGTGGCGACGCTTTGAATTTCATTCCAGACATGAATTCGCCTTGGATGCCGATGATCACTTTCTTCGTCTATATTTCCCTCAACTGGTGGGCCACCTGGTATCCGGGTGCCGAACCTGGTGGCGGCGGCTATGTGGCGCAGCGCATGTTTTGTGCCAAGGACGAAAAGCATTCGCTGCTGGCCACTTTGAGTTTCAACATCGCGCATTATGCAATGCGCCCCTGGCCGTGGATCCTGGTTGGCTTAGTGAGTCTGGTGCTGTATCCAGACCTGCAGGATAAGGAAAGCGGGTATATCAAAGTGATGATTGAATTCCTGCCGCCGTACTTGCGCGGGCTGATGGTTGCTGCTTTTGCAGCCGCTTATATGTCCACCATTGCCACGCAACTCAACTGGGGTGCCAGCTATGTTGTGAACGACTTTTACCGGCGCTTTTTGAAGCCCAGCGAATCGGATCAACATTACGTGCGAGTATCGCAACTGGCTACCATCGGCATCACGCTGATCTCCGCTGTTGTTACCTACTACATGGATTCCATCAGTGGCGCATGGCAGTTGCTGATCTCTATTGGCGCGGGAACTGGAGGCGTTCTGCTGCTTCGCTGGTATTGGTGGCGCATCAACGCCTGGAGCGAGATTTCAGCCATGGTGAGTGCTTCCGTAGTTTCGCTATCGCTTTCGCACATTTTCGGGTACAACAACGACAAGCCGGAGGATTTCGCCTACAGCATGATGATTACGGTGGGGATTACAACTGCTGTTTGGCTAGCCGTTACGTTCCTTACTCCACCGGAAGCCAACAGCACGCTGGTTGCTTTCTTCCGGCGAACCAGGCCGTCCATCAATGGTTGGGGTCCTATTGCGGCACAAGCGAAAGATGTGAAGGTAGTGCAAGACGGCATGGTGAATCTATTGGATTGGATTTGCGGATGCGTGCTGATTTACGGAACGCTGTTTGGAGTGGGTAAGATTCTGTTTAAGGAAACTGCGCTGGGCTTTGGTATGCTGGCCATTGCCGCCGTGGCTGGTTTCATTATTTATCGCGACCTTTCGAAGCGTGGATGGAATACCGTGGTGGATTAGGGGGACTATGCTTACAAGACGCACCGTGATGCGCGCGCTTTCTGCCGCGCCTTTGGCCCAAGCGCAGACTCGCAAACCGAATTTCCTTTTTATCCTGGCTGATGATCATGCTGGGTACGTGCTGGGTGCTGATGGCAATCGTCAGGCGGAAACACCGAATCTGGATAAGCTGGCCAGCGAAGGAGTTCGCTTTGCTGCCCATTACTGTAATCAGCCTGTTTGTACTCCTTCGCGGCAATCATTTCTAACAGGGCAGATGCCTTGCATGGCTGGTGTGACGGTTTTGAAAACTCCGCTCGATGCAGGCAAGCCGACCTTGGCAAAGCAGTTCAAGAAGGCCGGCTATCATACTGCCGTGTTCGGCAAAATGCATTTCAATCAACCATCAAAGCCGGGGTTGCATGGGTTCGATACGATGATGACCGAACAGGACATTAATCGTGAATGGAACAAGAAAACTTTATCCAAACAAATTCCCGATGGTTGGAAAGCTAAACCAAAATGGCAGCCGTTCAAAGATCCATCGCGAATTTGGCTGAACGCGGATAAGCTGCCTTACCCTCGCTATTACGAAGACATGCGCGGAACGTTCACGCTGCGCCAGTCGCAGAAATTTCTGGAGGCCAAAAGAGATCAGCCGTTTGCATTGTGGGTTAGCTTTCCAGAGCCGCATTCCCCGTTTGATTTCCCCATTGAATGGTCTGAAAAATTTGGCAAGGAGAAGTTTACTCCACCCCGCATTGGACCTGAAGATGCCTGGCAAGTACCGCTGATTTTTCGCAATCTTTCCGAAGACGACCGGAAAGGGATTATTGCCAGTTACTATACTTCGGTGAATTATTTGGATAAGAACATTGGCGAATTGCTGGGAACGCTCCGCCAACAGGGGCTTGAAGGTGACACCTACGTCGTCTACATGGCCGATCACGGTTACATGCTGGGCCACCACGGCCGCATTGAAAAGCATTGCTGCTACGACCAGGCACTGCGCGTTCCCTTGATCATGCGGTATCCAGGACGCATTGGCAAAGGTCAGGTGATCCGCGACTTCACGGAACACATTGATGTGCCCGCAACCATCACCGATATCATGGGGCTGGAAAAACTGCCGATTCAGCATGGGCAAAGTTTAAGGCCATATCTGGAAGGCAAGTTTCCGACGAAGCGGCGAGATCACGTTTTCAGCCAGTATCTGGAAAATGAAGAAGCGTGCATTCGAACGGATCGCTGGAAGTTTGTGCATTGCACCGGACAGCGTGCGCGGACGGATGGCTACGAAACTGATAAGCCAACACCGGGCAGATACATTCGCCTGTTCGATTTGAAAGCTGATCCTGACGAGTTCACCGATGTTGCTGCCAAACATCCAGATGTGGTGAACAAGTTGCGAGGCTTGATGTTGGATCGTTACCGTTCTACGCATCCTGACGCGCCAAACGAGCCTAAGGGTGTTGCAGCTGAAGAGATGTTGGAATTTTACCTGCGTCCACGGGACGCTTAAGCGCCTGGAGGAGGAGGGGGCGGCGGCGGCGGTGGGGGTGGTGGAGCAGGAGTGGTTCCCTCAGGCTTTCCAGTATCGGTTGGCAGACCGCCGCCATTCCCGACAGTAGGCCCTCCGCCACCGGTAGGGGATGATCCGCCGGATCCGCCACGAGGTAACTGTTGCCCTAATTGGATGGCTGCGCGGCCCAACGTATTAAGAACCTTCTGCGCAATCCCGCCCTTATCAATGGATGCTTTTGCCAAGTCCTGATTTTTGTAAACCGTAATCGAATCGCCACCGTAGAGAGTCTTTGAGCTGCGGTAGATGGCATGAATCACGTCCACCACGCCTTCTTCTACAGCGACTTGAGTTGTATCCACCCCGGCTTCGACATCGAAAGTAGTGCCACGGACGGAAATGATTGCGGTTGGCGTATTCACCGTGTTGGGGTTGGGTTTACCGCCCATCATTTTTTCAATGTGGACTTTCACCTTACCTAAATAAAGATCCAGTAAGTCTTTGGTTGAGCTGGGATTCACCCGGAAAACTAGGCGTGAATTGGGGAACACCTCAAACGTGGAACCATCGGTGACCTGAAATTTACCGTAGCCATCGGGACCAGTGATAATTGTTTGGCGAACTTGAACAAAATCACCAGCACTCAGCGCCCAGGGATTGCCATCTTTTAAGAAAGAAATACTGCCGCTTGCCTCTTTCAACTGTGCGGCGCGGTCAGCATATGGGTTAAACGAAGCGGATTGGGCGTGAAGTACCTGAGGTAGTGTGAGTACTAACCCCAGCGTTAACAACGCCATTAATCCGAATTTTGGAAACCCTTTATACATGAAACCCGTCACTGATAGACTATCGGCCAAATTAACACAAACCAAAAGCCAGTGTACACGAAAATGCAGAGCAAGTCATGGACCCTTTCCGATTAGTTGGTACAAAATTGAAAAAGCTCAATACTAAATCAACAGGTTCAGGGTCAAGCTGCCGATATTACGGGTTAGAATGGTTATTGAGCGAATGAGTCAATTTTCCACAGTACGGAACATTTGGGCCACGTTACTGCTCCTCGGGTTCGAGGGTGCGGCTTTGGCACAGCCGGCTTTGGCACAACCGTCGTGGACCGCCGATTGGCGGCGAATCGGAAATTCCGCAGTGGATTTCGCGTTGTCGGGTCCTGCTTCAGGATCTGTAGATCGAGTCTGGTTCGATGCTGAGGGGGCACGCATCTTCGCCCTTACTGCGGCTGGTGTGATCTACACCACTGAAGACCTGGAAGGCTGGCAGTTAGTGAAACAAGCGGCTGCCCCTTTAGTTGAAAATGCTGTAAGCCGACGAGTGCCGTCAGGGGCTCGATTGGTTCGTGCGCAGGTTCGGAATTCGCGGAAGAGTTACGCTGCAGGTGCTCATATTTGGCGAACCGAGAATGGTGGAGATGCCTGGGAGAACGTAACTTCCTACCGAGGAAAATCTATTCTTGGCGGCGACGTTTTGGATTTGGCAGTCTCACCAAAAGATGATGACGAAATTGTGACCGGGACAACCACCGGAGTTTGGCGATCCATCGACGGCGGGAAAACCTGGTTAAGCCTCAACAGCAGTTTACCCAACTTAGCCATCCAACGTATCTTAAACACACCGAGCGGAACCCGTGGAATGCGCCTGGAAGTGAACGCAAGTGACGCTGGTGCCGAAGTGGAATGGCGGCCCGGTGAAAAAATGAGCTGGCGACCGATGGATGGCGCAGACTCTTTGAATGCCGAGCGTGCTTTACTCCTGGTGGCTCAGCAACGCCTGGGACCAGTGCAAGCAGTGCAGTCTTCCGGCGACATGATCTATGCAGGTAGCAAGGATGGGCGGCTATTTGTCTCGCTAAACCGAGGTGTGGATTGGCTGCCTCCGCAAGCTACTGGTGCTGGAGCAGTAGAAAGAATTCAAATCGATTCAAAGGATCCACGGCGTGCGATTGCAGTTCTTTCTGCGCGGGATGGGGCGACCAATGGATCCACGAAGGGTGCTGTTTGGCGCACCTGGACGGGTGGCATGTTTTGGGAGGAGATGACGGGCAATTTGACAGCCGCTCAAATCCGCGGCGTCGCCATCGATCAGCCCACTGGCGCAGTTTACGTGGCCACCGAAACAGGCGTCTTTTATACTTATGCCGAACTGGGTGGCGCGGAGCCTGCTGGATCCGCTAAAGAATGGACTCGCCTTGCCGGCAATTTACCGGAACATCCTGTTCGCGATGTGAAACTGGATCCCGCTGGAAATCAACTTTATGCAGCCATTGAAGGTTGGGGTGCGTATGCCACCATGGCTCCACACAGGTTGCGGCAATTGCGAGCAGTCAGCGCAGCAGATCAAAGCACGCGTCCGGCTGCCCCTGGATCCCTGATCAGCATTATTGGCGCCAACGTGGAACAGGCTACTGCTGGAACTTTCGCAAGCCCTGTGCTTGCACGCTCCGCTGCCGAATCGCAAATTCAACTGCCTTTTCAATTGACCGGAACAAACGTGGCCCTGCAACTGGAAACTTCCAAAGGCCGGACGGACATCGGCATGCCGCTCGAACCCACAGCTCCGGCAATTTTCGTCGATCGGGACGGAACCCCCATGCTGCTCAACGCCGATTCCGGAGTGCTGCTTGACGTAATGCAGCCCGCCAGAGCCGGGTCAAGAATTCAAATTCTGGCTGCAGGTTTGGGACGTGTTTCGCCGGATTGGCCGGCTGGAGTTGCGGCACCCTTTAACTCTCCACCCAAAGTTAATGCGCCTTTGCGCGTGTTTCTTGATCGTATTCCTGTGGAAGTCACACAAGCGACGTTAGCCCCGGGAATTGTAGGCTTTTACCTGGTGGAAGTGATTCTGCCGAACGTGGTAAATGCCGGACCTGCCGAATTGTACCTTGAGACTGGTAGAGCGGAAAGCAACCGTGTGCGTGTCTATCTGGAACAGTAATAGCCTAATTTGTTCCCGAAGCATCCCTTCAATTGGTTAGAATCGAAGGTTAGGCTTACAACGTCTGATAACTTAAGGAGGTGCCTATTTCGATGAAGCATTCAGCTCTTATGCTCGGTATGGGTCTGGCCGCTTTGACCTTTGCGTTGCAGGGTCAAAACAAGAAGGATGTGGAGAAGCTTGCTCCCTACTACCCCACCCCTGAAGTGATTGTGGAAAAGATGCTCCAAATGGGTGAGTTGAAGAAAGGCGAGCAGATGTTCGATCTGGGAAGCGGCGATGGCCGGATTGTGATGATGGCTGCGGAAAAATTTCATGCGAAATCCACTGGCGTGGAATTCGACAAGGATTTATGGCTGCAAAGTTCAGAACGGATTAAGCGCCTGAAGCTGGATAAATTAGCCAATATTATCCATGGAGACATCATGGTGCAGGATTACTCCTCCGCCAACCTGATTACGGTTTACCTGCTTCCAGTCTCGAACGATAAAGTGCGTCCACTTTTGGAAAAACAGTTAAAAAAGGGCACGCGAATCGTGGCCCATGATTTTGAAATCGGCGGCTGGACCCCTGAAAAGACGCAGCACATTGATGACGACGGAGAGGGACGGAGCCACACCATTTACCTATACCGCAGGTAAGCGTTCGTAACGACTAATGACCACTTTGTCAAAGCAGCCTACCTCGCAAATAAATTCCAAGTTCAGGCAATGGGGATTCTGGCTAGCCATTTTCCGGGTTGTGCTGGCAGTGTTGTGCCTGCTTTCCAGCCTGAGCGCGGCCCCCGGGAAAATATCGACCATCGCCCCCTGGTTGTGGGGACTTTATGTAGCTTACGCAGTAGCCTCTATTTTCCTTAAAACACTTGAGCAACTTGGGTTCCGTCAGTTGGGACTACTGGTGGACGTTGTATTTCTCATACTTTGCGTCACTATGCAGACCGAGCATTCTGTCGGGTTGACCAGTCTGTTCTTTCTTTACGTTTTAATGGCGGCAGCGCTGGAACACACTGCACGAGAAGTCATCGTGGTAGTTCTGATTGCCTGTGGGTTTCTATTCTTCCTGCAACCTGTAAATATTGTAGTTTTGTCGCCAGCCCTACTGTTGAGCGGCACCGCAGTTTTCATCGTTTCGCTGCAAAAAAAGTTAGTACACGACAAGCTGAAGGCAGCCACACTGCAAGCCCAAATGTCACGAGGGGAGGCCGTTCATGCCCGTGAAGCGGAACGGCAGCGTATTGCTGCAGATTTTCACGACGGCCCACTGCAAAGTTTTGTCGGTATCCAAATGCGGCTTGAAGTAGTCCGCAAAATGTTGGAACGGGATCCACGTTTGGCGATGGAGGAATTGAAGCAACTTCAGGACCTGACGAAGTCGCAATCCGCAGAACTGCGTTCCTGGGTTCGTAGCATGCGGCCAGTTGAAATCGATGGAGCAGGACTGGCCCCCTCTATTCGTAAGTTAGTGGAAATGTTCGAAAAGGAAAGCGGCATTTCGGCAACCATGTTGGGCGTTACCGCCGACGCTTCCCCCGATCCACAAACCGCGCGTGAAATTCTCCAGATTGTCCGAGAAGCGTTACACAATGTGCAGAAACATTCCAAAGCATCGCGTGTCACCGTAGCAATCGGCAAACAGGACGGCTTTTTCGAGTTGTCAGTATCGGACGACGGCACTGGATTCCCGTTCGCCGGAACCTATTCCCTGGAAGAGTTGGAACTGCTGCGCCTTGGCCCGGTATCCATTCGCCGCCGAGTCCGCGGATTGAACGGGGAAATGCTGTTGGAATCGCAACCCGGCAAAGGCTCGGGAGTGCGCGTCCGCGTTCCGCTATGAATAGCAAGGCAGCCGGGGCCCTTTCTCTGATTGCTCTGTTTACAAGCTGCGTCCCCTATTCCGATTTCACCTTACCCAAGCAACCGGGAGGCCCTGTACCCCGTTGGTCGCTTAACCTTTCAGCCGATCCCGTCATCGCCCGCGGCCCAGGTGCATTTGATGCAATCGACGCCCTGAATCCGTCGGTAATCCGTCGTGGCAATTTGTATTGGAATCTCTACTCGGGCTATGACGGCAAAGTCTGGCACACAGCCCTAGCCACTTCATCTGACGGCGAGCATTGGGATAAAAAAGGCAGCGTGCTGTCTCCCGATGCGGCGACGTGGGAAGGCGACTACATCGCCGCCAACGGTTCGGTGGTGGAACGCAACGGAGAGTTGCTGTACTTTTACCAGGCCTCCCGCACTCCGCAAATTGGATTAGCACGCTCGTCCGATGGCACCCATTGGACGAAGCACCCAACTCCAGTGTTGCCCCTTGGGCCATGGGGAAGTTGGGATGAGCGCGGTGTCGCGGACCCTTACGTGATCGCAGCTGGCGGCAAGCTATACCTTTATTTCCTGGGACAGGATCGAGCGCGTCGACAACGCCTGGGCGTGGCCACTTCCAGCGATGGTGTGCATTGGGAGAAACTGCGGATCAATCCGATATTGGAACTGGGCGAGGCAGGCTCCTTCGACGAACTGGGCCTAGGCGAGCCGGCCGTATGGACCGCGCGCGGCTATTATTGGATGCTGTTCACCGGGCGCGACAAGACCGAACATCGCCGCATGGGTTTGGCTTATTCCATGGATGGAATAAAGTGGACACGCCTCCCGGGCAAGCCTTTTAGCGGTGCAGCCGACTGGAATCGAGACGTAGTTTGCGATGCGACGGTGATCGAAGAAGGTGGCAAAATCAGGGTCTGGTATGGCGGTGGAAACAAGCCGCTGCCTGCTGAAGGGTTGAACGGGCAGATCGGAAGTTCCGTATTGGAGTTGGATCGTTAAGCCGAAGAAGCGCAACACGGCATCGCGGACATACAAACGTGAATTTCATCCTTACTGGCGCTCCTCATTTCATCATCTCGACTGCCCCAACAGCAGCCTGCTTTAAAAGCTCACATTCACGGTTATCAGTCGTGTTTGCAATTCAGATTCCATTCAGAACGCCAGAGGAGTTAATCGCCTCGAGGACTCAATGTTTTGGGAAGTTGCTGGCCAGCAATTTGTCTTCCTGAATAAAGAGTCTCACTGGTTTTGAAAGGGCAGCCTGACTAGTTTTTGCAAGCGGATGAAAAGAGGGCAGATTGAGTTATTCATGTGCCGTGATTCACTTCTTTTGATTGCAAAAAAACAACTACTTCGGCACACCAGCAGGAATGTTGATGGTCACTTCCAAACCTGGCTCTGCATTCCGCGCGGTGATTGTTCCACCATGTGCGGCTACAGCACGCCGTGCAATTGCCAAACCCAACCCTGCTCCACCAGTGCCGCGATTACGATCCGTATCTACCCGGTAAAAGGGTTTGAAAATTTCTTCCAAGGCCTGCGCTGGAACTCCAGTGCCATAATCACGCACAACAATGCGTGCTCCGGCTTCCGTTTTTTCCGCACGTACTTCAACCGTCCCACGCTCCGGAGAGTGTCGAATCGCATTGCGCAAAACATTATCCACAGCGCGGCGCAATAGTTCGGAATCCAACTGGATCATTAGATTTTGATCCTCGTGAAATCGCAATTGGCATTCGCGCGCTTCCGCTTCAATACGCGCCTCCTCCACCAATTCGCCCACTAGGGAATTCAGAGGCTGAGGGCGAAGATCCAATGCTTCCGGATCTCCTTCCACGCGGGTCACCTGCAACAGATCGCTGATCATCGAATTTAAACGTGTGGCTTCGCGCTTTACCCGGTTCAATGCATCGTCGCGGTTGGAAGAACTACGCGCCAATTCCACGGCAAAACCCAGACGGGCCAACGGAGATCGAAGCTCGTGGGAAATGTCCTGCAGCAATTGCCGCTCAGCACCAAGCAATGTTTGAATGCGGTCCGCCATACGATCAAACGATCGCGCCAGTTCCCCCAATTCATCACGACGCGTAGATCCGGTTCTAACAGCAAGATTTCCGTGTCCGAATTCATCCAGCGTATTGCGAAGCCCCACTAAGGGTGAGGCAAGGTGAAACGCCAGCAAGTAGCACATCACTGCCACAGCCGCCAGAATCCATCCATAAGAAAGCAGGTTTTCATAAGGATCCATATGGAAACGCGGACGGAACAAATTAACCATCCCGTACTTCTTGTCGGGACTGAGCGTGGCGAAAATGATGGGTTTCCCATTCCTGGGCCGACCCGAAGACCGAGGGCCAAACGACGCCGAGAAATCTTCTCCAGTTAGGATGCTTTTTCCAGAACCATCCGTCAGGTGCAAACCTTCCATACCCAACCGAGTGAGCCTGTCCAAATACTTTTCCAAACCCGGCTTGCCCTCTTTTTCGTAAATCTGAGAAGCGTCTTCCAGAAAGACGCGAATCATTGGCGGGGAGGGCGGCTGAGGACGCGGCGAACCTGTCATTGCGATCACTGCATTGGTGACTGTGATCCCCAAAAATGCCATCACAAGACTTGCAACAAACACTGCCAGGATTTTTGCGAAAATCGATTTCACTCAATTTCCTTTCCGCTGAACTGATAACCGGATCCGCGAATTGTCAGAATGATTTCAGGATCTTCCAATTTCTTGCGAAGATGGCTTACGTGAACGTCAATAGAACGGTCGAACGCAGTAGCGTCCCGTTGATACAGGCTGTTCATCAAGTCATTGCGGGTAACCACACGACCTGCATTTCGCATCAGCAGTTCCAAAATATCGAACTCAATTGAGGTCAGGTCCACTTTCTTATCAGCTTGGGTAACCTGCCTGGAGTTGCAATCGATTTTCACCCCACCCGATTCAAATGCAGTTCTGCCGCCGGTTGCTGGTTTCGAGCGCCGCAACACAGCCCGGATGCGCGCCGCAAGTTCCTGAGGATCGAACGGTTTAGGAAGATAGTCATCGGCCCCGGCGTCCAGCCCGGTAATGCGGTCTTTTTGATCCGTGCGAGCAGTAAGCATGATTACGGGAGTCTGCTTCACCGCACGCAGACTGCGCAACAGGTCAAATCCATTCATGCCTGGCATCATAACGTCCAGCAGAATCAGATCCACATCGGCTGCCAATGCACGAATCAGGCCGTTTCTGCCATCGTGAACCGTTTCAACTTTGAAGCTCTGGCTTTCCAGAAACTCCTTCACCAGTTGGCACAATTCGGCGTCGTCATCAATTATCAACAAAGAGAGATTAGGAGTTTCGCTCATAAAATGCCACTCAGAACACTGAATACACTATGATGACGCGGGTTCAATTGTAATAGCTACACCTTTACAAATCTTTACGGGTCAATGCTTTGGAGGAGTCTTGGGGGGGGATTTACAAAACTTTACCCATTCTTTGGGATCGAAACGGTAACAGATGCGTTCTAACTTACATCATTCATACTGTAAGGAAACACATGATCAGACTATTTTTAAGCACCATTCTTGTTTCCGGACTTGTTTTCGGACAAACAGCCGCTCCCGCCGCAAGGCGCATTTTAGGCGAAGTCACTGCAGTGGATGCCGCAGGCGGCAAATTCACGGTGAAAGTAGATAAAGGCGATGCTCAGGTTGTTGAAAAAGCAGCGGATCTGCAATTCAAGCGGGTACCGCCCGGCGTTACCGATCTGAAAAAGGCCGAAGTAAGCAAGCTGGATGAGTTAGAGGTTGGGGACCGGGTGCTGGTCCGCGATAAGGATGTTGTGGTGATGGCCAAGCATGAGCTGGCCAAAAAGCACGAAGCCGACCGGGAAGAGTGGACCAAACGTGGCACCTCCGGCCTGGTTACCGTTGTGAGCCCCGCAACCAAAGAAATCACTATGGAAGTGAAGGCGGGTATGGGTCCAGCCAAGCTAGTGGTTCTTGCCATTACTGAAAAAACGCAGTTTCGCCGCTACGCACCCGATTCGGTGAAGTTTTCCGAAGCGAAAGATGCCAGTCTGAAAGATTTGACGAAGGGCGATCAATTACGCGTTTTGGGCACTAAGTCGGAAGACGGCAGCAAAGTGGATGCCGAGATGGTGGTGTTTGGAACTTTCCGCACCATGGCTGGAACAATCACGAAAGTGGATTCCGCCAATGGCACAATCGAACTGAAGCCGCTGGAGGGCAAGCCAGTCACCATAAGGACGACAAAAGATTCGACGGTGAAGAAGATGCCGGAAATGATGGCTCGCATGATGGGTGGCGGCGGTATGGCTGGTGGTGGTATGCGCCCCGGCGGCGGAGCCCCTGGTGCTCCTGGCGGAAATATGAGCCATCCGGGTGGACAAGCTCGCGGCCCTGAAGGTCGCCCAGTTGGTGCTCCCGGTGGCGGTGGTCCGGAAGGTGCAGGCGGTGGACGTCCTGGTGGCGGCCCCGGCGGCTTCCCCGGTGGGGCTGCTGGTATGGGACGCGGCGGTGCGCCAGACATAAATGCAATTTTGGAACGGATGCCTTCCCTGCCCTTAACAGATTTGAAAACTGGAGACCAGATTCTTGTTTCCAGCACCAAGGGCGCGGCGGCAGATCAAATGACGGCGATTACAATTTTGACGGGTGTGGAAGCGTTGTTGGCAGCACGTCCTGCTGCAGCGCCTCAGGGTGGCCGAGGTGGTGGTGGCGGTATGGGCACCTGGACCATGGACATCCCTGTTCTCTAATCATTATTAAGTTCTAAACAGTTAAGGAAAAAATGCGAATGCGAAACAATATCTGGACGTGTGTCCTATCTCTTCTACTCAGCTTTTCGGCACTGGCGCAAATGCGCACTGGCTTGTCTGGCACTGTAACTGACCCTTCAGGAGCACTCATTCCGGCGGCTGATGTAAACGTTACCGGACCCCGCGGATTCCGCCAAACCAAGAGCACCGATCAGGATGGAAAATATCTTTTCAGTCCGCTTGAAGTTGGCAACTATACGGTAACCATCAAGCGCTTCGGATTCAAAACTTTCACCGGAAAAGTGAACGTCACAGCAGCTATGACGTTGGACGCCACATTGACGATTGAAGCAGACAAGCAGGCCGTCACGGTGAACGATGAGAACGCCCGAGTAGGCGTTGATCCAACCAACAATGCCGGCCAACTGGTGCTGCGCGGCGCTGACCTGGATGCTCTTTCGGACGACCCGGATCAACTTTCCCAAGACTTGCAAGCCTTGGCTGGACCCTCCGCAGGCCCCAATGGTGGACAGATCTATATTGACGGATTCTCCGGCGGCAACCTGCCCCCGAAATCTTCCATCCGCGAAATTCGTGTGAATGCCAGCCCCTTCTCGGCTGAATATGATCGCATTGGGTTTGGCCGCATCGAAATTTTCACTAAGCCCGGCACCGACAAGTATCGCGGCCAGGCTTCGTTTGGTATATCCGATAAAATCTTCAACTCCCGCAACCCCTTTGTTGCCGTTCGTCCTGAGTTTCAATCGAAAAACTACGGCTTCAATTTCGGTGGTCCACTTAGCAAGAAGTCTTCGTTCAACTTCAATGCGGAACGTCGCGACATTACAGATAGCAATCTGGTGTACGCAACCATTCTGGACAAGAACCAGCAGCCTTCGCTGTTAAGCCAATCGCTTCCCAACCCGCAAAGCCGCACTTCCATTAGCCCTCGCTTTGACTACGCGCTAAACAGCAAGAACACACTTGTGGGCCGCTACATGTATTCGCGCTCCAGTTCAGAAGGCGAAGGGACGGGCGACAAATCGCTTGCGTCACGAGCTTATGACCGCGCTTCACAGGAACATTCCGTACAGTTGACCGAAACGTTTGTGGTGAGTGCGCGTGCCATCAACGAAACGCGCTTTCAGTTCATGCGTTCTTCTACGGATAACAATGGCGACAACACAATTCCAACCATCAGCGTGCTGGATGCTTTTACAGGCGGTGGTGCGCAAATCGGGAAAACGTTCAATCACAATAAGAGCTACGAACTGACGAACATGATGACAATCACTCCTGGCCGTCATTCTGTGAAGTTCGGTGGCAGACTGCGGGGCGGCTATTTAGATGATTCTTCGCCGAACAACTTTGGCGGATCGTTCACGTTCACCGGAAACACCGGACCACAGCTTGACGCAAACAATCAACCCATCCTAGGCACCAATGTTGCGGTGAATTCGTTGGAAGCTTATCGACGCACACTTTACTTTCAAGGCCTGGGAATGACCGGTGCTCAAATTCGCTCGTTGGGCGGCGGTGCCAGCCAGTTTTCTTTGGCTGGTGGCACGGCGCTGGCCTCAATTTCACAAACCGACATTGGCGTGTTCCTGCTGGACGATTTCCGCTGGAAGCCGAATGTAACGTTAAGCTACGGTATCCGCTACGAAAATCAGAACAACATCAGCAGCAATAATAACTTTGCTCCGCGCTTCGGATTGTCCTGGGGCGTCGGTGCCAAAAACGGCAAGCCTGCTAAGTTTGTTATCCGAGCAGGAACGGGCATTTTCTACGATCGTTTCCAGGAGAATTTCGCACTGCAGGCGCTTCGCTTCAACGGAAATACGCAGCATTCCTATATTGTGCAGCGGCCGGATTTCTTCCCTACAATTCCAACTCTGGCAAGTCTGACGGCCAATCAATCGCCAGATACCATCCGCAAAATTGATAGTGACTTGCACGCACCTTACTTGTTCCAGACTTCCGTTGGCATTGAAAAGCAGCTTCGTCCCAACATCACCTGGTCAACGAACTTCACAACATCGCGCGGCGTTCATATGCTTCGGACCAGGAACATCAACTCACCCTTCAATGGCGTCCGGCCTCTGGGCAACAACCTGAATTATTATCAATACGAATCCACTGGTTTAATGCGTCAGAACCAGTTGATGAACAGTGTAAATGTTCGCCTGAAAACAATGACGCTGTTCGGCTTCTACGTACTGGGCAAAGCCAACGGCGATACCGACGGAGCAGGAACTTTCCCGGCCTACAATTACGATCTGCACTCAGAGTATTCGCGGACAACTTACGACACCCGCCATCGCTTGGTGATGGGTGGAAACTACACCATGAAGTGGGGCAAAATTGCTTTCAGTCCATTTGTAATGGCTAGCTCCGGCAACCCATACAACATCACAACCGGCCGCGACTTGAATGGCGATTCTATTTTCAATGATCGTCCTTCCTTTGCCGCAGCAGGCGCAACTGGTGCGAATATCATCAACACTTCCTACGGATTGTTCAACGTAAATCCGGGACCCAACGACGCGTTAATTCCACGCAATTTAGGCCGCGGTCCCTCCAGCTTCACAGTGAACCTGCGCGCAAGCAAGAGTTGGGGATTTGGATCAAAGGGTGAGTCAAACTTCACTTCTGACGGCATGGGTGGTGGTGGCGATCACGGCGGACGCGGCGGTGGCCCTCCCGGCGGCATGATGGGTGGCGGTGGACCTCGTGGAGGAGGCGGAGGTGGCGGAATGCGCGGCGGCGGCGGTGGCGACTACGGCGGTGGTGCATCCTCCGGGAAGCGTTTCAACTTGAACCTCTCCATTTCCGCTAGAAATTTGCTGAACCACGTGAACTACGGTAGCCCCAGCGGCAACCTGAGTTCGGCGTTGTTTGGTCAATACACCCAAATCGGCGGCGGCGGCTTCGGCGGCCCTGGCGGAGGTGGCCCTGGCGGCGGTGGTGGAGGTGGCGGTGCGGCGGGCAACCGGCGCGTGGACATCTCCCTGCGGCTTACTTTCTAGTTGATCAGAAGGCATGTAGTTTGAAAAAGGCCTGCCAAACCGGCAGGCCTTTTTTGGGCGATTTCGTTCAGTCAAGAGCCGCAACAATGTCCCTGGAGCCGTGAAGAATACGAACAATTTAGACCCGATTTTTCTCCGCTTTGTAGAAGATCAAAATCATATCGAACTCCGGGACGAGAATAAACCTACAGCCCTTCAACTTAGGGTGCTTGCAGTGAACAATCGTTCCACTCTCTGAAAACTGGGAAAGCCGATCAAACCCTTCATTACATCGCTGAAGGAACAGTTCTCCAAACGATTCAACCCCATGCTCATCTTAATATTCAGCCAAATCGAACTGTTCTAGGAATGTTTTTTGCGCCTTGCCCGTAGATCACGAAGCAAATTTTCACGATACTCCGGATTCAGTGGTACCGGATCGCCGCTTTCAATGCCCTCTAGCAAGAGTGTTTCGAGCCTGATTTCTGCCCGTTCTTTTTGATCCCGTCGAACGAGTTCCCGAACATATTCACTGGCGCTCCCAAATCCACCGCTATTCACTTGTTCTTCAACAAAAGCTTTCATAACATCTGGAAGGGATATGTTCATTGTGGCAGGCATAGGGTTTGGCGCTCCAATATTTGGAAATTCTCAACTTAGCATATCTCTTTTTTTGGCAAAACCTGTCAATTGTTGCCAAACGTTGGTTGAAATGTCTTGTAGGCCAAAACTTGCAAAACGAACCCAATCTGCCGTTAACGACAACTTCGAAAACACCGTTCACTGACCTTCATAATCTCAATTTGCCATTTTTTGATCAGCTTGCGAAAATCAATTCGTTGCGTTTGAAAAACTTGTGAGACTCTTCCTATAGGAATATTTTTTGTTGTCATCCCCACCGCTCCCAACCGCGGTAATGGTAGCTTGAATAGTGAAGAATGCTTGTAGAACTTGTTGTTGAAAACTATGCTGTGGTGGAGCGCCTGCGAGTGCGATTCCATCAGGGGTTCCACGCGCTGACTGGGGAAACCGGTAGCGGTAAGTCCATTGTAGTGGACGCCGTTAGCCTGCTTTTAGGAGGCCGTGCGTCGGCCGAAATGGTGCGCACTGGAGCTAGCCGTGCCCGCATCTCCGGGATCTTTGAATTTCCCGATAGTCCAGGCCTTCGTAAGTTAATGGAAAGCTCCGGCGTGGATGCCGAAGAAGGCGAAATTTTGATTGAACGGGAAATCCAAGCTAACGGCAAGTCCCGGGCCTTCGCCGCCAGCCGACCCGTGACCATCGCCTTTCTTCGTGAAGCGGCACCTTATTTAGCCGATATTCACGGACAAAATGATCAGCAACGCTTGTATGATCCTGAAAATCAGCGCAAGCTGCTGGATGAATTTGCAGAAGTCCTTACATCGAAAAACGAGGTCTCAGCCATTTGGCGTCAGCTACGCGCCTGCGATGCGGAACTCCATGAGTTGGCAAAGCGTGAGCAAGAGCAGCTTCGTCTATCCGATTTGTGGACCTTCCAGCGTAAGGAAATTGAAGCAGCAGCCTTAAAGCCGGAGGAGGATGTGACACTAGAGGCGGATCGGCGAATTCTTCAGAACGTCACCCGCTTGAGCGAGAATGCCGAAGCTGCCTATACAGCCCTGTATGATGGTCCGGCGTCGGCGGCTGCTCAGTTGCGCACTGGCGTCAAGCGGCTGCAGGAGTTGGTGAAGATCGACGAATCTGTTCAGGAAATTCTTGACACCCTGAACCCGGCAATTATTGCGTCAGAAGAAGCCTCGCGCAGCCTGCGAGATTACGTCGGCAAACTGGAGGCAGATCCGGCTCGCCTGGAAGCAGTGGAAACGCGGCTGGCCATGCTCGAAAAGCTAAAACGGAAATACGGCACTTCAATTGGAGAAATTCTGCAATTCCTGGCAGACGTGCAACAGAAAATGGCCATCGTGGAAACGGCCACCGAACGTCGTGAGGAACTAGCCAAACGCAAGGCTGGGCTCGATGGGCAATTTGCAGTTGCCGCAGCCAAGTTAAGTGAAAAGCGTCGCGAGGCCGCCCGCAAACTGGAAAAGAAGATTGAAAAGGAATTGGCAACCCTGGCCATGCCCAGTGCGAAGTTCAAGATCCAAGTGACGCAGGCCCCCCCGGCTGAACATGGGGCCGATGCGATTGGGTTCGTTTTGTCAGCCAATGCCGGCGAAGAGTTACGAGGCTTGGAAAAAGTGGCGTCCGGCGGCGAAGTGTCGCGAGTGGCGCTGGCTATTCAGACGTGCCTGGGTACTCCATCGCACGGTACGCCGCATCTTTTGATTTTTGATGAAGTAGACGCCGGCATTGGTGGCGAGGCAGCGGAATCCGTGGGTCGGCGATTGAAGGGTTTGGCCACCTCCAATCAGGTAATCTGCGTGACGCATCAAGCTCAAATCGCAGGATTTGCCGACCATCATTATAGAGTGGAAAAGCACGAAGTAAAAGGCCGGACCGTAGCCGCTATGGAAGAACTTACCGGTCAGGAACGAACCCGTGAAATTGGCCGGATGCTGAGTGGTCAGCGGCTTACGCCCGAAGCGTTAAAGCATGCCGAGCAGTTGATCCGTTCCAGCAGCGATTCCGCAATGAAAGTTTTTAGATCAGAAAAACATGCAATGTGACTAATGTTTTGGGACCAGATCGTATAAACGAAGGCTCCGAGCATATTCGTATTGTGTTTTTCCGGTTGCTTTTTGTTCATGTCTTGTATAATGTATAATACAAGACATGAACGACACTCCAAGCCGCGCTGAACTTTCGGCAACCGAGCGCAGCCTCCGTTCCCGAATCGCCCAACTGGCATCGACCGCTTGGTTTGTGCGGGGCAATGTTTCCGAGCGCTCCAGCAAGTGCGGCAAACCCAATTGCCGTTGCGCTACCGGTGAGATGCATCATTCTTTTTATCTGGTGCGGAGCCAAGCCGGCAAGTTGCATCAGATGTGCGTCCCAAAAGCTTTGCGGGATCCGGTTCGCCGGGCCGTCGCCGACTATCAGGAAATGCAGCGGCTAATCGAAGCCGTTTCTGAACTCGAGTGGAAGCGCATCCAGGCAAGGAAGGGCTAACAGAATTCTTCGCCGCCTCATTGGGTATGCCGAAAAGATTTTTAGGTTTTCCGAAGACATAATCGCAGACATCGTGGATCGCCGTCTCCAGCCAAGGATCCCCACAGACGGAATCGTCAAGGCCGTGGCCGTTCTATTCCGGACTCGCATGGGCAGCCTCAATGCTTTGGAACTTACTGCCCGCTCCCGCTTCTTTCAAGATTGGCTGGGACAGTCCCTTTCAAGCGCTGACACGATTGGGCGGGTGGTTTCCCTTGTCCAGGCCGACACATTGCGGCAAGGCATTCACTAAGTCTATGACCGGCTGAAAAGCAACAAGGCATTGCCAGACCATCAAGGGATTGGGGTTGCCGTATTGGATGGTCACGAAAGCCACGCCAGCTACCGCCGCCATTGCTCTGGGTGCCTGGAACGAACCATCCATACCGGCAACGGGGATCGCATTCAGTATTATCACCGGCAAGTGACGTTGATGCTATTGCCGGGCGCAAGACCGGGCTGCGTTCCCATACGCCTGCTGTTGGACCACGAACCACAGCGAGCCGGAGAGGGTGAAGTGGCCACCGCTCAGCGCTTACTGGAGCGCGTGGTGGCTTCTTATCCGCGCGCCTTTGACCTGGTCCTTGGCGACGCTCTTTACGCCACAGCGCCTTTCTTCAATTTTCTTGTTGCTCGCGGCAAGCATGCCCTGGTAGTTCTCAAGAATGAAAACCGCAACCTCTATCAAGATGTTACCGGTCTTTTCGGCAGCGTCGCCCCACAGGAAGGCTCCTACCGGTCTCGCAAGTGTTTGTGGTGGGATTTTCCAGATTTACTTTCCTGGCCGCAGGTCACAACTCCGGTAAGGGTGATCCGTTCTTTGGAAACCTACTCCGTGCGCCGTCAGCTGGACGGTAAGGACGAGGTGCAAGTCTGGATCTGGGTAACCACACTTGCGGCCCAACCTGTTTCCACCCAGCGTGCCGTCATCTTTGGCCATCTCCGATGGGACATCGAGAATTACGCGTTCAATGAGCTATCCAAAGCCTGGCACTCCGATCATATATACAAGCATGACCCAACGCTATCGAATGCTTCTTGTTGATCGCCTTCCTTGCCTTCAATATTTTTCACAGCTTTCTGACGCTAAATCTTAAGCCTTGTATCCGCAAGAATAGAACCCAGGCGTTCTGGGTTCTATTCATGACTGCGGAGATTTACGCCGGGATCAGCCTTTCCCTTTCGCCTTGAACTGGTTCTTATGACTGCTCTGCCGGTTCGCTATACTTGATGCCCGCATTGCTTGTTTAACGCAGTGTGCCTTCCCCGTTAAATTCCCGTCTTTCCTTCCTCATCTAGCCCATTTCTTCGTTCCTCTATAACCGCCAACTTCCCAAACGTACATTCGGACGCCTTTTGTCCTACCGTCTTCTCTGGTTACGGAATCGCTTGCACCTAGGACACCTAGGAAATTTTGCTTAAACCTCTTGACAAAATGTGATATACTGTCCTTGCGTTTTGTGGATCGCGGACCGTCCGTTTTTCGAGACAGCTTTTCCTGCGGGCCTTATGCAAGCGCGGAGGATGATCTTGAAGAATATTTTTGTTGGAAATCTAGCGTTTACTACTTCCGAAGACCAGCTTCGGAACATTTTCGAACAGTTCGGTGCAGTGGAACGGGTGGCAATTCTTTCCGACCGCGACACGGGCAAATCGAGAGGTTTTGGGTTTGTGGAAATGCCAAATGGCGATGAGGCGAACCGGGCAATTGAAGGCTTGAATGGTTCCGATTTCATGGGCCGCGCGCTCAATGTGAACGAAGCCCGGCCGAAGCCACCAAAGGATCGTTACTAAAACAAAAGAGTTTACCCCAACATATCGAGCGCCGCCTGCAGTTCACTGCGGGTGTGCGCGTCCCCTGTCCTGATGGTTACTTCAATACCTTTCGAGTAAATATTCCTGGCATCTTCCAGCCGCCCTAATTTTTCCAACGTCTGTCCGCCGTGAAAATAACCTGCTGCATATTCCGGATTGTTGACAATCAAGGTTTGGAACGATTCTGCGGCACCTTCAAGGTCACCGGCATTTACCAGTTCCATTGAAAGTCCATAACGTGCAAATGCATCTGTGGGCTTTTGTGCCACCATGTTCTTGAGGATTTCCATTCTATCAATTGGCATCTTCTTCTTTTAGTATATGGCTTGTATTTTCTTTCGTCGCGGAAAACAATCTGGCTGTGCATCCGGAGGGCAACCTTTGAAAATGGGAAGCCTTTGCCAGGACGGATATGTACGTGGAAGATGTCCCGATTTTCCTGATGCAGGCAATGTAGCGGACGCCATTGAAGTGTCGGCGGCACTTGAAAATCAAGAGTGCATCACCATCCGCTACAGTCTGGAACGAAACTTTCTACCTTTGTACGCTGGCGAGCATTCCTATAATTGGGAGTCGCGTGAATGGTCCCCGCGTATCGTAGATGATCATATTGAAGCGCATATGAAAGCGTACTTGGACCAAATTGAAAATCTGAAACTGGAGTTTGAGAGTGAACGAACCAAATAATTCTTTGCCCGGACGGCCCGTGCATGAGTCCATTTCGGAGATGAGTGAGCACGCGCTGCCGAATGATGCGAACGCATTGGGAAATCTTTTCGGCGGGAAAGTAATGAGCCTGGTGGATTTAGCTGGTGCCTTGGCGGCTATTCGGCACGGGCGATGCCCTGTTGTTACGGCATCGGTGGACTATATGAATTTCATCCATCCAGTTCATATTGGGCAACTGGTGATTCTGCGCTCATCAGTGAATCGGGTGTTTCGCACATCTATGGAAGTTGGTGTGCGGGTTACGGTGGAGAACTTGTTGACGGGGGAACGGAAGCATACTTGTTCAGCGTACTTAACTTTCGTTGCGGTAGACAGGAATGGTTTTAAGGTTATGCTCCCGCCTGTGATTCCGGAGTCGGATGAGGAACTCCGTAGGTTTGAAGAGGCCGGCGAGCGGCGGCGCATCCGGTTGGAAATGCGTGCCAAGAGGAAGGAATAAAAAAGGGGACAACGGAGCCAGTCCGCTCGCTTAGGGCAATTGGTCGGTGAGGCAGAGTTCGGTTGCTTGGGGCCAGTCACCAGTGTCCCCGTGGGTCATTACTGGATTTGCGCGATTCAATTGTCAAAGAGCTTACGAGTAGGATTGGACTGCTTCTTATCGCGCCCGGCTGCGCTCCCAATTTTCTGCCGGTGTTCGTATTAGGTGAAAGGCTTGGTGGCTGCCGCACATTGGGCGTGCACTAACACTTCTTGAAATTGCTGATCCTCTATATGCCACGCTTCGTGTGGGGCTTCGATCGCTTTCAGTACACCCACAACTTCATTTAACAATGCGGCCAGCAATTGGTCTAGCGGTGCTTCCAGGCACTGGTTGATTTCAATGTTGAGCTGATGCTTATCCACTTCAACAGGGGCGTCGGCTGCTATTAAAATTGGCCGGTGCATGGTTTCGTAAAGCGGCGCTTGACGGCGGCTGACTTCACGAACGCGCATGGGGATTCCACGGTGGAGTCGGCGGAGGGCTTCTTTACGGCCTTCGGAAATTTGTGAGCCGGCGTCGAAGGCGAGTACGTTATTCCACTGCGCGAGTTGGCCCAATTGGCCTGAGGTGACTGGAAGCGGGAATAACGGATGAATGACGGGGTCGATGATATTTCTTAGAAGGCGGGCAGCTTCGATGCGGGCTTTGCCGGTGATTACCAGGATGGGGGCGGTTGTGTTGGGGACCATGGCGAGGGAGAGCCAGTTGACGAGGGCGTCAGCGGCTGGTTGGGCAATGGCGAGCGATTTGGCCAGGTGTTGGGCAAGATTAGGACTTGAAAATGTTGGGGCGGGTAGAGGCAGGTTCAGTTCTGGACGACGGAAGATTGCGGGGTGATGGGAGGCATGAGTCCAACGTTTACGAGTGATTTCGATGGCGTCATTTTCGGCGGTTTGGAGATCGATGAGGATGCTGCCATTGGGCTGGGAGGCGATGCGTTTGTGAACGGGATGCTTAGGCGATTTCGCACCTTGTAGGATATTGTCCTGATGGCGGAGGACGTGGGCCAGCCGGTGTGGCGAGGGAATGGGGAGGTCGTTAGCAGCGGCTTGGGTGAGGAGCCAGCCGCGGAAATGTTCAGAATAGATGGGCATGGCGGATCCATCGGGGAGGCGGACGTAAGATTGGCGGTTTGAGGCAAGAAAGAACATGGCCGCAGAACTGACTGCGAGGAGTTGGTCAAATGGTGAGGGTTCGTTGGGTTCTTGGCGCAGTTGTTTCATGAGTGTACTTTCTGGGATGAGAGTACCGCGCGTGAGCAAGTCACCAGACGAGGTTGGCAAGAGATGGTCAGCGTAAGTGGTTGAGGAGAGTGGAGTTGGAGTTTGGAAATTTATCTAAACGACCACCGGCTCAAAGCCGGTGGGTTCGGTTGCGACTGAAAGTCGCCGGACGCGGCTGAAGCCGCCTACGTTTCCGGGGCAGTGATCTTGAACCCCTGATCATCTTCATCCCATTTCTGATTTTCGATGTAGTCTCGAATCGTTTGCTCGTTCACGGCTCCCACCGTCGCACAGA
>JAYTTF010000231.1:0-15226 GCA_043745195.1 Bryobacterales bacterium | reverse complement strand
TCGCGGCGACGCCCTTGCGCTTCGCTATCACTTCACCTCCATCAGGTTGTGAAAAGGACTTTCACCTTCAAACTGTCGAACATGCTCGGCACACAAAGAAAAAGCCCAGACGAATCTGGGCTTTTTCACATGCTGCAATGGCTTCAGTAAATCTACTTCTTCGAGTCGATCCTCATTCCATAGAATGACCGATGGACGAAGAACATAGAGATCAACAGAAACACAACAGCCAAGCTGGTGCTTAGCCATGCACCTTGATCGGCAGTCAGTTTCACTGCTAATTCCACCGCCAGGAGCCCGAACAGTGTAGTGAACTTAATGATTGGGTTCAACGCGACCGATGACGTATCCTTGAACGGATCACCCACGGTATCGCCCACAACTGTCGCCTCATGCAAAGGTGTTCCCTTAGCCTTCAGTTCGGTTTCCACAATCTTCTTCGCATTATCCCAGGCACCACCGGCGTTTGCCATGAAGATAGCCTGATACAGGCCGAACAGCGCGATGGAAATCAAATAGCCGATGAAGAAGTATGGCTCCAGAAACGCAAAGCCAAGAGTGGAGAAAAACACAGTAAGGAAAATGTTGATCATTCCCTTTTGCGCATATTGCGTGCAGATCTCAACTACCTTCTTCGAGTCAGCAATGCTGGCCTTGGTGGCACCATCCAACTTAATGTTGGCCTTAATGAACTCCACCGCTCTGTAAGCTCCTGTTGTTACGGCTTGAATGGAAGCTCCAGTGAACCAGTAAATCACTGCGCCCCCGGCGATCAAGCCCAGCAGGAAGGGAGGGTACAGAATAGAAAGCTTTGACAACAGATTTGGATCTAACCCATTTGTAAGTTGAAGAACAATGGAAAAAATCATTGTTGTGGCGCCTACTACTGCGGTACCAATCAGTACTGGTTTGGCAGTGGCCTTGAAAGTGTTACCCGCGCCATCGTTTTCTTCCAGGTGCTGTTTGCCAATTTCAAATTGCGGTTCAAATCCGAATTTCTGTTTGATTTCCTGGCGAATGTTTGGAACGGCTTCAATCATCGACAATTCATACACGGACTGCGCGTTATCTGTTACAGGTCCGTAGGAATCAACAGCGATGGTCACCGGACCCATGCCAAGGAACCCGAAAGCCACCAATCCAAATGCGAATACTGCAGGAGCCTTCATTAGACCGTCCATTCCCATGGACGAGATGTAATAGGCGATGCCCATCAGCACCATGATGGTCATGCCCAGCCAGTAAGCACTGAAGTTGCCAGCTACCAAGCCCGACAAAATGTTGAGCGATGCTCCGCCTTCCCGTGAGGAAGTAACTACTTCTTTCACGTGGGCAGATTCCGTAGATGTGAACACCTTTACGAGTTCAGGAATAATGGCCCCTGCCAGAGTGCCGCAGGTAATCACCGTTGCCAGTTTCCACCACAGGGTTGGATCCCCACCCAGGTCGGGAATCATCACGCTGGAAAGAACATAAGTTAAAACTACCGAGATAATCGAAGTCAACCAAACCAGGTTGGTAAGTGGCGCTTCAAAATTCATTTTGTCGGCGTTCTGATACTTTGCCTTTGCCAGAAAGTCATTTAAGAAGTAGGAAAGTCCGCTGGCCACCACCATCATGACGCGCATCATGAAAATCCAAACCAGCAGTTGAATTTTGACCGCATCGCTATTCACTGCCAGAAGGATGAAGCTAATCAAAGCGACGCCGGTGACGCCGTAGGTTTCAAAGCCATCGGCGGAAGGTCCAACGGAATCGCCAGCATTGTCGCCGACGCAATCAGCGATCACGCCAGGATTACGGGCATCATCTTCCTTAATCCCAAAAACGATCTTCATCAGATCAGCGCCGATGTCTGCGATCTTCGTGAAGATACCACCAGCCACGCGCAACGCCGAAGCACCTAAGGATTCGCCGATTGCAAAACCGATGAAGCAGGCACCAGCATAGTCACCAGGCACGAAAAGCAGGATGATTAGCATCAACAGAAGTTCTACAGAAATCAAGAGCATGCCGATGGACATACCAGCTTCAAGAGGAATTGCGTAACAGGGGAACGGCTTGCCGCGAAGTGATGCGAAGGCACAGCGGGAGTTTGCAAACGTATTTACGCGGATGCCGAACCAAGCTACTCCAAAACTTCCGGCAATGCCGATAAGGCTGAATAGCAAAATTACAGATACCTTAAACGGTTCCATGCCGCGCAGAACCAGAAAGTAGAAAACGATGATGGATCCGATTAAGGCTTCCAGAACCAGCAGGAAACGGCCCTGGGTTAGAAGATAGGTTTTGCACGTTTCGTAAATCAGCTCAGAGATTTCCAGCATTGATTCGTGAACTGGCAGGTTCTTCAGTTTCTTGTACATCATCAACCCAAACAAAAGACCGGCAGCGGATACAAGCAGGCCGACCATTAATAGAGACCGGCCGTCTATCCCGCCAAAAAACTTAGCCTGACTCAAGTCAGGAAGAATAAGATCAGCTTCGCCTCCACCGCCGTGAGCTTGCCCGAAAACGGGTAGACCCATTAGGGCGATTAAGGCAGTCAGAATCCATGTTGCAAGAATGCGGCGAAGTGGGAATCGTGGGCTTAAGACCCTCCCTGCTTCGACGCGGAAGTGGTTATCCATTCGGTAGGCTCCTCCAGAACATCCCTTGGTTAGCACCAAGGTTAAGTTATTCAGGTTATCAAGTTAATGGAACAGTAATCAATAAATCATTTTTACTCAAGCGAAGCAGTTTCTAGACTTTCTCCACAATCAGGCATTTCAAGTAGAGCGTTTCAGGGACGGTCAGCAGTACGGGGTGGTCTAGGGATTGGGCCCGCCGTTCCAACACGCGGAGTGTTCGTCCAGTTTCCAGAGAAGCCAGGGCGATGACGTCAAACAATCTGGCTTCGCTCATATGCTGTGAGCAGGAGCAACTGATCAGAATGCCACCAGGATTCAGCAATCCCAAGGCACGACGGTTAAGGTCGTGGTACGCCCTTTCGGCGGCCTCCAAATGTGTTTTCGATTTTGCGAATGCGGGGGGATCAATCACGATGGTGTCGAACCGGCGACCGTTTGCCTGATAGCCTGCTAATGAGTTCAACACGTCGGCTTCGCGGAAACGGATGTTGGTGATGCCATTGGCATCGCGATTCCGGGTGGCGGTTTGCAGCGCACGCTCGCTGGAATCGATGGCTTCAACGGCATCGGCCATGGCCGCCATGTGAAGCGCGAAACCGCCGGTTGATGTGAAACAGTCGAGAGCTTGGCCCCTGGCCCAACGCGCGGCGGCAATATAATTTTCTCTTTGATCCAGAAACACGCCGGTCTTTTGGCCTTCCAGAAGATTCGCTTCCAGGCGCAGCCCATTCATTTGCATGATCACCGGAGTCGGAATCTCTCCGTCGACGATGCCCGATTGAAGAGGAAGATTTTCCTTGGTGCGCACCGCGCTGTCATTGCGTTCAACAATGCCCTTAGGTGAAAGCAGTTCTTTCAGTGCCGCGATAATTTCAGCTTTGGCCCGGTCCATACCTTGAGTGAGAGTTTGAATCACAAGGTAGTCACCGTAACGGTCGACAATTAGTCCGGGCAACCCATCGGCTTCGGCGTAGATCAGGCGGTAGGCGTTTGAGTTGATGACCACGCGTTGCCGGTAGCTGAGGGCACGCTGAAAACGGTCGAGCCAGAAAGTACGATCAACGGATTCCAGCTTGCGGGATAGCAGACGGAGTGTGATTTGAGAAGTATCGGAGAAATGAGCAATGCCCAGGAAACGGCTTTGCTGATTCAGGACGCTGACCACATCGCCAGGCTGGGCGGATCCCTTGTTGGTTACATCGCTTTGGAAAATCCAAGGATGCCCAGATGCGACGCGGTCAGCGCCATGACGGTTAATACGGAGTTCTACGGGCACAGACCTCTAGTCTAGATTAATATGGCAACTGCGAAGTTTGTTGCCACACTTGATAAACATAAGCAGCGGCAATCGCCAGCCCACCAACCGCCACAAAAACAGTTGAGATTTGTCCCACCTTGTCGATAACTTCAATTCGGCGGGCCACCTCTGCCTGATGCTGTACCAGACCGGTGTCTCCATTGTGCAAGTGCAAAAGGTTGTCTTCGCCGCGTGCAACATACTTGCGGTAAGCCCCTGTTAGTAGAACTATCAGCGCCATAGCGCTCCAAATGACGACTAAAAGTGTGAAATTCATGGTATCGGCCTCCTATAATTCTATTGCGAACTTACATCCTTACTACCGGGCAAGGCGCATCCCGCACAATGTTGTAGCCATGCGAACGAAGCCTGCCAAAATATCCATGGTGTTCCGCTGGTCCAAGGATGATCACGTCAGCCTGGTGGCGAAGGGCAGCTTCGCGAACAACGGCAGAAACGTCGCCACCCAGCACACAGGCTCCCAGTTTGATGTTCAACCGGTGCTGCAGTTTTTCCAAATTCTTACGGGCATCCTCAACCAGGAATCGAGTAAACGTATCGTCGGGTTGTCCAGGAACATGTTGAGCGGCCGGAACGGCGTGAACCAGCCGCACTTCGGCATTCCATTGTTTTGCAAATGCCACGGTCCAGGTAATCAAATCCACGGAATGGGGTGATAAATCGATTGCGCATAAAACGTGACGAGGGACCGTACTTTGCTTTTCAGGCTCTTCCGCAAAGTGAGAATCAGTCCACACATGGCATGGTGCATCGTGCAGAATTTTGGCTGCAACCGAACCCAGCAAAAAGCGGCGGAACGTTCCATGTCCATGGGTGGGCAACATGATCAGGTCAATATCTTTTTCCTTGGCATAATCAAGAATTTGATCGGCCGCATCTCCTTCAAGCACAGTACAGAGTACATTCAGCTTTGCCCAATAGTCAGGGAAAAACTGTTGCAATTTGTCCATTGCCCGATGTTTCGCCTCCGTCCATTCAGCTGCATACGTTTCTGCGCGCAGGCCGACATCAATCCATACTCCAGCAGCAAGTTCAGGCTGAACCGGGGCCAAGACCCATGGAGAATTGGATACATCCATCACATGCACCAAGTGCAGTTCCGATTTGTAATGCTGCGCAATTTCACGCACAAAACCGGCTGTTTGTTCAGAAAGGGGGGAAAAATCTACCGGGAACAGGATCTTTTGGAAAGTAACAGGTTGCCGTTGCATCTATTCATCCTTCGATATATTCAGGTGCAAGTAAGTGGCCAAACGCATTGGCACGGCAACTGCAGTAGGAAACGGTGAGGAAGCAAACCATGACGCAAGGAATTTGGTTAGATACAAAAGTCGCGAGTCCAGAGGACTTGAAGGAACTCTGCCAAGTGGATGGAGATTGCATCTCCTTCTACTTGCAATCGCACCAAGGAGGCGCAGGAACTAAGCCCACAGCTCAGCGCTTGCGGGCTCTACTGGAACAGGCCCAACGTGAAATAGAAGCCAGAGGCTTGAAGGACACTGATTGCCACGCTTTGTTGGACCCTCTCTGGGCTCTGACATCGGACCCCGATATGTTCGCAGGCCATAAGGATGGGTTAGCTCTATTTCGCAGTTCGCGCACTTTTCAAATGTTCCGGATCCCGGCCAAAGTAGAAGAGCAAATGACGGTAGCAGGCCGTTTTCATATTCTTCCTCTACTGGAAGAGATGAAACAGGAGCCCTTGTTTTACGTGATTGAATTGACAAAAAAGGGAGTGCGCCTGCTTCGGGCAGCTGAAGCCAGGTTCGAACAGGTTGAGCTTCCAGAAGACTGTCCGCAATCTTTAGAAGATGTCGATTACACCGGTGAACATCAACATGAATCGGCGCACAGTCTAAATTCCGGGAAGGAGCATTACTTGAAATATTTGCGGTTAGTGGATCGCAGCCTTCGCCGCATAATTCGGCCCGTAGGTGTTCCAGTGGTGGTGGCAGGTGTGGCGGAAGACGCAGCTATATTTCGTTCAGTGAGTACTTTCACCCACTTGATTGGTGAGACGGTTCCGCTGAGTCCTGACCGATTCATTGCTTCGGATGTAATTTCTAAAGCCAGGGAAGTGGTGAGCCGTTGGATCAGTCCCGATGAGCGAAAGGCAGTGGAGGAATTCCAAGGTGGCCACCGGACCGTATCTGCTGAGTTGAACCAAATAACTCAAGCAGCATGGCGAGGAAGAGTTCAGACCTTGTTTGTAACGCCAGAGACCCGGCAATTGGGAGATTTCGGCCTTGTGGCCAAAGAACTAGAAGCGGAAGGCATTACGGATCTGGTGAACGCTGCGGCGGTGGAAACCATAAGGCATAGTGGGCAGGTGTTGGTTCTGCCGGCGGAACGTATGCCCGACAAGGTAACCGTTGCGGCTACCTTGCGATATTAAGGTAGCCTCAGGCTTGGAGATCGAAGAATCGCCGATCCCCCCAATACTCAGCACTAGATACTCAGTACCGGGCACGGGGATCGGCGGATGATGTCGTAGGAATGCGTGCGCAACCGACCGAACCGTTCATGCATTACATCTCGCCCGATCACAATCAAATCGGACCGATGCCGCATAGCGAAATCGTGGAGCACCTGCCCAACTTGCCCTTCCACCACTTCAACGTCTGTCCGTACATGCTCCTGTTTTGCTAATGCAGCAAAGTCTTCTTTGGCTTTCTTGATTCGGTCGCCCATCCACTCCAGCGGCGGCCATAGTTCACCAGTCCCTTCAATCGGCGGTACGACGTGAACGAAATTGAGCTCGGCACCATATTCATGAGCAAAGAAATGCGCGGCAGCCATCAATTCCAAGCTCTTTGCCTTCAAATCCACTCCGCACAAAACAGATGTAGGTGCTTCAGGAACGTGCCCTTCCGTTAAAACGTGAGCATCGGTCCAAACAGGACAATCCGCATCGTGCAGAATGGAAGCCGCCACTGAGCCGAGTAAAAGAGCTCGCAACTTTCCACTGCCATGGGTAGGCAACATGATGAGGTCGACTGGATGATGATGGACATATTTGATGATCTCCTCAGTGGGCTGGCCGACAACAACAACGCGCTCCACCTCAATCCCTTCTAACTCACTGAAGTAAACCTTGCCCAGGGCCTCTTCAGCTTGCCTTTGCAGATTGGTGAAATCAACCATGGCTGAGTAAGTTGCAAAGTGACCATATGCAGTTATCGGAACGTGCAGGACGTGGAATAGCACCACCTTCGCCTTGTGGAATTTCGCCCAGGATGCTACGGCTGGGACAACCGTTTGGCAACGACGGGAAAAATCAGTTGGGAATAGAATGCGGCGGATCGGTTTCATGGTTCACCTTCTCATAAGAAACAAGCGCAAAAGAACCAAAGCAAATTATTGGCCAAAAAATATGCTCAGGAACGAGTCGTTTCCAGTGCGGTTGCGTTTTTTCATCCAGCAGCCTGGGTCATCTCACCCACCACGTGGTCTAACTCCTTGACTAACCAATGGTCCCTGGCATGCACTGGGAACTGGAGGTCTCATGGCAAAATCCCGCCGCATGATGCGGGCCTTCGTATTCCAATCTCCCGGAATCATCAGCCTGGAAAGCAAACCCGTTCCAGTAGCTGGTCCTATGGAAGCCATTGTTAAGGTCCATCTTACCTCCATTTGCTCCGATGATTTGAATACAGTGCGTGGTCTTTTCCCTGTCACCAGCGGATTGACATTGGGTCATGAGGCGGTGGGAGTTATTCACGAATTAGGCGAGCAAGTTTCCGGATATGCTCTAGGGCAGCGCGTATTGGTATCTGCCGCAACGCCTTGTGGCCAGTGCCTGCCTTGTTTGAACGGGCAGTTGGTTCATTGCGCGAACGGATCGCACGGACGTATTGGCAAGACATTGGACGGTACGCAAGCGGAATATGTCCGAATTCCATTTGCACAAGCTAATCTGGCTGTGATGCCCGATTGCGTTTCTGACGAGTCCGGTCTTTTGCTATGCGAAGTGGCCTCATCTGGTTTCGCTGCGGCTGAAAGAGGTGGCGTTCAATTGGGTGATCACGTTGCTGTGTTCGGTCTAGGTCCAGTTGGCCTATGCGCCTGCCTTGGAGCCAAGCTCAGAGGTGCTGCAAAGGTTATGGCTATTGATTCACGGCAGAACCGCTTACAAATGTACCGGCAGTTTGGTGCCACCGACCTGTTTGATCCATCAGAAGCTATTAATGAAGTATTCCGCCACACCAAAGGAACTGGGGCTGATGTTGCTATTGAGGCCCAAGAGGAATCGAGAATATTTGACACTGCCCTGCGCGTACTCCGTCCGGGTGGTACTCTCTCAAGTGTTGGGATGCTCTTCCCGCCTCTGATGATTTCCGATATTTCTTTCGAGAACCGAGCCGGCAATCATACCATCGTCAGCTCCACATGCTCCGGTGGGAAAGGCCGCATGGAGCGTTTGCTGCGTTTAGTGGAAAACAAAAGGATCGACCTTACACCAATGCTGACTCACCGCTTCCCTCTTGAAGAGTCGGCAACAGCCTATGAAATGCTGGTGAATCAAAAACAGGCAGCCATTAAAGTTGCCATCCAGTTAAGCTAGATAAGAATCCTCCATGTCCTTGAGTCCTCTTGCCCAATTCGCCGAAACACAAGTAAGCCAGGAAATTCTGGATGCCATTCCTGAGGGTTTCATCCTGGCTGATTCCAACGGTTCCATCATCTTTTTAAATGCTGCTGCTAAAAGGATGCACGGGCATTGCTTCTCCGCTTCTTCATCGCCTGAAACCGGCCGGTGTATTTTTAAGAACCTGAATAGCCCCCCACTTGAAGACGATCAACTTCCGATTTCCAGAGCACTCCGTGGAGAAACAATTGCTGCGGAAGAGTTTGTTCTTCGTCCCGAATCTTCGCCCAATCCCATCTGGGTTGAGGCGACTGCGGAATTGTTGACTAATGGGGTTGTTGTCTATTGCCTGGATATAACCGGCCGGCGCCAAGCGGAGTTCATATCGCAGGATGCCACCCAACTGGCAACGCGGTTTCAAACATTGCTGGAAACTGCCCCAGACGCCATTGTGGAAGTGGATTCCAATGGAAAGTTAGTAATGCTGAACGCCGCAGTGGATCGTTTATTCGGATACAAACGAGAAGAATTAATAGGCCTTTCCGTGGAAATACTGATTCCTGAGGCGATGCGACATTCGCACGTTAAACATCGGGGAGATTATATGGATCACCCCGGTATTCGTCCAATGGGAATTGGCATGGAGTTATTGGCCCGCCGAAAGGACGGCTCTGAATTTCCGGTTGAAGTGAGTCTTAGCCCAGTTCCTTCCTTGCACGGGCACCACGTCACTGCCATTGTTCGCGATGTGACGGAACGGAAACGAGCTAGTGAACATCTGCGGGCATTGGGCGCAGAGTTCACGCGCGAACTGGAAGAAAAGAACCGCCAGTTGGAGCAACGCAATTCCGAAGTGGAGCGCGCCAACCGCTTGAAGAGTGAATTTCTGGCCAGCATGAGTCACGAATTGCGTTCTCCTCTTCATACGATTATCGGCTTCGCCGACTTGTTGAGAGAGCAACTGGACGGTCCGCTAAACACCAAGCAAAAACGTTTTGTCCAGAATATTCACCGCGATTCGCAGCACCTCTTAGAAATCATCAACGACTTGCTGGATATCAGTAAAATCGAAGCCGGCCGTTTAGAACTGCGTCTGGAGCATTTTGATGCCGACCACATTGCAGAGGAAGTTCTATCGAGCATCCGCACTCAGGCAAGAGCCAAGTCCATTCGGCTGGAAACTCACTTTGCGCCGGATAACCCTGTGGAATCAGACAAATTGAGGTTCAAACAAATTCTCTACAACCTATTAAGCAATGCTGTGAAATTTACCCCCGAACACGGCACCATCACTGTGGCAACAGAAAGCATTGGCTCCAGGCTGCAGATTAGCGTGGCTGATACGGGCATTGGCATTGCCAGCTCAGATCACGATGCGATATTTGACAAGTTTTATCAGGTGGGTTCCACCACCAAGGGGGTTCGTGAAGGCACAGGGTTGGGCCTTGCCATTACCAAAACCCTGGTGGAAAAAATGGGTGGAAAAATTTGGGTTGCCAGTGTTCTTGGGCAAGGCAGTACCTTCACCTTCTCTGTTCGGCTTGCGCAAAGCTTGGATCAAAATACGCCGATTAAAAGAACCAAGCCCCTGGTACTGATGGCCGAAGATGCCAATCGCTCCACTGGCCTTCTGGTGAACTATCTGGAACCTGCCGGTTATGAAGTTGTCAGGGCAGGTTCGCTTTCTAAAACAGTGCAGATGTCGCGGGAACTACAGCCCAATGTGGTAATCCTGGATTTATTGATTCCGGGTGCCGAGAGTTGGCGGATTTTGCGCGAAATGAAAGCGCTGAAAGACACTTCCGCAATTCCAGTAATCGTCACAAGTGTTCTTGACAATGACGATGCGGCACGCTCATTGGGTGCAGCAGCCTATCTCACTAAACCCATCAGTAAACGTGTACTTCTGGATACCATGCGCTCCTGCTATCCTGAAGGGCTATTAGACCAAGTTGATCTGGATACTGAAAAAGGGTAGCCTTGGCGATCACCATATTGATAGCGGACGACAGCCAGCAAAATCTCGAACTGCTCCGCTCAGTATTGGAGCACTGTCAATACGAGGTGATTGAAGCTTTGAATGGCCGCCAAGCCGTAGCCCTGGCGAAAGAATTCAGACCTTCCCTCATTCTGATGGATCTCCAAATGCCGGAACTGGATGGCTATCAAGCATTGGCTGCCATACGTAAAATCCCCGAACTTCAGTTCACGCCCGTAATTGCCTTCACCGCCTACGCCATGCCTGAAGATGAATCAAAGGCCATGGCCGCAGGTTTTTCTGGCTTCCTAACAAAGCCTGTACAACTATCGTTCTTACGAAACGAAGTTGCACGATATCTAAACAGGGCTGCTTTCGCAGCAGGAGAATCGAATCGCTAATGACCGCCACCACGCCGAGTCTAATCAGAATTGTCTTAATCGACGACAACCCAGGGAACCTGGAACTTCTAGTGGCCGCATTGAATCGCGATGAAGTGGAAATTTTCACTGCTGAAGATCCCGAAGAAGGCGTCGATCTGGTATTTACGCACCATCCCCAAATCGTTCTCACCGATCTGGTAATGCCCAAACTTTCCGGTATGGAAGTGCTGGAAAGAATTGTTGAATTCGACCCCGGCATTGAAGTCATCCTCATGACCGCACACTATTCCACTGAAACCGCCGTGGAAGCAATCAAGAAGGGTGCGTCTGACTACTGGAACAAACCTGTCCCCATTGCAATGGTGCGCAAGAAGGTGGATCAGCTGATTGAAGACGCCCAGCGCCGCTCTATGGCTCAACATCTGGAAACGCAATTGTTGGAGGTGTCGGAATTCGAGGGCATCATCGGCAATAGTCCGCAAATGTGGGAAATGTTTTCCCGGATCCGCCGGGTGGCTCCGCACTATCGCACTGTGCTGCTAACCGGCCATACCGGTTCAGGAAAAGATTTGGTGGCCACCGCTCTTCACAGGTTAAGCCCAATGGCCCAAGGCAACTTTGTGGTGCTGAACTGTTCCGCAGTGGTGGAAACGCTTTTTGAGAGTGAACTGTTCGGCCACGTGAGAGGCTCCTTCACCGGCGCTACCACTGATAAAGTGGGCCTCTTTGAACATGCTCATAGAGGCACTCTGTTCCTTGATGAAATTGGCGACATGCCCATGTCGACCCAGGCTAAATTGCTGCGCGCCATTCAGAACCAGGAAGTGCAGCGGCTGGGGTCATTGACTCCGCGAAAAGTGGATGTTCACATTATTGCGGCTACTAACCGCGATTTACGGAAACTGATTGAAGAAAAAACGTTCCGCGAGGATCTTTATTACCGGCTCTCGATGGTTGAAATAGTCACCCCGCCTCTGGCCGATCGAGAAGGAGATCTACCGCTTCTGATTCGTCATTTTCTTCGAAAGTTCACCGCCATGTATGGCAAGAACGTGCGAGGGTTAACGCGCCGAGCGGAACTAATTCTTAGCCGCCATTCATGGCCCGGCAATGTTCGCGAATTGGAAAATGTGATTGGCTATGCTTCGATGATGGTGATGAGTGAAATGATTGATGTGGGGGATCTACCGGCATACCTTACCTCATTGCCCGCACCGTTAGGTCAGCCAAATGCTGGGTTAGTTGCGACGCAACCTTCTATGGAGATGCTTCCTTTGGAGGAGCAGGAAAAGCAATCCCTGATGCAGGCTCTGGATAGATCAGCAGGAAACCAAAGTCAGGCCGCAAGATTATTGAAAATTAGCCGCGATACCTTGCGCTATCGAATGAAGAAACACAACATTTCGTGAGCCGCTAAATTGAAAGCTTAATCGCCGCGACTAAACGAAGGCTGTTCCATACCAGTTGGTTGTGATCGCATTTTCCGTTTGGTAGGCCAATCCAAGCGCATGTCAGTAGTTACTTCATCCACCATTTCCACCGTCGCTTCCCTCGATTCCATCGCAAACATAGTCAGCAGCAAATTATCGCAAATGCCGTTGATCACGCGTGGAATGCCTTGGGCCCGGATGTGAACTTCTGAAATCACTGCCGGGGGGAAAACGGTCTGTTTCGGCAGGCCAGCCTTTTCCAGACGAAACTCAATGTACTCTTTTGTGTCCGCTTCGCTGAACGGCATCAAAGTGGTGCGCAATACAATTCGCTGCTTCAATTGCCGAAGATTTGGGGAATCCAGCTTCCGGTCAAATTCCGGCTGCCCGGCAAGTACAATTTGGAGCAACTTGCCATTGCGGTTTTCCATGTTTCCTAACAGACGAATTTCTTCCAGCACATCCCATTCCAGGTTGTGTGCTTCGTCCACAATCAGAACCGTGGTTCGCCCATCGTTGGTTTGCGCCACAAGCAGGCTATTTAGTGCGAACAGTACCTCAGTTTTCGAGGTGCGCTGCACCGGAAGGTTGAAATCGTAGGCAACCATTTCAAAAAACTGATCGGAAGTAATGCGGGAATTAAAAAGGAAGGCAAATTCAAAGTACTGGGTTTCCAGATACTCACGCAGACACTCCAGCAACGTAGTCTTGCCGGTGCCGACTTCCCCCGTTAAAACAATAAAGCCTTTTCTGCTTTGAACGCCGTAAATAAGGTTCGCCAGGGCTTCTTCATGTTGGGCGCTGCGATACAGGAACGCAGGATCCGGGCTTAGGCTGAAAGGGTTTTCTATGAAACCAAAGTAAGCATTATACATATTGGCTCTTATCGGCCGGTTTATTTGAGTTATACAGCAACTCTTGACGTTCTATATTACCACGTTGCAACCGAGGCTTACTTGCTAGGGAATATGCCAAGCTGGCAAACATGGGTATTGCTCTATTAGTGATGCGACTTGCCCCCTTTCGGCTCAGTTCGGCGACTGGACCCATTACGGTGGTGACTCCGGCGGTCAGCGGTATTCTCCACTACGTCCGCCTAGTGCCTGTCAGGACATACCACACCAGAGACATCTACGACGAAAAGTGCCGCCGAAATTCCGATTTCGAGGCTATACCCTTGTACGTTGAAGGGACCCTTTACTTTTCAACCCCGTTCGGCAAAGTGATCGCGCTGGACCCTGTTAGAGGAACTCTCAAATGGATTTTTGAATGGTCTTGACAAGGGGGTCCACTATACGATACTGTCTCATGGCTTGGTCCTTATTGGTTCGGATGTTGTTCTTTGCTGATCGCATCCTACCCGGCCAGAGCCTTGCCTGCTTTTAGTCATTTACTAATTTGGACAGACGAGTGATTCCAGAACCTCTTGCCGTTTTCAGTGCCGGCACTTTCGCCGCTGATGGTTCGGTTTTTCGACATGTCCAAAAGTTGTTATTAATCAAAGGAGAAAAGTTATATGTTTAAACTAAGATCTTTGTTGGTCCCGGCCGCTATCGTGTGGGCCGGTTTCGCAGGTTCACTCGCCGCTAATGCCCAAGTCTCGCCGTGCTACACGTTGGAAAGCCTGCAGGGCACGTTTGCGACAATCGGCACTTATGGCAACAGCGTTGCTGTCGCATTTTCGATTCGGACCCTTGATGCATTCGGCAATATGCCCGCGTCGGCGCCGTTCCTTATAAACCTGCCTTTGGCTGGGTCACCAACCGGAGCGAGAACGTTCATCACCGGTGCGAATAAAGCAACCTACGCTATAAACTGCGATGGAACCGGCGTGGTCACACGCGTGGCCACTCTGACGGACGGCACTACAATTCCCGCCTTCGATGACTTCCTTGTCACAGAGGGCATTCTGCAAAACGGGAAACTTGTTGCAACAGCAATTTCGGACGCCCAACGAATCCCGAGCCCACTCGTCCCTGGCGCCAGCTTTTTGACCCGCAAATATGCCCGGCTTCCCGATTCGCGGACTGCCGGATGCTATACACGGGAGAGCCTGCAAGGCTCCTATGGCGTTCTCGTCAACTACGGCATGAACGATGCGCTCGGACTGCAGCAGGAGACTCTGGATGGAAAAGGGAATCTGTCGCGCACCGGCGTGCTGAACCAGCCCACCGTGGGATCAACCACTGGAGCGAGGACAGTCGGAAATGTTACGAGTACCGGAACCTACACCGTGAACTGCAACGGCATTGGGACGATCGACCGGGTTGTGACCCGGCCGGATGGGACCAAGGCGATCGCCTCTGATGACTTCGTCATCACCGGAGCAATTGAAAAAGACGGGAAGCTGTTTGCGACCAGAATTTTCGACATGCAGAGAGAGCCAAGCGTGATTCTCCCGGGCGGAGTGTTTCTGACCCGAACGCACACCCTGCGGCCAGCGCAGACGGAGGTGGGACCGGTTACCCCGCCCCAATCCCTGCAGACGGTGGCGGTTGCCGGGCCGAAAAACCTCACCGAGACGGCGCTCTCCATCACCCTGGATGGCACCAAATCCACCAGCGCTGATGGCAAGCCGTTGGCCTATAGCTGGACAATGGCCGCCGGTGGCCCGGTCGCCGTCATCCTCGGTGGCACAACCGCCACACCCTCGGTGCAGTTCTCGCAAGGCCGTGGCGGCTATACGTTCGTATTAACTGTCACCGATTCGAATGGCGCCACCGCCTCCGACACAGTTACCGTCCAGTATCGCGGCATCTAACGGCTCCGTGAAGTGAAACGCCGGGCCGGGTGTACGAGGGAATCGGCATAGGGGGGAACCTCACGGCTCCTCCCCTGCCACACCACCGGACATGCGGGTCCGCATCCGGCGGTTCGGTGGGTTGAGCAATCAACGAAC
>JAYTTF010000230.1:0-48382 GCA_043745195.1 Bryobacterales bacterium | reverse complement strand
TTCATAGGTACTTTGACACCATCGGACTCCTCACCGCCGTTCATGCCGGTATTGCGGCTATCGCCTTCTCCGGCCGGACTGCCCTTCTTGCTGACAGTCAACGATGAGGTCTCCCGGTTCTCGTGCATGTAGTTTCTCTGCGTGCTTGGGGTCTAGGACTACGCGGGATCGCATGGCGGACTAGCTTTGTGTCCGTGTTCGTTTCGCCTTCCCTTTCTAGCAACAAGGTCGGCATCCCGGTTTTGGTTTTTCGAAGCTCTATACCCAGCCCACCGATACCTCTGTTTACGCTTCGGCTTTCATTCCCTACTACATGCCGGTTTATCCCGGCGCACTGCCGGTCTCCCGTGTCCCCATTGGCGGCAATTTTTCAAAACTTCAGTCTCAACCCTTGTGGGTAACCAAACATTTCCTACTTCAAGCCAATTTGCTCGTATTTCTGCAATCAGAAAAAGTGGGTCACATGCACTTGATCAACTCAATCTGCCCTCTTTTCATCCGCTTGCAAAAACTTCTCGGACTGCGCTTTCAAAACCAGTGAGACTCTTTATTCAGGAAGACAAATTGCTGGCCAGCAACTTCCCAAAACATTGAGTCCTCGAGGCAATAAAATTCCTCTGGCGTTCTAAATCGAATCTGAATCACAGACACGACTGATAACCGTGAATGTGAGCTGTAAAAAGCAGACTGCTAGGGTTGGCAGTTGAGACGATGAAATGAGGAGCGCCAGTAAGGATGAAATTCCCGTTTGTCTGTCCGCGATGCCGTGTTGCGCTTGTTCGTCAGTTCATCGTCCCCAATTCAGCCGTAGAGCCAACTGAATTTGGCGCGGCGCTCTTGCCGACAGCACTTTTCCAAAAGTGGAAGACTGGTCGGCAAACAACTCCGGCACATCGAATTGGGTTCGATTGAAAATGTTGAAGGCCTCAACAGCGGCATTTAAACTGAGCCTTTCCCCAAAAACAAATCGCTTCGAAACGGAGCAATCCATTTGCAGCAAGCCCGCAGCGCGCACCACATTGCGGCCCGCGTTTCCAAATTGATATTGAGGCGCAATGGCAAAAGCGGAAGTATCAAACCACTGCGCTGCCGTATGTGGATCAGCGCGATTCACCTTCACCACATTCGGCCGGTCACTCCCAAACACGCCTCCCGAATTGCCGCTATTGGAATTGTCAAAGCGGAGGATTGGCGTGAACGGCTGCCCGGTTTGCGCAGTGAAGATAGCGCGGAATTCAGTGCGCTTCAGCTTCGGCAACTGGTATACCGGAGCCGCAGTAAATCGATGCCGGATATCGAAGCTGGAAGCCCCGCGCTCCGCCCTAATATTCTGGCTGTCTTGCGGAAAGTTCTTATCGCTTCCCGTGCCCAAAAACGCCGAGGCTCCGTCGATCGACTTGGCGTACGTATAGGCTGCAAGCACCGAAACCCCATGCCCCATTCGCCGATCCAAATTCATCTGCAACGAATTATAGTTCGAGTTCCCCGCCGTTTCAATCCAGAAAATACCACTAAACCTGGGGTTTGGCCGCCGTGCAGCAACGTCCCCTGGACCAGGACGGGGTTGATTCAAATCTCGCGACCTTGTAAGGTTCGTACCTTTGCTGCCGACATAAGAAACGTTGAACGTAGTCTGCGAATCCAGCCGCCGCTCCAAGCCAAAGCTCCAGTGCTGCAGATAGGAAGTCCTTGCTTCGGGGCTAACAGAATTCGGAGACGGTGGAGGTGTGATGCCTCCTGAAAACGGGTTGGCAAGTGAAATCAAGCTGGTTGCAGTTGGGAAGAAAACTCGAATTTGGAAGTACGGCGGGTTGAAATATTGGGAAGAGTTCACCACAAACATTCCAGCATCGTAATAAATTCCATATCCGGAACGGATCACCGTATTTTCACCAAGGCTCCATGCCAGACCGACTCGCGGAGCCAAATTGTTGCGATCGGGATTCATGATTGTACGAGGCAGCCCATCTGTCCCCACACGAGAAATTCTGCCCGTTGCCGGATTCAGCGCCGACATGCGATCGTAAGGATCTTTCGGCGGAGATGCATACTCGTAGCGCAGTCCAAGGCTCAACGTCACACGACGAGAAACCTTCCAATCATCCTGCAAATAGGGAGCAAAATAGTTGGTTCGCAGAGTTTGTGGATTGTCCGATTGCGCTTGAATGGCGAACGACGGGTAACCCAGCAACAAATCGCTGATTCCTGTACCGGAGATAGCGCCGCTAAACGAAAGTGATCCTCGTGAGAAGTAATCGAGGATCGCGTTGGCCTGCCATTGCCGCAAATCAATTCCCGTTCGCAAATGATGCTTACCGCGCAGCCAATCAATGCCTCCGGTGATCTGATAGGTGTTCGTGTGCCTGTAGAGAGGGAGCACTGTGGCGTCACCCGCTGCGGAATATCCAGCAACATTCACTGCCGGATATCCGAAGTCTCGCGGAGCAACATTCAACCAATCCACACCCCATTTCTTCCCCACATCAATTTGGTTGCTTTCGGTGAGCACGCTTCGATAGCTGCGCGTGAAACCTAATCGCAAGGTGGATACAAGGTTCGCATTGAACACGCGAGTATGTTGAGCCATCACGTTGTGAGCCGTGTTGTGGACCACATTTCCAAAACCGGGAAGGCTGCGGGAATCCTCCGCGTAGGGTTCCAACAAATCATCCAAACCATAGCTGTAGCGCATGGAAAAGCTATCTTTGGGGGAAGCCTGCCAATCCATACGCCCACTCCCCTGGGCTCCGCTATCACGCAATAAAGGTTGGCTAAGCAGGTTCGCACCCGTCGTTGGAAGATTGGCTTGCGGGAACAACGCCAGAATGTGACGAGCGCGCGGATCAATGCGTGATGCAGGAATAAGGTTGCCGGGAAAGGGTCGGCGTGTAAAAGGATCAACCACTACTGTTGCGATCTGGCCATTGCGCTCCTCCGCTGTTGGTACCGAACCAAGCCGATTGAATCCACGGCGTTCCTGCAATCCGCCAAAATTCATATAGAAGAAAAGTTTGTCCGCGCTCAATGGTCCTCCCATGGCAGCACCATATTGATTGCGCGAATAGGCAGCCTTCTGTGGACCCTCAAAAAAGTTGCGTGCATCGAAAACACGATTGCGGAAATATTCATTCAACTGCCCATTCAACTGGTTTGTGCCGCGCCGGGTTATTACGCTTACCTGAGCGCCGGCGGATCGCCCTTGATCGGCAGTGTAGTTATTAGTCGCAATGCGAAATTCCTGAATGGTTTCCACCGTCGGTTGCAGCAGGTAACGATTGTTGTATGGATCATTGTTATCCACCCCATCAATTTGAAATTGATTGAATTCTTCACGAGCCCCGGAAGCATGCATCGAAAAACTTCCACGCGATGAGAGTTCCGAATTTTCAACAGGTGTGGCCACACCGCTGGAAAGCAAAGCCAGTTGCAGGAAATCCCGCCGGTTCAGCGGTAATGACTCAATGCGCGATTGTTCAATCGTGCGCCCACCTTCAGCCGATTCCAACCGCAAACCAGCAGCATCCGCTTCAACAACCATAAGTACGTAGACCCCGCCAATAGGCATCCGAAGATCAACCCGGCGACTGCTTCCCGCCTCCAGTTTTAGCCCTCGGATTTCAAGCGGGTTCATGCCGCTTGCGCTAGCTCTTAAAACATATAGTGCGGCAGGCACAGATGAAATGGAATAGTAGCCATTAGCATCGCTTTGCGCCGTTCGCTTTGTCCCACGGCCTTGATCTTCCAGTTCAATCGATGCAAAGGGAATCATCCGACCTGAAGGGTCCAAAACATTGCCGCCGACTGATTGCCCCCACAGGGAAACAATTGTGAGCACCGCCAACAACCCAAAACGCGAAAGCATCTTACCAGAATAGAGAGAACTCGCCCCGCGCCGCCACTAACACTATGTGCCGAAAACTTTGCGAGAGCCCTTATTGCTTCCGGCAATACTGTTGGGATTGGGAATTCTTGCTTCTCACCTGCTTGAGTTTCGAACCCAAGAAGCCATTGCAGCCACCGTTTGGTTATCCTTTCTCTGTTTGTTCTCCTTATGGCGGGGCCTTCACAGAGCATCGCGAATCGCCGGGATTTCTGCCTGTTTCTTTATCGGCATCTGGACGGAAATCGCTCATCGTCCAAAAGCATCATTCACGATGGACGCAAGCGCCGACGAGGTGATCACCTTGGAGGGCTGCGTGGTTGAACCTCCCAGTTTTTCAGCTGGCCGGGAACGATTGGTTTTAGAAGTCGCACCAGATGCCCGGTTACGCCTGATATTGAATGTGCGCGAAGGCCAGCAGCCCCCAAGCTTGCACTATGGTGACCGGATTGAAACCGGAGCACGTGTCCGAAAGCCGCACAACTTTGGCAATCCTGGCGCATTCGATTTAGAAGGGTATCTTGCAAATCAGAACATTTATTGGACGGCATCAACACCCCTCGGCGAACCGGTGAAGAGTTTGGGTGATGGCTGCGGAACGGTCTACTACACTTGGCTCTACAAACTTCGGGAATTGGCGCTGGATCGTCTAGAGTCCCTATACCCAGGCGACGCGTATGCATCCGCAATGATGCAAGCCATTCTGTTGGGAGAAACCAGCAAAGTGGAAAAAGTGTGGACGGATTATTTTCGCCGCACCGGAACTTATCATGCGCTGGTAATCTCCGGACTTCACTTAACCGTGCTCACCTGGGTGCTGTTGGAGCTGCTTCGCGCCGCAATGGTGAAGCAGTTTTGGCGTTTGCTGCTAACACTGATCGTAGCTTGGATCTACGCGCTGGTTTCTGGTGCAACCGCTCCCGTCATCCGTGCGGCTGGCGGCTTCACTCTGTTCATCCTGGCTGGTTTGGTATTCCGCCGAACTCGAATCCTAAATTGCTTAGCTGGCGTTGTAATCCCATTCCTGCTCTATGATCCGAATCAACTTTTCGCGGCCAGTTTCCAACTTTCCTTTTTATGCGTGGGCGCAATCGGCGTGTTCGGAGTACCTGCACTGGAAGCCACCAGCGATCGCTATAAGTTCGGATTGAAGAATCTTTCCCATGCCAATATCGACATTCGCCTTCTTCCTGAAGTAGCCGCCTTTCGATTGGAACTTCGCCTGATCGCTGAAACCATCTCCATTTGGACTTCCATCCCCTTGCGATTTCTACACCGCTTTTTCTTCATTGCCGGAACCCTGCTAGCAACAATTTGGGAAACCATCACCTTAACTTTCGTGATTCAAATGGCACTGGCTGTACCCATGGTGGTCTACTTCCACCGCCTGTCCATCACCGGACTGACGGCCAACATACTAATTGCCCCAGCACTCACCATGACTGTTCCAATCGGCTTCGCCGCCATGTTCACCGGGTGGAAGTGGTTGGCCGCAATTGCACGCTGGTTGCTCGATTTCTCGCAGGCAGTCGCCGCCTGGCACATCCGTTGGGAGCCTAGCTGGCGCGTGCCGGGACCACCACTATGGCTTGCCTTGGCATGTGTTTGCAGTTTGTCGCTGCTGGCAATGATGATCCGCAAAGGTCATCGGATAAAGTGGCTTGCTGGAGTTCTTGCTGCAATATTTTTGATCCTCATGGTAAGCCATCCATTTCCTCCTCAAGTTGTTTTGGGTGAGTTGGAAATGACCACAATCGACGTGGGCCAGGGCGATAGCGTGTTGCTGGTTACCCCCAACGGGAAAACAATTCTTGTCGATTCCGGCGGAATTCCTCAATTTAAAGGACAACCAAAACCGAGGCTCGATATCGGGGAGGACGTGGTATCGACTTACTTATGGAGCCGATCCATTCGCCGGCTGGATGTTGTAGTGCTGACCCATGCACACGAAGATCACTCCGGCGGATTGGTTTCTATCCTGGAAAACTTCCGTCCAACGGAGCTGTGGATCGGTGCCATGCCCGAAGCCCCTGCGTGGCAAGTTGTAAGGGAGAAAGCCATTGCTTTGGGAGTGAAAATCGTTAGGAAAAACGGTGGAGAACAGTTGGCCTGGGGCAATGCCCAATTTCGGTTTCTCGCCCCTCTTGCGGATTATGAACCGGGAGAAACCGTGAAGAACAACGACTCTCTTGCATTTGAAATCAAGTTTGGCGAGAGAACTTTTCTGCTTACCGGTGACATTGAAAAACAAGTAGAAGCGCGGCTTGCGGTGGACGGAATTCTGGACGAAGTGGATGTTCTAAAAGTGCCGCATCATGGAAGCAAGACATCCTCAACGCCTTATTTCCTGGAACAGACGGCACCCATGCTGGCCTTGATTTCCGCAGGCCTCGACAACCGGTTTCATCATCCGCATCCAGACGTCGTGGAACGGCTCAACCAAATGGGGACCACCACTTTGCGAACGGACATGCTTGGCTTCGTCTCCGTAATTACCGACGGGAAACGACTTCGGCTCGAAACCTATCAATGGCAAGGAACGCAAGCTCCATTGCTACCGGTCTTCTCAGATTAGCTTCTATTGGACGCAAGACTTCTGAGGCAATGGGTGCAATTCTGCGGGCCAAGCCGAAATTTTTCTCCGAGTCAAACTTGCTGGAAACGTAAACAAAATGCTTCGTTGTTTCAAAGCCCACCACCGAATAGCCTTCTTTCCCATCCCGAAACAGATTCAACCCATCAACCGCATCCGATCCGTTCAGCATTCCTTTAGGGAAGGATTCGCCTGGATTTTTTTCAAGCAGAGAAAGAGACACCAGCGTTTCTCCCTGCCGCAAAATTACGTGCGGATACCTGCGGCCACCCACTTCGCATTGATGCCCTTCCACAAACTGAAACTCGCTTAGTTGGTGCATCACTCCAGGAACCAAACGGGCGTACTGCGCACCCATGTCTTTACCAATTGTGGCCAAGTCAGGTGGCGTCGGCGGATAGTGACCACCCATTGCACACGCAATGTGATCTTCCAAACCAAGAGCCAGCACCCGCAGTGTTACCGCTTCTTTCTGACGATGAATTACGGTGCCAGAGGCAACAATCGCCAAGCCAGCAGCAGCGGCCACTAACCAATACGGAAACCACGACCTATCTTTGCCGGACGAAGCTTGCTTACGAAGTTCGGCACGGATTCGAGTTTCAAGTCCAGGTGGAGCACTTTCACCCAACACCACACGGCGCAATCCATCGCGCACACGCTGCCTACTTTCCAAAGCAGTCTTGCAATCCTGGCAATCCTCTAAATGATTCACCACTTCGTGTGTGGTCTCAACCATCAATTCATTGCTCAGATAGGAATCCAAATAGCCGTGAATTTTTTCACATTGCTTATTGGGGAATCGAATGACGTTCATGATGCTTCCCCTCCCGCCCGTTTCCCAATTCCATACGATTGTGCTGCTCCAATTAATTGTTCCCGCAGCAGACGCCGTGCACGGCTCAACCTGCTCATCACCGTTCCCATCGGAATTCCCAAGGTTGCTGCCACCTCTTTGTACGAAAATTCTTCTACATCGGCAAGTAGCACCACGGCCCTATAGTCCTCAGGGATAGCATCCAGAGCGCCTAGGATTTCTTTATCGGATATTTTGTCGTTCACTGGTGGCTCCCACTTCAGCGTAGCTTCCAGCATGTCTGCCTCTTTTGTAAGTTTCAGTTGGAACCACTTCCGGCGGTGATGATGCAACCGGTGAAATAGAATCTTAAACAACCACGCGCGGCAATTGGTTCCTTGTTCAAAACGATGGAAAGACTTCCAGGCATGCATATACACGTCCTGCGCCAAGTCTTCTGCTTCCGTTCGATTGCGAAGTAGCCCTGACGCTGTTCGAAAAATATCGTTCAGGTGAGGCAATGCCGCCGCTTCAAACTCTTCGATTCTATTTCTTGATCCCGCCACTATTTTTTTAATTCCACAGCTTTAGTTCTCGGCCAAAAGGGTTTCCACCAATTCCAACATCTTCCGCTCTCCATCCATACCGCCGTAGTTCAATTCGCCATCCCAGCGATATCGAATTTTTCCCATTTTATCTACCAGATAAACACAGGGCCAAAACTCCTGTTTCCACTTTCGCCAATTCTTCATATCCGTATCCAGCAGCACTGGCCACTTAATATGGTATTCGGCGACCTTTCTTTCCACGTTAGCGGTCACTCGTTCCTGAGGCAGTTCGGGAGTGTGAATGCCGATAATAGCAACAGCCTTACTTGCGAGCTTAATCGCCCAGCGTTCATAAGAAGGCAGATTGTGCCGGCAGTTAATGCAATCAAACGTCCAGAAATGCACAATAGTAACCTTGCCAAGACGCCCCGCCATGCTTAGCGGTTCGCTATTCATCCATTGGTTTCCCTGCAACTCTGGAACCGGAACATTCAATTTGGTAGGTTGTGCCGCCTCACTGGAAATCGATCCAACTAACAACCCGCTGACTAATGTTAAAAGGGAGAAGGTCTGCATGCTTAGGTAATCATCCGATTCCACTCAAATATTCCCGCTGTCTGCAAAAATCGTCCTACAATGAAAACAGAGGAACATGAACATGCGTGAAAATGACACCACCAAGGCAGTATGGTTCTTGACAGGAGCCGCAATAGGCGCCGCCATCGCCCTTCTTTATGCACCACAAAGCGGTGAAGAAACGCGTCGGCAGATCCGCAAGAAGGCCGAAGAAGGCGGAGAACAGCTAACGTCCCAAGGCCGCGACCTAGTGGATCGAGGAAAAGACTTATACGAAAAAGGCCGATCCATGGCCGATGAAGCCGCCGAAATGTTTGAGCGCGGCCGCCGTATGGTACAAAGCTAGCTTTTAGGAGAACTCCATGGCCCTATCTTTGCCGCCCTTTCAGAATGAGCCTTACAGCGACTTCTCGAAAGCAGTGAATCGCCAAGCCATGGACGAGGCTCTTGCCCGAGTTCGCTCAGAGTTAGGCCGCGCATACCCTTTGTGGATTGCCGGTGGTCCCGTGGAGACTGGCGACATGCTTGTCTCCACCAATCCTTCCCATCAAAACGAAATTATTGGGAGCCATCACAAAGCCACGCCGGACTTGGCGCGGCGTGCCATTGAAGACGCCTTCGCCTACTTTCCGAAGTGGAGTGCCACACCGGTTGACCAGCGCGTTCAACTGCTGTGCGGAGCGGCCACTTTGCTGCGGCAGCGCAAAGAAGAATTCAATGCCTGGCTGATTTTGGAATCTGGAAAAAATTGGAATGAGGCAGAAGCAGACACTGCCGAAGCCATTGATTTTTGCGAATATTACGCCCGCCAAATGTTGCGCTGGGACAATCCCGAGCCTTTGATTCAAATGCCGGGTGAAGTCAGCAAGCTGGTCTACATTCCCCTTGGAGTGGGCGTGGTGATTCCACCTTGGAATTTTCCACTGGCCATTCTTGTTGGCATGACTGTAGCCGCTTTGGTTGCCGGCAACACCGTGGTGATCAAGCCATCCAGCGAAACTCCCATCATTGCCGCGAAGTTTGTAGAACTGCTTTTGGAAGCCGGATTCCCGGAACGCAGCGTTGCATTGTGCACTGGCAGCGGCTCGGTTGTGGGTGACTTACTGGTAACTCATCCTAAGACTCGCTTTGTAAGTTTCACCGGGTCGCGTGAAGTGGGTTTGCACATCAATGAACTGGCAGCCAAGCATCAAGTAGGGCAGTTGTGGATCCGCCGTGTGGTGGCTGAAATGGGTGGGAAGGACGCAATTATTGTGGATGAGGAGGCTGATCTGGATACAGCAGTGACAGGCGTAATGCTGTCAGCATTCGGATTCCAAGGGCAGAAGTGTTCAGCCTGTTCCCGTGCCATTGTTAGCGCAAAACTGTATGATGCCTTCCTTGAGAAATTGAAGGCAAAAGTGGAAACCATTCGCCAAGGTCCTGCTGAAAATGTGGATAACTACATGGGGCCAGTGATCAGCGAAAGCGCGCAAAAAACAATCCTGAAATATATGGACGTTGGCCGGACCGAAGGCCGAGTACTGACGGGTGGAGGCATAGCTCCAGGTGACGGCTGGTATCTGTTGCCCACCGTAATTGCCGACGTATCACCCAACGCGCGCATTTTTCAAGAAGAAATTTTTGGACCATTGCTTGCTGTCACCAAAGCCAAAGATTTTGACGAGGCTTTAGCAATGGCGAACAACACAGAGTATGGGCTTACTGGGGCAGTGTATTCGTTGAATCCCACCAAACTGGCGCTAGCCTCTCAGCAATTCCATGTCGGCAATCTGTACTTAAACCGCAAATGCACCGGCGCCATGGTTGGCGCTCATCCGTTCGGCGGATTCAATATGTCTGGAACGGACTCAAAGGCCGGTGGACCCGATTATTTACTGCAGTTCCTGCAAGGCAAGTTAATCGCTGAAAAAGTGTTATGATTATGAAAACCCCGATTAGAAGGGGACTATTTATTTTTAGATCCAGGGTCAAATTCGACCGACATGGCGGAGGGGCATTCATTTGAATGTCCCTTTTCCCATTTAGCGAGGCACACCAAATGCTTACCCGTAGAGCCCTGCTGGGCTCATCTGTCTTTCAGGTTGCAACCAAAGCAGCCGCCGCACCGAAACGTCCTAACGTCATTATGTTTATGACTGACGACCACGGTGCCTGGGCGACTGGCGCTTACGGCTGCAGTGAAATGCATACGCCAAACATAGATGAACTTGCGCGCACTGGTGCCAAATTTACGCGCGCATTTGCGTGCACACCAGTTTGTTCCCCCAGCCGCATGACTTACATGACGGGACACATTCCATCCACCCACGGCGTTCAAGATTGGATTGTTCCCAAAGATAGTTTCGGCCCAACAACCATGCGCTTCCTGGACGGCCATCCTACTTATTCAGAAGTGCTGGCCGCCAATGGATATAACTTGGGGATGGTGGGCAAGTGGCACATGGGGGATGACGATAAAGCACAGCGCGGCTTCACTTACTGGGCAACAATTCCGGGTGGCGGGGGACCATATAAGGATCAAACGTTTATTAAGAATGGTGAAAAAGTCTTGAAGCCCGGCCACAAGACAGACGCTATCGGAGATTTCGCGTTGGAGTTTATTGATCAGCAAACAGCCGAAAAGCCCTTCTATTTACTGGTCCCTTTTTACGCACCACACACACCCTTCGACTATCAGCCTGAAGCCTACCGCAAGCCTTTTGAAAAAGCTCAATTCAGTTGCTTTCCTCGCACGCCAATTCACAAATGGCAGAACAAAGGTCTGGGAAAAATGCATGGAAACGAAGAAGCGTTTCGCAGCTACAGCGCCCTAATCACTGGTGCCGATCACAACATTGGCCGCATTCTGCAACGACTCAAAGACAAAGGATTGCGCGAAGATACACTGGTCATTTTCACAGCCGATCAAGGTTGGAACGCAGGCCACCACGGCGTTTGGGGAAAGGGCAATGGCACGTGGCCGTTCAACATGTATGAAGAATCGCTGCGGGTGCCATTGATTTGGAATCATCCAGCGCGCATTAAACCGGGAAGTGTAGAAACCGGTATGGTTTCTTCCTACGACTACTTCCCCACAATCTTGGATTACATTGGCGTAAAAGCAAAGGAAGATCCGAAACGTGCAGGACGCAGCTATTTGCCGTTACTTGAAGGAAAGCGTGTCCGCTGGCGCGACCGGCTGTTTTTTGAATATTCAAACGTCCGCGGCCTTCGCACCGAAACCATGAAGTATGTGGAACGCACAAGCGAATTTCCCAGCGAACTTTACGATCTTGAAAAGGATCCAGGTGAAACGCGCAATGTGTTGGGCGACGCAAAGTATGAAAAGCAACTAGCAGCTCTGCGCAAAGAACTGGCTGGTTATTTTGAAAAACTAGGCGCGCCCCCATTGGCAGATTGGCGTCAAACCACCAAGCAGAACCTCACGGTATACGAAGCTGTGAAACAATGAAGTTTCCCCTATGGCTCGTGACTTTGATTTAACTCCGCGCACTGTCGCGCCTGTGGCGACGAAGTACCGCCGCATTCAGACTCAGCTCCCTGTTCCGGAATCGCTTCCGGTTCTTGAGGCACTCAGGAAATTTGAACCTCTTGCGATGGGTGGACAACCTCCCATAGTTTGGGATCACGCTGAAAATTTTCAGGTTTTTGATGCCTATGGTAACGCCTGGATCGATTGGTCCAGCGGAGTGCTGATCACCAATGCCGGCCACGGTCGACAGGAAATTGTTGATGCAATCGTCAAGCAGGCCAATCACAAACTATTAACCAACTACTGTTTCCCTTCTGCCATCCGTGCTCAACTTGTGGAACGATTGGCGGACCTGATGCCGGAGCCGCTGAAGAAGGTTTTCCTTCTAACCGTCGGCTCAGAAACAGTAGAGTGCGCCATCAAACTTTCGCGAACATTCGGAACAAAAGTCGGCGGCAAATCGAAGCACGTCATCGTCAGCTATGAAAAAGCATTTCACGGACGCACATTAGGTTCGCAACAAGCCGGCGGCATCCCGGCACTGAAAGAATGGATTGTGAACATTGACGCAGGTTTTGTACAAGTTCCTTTCCCTGACGGATTCCGTACAGAAGACACTTCGTTTGAATTCTTCCTGAACACACTCCGCATGAAAGGCATTTCGCCGGATAACGTCGCGGGCGTGATTATGGAAACCTATCAAGGCGGCAGCGCTTCTTTTGCACCGGTACCTTACATGCAGAAAATGCGGGAATGGACAGACCGCCACAAAGTGGTTCTAACTTGCGACGAAGTGCAGGCAGGCTTTGGACGCACTGGGACAATGTGGGGCTTTGAGCACTACGGAATTGTTCCCGATTTGACCACATGGGGAAAAGGCATATCCAGCTCTCTGCCTGTGGCCGCAGTGATTGGCCGTCCCGATATTATGGACCTGCATCCAGCAGGCAGCATGACGTCCACCCACACTGGCAATCCAATTTGCTGTGCAGCTGCGCTAGCTTCCATTGATCTGATATTGAAAGAAGGTCTGGCGGAAAACGCAGCGAAAATGGGCGATATTTTGCATGCCCGGTTGCATGCTATGAAGCCGCGATATCCCATGATCGGCTGTGTGGATGGCAAGGGCTTGGTGGCTGGTGTGGCCATCGTCGCCCCTGGTACAAAGGATCCGGATGCCGATTTGACTTTCCAAATTATCTGGGAATCCATCAAGCGTGGCATCATGATGTTTGCTCCCGTTGGCTATGGTGGCGGCACTGTAAAAATCTGCCCGCCGCTGACAATCAATGAAGAAGCGTTGAACGAAAGCCTGGATGCTTTTGAAGAAGCATTTGAAGCAGCGGTCAACAATAGGACAAGAGCCCGCGAATGACGGCACCGCAAGTCCTGATTGTCGGCGGAGGCATGATCACGCACGATCAGATCCTTCCTGCGATTTATGCCATGCAGCGGCGAGGCGAAGTTGGCAGCATTCAAATCTGCGCACAGCATGGCCGCACCGTCCGCAATCTGGCAGCGGCTCCAGCAATCGTGAAAGCATTTCCCGGCCAAAGCTTTCAGGCATTTCCCAACCCGCTCGTAGAATCAGAAATACCCCAGCCGCGGCTGTTTGAATCGGTCATCGAGCAATTGCCTCCAAGGCAAATTGTGATTGTGGCCCTGCCCGATCAATTGCATTTCGATGCAGTGATGACAGCCCTTCGCCACAATCAGCATGTGATTTGCGTGAAGCCTTTGGTGCTGACGGCGAAGGATTCCATGCAGATTGAACAAGCGGCTTACGAACGCGGTCTGTTCTGCGGCGTGGAATACCATAAGCGTTTTGATGATCGCGCACACAAGGCCCGTCGGCTGTATCGCGATGGATTGTTCGGCGATTTCAAACTGGGCACGGCGAAGCTAATGGAGAAATGGTATTACCGTAACTCCAATTTCCAAAACTGGTTCACCAAAGAAAACTCCGACGCCTTTACCTACATAGGCTGTCACTACGTGGACTTGGTCCACTTCATTACTGGCTTGTTGCCCGTTGCTGTAAGCTCCTATGGCATTCCCGACAAATTCCCAAATGGCAACGAAGGCTACCTATGGTGCGATACCAGAGTACTCTGGGAAAACGGTGCTGCGCTGAATTTGCAAACCAGTTTGAGCTATCCCAATGAAGGGCCTGGCCCCAACACCCAAGGAATGACGTTGTATTGTTCGGGCTCCGGCGAAGGGGCAATGCTGGATCATAGCGATCAGTATCGCGGTCTTGGTTACTCGTTTGGAACAAAGCCCAAAGGAGATGGTGCGACTTTTTACACCGAGCCCAGCCCTGATTATTTTCAATACAACGACCTGGGTGGCCCGGGGCTTGAGCCCGTCGGCTATGGTGTACGATCTGTCGAATATTTAGTGCGCATGGCCATGCGCGTGGATGCGGCAACCGACCGGCAAGCGCTTTTGAAGCAGATCGACGCCACCGGAGTAGTCGCAACGCCGGCCAATAGTCGTTACAACGAACTTGTTGTAGAGGCTGGCCGTTTGAGTATTTTGAACGCAGGCCGCGAGGCGAAAATCACCTATGGCGACCGTCCCCGCGTGGAGTTAACATGACCGAAGAAGAACTTTCTGAATATCTGGAAGGAAGCGGCTATCCGGCGCACCTTGTTCGCGGCGGGAGCCAAGGGCTGATCACTCGCTACAAAGCTTTCGTGGATGAAGTGGAACGCGGCTATCCACATAGCCTCGACGATTACCGGCGCGATCTGGATCTACGCGGCGTTATTGAAACCGTTGGGCTCGCAGAAGAAGTGGGCGCAGAGGACCTTCGCTTGGAAGAGATGTTGGATTACCGCGAAGTGCGAGTGTGGGAAAGCATTCCAGGGAATCCAAATTGGGATTTCGGATTTCCCCGCAATGCTCCGCGCGATTTGTTGCGTGGCTTGAAAGCCGCTGGTTTGTTACCAGAGGAGTAGGTCAACGCAGTTCCTCTTGTACAAAATAGGGAACTAGATCAAAGTCTTCCGTATCGTCGGAGCGCTGCATGTCCCGCACAGCCGCTGGTGCAGATTTCAACCGGATCAACTTCAGTCGTACAGTATCCCCAACATTGTGGTGTGCACCTGGTTGCAGGACTCGATTGCGCATAGCGAGAAAAGCAATAATCGCTTCGGGCTTACTGTAACTCCCGGACTCAATGCGATCCAACTTCAACTTTCCGAAAAGCAGCGCGTCTTCATAGGGAGCAGAATTCGGATCAATTGCGCGGGACATCTGCGTGATGGTTCCAGTGACGGCGAGTTCTTCTGAATCGAACACCATCCCTTCACGGCGAAGAATCCTCAGCGGTACCACATTGGTCATTTCCGGCATACGCGATTCTAGTTTGCGCGGCACGTCCCCAAGCGGCAAGGGAGGCCAATTTTCTAAATATAGATCCCGTACAGCAAACTCATACACCAGTGTTCGCGTCTTAGAAAGGCGTCCCGCACGTGCTGCGCGCACAAGCTCTTGCCTTGCCCCTCCTCCATTCATCGCAATCACATCTACCGGCGCATTAAAATGATAAGCAAGGTGCTCTCCAAGTCCGGCGCGTTGCCCCCATTTAAGAGTTGCGGAGGAATAGATGTTCGTGAAGCTATCGCCCAATAGAAAAACTTCAGCTTCTTCCGTCACTGGGGCGACAGGCTCTACTTCTTGAATTTGCATCGATTGTGCAGAATACAGCTTTTGATTTGCGGGAAGTTTCAGCATGGCAACAAGGTCGCCGAAGTCGCTGACGTTTCGCGATTGCAATCGATACAACGATGGCCGATCGTCCCTGCCGGCCCCCCGCAACCGTTCAGCGATTCCACGGGCAACACGATCCATGAATCGCGGTGTCCAGTGCGTATCCTGACGCAAGTACCAAGGGGCATCGACTGCTTCCATCATCTGCTCCATTGGCAGAACATCAGCCCCATACGATTGCACCGTTTGCCGGAAACGGTCAAAATCCGCATTTTGTAAATTTCCTGGAACCAAACTCTTATCAGGAACTGGAACCAGCAGCAAGTGAATATTCAAACGCCGGCAATCTTTCGCCAATTGCTGGAAGGCAGGCAGAGGATTGGGATGTGCACTGGCCACAACGTTCTTGTCGATCATCGCCTTTGCCTTCGCCCGAAGATAAGCGGGATCTAAAAATGGTTGCCCGAAAACATACTGCAACCCAGGTGTGTAGTAGAGCCAACCATCCTGCCCAATGGTGACTTTTTCATTTCCGAATCCGCCATACCTGGTGAGTATCTCCTGTAACTTTGGCTGGATGAATTGCTTTAGCACCGAGGCTTCGTCAAGGTTGAAAAGTCGAAACTCTTTCCACTGCCCGAATTGGGCCGCTGCGGGAATCAACAATATCGCGCAGAATCCAAGAACAAGCACCTTGGCAGTAAGTGGCGCTATAGACGTAGATGCCAATTCCTTTTGACTTACTTGCTCGCTGGCGAGCGTCGGATTGGATAGTGGCTTCGTCAAAATTGGTAATAAAGAAATGGATTGACGGTCTGCGTCCACAGGAACATCACGCTAATTACAAAAGTGGTGAGACAAGCACCTGCCTTCCATGGCGTGATGCGCTGCGTGAAATTCCAAGCCTGCGGCATCAACCAAACCACCACAGTGCAAGCGCAGAAGCAAAGCAGATGATACTTCGTATAGATCACAGCCCCCAGAATCATAGAAGCTTCCGGTGCCCCCCGACCACTGAACATCATCAGAATGAATCGCCACGCAGACCCCAAAGATTCCGCCCGGAAAAATACCCAACTGATGCAGACAATGCCGAAGGTGACTGCAACTTTTACAAGGTCCGGCATCCGGTGATAGAAACTCTTCTTTCCCAACGCGCGTTCAAAACCAAGCATGCCTCCATGGATCGCGCCCCAAATCACAAACGTCCAGGATGCTCCGTGCCAAAGCCCACCCAGCAACATTACGGTCATCAGATTAAAGTAAGTCCGTGTTTCACCCTTCCTATTGCCACCAAGAGGAATGTACAGATAGTCGCGCAACCAGGTGGAGAGTGAAATATGCCAGCGTCTCCAGAAATCAGTAATACTCTCGGCGCGGTATGGGTCGTTGAAATTTTTAGTAAACAGAAAGCCCAGCATCAATGCAAGTCCAACAGCCATGTCGGAGTAAGCCGAAAAATCGAAGTAGATCTGGAAAGCGTAAGAGACCACACCGAACCATGCATCGTACCAATGCATCGCTGATGCCACAAAAACAGTATCAGCGATGTGCCCCATAGGATTAGCCAGAAGAATTTTCTTCCCCATCCCGAGGCAAACCAGCGCAGCACCGCGTGCGAATTTCTCCCAGGTAAAAGTGCGATGACGAATCTGTTCAGCAATGCTCCAATACCGAATAATGGGCCCGGCGAGTTGATGAGGGAAAAGCGCAACGAAGCAGGCGAAGTCCGCAGGATGACGCAGCGGCCGCGCTTCGCCGCGATAAACATCAATGGCGTAACTCATCGATTGAAACGTATAAAAAGAAATCCCAATGGGAAGGGCCACATGAATGAGCGGCAGCGGAAGCGCTCCGCCCCCTAAGGAGGCACTGAGGGAATTCAGTGATTCCAGGCCAAAATCGTAGTATTTGAAGAATCCAAGAATTGCCAGGTTCGTAAACAGCGATACGAAGAGAGCGATTTTCTGAGCCCTATTCCGCGGAGTGTCTTTAGGTAGAAAAGGGAAGTCTCCATCTTCTTCCAATGGCATCCCAGAAAATTTCACAAGAGCCAGCCCGCAGAAATAATCAACCAGCGTACTGGTCAGCATCAACACTATCCACTTCGGATTTGCCCAGCCGTAAAAAATGTAACTTACGGCGGTCAGCATCGTTGTCAAAAATCGAAACGGTAGCGTGTAATTCAGCAACAATACCAGCGGCAGAAAGTAGAACAAAAAAATGTGGCTGCTGAATACCATTCGGCGTAACGATCCTGCTGGATTATCGCAAAATGTACCCCACTGCTACGAAGGCTTCCAACGAACAACCGGTTTGCGAGCCGCCAGCGTCTCGTCAACACGAGGCGTTCGCGTCAGGTGTGGAGCCTTAATCACCAACTGCGGATCTTCTTCCACTTCCTTGGCAATCGAAATCATCGCGTCCACGAACAGCTCCAATTCCCGCTTCGATTCCGTTTCCGTAGGCTCAATCATCATTGCGCCATGAACGATCATCGGAAAACTTGTGGTGTATGCGTGGAACCCATAGTCAATCAACCGCTTGGCCATGTCACCGGTTTTCACTCCCAGCTTTTCCTGCCGGTCGTGACTGAACACAACTTCGTGCATGGTGGGTTCGGTAACAGGAAGATCGAAGTATGGTTCCAGCCCCTTGCGAATAAACTGGGCATTCAACAAAGCGTCGATAGTTGCGTTGCGCAACCCCGGTCCACCGTGCGCCATAATATAAGCCAACGACCGCACCAGCACGCCGAAGTTTCCGTAGAATGCACGAACCTTACCAATGCTCTTCGGCTTATTGTAATCCCACTTCCAACTGTTGCGCAGTCGCTTCAACCGAGGCACAGGCAGGAACGGTTCCAGGTGCTTCTTGATGGCCACCGGACCAGCACCAGGACCACCGCCACCATGAGGCGTGGAGAAAGTCTTGTGCAGATTCATGTGCATCACGTCGATGCCAAAATCTCCTGGCCGTGAAATTCCAACCAAAGCGTTCATATTGGCGCCGTCCATATACATCTGCGCGCCCTTAGCATGAAGAATCGCCGCAGCCTTCACAATGTCCCGTTCAAACACGCCAATTGTATTTGGATTCGTAACCATCAGCGCGGCCACATCTTTATCCGTCGCTGCTTCCAAAGCAGCCAGATCAATCATGCCATGGTCGTTCGACTTCACACTGACAACTTCGTAACCAACCATTGCCGCCGTTGCTGGATTTGTTCCGTGCGCTGAATCTGGAACCAATACTTTTTTACGCGGATTCCCCTTGCTTTCCAAATATTTTCGGATCAGCAGAATGCCCGTCATCTCGCCATGCGCACCGGCCGCTGGTTGCAGCGTGATTGCATCCATGCCAGTGCATTCGCAAAGATACTGTTCCAGAATCGCCAGAATCTGCATTGCCCCTTGCGACAATTCTTCCGGCTGATACGGATGCGCCCAAGCCAACCCTTCCGTCCGCGCCACCACTTCGTTGATCCGCGGATTGTACTTCATCGTGCAGGATCCCAGCGGATACAACCCCAAGTCAATTGCGTAATTCCATGTGGATAAGCGCGTATAGTGTCGAATATTTTCCACTTCGCTTACTTCAGGGAAACCCTCAATCTCAGAACGCACCTGACCAGCACCCAACACACTGGCAGCGTCCACAGCCGGCACATCCAGATCCGGAAGTTGATAGGCTTTCTTGCCGGGAGAACTGATCTCAAACAGCAGCGGCTCCTCTTGTACGATGTGGCGTCTAACTTTCTTAATCATCCCTGCACCGCCTTGCGAACTTCGTCCATCGATTCCCGCTTGGTCATTTCCGTGGCACACAGCAGCATGCAATCTGCGAGTTCCGGATAGAAACGTCCCAACGCCAAACCGCCGATTATTTTCTTCTTCAACAGTTTTTTGTTCAACGCTTCCGGGTCACCTGTGCGCACCACGAATTCATTGAAGAAAGGCCCCTTGAAGCGCATTGGCAAATCCGCAGCAAGGTAGTGCGATTTCGCCAAATTCTGTTCCGCCAAATCTCGCAAACCCTGTTTCCCGTACACGCTCATAAACACTGTAGCCATCAACGCCACCAATGCTTGATTGGTGCAAATATTGGAAGTCGCTTTTTCCCGGCGAATGTGTTGCTCTCTTGTAGCCAAGGTCAAGCAATATGCCCGATTTCCATTGGCATCCACTGTCTCGCCAACCAGCCTTCCTGGAATTTGGCGAATGAATTTTTCTTTGGTAGCAATGATGCCTGCAAACGGTCCACCATAGCTGGGTGAAATTGCGAACGATTGCAACTCACCCACCACGATATCCGCATCCGACGGCGGTTGAATCACACCCAACGCAGCAGCCTCGGTGAACACAACCACTAACAGCGCACCCTTGGCATGCACCAAATCAGCCACCTGCTTCACGTTTTCCAGGCATCCAAAAAAGTTCGGAGACTGCACAATCACAGCCGCAGTTTTGTCGTCGATCGCTGCATCGAGTGCCGCCAAATCCAATTGCCCAGTATCGGCGTCGTAGCCAAATTCAGTTACGGGAATGCCTTGGTGCAAAGTGTAAGTTTGCAGCACTTGCCGATATTCCGGGTGAACCGTTTTCGCCACAACAATGTTGTCGCGCCCAGTGATGCGAATGGCCATCATCGCCGCTTCAGGCACTGCAGTTGATCCATCGTACATAGAAGCATTCGCCACTTCCATGCCGGTCAGTTGGCACACCATTGTTTGGAATTCAAAAATGGTAGTCAACGTTCCTTGTGAAATTTCTGCCTGATAAGGAGTGTAGGAAGTTAGAAACTCGCCGCGCGAAACCACCACGTCGCAAAGCACTGGCCGGTAATGATTGTAGACTCCAGCCCCAAGAAACGAGGCGTAGCCATTGGCCATCTCATTGGCTTGCAGCTTAAAGTAATCGACAATATCGTACTCACTGCGGCCCGCCGGAATTTCAAGTGGACGCTGTAACAGTACTTCAGGCGGAAGGTAGTTATACAACTCGCCGAGCGAGGTTAGACCGCAGGAGGCCAGCATTTCCTGCCGTTCGCTTTCGGACTTAGGTAAATAGCGCAATTACATTGCTCCAAATAATGAAATAGCGGGCGCTAAAGCTTAAGCGGCCCGCCTTAACTACTCGTTTGATGCTGCTTGAAAAGATCAAGCTCCTAAATATGCTTGGTAGTCGGCAGCCTTCATCAAACCATCTGCCTCGCTAGCATTCGTCAACTTAACTTGAATCAACCAAGCCTCGCCATGTGGGTCAACGTTCAGTTTTTCCGGTGTTGCGTTCAACACTTCATTGATCGCCGTCACTTCTCCGGAAACAGGGGAGTAGATGTCACTAACAGCCTTCACTGATTCTACGGAACCGAAAGTTTTGTGTTGCTCCACGCGGGATCCAACTTTGGGCAGATCGACATATACAATGTCGCCCAGTTCCCCTTGCGCATGGTGCGTAATGCCAATGGTGGCCGTTCCGCCTTCCACTTTCACCCACTCATGTTCTTTGGTATAACGAAAATTTTCCGGATACATGTCTTCTATTTTGCTCTCTTATAAAAGGGGGTTGGGACTACAACGGCATCCACTGGCAGGTTGCGAACCATCACTTGAATTTTTTGCCCAACAACGGCCTTATCTACCGGTAAATAACACAGCCCAATGTTTTTGTTCAGCGTCGGTGCTGGTCCACCGCTGGTTACCCAACCCGCTTTTTCGCCGTCAATCTGAATCTCATACCCATCGCGCCCAATCCCCCGACCTTGCATTTCAAAGCCGGCCAATTTGCGCGTAATGCCATTTTTCTTCTGACTTTCAAGCACTTCCCTACCCTGAAAATCACCCTTGTCAAATTTCACAATCCAATCCAACCCAGCCTCAAGCGGAGAAAGGGTCGCATCGATTTCATGGCCATACAAAGCCATCGCCGCTTCCAGCCGCAACGTATTCCGCGCTCCCAAACCCGCAGGCTTTATGCCAAATGGTTTTCCAGCTTCCATCAGTTCCATCCACAAGCGCGGCGCTTCTGTTGGATCAACGTAAATTTCAAACCCATCTTCACCGGTGTAACCAGTCCGCGCAATGCGTGCTGGTGCGCCACTTACTTCACCATCGGCAAAATGATAATACTTAATGGGTGCCAAATCCGTCGCAGTCATCTTCTGCAGAGTTTCCAATCCCCTCGGACCTTGCACTGCAATCTGCGCATACCTCGGACCCGCATTCTCAACAGTCGCAACGAAACGATTCGATTCCACAATGTGCTCGAAATCTTTGTCTTGGTTTGACGCGTTCACACAAAGGAAATAATGATCATCTGCAACTTTGTGAACCAAAATATCATCCACAAATCCGCCGTGCGCGTAGAGAAGTCCGGCATAGTGAGCTTGGCCGATCTTTAGTTTGGCAGCATTGTTAGTAGAAACGTAATTAACCAGTAACAACGCTTCCGGCCCTCGGATTTCAATCTCGCCCATATGGCTGACATCGAACAATCCAACACGTTCGCGCACAGTCTGGTGCTCGTCCAGGATGCCTGAATACTGCACAGGCATATCCCAGCCACCAAAATCCACCATCTTGGCTCCCAATTGGCGATGTAGGGAATTTAAGGGAGTAACTTTCAACGCGGAGGCATCCAGCATGAAACCCTAATGCTAACAGGGCAAGATGAGAGTGTCAATTTCAAAATCCCCCTCAAAAAATCATAGCATTTTACATTTGTTAACTTGTAAGCCCAATAACACCTCTTTCATGCCAAAAGTCAATCCGCTTTTTAGCCTGTAACGTAACCGTGGCACAAGCCTTTTTCTAGGGCCCTGCAATGGCGAAGGACATAACCAATGTGAATCAGCTTGCTGGTACCTCGATGATTGCTGATAAGCGCAAAGGCCGCTTCGGCGCGGCGAAATGCAGTTGAAGAAATAAGAAGTGGCTTCGCCGAAGCGAGTCCCTTTTGCGCTTGTTTCTCAGGAGAGGAGGAAGTAAAGATGAAGTTGTTCATTCTTGGCGGAATACTACTGGTCAGTAGTTCTGCCTTCGCGGCTCCCTGTTTACCAGGGACACTGCAAGACTACGTTAATTTAGGGGCGGCCGGATGCCAAAACGGAGTAGTTACGTTTTCAGGTTTCAGTTCCGCCCCCGGACAAAATGGAGCAACAGTCATACCATTGCTGCAAGTAATGGTGAACCCAGCAGGCATGCAATTTATGCCAACCCTGCAGTTCACTCTAAACCAAACTGCGAATGCAGGCCAACTGTTTGAATCGTTTTTTAGATTCAAAGCGTCCAGTGCACAACTTATAGGAGCAGGAATTACACTCAACTCGCCTGCAGTCACTGGCGATGGTGCTGTCACCGGCACCCTCGATGTGTGTCCCGGAGCAATGTTCAGCGGTAACGCTCCCACTGGCTGTGCAAATGCCGTTAGCTTGATCTCTCTGGCTACCGTCGGCTTTTCAATGCTCAACGATTCCGCATCGTTTCCCGCAACAAGCTTTTTTGATGTGTTCACTGACCTTGCAGCGGACGGGGGACGTACCGGTTCGGCACGTTTTAATTCAGCCACAGTGAAATTCACAGCAACACCAGAACCATCAGCACAGCAGTTAATGCTGGCTGGTTTAGCCATACTCGCTCTTTTCAGCACTCAGCGTAACTTACTCAACAATCGGAGGAAACAATGAATCAAGTTAGAACAATCATTGCACCTGTCATGGCCCTACTTATGGCCATGCCACCCAGCTTCGCCGCTAATCACCGGGAAGCCCCCATCACAGCAGTTGATCACAAAGCAGACATTACTGACGTATTTGCCTTCAGAAGTTATGATGGCGGCTCAAATCCACGAGTCACGTTGATTTTGTGCGTCGACCCCTTACAGGAACCAGGCAATGGTCCCAATTGGTGGCCCTTTGATACGGATCTACTTTATGAGATCAAAGTCGACAACAACAATGATGCGGTGGAAGACATCGTTTTCCAATTCCGTTTCACAACCGAACAGCGTTTGCCAGGAGTAGCACAAGCCTTCGCAGGTGCGGGTAACGGCATCAATACCCCAGCCAACTCTCCCGCTCCCATCCCTCCTGGAACACCGTTGATTCCTCCCAGAATCACATCATTCAACGATGCCGGCTTTGGAACACGTCAATCCTACACCGTAACAATGATTAAGGGCGGAGTATCCACTCCCATCACAGGCAGTGGTCCGTTTTACGCAGTTCCCTCCAACGTCGGCCCACGCACAATGGATTACTCGGCGCTCTACACAGCCGGAACTTACAACACAAGCACCACCGGTGTTAAAGTGTTTTCAGGCACCGTCGATGATCCATTCTGGATCGACTTAGGTGCCGCATTCGACACTTTGAATCTTCGTGCAGCCGTTAATGGTGGAGTTCTAACTCCCGCCCAGGACGCAGCCGCCATCAACGTTGCCAGCGACTTTGTTTCTGGATACTCAGTCAACTCAATTGCCATTGAAGTGCCCGTATCCATGCTCACCCGCACAGGTAACGTGGAATTAGCTACCTCCACCGCCGCAACCATAGGAGTCTTCGGAACCACTTCCAGGCAGCGGGTAACCGTACGCAGGGCTCCGCTTCCAGCGCAGAATTCCGGCAACTGGAGCCAAATTCAACGCATGGGAAATCCGCTGATCAACGAGCTGTTAATCGGCACCGGCTCCAAAGATCGCTTCAGCATGGATCAACCAGTGAACGATAGTCAGTTCGCCAGTTTCTTTCTTGATCCGTTGCTCGCCAGGTTGCTGAACGCCGCAACTGGTGGTGCTGTCGCAATTCCTACTCCGCCACGTACCGACCTGTTACCACTGGTCACCTACGCAGCACCAATCGCAGCCGCTGGAACTCCCGCAGGACCAGTTGCTGATCTTCTCCGGCTCAACACAGGGGTAGCCCCAACTCCTGTCGCCAGTTCCAGCCGCCTTGGCTTACTTGCCGGTGACGGTGCCGGATATCCCAATGGCCGACGTCTATTCGATGATGTTACCGACATCTCGCTACGCGCCGTTGCCGGAGTTCTGAATCCTGCGTTCAACGTCAGCCCCAATAACCGTTTGGGCGATGGCGTCAACGTCAACGATCTTCCGTATAAGACAACTTTCCCCTATTTGGGAGAAGCTCCAAGCGGTCGCGATCGTCGTCATATCGATCCGAACGAACCAGGTTGCACGGCAGGTGCCGGTGCTCCTTGCGCTCCATAACGTAAATGACTCTGAGCGGCCAGGTAACCATCTGGCCGCGCTTACTTACTGACTTACTCTTACTCCAATGTTTATAAAAACACATCTTTTTTTCATCACTGTTGCAGCCTTCGCCGCCGATAGTTCATTGTTTGAAACTCGTAAAGAAAAGGTCCGGACATTGCTCAGTAGCGGAGATTTCCTCACAGCCGCTGAACAAGCGAAAGTGTTGAATCGTGAAACTCCAGACGACGTTTCCACTTATCAGTTGCTTGCCTCCGCAGAACTGGCTCTGGGGAATTACGATAAAGCCGAGGCATCCATTCAATGGATGCTTGATCTACGGATAGGAAAAGCGGACTCCGCAGGTTGGCTCCTAATCGCCCAACTGCGCGAAGCAACCGGCGACCTTGACGGTGCTATTGATGCGATCAATCTAGCATATAGCCGTATTGTTCCCGGACAACAGCCCGATGCTCAATCGTTGCTTCTCCGCTCCGCAAAGCTTCAAATATGGGCAGGCAAGTTAGCGCTTGCGGAGAAAATTCTACAAAGCTCGCCTGCCCAGGGAGAGGAGGCGTTGGCAACTTTGGCGAAGCTTCGGATGGCTCAGCATCGAGACGCTGAGGCATTAACAATCTTACGCAAATTGACTCACCCGAAACATCTTTTCCAACTCGCGCAGGCTAGTGGAAAAATTGAAGATTACCAAGCTTTTGAAAAGGCGGCACTGCTGCTCAAAGACAATACCAATAATGCAAATCGGGAACTGATTCTTTATTACTCAAATGCCGGGAAGAAGCCTGCCCAAGCGTTGGAATTAGCAACCAAGGCCGCAAACCTTCAGCATGATGTTTTGACTTTGGACGCTTTAGCTGTGGCCCAGTTCGCGGCTGGCAACGTTCCACAAGCGCATGCAACTATGAAGCGCGTACTTGCAGTCGGCGCCGGCAATCCGGAAATCTTACAGCATGCCAAGTTACTTGGGGTCAGTGAAGCATTATTAGTATCAACCCAATAGTACGGCCCATTGCAGCGTAATAGGAAATCATCAATCTGTACCTATCACCATCGATTTCCCTTGAGCCACTCGCACTTCCTCCATATACTCATTCATGAGGAGGTCATTCTACAATGGCATTTATTACGTTTATTTCATTTTTGCTGTTTATCGCTTGGTTCTTGTACGCCTGTAAGTTGATCCTTCTCACAGGTGGCAATGGTAAAAGCATTGATGGCCTAAGTCTTGACCCGCAGGCCCAGGCAAAGGCCCTTCATCAGACTTACGAATTAGTCACTTATATCTATCGCAACGGTGGCGAATTCCAAACCGAAGACGAAGCAACCCTCGAACATTTCATGATCCACATTTACTACCGCGCACTTAAATCCATTTATCCGATATGCCAGTTCCTGCCGAACAAGTTTTCGAAAGTAATATTAACGGAAATGTCCGCAATCGTAAATTACCTGGCTGAATCCTTCGGCCAGCAGTTCTCAACAAATTAAAACTCTTAAATCTCGGTTAGTGGGTCAGTTTCAATTTAACAAATCCACGATGTCCGAAACCTCCCACAATTTAGCACTAACCCCAGCAGCCATAGCTGGCGTTGTTTTCAATGTCTGTTGATAGCGAACTAAATTGTAGTACATGAAGTGCAGCGCTATTGCGGCAGCATGGTTCTCCACCTACTTGCTAAAAGCATTGGTTGGGCGAGTGAAGAGACGCATTCGCCATGCTTATGTTCAAGTTTTGCCGTTCAACGAGGGTGGTTGAAAACATGCTTTGGACCAAGTTGGCCGGTTACAGCCTTAGACTCGCAACCAAGGCAGCTAGCAGGGCTGTATCGCTTCTACCTTTCTGTTGTCTGTCCATAAATCGTAACCAAATTGCATAATCCACATCAAGGCCAAACGCGCTTTCTACCGCTTTCAAGTAAGGCTTGTGGCCATCGGTGGTTAATTGGATGCGACTAGACGCGAATTGCAAGGGGCTCGCCAAATCACCAATGAACGCATTGGCAGCTTGAGCATCGCGTGCTCCAAGCATCCAGCAATTTTTGACCAACGGACCTGTCAAGTGATTTAGCTAGGCGACCCGAAATGGATTGACAATTAGCGGTGATTTGAAGTAGAGTCTAGCCCTCTCTGGTTAAGCTATTATGGGATAAGGATGGCTACGAAAAAAATTGTCAAAACCATCGTCGCAAAAACGAAACTTTCGCCCAAAGTTTCGCCTACGCGTCCTGCTTTGACTTTAAAATTAAGTGGTCCTGGAGTTCGGAATGGGAGAATCCCTATTCACGATCTTATCAAGGTGTGCGAAGAAGCGCAAAACGCAGTAACTCGCCAAGCCGAGGCGCTGGAAGGTCGTAAGACGATTCACCCGGGCCCTACCACGATGGGGATTCGCAGCGAATGCACGCTTGAGTTGTGCTCAATTGGTGGAGGTAGCACCCTATTGGGCTTTGACTTAGCGAAGCCGCAAATGGTCTTTCAGGACCAAAGAACACTTGGTCTTGAAGCAATTAATGAGGTCGTTAGCTCGATACACTCGCTCGGGAACGGAGACAAGAAAAAGAACCACGATCCTGGTGTGTTGCGAAGCATATATGGAATTAGCGGGATACTGAGCGAACAGGTAACTTCCTTAACGTGGGAGTCGCGTGCCGGTGAAGGCGGCAAGGCGGTTACTGCCAAGATCACGAAAAAGGTAAGGGAGCGCGTCGCCGTACATCTCAGCAAGCCTAGCTTTAAGACAATGCAGATAGATGGAGTGCTCGATATGGCAGACTTTAGCCGCCGGGATCGAAAGTGCCGCGTTGACCCTGCAATTGGGCCATCGGTTGTATGTCTATTTGGCCCGGAGTTTGAGTCGAAGGTACAGTCTAGCTTGCGTTCTCCTGTCCGCGTGAAGGGACTAGCAAAATTGCTGGCTGATTCAGAACGAATTGAGCATTTGACAATGAGCGCAATCGAGCCGCTTTCGTCCATGTCTCTCGGTGAAGGTAATTTTCTCCATTCGCCAACGATACGGGAGTTGATGGACGCCCAAGACGTTACGCCGTTCTCAAGATCCAAATCGGTTGAATGGTTTGATTCTGACGAGGAATTGGAAAGCTTCGTCTCGGCGATTTACAGCGCTAGGGAAAAGCCATAGGCTCACGTTGAAAAATCAGAAGGGCGTAATTTCCAAAAGTGACATCATCCTAGTGGATACGGATGTCTATTCATATCTCGGCAAGCCCGGTAGCCGCAATGCCTCTCTCTATACAGCTCACACTGAAGGGAAGCGAATCGCTCTGAGTTTCATCACCATAGGAGAGCTTTATTTTGGAGCGCGCAAGAGTAATTGGTCCGAGGATCGAATCGGCGACCTTGCCGATAGGCTGCGCAGTGTTGCCATCGTCCCATACGACATCGAAGTTTGTAAAGTTTACGGAGAAATAAAGGCAAAACTCGTGCTCGCGGGCAAGCGCATTGAGGATAACGATCTATGGATCGCAGCGTGTGCCATCCGGCATTCAATTCCACTGGTCTCCAATAATCGCAAACATTTCGAGCGAGTTCCTGGTCTAATCCTAGTCTCAGAAGCCAAGGCGATGGCTGAAATGACCTCGCAAATGACCATTAAAGAAGTTACCACGGCCCCCATCTCGCCTGAGGGGCCTTCTTCGCAATAGCTCTGCGCTTTGCGGGTGTGAGCGCATCCGCTCGCGCCTTGCCACCATTCAAGCCGCCCAAGCAGCTTTGTCTTTACTGGCTCCGGCTTCTCTGCTGCGTGATGTCGAACGCAAGAGTGTTTGTGTCGCGCCGTTCAGCTTTCTTTGCCATGCCTTCAGCGTGCCAGATGCTTATGTGGCGAAATTCAAACTGACCCACTACCTAAGTCTCTACGTCAGCCACTTCGGTAATCACACAAGGCTCAGCAGCCCATTCCTCAAGCAGTGGAACAACCAGCCCCATAAGATACTTCAACTCCGGAACATCAGCCACCTTGGTTCCAAACAGCATCTTCTTCACTCGCGATACAACTACTACCCGAAACGTCCCTGCCCCGCCATCATCACAATGGATCTCCACACTTAGTATCGAACCATCATCCGTGAAAAAAATGCGCCAACCCCACTTCTCTTGCGAAAGCAGAACACCCGGATAGTTCGCACGGATGAAAGGCAGTAACTGCTGTGCCACAATGTCGCCACCATAGCACGCAGGGCCCTTGTATAAGCCTGTGTCGGCAATATGAAGTTTTTTTGTGAAGGCGATTTGATAGGGCACTAACGCTACGCTTCCATTTTTTTCGCAGCAGCATTCCAACGGATACGTCGCTGCTTTTTTAATGATTCCATTGCCATGCAGAGTACAATGTTTGTCTGTTGCCCTAATTCCACCGGACCGTTTGGCTCCTGCCGGCTCTTCACGCAATCCAAAAAATTACGAATGTGCGCCCGCACAGCTCCATTAAATGCGCCCGGTTGCTTCTTCTCCAATGACGGTTTCAACTCCAACGCTTTCGGATCTTCCATGTACAGCGCATACGATTCGCGCCCCATATCGAACCGCGCCTTCGATCCGTGATACTGCGTCAATTGGTCGTTCAAACCCGCATAGCGCATTGCCTTGTACCCAACGGTGAAAACTGCCATGTAGTTTTCAGGATACTCAATACACATGCAAGTAGTTTCAGGAACTTCCGCCGGTTGCAAATTCGCCCGCCCTGCCGATGTGGTCACTGCAACTGGTTCTTTAGAATCCATGTACCATTGAATCGCATCCACCGCATGCGCCGCTTGGCCAATCATCAGCCCGCCTGAATAATCCCAATAGTAATACCAGTTGAAAAATCGCGTCGAATCCATCTCCCGCTTCGGAGCATTCCCCAACCACTGATTCCAATCCAACTTCCCTTCCACTTTGCTTTCGCGCAGACCAGCTTGATGGTTGTACCACCAGGCGTTCACTAATCTCACATCGCCGATCTTCGATTCCCCCAGCACCCGCTTGCCTTCCTGGAACAAATCAAAACTGCGGCGCTGCATGCCCACCTGAACCACACGCTTCGTACGCCGCGTGGCCTCAATCATCCGGTAGCCGTCTTCTATAGTGTGGGCCATCGGCTTTTCAACATAAACATCCTTGCCCGCACCCACCGCGTCAATTGTCATCTGCGCATGCCAATGATCGGGAGTCGCCACCACCACAACATCAAGCGTCTTGTCTTCCAGCAATTTTTTATAGTCGCTGAATCCTTTAGCCCCGCTGGACGCCACTTTCAAACCACCAGCCAGGTTGGGTTCATAAACGTCGCACACCGCCGCCATCTCAACGCCGATTTCCTTGAACTCGCCCGTCAGCAGCTTCCCGCGTCCGCCCGTCCCAATAATGCCCGCACGCACCCGATCGTTCGCACCCATTACGGCGGAATAACTGAGTGCACTAGCGGCGACAAAGTTGCGGCGATTAATCATCGATCATCTCAGGAAGACAAATCTTACCATGCAACTTTGTGGAATCACATCCCATAAAGGTTATATTCTGCGCTTGTTTCGAAGTTTCTTTTGTTGGGTTAGCCCTTTCGATAGTACGCTTTCCTCCGAATGCCCAGAACCATGGCCCCCATAGGTCCAGCCCAGCGCTAGCGATCAAGCTATAGAATATAGACGTATGCGGTTCTTCGTCCCATGCCTTACCCTAGTAGCGGCTTTCGCTCAAACTCCCGATTTCCAACGCGACGTCCAACCCATTTTCCAAAAAAAATGTGTTGCCTGCCACGGCCAATCTAACCAGATGAACGGCCTGCGTCTGGATGATGGAGAAGCCGCACTCAAAGGTGGCTACTCCGGTGCTGCCATTTCTCCAGGCTCCAGTTCCACCAGCCCCCTGGTAGCCCGCGTCACTGCAACCGAAAAAGGCAAACGCATGCCTCCCGCAGGGGAGCCTCTTTCCGCCGATCAAATCTCAACGCTCAAAGCCTGGATCGATTCCGGTGCCAAATGGCCCATCACCGCCAAGAAACAATCCAGCCCCAGAACTTCCCATTGGGCATATCAGCCCATTCAAAAGCCGTCGGTACCCCAAGTGAAGCAAGCTTCCTGGCTGCGCAATTCAATTGACACTTTTGTTCTCTCTCGATTGGAAAAAGAAAGCGTCACACCGTCTCCCGAAGCTTCAAAAACCGTCCTGCTGCGCCGCTTGAAGCTGGATCTACTTGGCCTTCCACCCACTCCAAATGAAGTTGCCGAATGGCAGGCAGACACCCGTCCCAATGCCTATGAGTCTTGGGTCGACCGGTTCCTGCAATCACAGCATTATGGCGAACGTTGGGCCCGTCCCTGGTTAGATCTTTCTCATTACGCTGATTCTGATGGCTATGAAAAAGATAACGTCCGCAACGGTGCATGGCGCTATCGCCATTGGGTCATCGACGCGTTGAACACAGGCATGCCCTTTGATCAGTTCACCATTGAACAACTGGCAGGCGACTTGTTGCCCAACGCCACCGTGGAACAAAAAGTGGCCACTGGCTTCCTGCGCAACACCTTAACCAATCGCGAAGCCGGAGTCGACCGCCGCGAAGATCGCTTTGAACAAGTCATCAACCGAGTTAACACCACTGGGACAACCTGGATGGGCGTCACCATTGGCTGCACGCAATGCCACGATCATAAGTACGACCCTTTCAGCCAAAAAGAATATTACCAATTGTTCGCCTTCTTCAACGACGCTGAAGATGAAGATCTGGATGCTCCCCTCCCCGGTGAGTTAGGTCCCTATCTGCGTGCTTTGCCCGAATATCGCAAACAGAAAAACGAAATCCTATCTAAGTACAAAATCCCTGAACTCCAAGCCCGTTGGGAAAAAGCAATGCTGGCGGCAATAGATAATCCCGGCAAGGAAGTGGAAGTAGATTTCAACGTCACTTCCATGAAAGCCATGCTCGATTTTGCTGATCGAATGTTGCGCAAAGGGCCCGCCGGACGGACGGAAACCGAATCCGACCGCCTTACAAACTACTTCATCAATAACCCGGGAACTGCCTTCAAAGGTGACAAAGAGGTGCTGGCTCAACTCAAGGAAGCTCGCGAAAAATGGAACGAAGCCAGTGGCAAAATTCCTTTCTTGACTCAGGCTCAAACCGTGCGTCAAAATCAGGACCACCCGGCTACTCATATAGCTATCCGAGGCGATTGGAAAAGTCCTGGCGTGGAAGTAATGCCCGGAACTCTTTCCATCCTGCCGCCCCTGAAAGCCGATGGCAAACGGGCCACCAGACTCGATCTTGCACGTTGGCTTGTATCTAAGGAAAACCCGCTTACCCCGCGAGTAATTGCCAACAGAAATTGGCAGGAATTCTTTGGTCGCGGCTTGGTTAGGACATCGGAAGATATGGGACTCTCCGGCGAAAAACCTTCGCACCCCGAACTTCTGGATTGGCTTGCCACTGAGCTTCTCGCCAATGGCTGGAACGTTAAGCAACTCCACAAAACCATCGTCATGAGCGCCACATACCGCCAAGCCTCCAACACACGGCCAGACCTTTTGGATCGCGACCCGGACAACACAATGCTTGCCCGTCAGGTAAGAATGCGCCTTCCCGCTGAACTGATTCGCGACTCCGCATTGGCAGCCGGTGGAATTCTGAATCCAGCCATTGGCGGCAAAAGCATTAAGCCAACACTACCCAAAGGCGTGGCTGAACTCGGCTATGGAAATTCAGTGAAATGGAAGGAATCAGAAGGCATGGATCGCTATCGCCGGGGCCTCTATATTCATTTCCAACGCACAGCGCCCTATCCGCAATTAATGAATTTCGATGAGCCTGATTCCAACATAGCCTGCAGCCGCCGCCGTACTTCCAACACTCCCTTGCAAGCCTTAAATCTGATGAACGACCCTGTGTTCTTTGAAGCTGCCGCAGCCATGGGTGAGCAGGTTGCCGTTAAAACAGGACCGTTAACCGACCGGCTGGATAGCCTCTTCCTGCAATGTCTGGGCCGCAAGCCAGTGGAATCGGAACGCGCCTCAATGGCGAATTATCTGGATCGCCAAACAGCAATTTTTGCCAAGGAAGGCCGCAACGCCGAAGAGTCCCAAAAGGGTGCCTGGGCTGGTTTAGGACGAGTGCTCCTAAACCTGGACGAATTTATCACACGGGAATAAAACAATGAACTTCATGCACTTTGATGAATACCGAAGATTGACGGCTCGCCGCCAATTCCTGCAAAATGCCGCCTGCGGTTTTGGTTCTCTGGCACTGGGTGGAATGATGGCCTCCGATGGTTTGCTTGGCGCAGTCACCAATCCCATGGCACCTCGAAAGCCCCATTTTGCGCCCAAAGCCAAGCACGTGATTTTCATGTTCATGGAAGGCGGCCCCAGTCAAATGGATCTGTTCGATCCCAAGCCCGCTCTTCAGAAATGGCATGGGCAATCGCTGCCCGCTGAAATGACTAAAGATTTGAAATTGGCCTTCATCAAACCCACCGCCGCAGTGCTGGGGAGTCCACGCCAATTCCAGCCCTATGGAAAATCCGGCATGGTGCTCAGCGATTACATCCCTAACCTCGCCACCTGTGCCGACGATATCTGCCTGGTCCGTTCCATGCAGACCGACGCCTTCAATCATCACCCCGGACAGTTGATGTTGTTTACCGGTTCCATTCAATTCGGCCGCCCCACTATGGGGGCCTGGGTAACGTATGGCTTGGGGAGCGAATCACAAAACCTTCCAGGGTTCGTGGTTCTTTCCAGCGGCGTTGGCACCAGCGGCGGTGCCACAAATTTCCTCAGTGGCTTCATGCCCTCCAGCTATCAAGGTGCACAGTTTCGCAATTCCGGTGAGCCGATTCTCTACTTATCCAACCCTGAAGGCGTCACTCGAGAAACCCAGCGAGCAGGCCTTGACGCCATCAGGGAATTGAACGAAAAACACTTCACCGATACTGGCGATATGGAAATCGCCTCGCGCATTCAATCCTACGAACTGGCCTACCGCATGCAAATGGCCGCACCAGAGCTGCTGGATTTTTCGAAGGAAGATCCCAAAACTTTAGAAATGTACGGCATCGGCAAAAAGCCGACTCATGACTTCGCCTCCAACTGTCTTCTTGCACGACGCATGGTGGAACGAGGGGTTCGCTACATTCTGATGATGGACGCCAGTTGGGATACGCACACAAACTTGAATAAGAAGCTGAAAGAAAAGTGCGATGCCAGCGACCAGCCCACCGCCGCATTGATCAAGGATCTAAAACGTCGTGGCCTTTTAGACGACACGCTCATTGTCTGGGGCGGCGAATTTGGTCGCACGGCCATGGCCGAAATCCGCAATCTCAGCGACCCCGATAACGCCGGCCGCGATCACCATCCCAACGGCTATTCCATGTGGCTTGCAGGTGGCGGTGTGAAAGGCGGAACCACCCTCGGCGCAACCGACGAAATGGGCTTTAACATCACTGAAGATAAAGTGCACATCCACGATCTGCAAGCAACCATTTTGCATCAACTGGGATTCGATCACACCAAACTCACTTTCCGTCACACTGGCCGCGATTACCGGCTAACGGATCTAGGAGGCGAAGTGGTCAAGAAAATTTTGGCTTAGGCCAAAATATTCTTACAGGAAGTTTCCACATCAGGATCAACCACCAAAATTCGATCCATATGAACAATTTCAAAAGTCCGCGCCACTGAGCCTTGCGCACCACATACGCGCATGGCTCCATCGCCGGCATTGATATGCCCCTGGCAGGTCAGCAGCATTCCAATGCCGGCGCTATCAATAAAATCCAAGTTGGTTAAATCAATAACCAGCTTACGTGCACCTTCATCAATCCGCTGCATCAGCGTCCGCTGAAAGGACTGCATCAAATTACCGAGCGTCAAGCGCCCCGTAAAAACACCAACCGTAATCTTAGGTTCAACTTCGTGGAGATTTAGTTCTGCAATCATTGAGAAATATCCGTTCCAGCTATCCTAACATTCGACGCCGAAAAATGCAGGTCCCGCACAGCAAAATACGGCTTAATATCCACCACCACCGTACCATCCAGAAAATCCAACTTGTCCAGATGCAACACCAATCCCTCACGCTTCAACAGCCGCGCCGATGTAAGCCCAATCGGATTCGGCCGTGCCGGTGAGCGCACCGCAAACACTCCATGCAGTTCGCTTCCGCCCCTTGGGACCACCTGCAGTACATCGCGTTCCCCGCGATCAATCCAACCCAGCACCCAAATGTGCGAATGCTTCTCAATCCGCAGCAAAGCATCCGCAAATTGCGGCAAAATTTCCACGGTGGAAGGCACCCCAAAATTCGACATCTTTTGTGGAGGCCTGACTTCGTTGCGCACATATCCAATGGGAGTCAGTTCCATTAAGCTCTCCTCCGCGGTTGCAAATACGGAACGCGATCCCCAGTCCGAATCATCCAGCGCTTTAGCAATGCCATCAACCCATCCTGCAAAACAGAACTGGCCCTGCTATTCGCCAAGTTCGTCAACTCAAATGGATCCTGCCTCAGGTTATAAAGATGCGTAACTTTCATATCCCGCCCAATCACCAACTTGTCAAACCCCCGCACAATCATCCGCCATTCGCCATCTTCGAAAAGCAGACCCTCACTGTAGATTGATTCCGGCCTGTTCCCTTCCCCACCGATCATCTGTTCCGAAAGGTCCCGCCCATGCACATCCGTGGGAATCTCAGCCCCGCAGAAACCAAGAATTGTAGGCATGTGGTCCACATTGGAAATCAGCAAGTCATCCGCAGACCTCGGCTTTATCTTTCTTGGATACCGCACCAGAAAAGGAATCCCAACCGATTCCTCATACGGAACATTCTTCCCCACGAGGCCATGCGATTCCAACATGCCGCCATGATCCGCAGTAAAAATCACCAGCGTATCTTCCGCTAATTTCAAATCATCCAGCTTCTTTAACAACCGCCCAATGTTGTCATCCACCGCCGAACACAATCCGTAGAACCCCGCGTGATCCTTCTTCGCTGTGGCCTCCGAAGCCGCCGGCACATTGTCCCTCAGCGCAATCCCTGCAGCCCTGTAAGTTTTCGCATGACGCGGCGGCGGAGTAAACGGAGCATGTGGAGGCACAAAGGAAAGCACCAGATAAAACGGAGTAGCCTTATTCTTCTCCATGAAATTCATAGCCAAATCAGTTTGAAAATCCGGCTCAAATCCAGTGGTCGAAATCGGCTCTCCCGTATCGCCAAAATACACGGCGTCGAAAAACGTCTCGCCGCGATTCACAGCAGCCCAATATTGATACCCACGCCTGCGCGGTCCCGGAGGCACAAACCCCGGCCTTTCCTCGCCATCCAAATGCCATTTGCCGATGTAGCCGGTTTTATACCCAGCCTTGACCAATTGCTGCGCCACGCAGGTTTCCTCAAGTGGAAGTTGCACGTCGTTACCAGGGCTCTTCACCGCATGCGGAAACTTCCCGGTTTGAATAGCAGCCCTGGATGGCCCGCAGAGCGGATTGGCAGAATAGCAGCGCGAAAAACCTACTCCTTCACTCTCCAGCCTCGCTAAATTAGGAAGCTTGATATTCACGTCCCCAGCCGAACTGAGCGCTTGAGCCCGCCATTCGTCACAAAGGATATAAACAACATTGGGCTTGCGCACCGCAGTAGTCTGGGGCAGCGCCATAGCAGCGGAAATCAGGAATTGGCGTCGATCCAGCATCGTATACTTGATATGGTACTCGTTACTTTATCCATTAGCCGGTGTTTCTATATAGTTCCTTATTGAATTTTTATCATGGGCAGCTCACCTCGACCTCCAATCAACCGCGGCGGCGCACAACCGCCACGCACAGCAGACCGCTACTTTGAAATCAAGTCGGAAATTCATAAGAAACTCCTCACTGCCCTCAACCTGGAACGCGTAGCGTCCATTCCTAAAGATCGTGTTCGAGCCGAAATTGGCCGCGTCGTGGAACGACTCCTGGAACAGGAAAAAATTCCCATGACCACCGCCGAACAGAACCGCATCGTTGAAGAAGTTCTCGACGAAGTTCTAGGCCTGGGTCCCCTTGAACCGCTCCTCAAGGAATCCTCCATCTCCGATATTCTGGTGAACCGTTTCGACAAGGTCTACGTCGAACGCGGCGGCCGCCTTCAGTTAACGCCCGTGCGCTTCAAAGACAACGCACACTTGCTGCACATCATCGAAAAAATTGTTTCCCAAGTTGGCCGCCGCATCGACGAAGCCTCACCCATTGTCGACGCCCGCCTGCTAGACGGCTCCCGCGTCAATGCCATCATTCCGCCGCTTGCCCTGGACGGTCCGTCGCTATCCATCCGCCGCTTTGGCCGCCACGTAATCACTTCCGATGAAATGATTGCCTATAAAACGGTCATGCCTTCCATGCTGCAATTCCTTGCAGCGTGTGTTCAGGCCAAAACTACAATTCTTGTATCCGGTGGTACAGGTTCCGGCAAAACCACAACGCTTAACGCAATGTCCCGCTTCATCCCTGAAGACGAACGAGTTGTCACTATTGAGGACACTGCGGAACTCCAATTGCAGCAGCGCCACGTAGTGAAGTTTGAAACGCGTCCCCCCAATTTGAATAAAGAAGGCGGCATCAACCAACGGCACTTGGTTCGTACGGCGCTTCGTATGCGGCCAGACCGTATCATCGTCGGCGAGTGCCGCGGTGCAGAAACTCTGGACATGTTGCAGGCCATGAACACCGGTGTGGAAGGATCCATGACCACCATTCACGCCAACAATCCCCGCGATGCTTTTTCGCGACTGGAAGCAATGATCCTGATGGCCGACGTGGAAATCCCCACCAAGGTCATCGTTTCTCAATTGGCAGGGGCAATCAAGTTGGTGGTTCAAGTGGCCCGCCTGCAAGACGGTTCGCGTAAGATCATTTCCATTTCCGAAGTCCTGGGTGTTGTGCACGATCGCGTGGAAACTCAGGATATCTTCACCTTCGAACGCATTGGCGTCAGCACCGAAGGCAAAGTCATGGGGCGCTTCAAGTACACCGGAGTTACGCCGTTAATCCTGAACCGCCTGAAAATTAGCGGTATCAAACTACCGGATACCGTTTTTGAAGAAGTGATGGAAGTGAACATGTAAGTTTCCAGAACAATTGTTAAATTCACGTAAATTAAGATTACGGCGGTTGTTTTAGGTTCATCTACTGTGTCTAATAGTGGTTACCGCCAAACCAGGAGACTTTCTATGAGAGACGAATTTTCGATACCAGTCACAGAAGAAGAAAAAATTCACCATATGTTGCACCTTTATGTGGACGGTGGATTGTCCCGCCGGCAGATGTGGACTCGACTAACAAAAATGGTCGGCGGAAGCGCCGCTGCCATGGCCGTTCTTGAAACTCATGGACTGGCCCAGATCAATACTTCCGTTTGTCCGGCAGGCATCAAAGTGGCCGAGAATGATCCAGCGATAACCTGGGAAGACGTTACGTACCAAGGTGAATCCGGCCCATTGTTCGGAATATTGGCGCGACCCGCAAACCAAGTGGGACTGCTTCCTGCGGTCATTGTCATACACGAAAACCGCGGCTTAGTGGAACATATTCGTGATGTAACTCGCCGTGCGGCCAAGGCGGGGTATATTGCATTGGGGATCGATCTGCTCTCCCGTCAAGGGGGGTCCAAGAGCTTTGCAAACGATACTTTGCTTGCTGCGGCATATGGCCGCACAACCATTGGGGAGCGCTACAACGATATTAGCCTCTCCATTGAGTATTTACAGCGCGTGCGAAACGTGGTGTGGGATCGTATTGGCGCGGTGGGTTTCTGTGCGGGTGGCGGTAATATTATTCACGGTGTACTGAATGGAATTAACCTTCAGGCCGCCGTTCCGTTTTACGGAGGATTGCCAGCCATACCTCTACCTCCTGCCACGATGATAAACACCCCGACTCTAGCCATCTATTCTGATACGGACCGAAATCAAGCCGTTAGAATTGGGGAATTGACAAATCATATGGTGAATGCCCGGGTCACATTCGGGGTGCAGCTTTACAAGGACTCAGCCCATGGCTTTCACAACGACACTGGGGCAGCTTACAATCCCACCGCAGCTTGTGATGCGTGGGCCAAAACGTTAGATTTTTTCAACACGCACTTGAAGGGACCACGACCCGTCGCTTAACGAGCAGCACCAATAGCACCCCGGCAATCAGGGGCATTGCGCTGGCTGTTAGTAATACTGGCCGGAACGAGTAATGATCTGCTGCCACTCCCGTAAGGTAAGTGGCAGCAATGGTACCGATGCCTGCACCCGTCCCACTTAGTCCACTTACTGATGCCACAGAAGCACTGGGGTAAAGATCCGCCGGCAAGGCTAGCACGATGGTGGAAAACGCAGCATAGCTGAATGTTGCTACAGAAAAGCAGATTACCATGGTGGAAAATCCATCGGTGTAAGCAACAGCCGCGAGCGTGGACATACCAATGGCGGAAACGATAGCTACAACTTTGCGGGCCCGAAGCAGCGGCCAACCACGCTGAATCAGCAGACTGGAAATTCCTCCGCCGGCGAAATTTCCAATGTCCGCAGCCAGGAATGGCGCCCATAGTGCAAGCAAACTTTCCTCGGGTTTGAAACCGCGAGAAACAAGGAACAGCGCGAACCAATCGGTGATGAAGAACCACACAGGATCGGTGAACGACTTGGCCAGAATAATTCCCCAAGTTGCGGGAGATGCCAGCAGTTCACGGTACGATAGAGGTGCCGTTGGACTCTCTGCTAAATCAGCACCGGCTCGCTGGGTTAAGATCAAATGCCGCTCTTCGGGGGAAAGGCGTGGATGCTCCTCGGGCTTTCGGTACAGCTTCAGAAAAAGCGGAATCCACAGCAATCCCAGAATGCCAGTTACTAAGAAGGCTGGACGCCAGCCTCCAAACGCGTGATAAACCCAATAAACAAGTAACGGGGCAACAGCACCACCAACGGCTGAACCGCTATCGAAGATTGCGACAGCCCAACCGCTTTCCTTGCGGGGGAACCATTCGGCAACAGTCTTTGTGGCTCCGGGCCAATTCGCTGATTCACCAGCCCCCAACAGGAAACGAAATCCGCAGAAGCTGGCGAGGCCGGTTGCGGTTGAAGAAAGCATTGCGGCAATCGAATAGAAGGCAACGGCGAAGGTGAGTCCGCGCCTGGTTCCGATGCGATCCAGCAGGCGGCCGCTTAGCGTTTGCCCAATGGCATAGGCTACGCGGAACGAAATAATGAGCATTGCGAACTGTTCATTGGTCCAGCGGAACTCTTCCTTGATGTGCGGTGCAAGTACACTCAGGGTTTGGCGGTCAATGTAGTTAATGGCTGTTGACAGGAACAGCACGGCGGCAATGTACCAGCGCAAGTTGCGAATCGGAGGCATATTACTTTTGATGAATCCGCGCAAAACGGAGCTCCAGCGGCAAGCATCTTTTGTGTGTCTGGAATATTGGCGACCCAGCCGCTGGGCCCTTTGCGCTTACAAGAGTAACACTACAATCCATAAGGATGCGATTTGCGATAAGCTTTTCAGTGCCCCTTGAAAGGATCCAATGACAAACCGAAGAGCATTTCTAAAATCCCTGGCAGTGGCCCCTGCGGCCCTCCATCTTGCTAGGCCATCCATAGCCGAGGCTGCGCTGCCCAAAGCGAAAATCACTCGCGTTCGTATTTACAAACCACCGCAATTGAATGTGGTTTTTAATCAGAGCAACATGATCGTCACTGTTGAAACCGATATCGGGATCACGGGAATTGGCGAAGGTGGAGCAAGAGACACATTAGAACAGTGCGCCGGAGCATTGATTGGTAAGAGTCCGTTCCGAATTGAGGCGCTTTGGCAGGAGATGTTTATTGCGTACTTCTATCCTCCAGGCCGTGAAAAGGTTCACGCACTGGGAGCGCTGGACATGGCGTTGTGGGACATAAAAGGCAAAGTGCTTGGCCTGCCAGTGCATGAACTGCTGGGCGGCGCGGTTCGCGAACATTGCGAATGTTACGCCACTGGTGCGGGCATGCCGGCTGACCGCGGAGCTGGTGGCGGATCCGGTGTTAGCGCCAGCCTCAACTTGAAAGAAACAGCCGCAGCAACCATTGAAGCCGGATACCGCGCCTTCCGTATGGGTGCCGGCGATACGGCCGACGGAGGTGTATTCAACACGCATGAACGCGTCCGCAAGGTGGCCCAGGAATGTAAGGAAGTGCGTGCTGGCGTGGGGAAGGATGGCGATTGGTGTATCGACTTCCATCAGCGTTTCGATTTCAACGATGCGGTGCGTGCCTGCAAGATGATTGAAGAATTTGAACCTTACTTTGTGGAAGACCCGGTACGCGATGAACATGCGTTGATGGACCTGCCAAAGATCCGCCAGATGACTACTGTTCCGCTGACCCATGGCGAGGAGTGGGGGCATCGGTGGGACTTCAATAAGTTGGTGGAGAACCACGATATTGACTACATCCGCGCCACGCTGCCCAATGTTGGCGGGATCACGGAGATGATGAAAATCGCAGCGTTATGCGAGACGCATGCGGTGGGGATTATTCCGCATTTCACGGGTCCGATTGCAACGGCTGCTTTGGTGAATTGCCTATCAACGTTTCCGGGCCCCGTGATTATGGAATACAACTATGGCGGCAGGCCGATAGCGCATTTGCCGGAGTGCCTGGACTTCAGCAAGGGCAAGGCGCTGCGCAATGATCGTCCAGGTTTGGGGGTTACTGCTGATATGAAGCTGCTGACGCAGATCAGCGAGATAACCGAGCCCGGCACGCGGCACGTTTTTACGCGGCCGGATGGTTCGCTGACGCACTGGTAGAGGAACGCATTTTTCAATTTTCAAAGAGCTTACGAATCAGGTTTGGACAACTTTCTTATCGCGCCCGGTGAGCACTCCCGCTTTTCGCCGGTGTGATTTCTTAGGTGAACGGTTTGTTTGGATGTGCGCTTGGTGCTTCTAACGCAGGGATTGCTAAGGATTCTGACTGCCAGGTTTGCATGGGTGCTTCGAGGTAGCGCAGTACTTGGACTACGTGATTTAGAAGCGCGGTGAGAAGTTCGTTCAGCGGGGCTTGGTGGCAATGATCGATTTCGATGTTGAGTTGATTGGCTTCGATTTCGACAGGAGCGTCGGCGGCGATTAGGATTGGGCGGTGGATGGTTTCGTAGAGCGTCCTGCTCTTGTTGATTTCACGGATGCGCACGGGGACTCCGCGACGGATACGGGTGAGGGCTGCCTTGCGTTTTTCGGAAATGAAAGGGCCGGAGTCGAAGGCTAAGACGCTGTTTGATTGGGCCATTTGACCGAGTTGATTTTCGGTGGTGGGCATGGGGAGGAGCGGGTGAATGACGGGGTCGATGATGTTTCGGAGCAAGCGGGCGGCTTCGATGCGGGCTTTGCCGGTGATTACCATTATTGGCTGAGTTGCGGTGGGGATCAAGGAAATGGCCAACCAATTGGATAGCGTTTCGGCGATTGGTTGGGAGGTGGAGAAGACTCGCATGAGGTATTGGGTTATGGTGGCATTGGTGATGGCTGGGGTGGGGATGGGCAGGTTTAGTTCTGGCCGGCGGAAGAGAGTGGGGTGATCGCTGGTGATGCGCCACTGATCTTTGGTGATTTCGATTATCTGGTTGTCACTGGTTTTGGGGTCGATGGATTGGAGGTCGACTAGAAGGGCTTTGCCCTGAGCCGCGATGCGGGTGTGGACTGGGGTGATTTCGCATTCGTACGAGTGGAGAATGTTGTCATGGTGGCGGAGCAGGCGGCCGAGCATGGATGCGGAGGGCCAGGCGAGACCGCGGGACTCGATGCGGGTGAGGAGCCAGCCTCGGAATTGTTCGGAATAGAGTGGTGCGACGGTGCCGTTGAAATGTACGTAGGGTTGGCGGTTGGGGGTTAGGAAGAACGTGGCTTTATCGCAGGCGAGAAGCAGGTTATCGAAGTGGGAGAGTTTCCGGGGTTGATGATGATTTCCTGGCATTCGCTTTCTGGTGAAAAGGTACCAACGTGATTTAGTGCGCAGGAGTAAGTTGGGGAACTGGGGAATGGAAGTTGTTCAGGGATAGTGGGTTATTGGAGTGAAATTATTTTGGATGTGTGGTGATGCGTGTGTTTTGGACGGGGGAAATCTGCAAATTTGGCGGATATTTCCTACGGATGGACTTTTGAGGAAAACGCGCAAAACGGAGCTCCAGCGGCATGGAGCGACGTCGGGCTGATGCGGCTGCCCATTACGCGGCGTCGCGGACTTCGATCTTCAGCCGTTTGCCGAGTGCCTCGAATGCAGCTTCTATCTGATCAAGCCTTGATCGATGCCGTAAGGAAAACAACCGGTCCACATGCGTCTTCGGGATGCAAATTCTTCGCGCAAACTCAGCTTTCTTCAGCCCAGAGCCAAGGAACGCTATGTAAAGATCAAGCTTGGTACGCTGTAGGGCTGGGAGCTCAACTCGGCGATACTGCCCTCCACGGCGGCGCGACGCGATGGGTAGTGGTTTTCCTTCGCGCATATAATCACTAATAGTGAGCACCAGTAACTCTTGTGCCATGTCCAGCGCCTCTTCCAAGGTTTCTGCTTGCGTTACACCGTAACCGAAATCAGGGAAGCTTACGACGTAACCGCCAGCTTCCGAATCGGATTCAAACAATGCCAAGTAACTTTCCATTTGCGGTCCTCACATCTTCAAAGCCAAATCTCTGAGGATACTCTGCAAGGTTCCTTTCTTGATGTCCTTCGCCGGGTGGCGTGGCATACGCGAAACCTTTGAGCCCAAAACAATGCGTGTGTGGCGGGATTCGTCAACGAACGTGCAACCCTGTTTCCTCAGCCATCGCCTAAGTTCACTCGCTGTCACTATTCAATAGTAACCAGATGTGGTTACTCTGTCAACGATGCGTCTTGAAGACTCGATTCGCCGGTACAAGCATGTCGAGGAACTTCCCGCCAGATATTCGCCATTGATGCTTGGTGATTTCGAATACTTGGTTATCACTGGTTTGAGGTTCGATGGATTTGAGGTCGACTAGAAGCGCGTTGCTTTGAGCCGCGATGCGGGTGTGGACCGGACTGATTTGGGATTCGTAAGAGTGGGGATGTTGTTATCGAAGGTGGAAAGCTTTCGCGGCACCGCCGCATAGCCCTATTCCGAACAATTTTGGGGATGGATACCGACCGGTATTGAAGCTCTTATTGGGATGTAAGGGGACTGATGTTTTAGGATGGGGCAAATCAGGAGGAGGGAGACCGAAGCAACCACTGCCGAATTAGTCTTTATGTGGGATTTCTACTTCCGTGAAGCTGCCAGGCGTCGCAGCGTTAACTGCCGTTACAATTCGCTCCAGATGGAGCCTGACGGCCGGCCACTGCTGATTTCCGAGCACCACAATGGCAATCTTTCGACCGGAAAGATTTTGCTGATAACGAATGTTCTTGTCCGAGGTCAAGAGCAATTCGTAGCCGGCGTCCTCGGCTTGCCGGAGCAATTCACCATTCGTGAGTTCGTGCCAACCGATCTGTCTTGCAAAGGCCACTTCGTGTCTGGGGAGTCTGCGGGCGATGGGGTTCGGGGTGCCGTTATCGAAGAGAATTCTCATCCGTAGGCAGGAGCCTTTTCAAGGCTCTGAGTGGCAAAGTGAAGCACGGCTTTTACTTCCTCCTCGGTAACGTCGAAGACTTCCGTGATCTCTTTCATGGACAGTCCAGCTTCTAGGTTTTCAAAAATCGTTTGTACCGGCATGCGAGTGCCTTTCAGCACCCACGCTCCGCTCACTTTACCCGGAATGCTTTCAACGGCGGGGCATTGGGACCAATTAAGTTGGGGCATGGTACGAACCTCCATTTCATCGTAACGCCAACTTGGACAGTTATGTTAGCTCACTCGTAAGCGCTGGCCGTAGGAAGGGCCAGCGAACTACATTGCTCACCTGCCCACACTGGAAGAACTGCGGGCGTGGAAATCACGATGGTTCCGTCTTGTGGGCCATTGGGAATCGCGTCGCCCGCTTCGATTAACCACGTAAAGCGCGGCGGCTTGGCCAAGGCTTCTTCGGGCGAATGACCCCAGGTGTGGCAACCTTTCAAGGCTGGGCAAAAGGCGTGGTAGGCGAGCTTCCGTCTTCGAAACGGTCCTCTTCGATCACGGCGCGGAATACGTGGGATTGCACAATTGCATTATGGTACACGGACGCCACATTCGTCGCGACTACCGGGTGCGCCCTGGACCGGGCAAAGCTGGAATGAGAACGGCGGTTGGTGCATAATGAAGAAGTTGGGAATAAGAATGCGGAAAACGATTCAAGTGCGAATTAGTAAAGGCGATTGCCTGTACGTGGCCGAGTGCCTTGATCTGCCGGTGGTGACCCAAGCCGCGACGCTCGATGAATTATTCGTTAACATTCGCGAGGCAATTGGCCTTCACTTGGAAGGTGAGGACCTAGCTTCATTAGGAATTGCCAGCAATCCCACAGTGCTGGCAACCATGGAACTCGAAGCTGTGGCCTGATGCCGAAGTTGCGGACCCTGTCCGGAAACGAAGTGCTGGGGATACTGGCGGATTTTGGTTTCCAGACGCTTTCGCAGCGGGGCAGCCATGTCAAGGTACGTCGAATCACCGGGCAAGGCCAAACTCAAACACTCACCATCCCAAATCACAAGGATATCGACCGCGGTACTCTTCACGCGATCTTCCGGCAGGCATGCCGTTTCATTGCGGAATTCGAACTACGCCAAAGATTCTTCGCCGACTGAAGAGTTTGCAGCATTCTTCGACGGCGACAAGGAATGTATTTCGGCTTGATAGCGATTCTAAGTAGCGCGCTTCTTGCTCAACCGGCCACACTTTATGGAGATTGGGTTGTTTGCGATCCAGTGTCAATGGGTCAACTGGCACGACTTCCCAATCCGTAACGCTTTAGGATTGGGCCAGAACCCCTAACAGATTTGACATGCCCGCAATGAAATGATGGAATCGGTTGAGGCCGAATCACGCAAAATGGAGTTTGAATGGGATACAGTCAAGGCGCAATCTAACGCTGAAAAGCACGGCATCAGCTTCGCCGAAGCCATGACTGTTTTCGGGGACCCCTTGGAAGTGACAATTCCTGACCCAGATCACTCCAAGGGCGAGGCCCGTTTTCTCAGTCTCGGACATAGCGAGCGGAGTCGCTTGCTGGTGGAGTCGTATACTGAACGAGAAGGGCGCATCCGTCTCATCAGTGCCAGAGAGGCTGAGCCCAGGGAGCGGAAAACGTATGAGTGGTAACAATCCCGTAAGCAACGAAGAACTCCGAACCGAGTACGACTTTTCAGTCGGCGTCCGGGGAAAACACCACCAGCAGTACAAAGGCGGTACCAATGTTGTCTTCCTTGAGGCTGACGTTGCCAAAGCCTTTAAGGATTCCGAATCGGTGAACCAAGCCCTCCGGCTGCTTCTCGATCTGGCCAAACGCCAAGTGCCCCCGGATCGGGCTGCATAACCGATTCCGGTCTTTTGTGCAACGGTAGTTTTGCCTTAAATTAAATAATTCTCTCTTGTCTTCAACAGGCCTGACAAGTAGAGAAATAACATAAATATAAAGTGCTAACTCAAGCCCAACCGCTCCAAATTGGAGTCGGTCCAGCCCTCGTACGAGATCATTGCGCGCAGGGTTCCGAGAGGCAAGACCAATGGTAGGCAAGCACTACCCGGCGGCCGTTCGAGTGCCGCTACATGCGATGATGACTCGAACTCGTTGCAGCGCAAACCCGTCCCTTGTCAGAGCCGATACCAGCACGCGCGCGGTGGTGGATCGGCGGAGCACCCTAGTCTAGCAGCCCGTGGCGAAAGTCCCGCGAGCCGCGCGGCAAGTGTTTGCTCAGAGAAAAACGAACAATTTAGGATCTGGAGAAATTCACAAATTGAAAACATACAAAAAACCGGGAGTGCGCAAACCCTACCGCCCTTCGGGTTGCGGCGGCCCACGCGACTTTCACCACGGGCTGCTAGTGGTTGACAAGAACTGCGGGCGTGGAAATCACTATGGTTCCGTTTTGCGGGTCAATGGAAATCGCGTCGCCCGCTTCGACAAGGTCATCCACGTAAAGCGCGGCGGCTTCACGGAGGTTGGCCAAGGCTTCATCGGGCGAATGACCCCAGGTGTGGCAACCTTTCAAGGCTGGGCAAAAGGCGTGGTATGCGAGCTTCCCGTCTTCGAAACGGTCCTCTTCGATCACGGCGCGAAATACGTGGGATTGCACAGTTTTATTATGATACGGGGACGCCACCATCATCAGATTTGCCTTGGACCAAGCAGATCTGGAATGAGCGCGGCGGAGGCGCAAATCTGGGCGGCAAGGCTCATCATTCCACAGGATGGCCTAGCGCAGTAGCGTTATCACGGACACGAACGTCTCGTGAGACGATGGTCACCAGAGCTGGGGGATCGCCCAAAGCTACTGCGGTCGCAAGATGAATGGCGTCCAAAGTGCGCACCGGTTCGACTGGGAAACGGCGTCCGGCATGAGCGAGGATCGCTTCTGTGACACTCACGATGTGACAACGCCCGGTAAACTGCTTTAGGGTGAGCAGAGCTGCGCGCTCCTGCTTAGCCGTAATTCTACCCGAAAGTCGAGCGCGAAGCACTGCGCGGCTGGTTTCGGTTAAGGTGAGAGCCGAGGTGACCCGCAGCCCTTCGGCGCGAATGGAGGTCCTGGCCGCAGTATCTCCTTCGAGCAGAGCCGCCACTAGAGCGCTTGATTCTATGTAACGCTGCATAGGGCGACCATCAGTTGGGGTTTCGGCGCTATGTGGGGGCGGAATGGACTTACTCTTCGTCACGGTCGGCGTCAATCAGGGCGGCTGAGGTTCCTGGAGGGAGACGAATCTCCGGGCAGTTCTTCAAAGGGTCGCCAGTTTCAAAAGGTGGCGTAATCACGCCAGAAGCGATGAGTTGATCGAACTGGCTGTTGCGGCCATGGCGGTTTGCAGCAGGCCTGACGAGCTCGGCTACCGCTCTCCCGTGGGCAGTAACCACGACCCGTTCCCCGGCTTCCACTCGCCGGATGTACAGGCTGAGGTTGTTCTTCAATTCGCGTATGCCAGTTTCCATATTATAATTATAGCTACATATAGCCACAATGCGAAGCGGTAGGAGGTGTGCTGCGGGCGCTTTGAAAAAGTCTTTATAGATTCAATGAGGACTTGGAAAAGGACATTCATGGGAATCGACCTCGTATGGTCGCCAAAGCCGGAATTCCTGGCGATCATCACGGCGTACACACCAGAGCCTGACGAGTGGGATACGGCATTCAAAGTGAGGAAGAAACCATGAAGGACGAACAAATGAAGTGCAGCCACTGTGACGGTCGGATGCAGAAAGCCGCAGCGCCCTTCCACATTGATCGCAAAGGGTACCACTTGTCACTGAATGCGGTGCCTGCGTGGGTGTGCGGACAGTGCGGCGAGCCCTACTTTGAAGAGCGCGAGGTTCGAACGATTCAACGGCTTCTCTTCCAGTTGGACAAACAAACTGCGGTGCTCGCTTCGGTGGCGTGAAGCTGGTGTCTTGAGGCGGAGTGAAGTCGCAAGTGCTGTAACTCG
>JAYTTF010000229.1:0-15393 GCA_043745195.1 Bryobacterales bacterium | reverse complement strand
ATGCCGCTTTCGCGAGACAGCCCCGACCCTCAGGGGTGCAAAAGTGTTACCTATGTCATCGGACCAAAGTGTTACCTATGTCTCCGGACCGGACCCTCTTTGATCCCCCCATTATCATGGGGGGCTGGTCAGACATTTTCCCAGTATCCTACTGCCGTTTCTAGGATAAAAGGTCTATTCGATCACCAGGATTCCTTGCCGAATAAACGTACTTGGACGGCATCTAATGTGGGATCCACGTTGGACGGATTACTCTCGTAGACCTCGTTCAGCCTTTGCGTTATGTCAGCATCTCGAGCTTCCGCTTCAGCCTGATCAAAAAGGGCATCTGGAAGGGAACTAGTGATGTTCATATTTTTAGTATGACCCCCGTTATACTTATTTCACAACAGCCAAACTTGCCACCGTTCGGGGTCCCAGCCGTAATTCATTCACCAAGTTTCCAGCCTTATCCACTTCTACAATTCGGCGGCCTGTATAGTCGTTCAGCAACCAGTTGCCATTGGGGAGCACGTCAATCCCGCTGTTCCAACCAAAAGCAAAGCCCAGGTTTGCACCGCCCACGGACCGCAGCACTTTCCCGGTTTTATCCACTTCAATTACTTCACCAGGATCGCTAAGGCTGATCATCGTGTTTCCATTTTCCAGGCGATGACCCACATAGAGCCGGCGCTTGCTGTCAGCCGCTTGATAGGTCCAGATGATGTTCTTATTCTGGTCAACTTCAATCAGTTTGCCAACGGCCTCCACGGCAATCAAAGTTGTCCCGGCCGGGGTGCGATTGGAGTTACGGCTGCGCATATTTGCCAAGTCGTCTGACTTGTATTCCCAGACCACCTTTTTATCGGGAGTAACTTCAATCACCTTGCCAACCCTGGCATCGCCGATCAGCGTATTGCCGTTGGGGAGGCGCTGTGCGGCCAGCGGATGCTCCAGACCCATGTTTTCGCAACAGGACCAGACTTCCTTCTGCTTGGAATCTACTTCCACTACTTTTTTAAGAGATGCGTAGCTTAACAGAGCGCCTCCACCGGGAAGAGGCTGCACGTCGTGACTGCCGCCGTTGGGCACCGTCCACAATTGACGACCCGAGGGCCACATCATAGCGACGATTTCCTTCTTTGGGCCATGATCGGAAATAAGGATTAACTGTTCCTTGGCCTTCAACTGTTTATCGAAGTAGGCCATCAAGCGTGCTTCGGCCTTTTCCAGATCGGCACCCTTGAAGCCATGGCCTGCGCCACGAATGATTTCGAGCTCCGCAGCAACACCAGCGGCACGAAGTTTATCGGTTAGCCAAATGCTCTGCTCAACCGCAACGTAGGCGTCTTTGTCGCCATGAACAGCAAGGATAGGCGAGGACATTGGCGTGACGTAATAAAGTGGACTGGCTTTCAAATGGCCTTCGCGATTGTGTTGCAGATCATTGCCGATGAAGATGGGCAGCACTTCCGCAGCGTCCACGCTTTTGCCATAGGACTGGGTGAAATCAGTGGGTCCGTAGAATTCGCCGACGCACTGCACTTTGCTGGATTGTTCCTGATTCGGGCCACTGCCTTCAAAAAATCTTGTCGATCCAGTGAGGCCCAACATCAAAGCCAAGTGCCCGCCGGCCGAACCACCGGTGGCACCAATGCGATCGGGATCAACGTTGTACTTGGCAGCGTTGGCGCGCAGGAATCTTACGGCAGCTTTCACGTCTTCAACAGGTGCTGGGAACTGGTGACGAGGGGCGAAGCGGTAGCTGACAGTGGCGCAAGTATAACCCTGCCGAGCCGCCTTGATGCAGAAGGGAATGTAGCTGGCGCGCGAACCACGGCGGAATCCGCCACCGTGAATGGCGACGATGGTGGGGTTGGCTGCGGTTGCTCCTTTGGGACGGAGAATGTCCATGGCAACGCGTTCGCCGACGCGGGAATATTCGACGTCAAGGTCGGCTTGAATGTCGGAAGGAATCGCCGGAGGGGCGGGCTGCTGTTGGGCAAAGGCGGCGATTGCCGCAGTAAGGATCAGGGTGAGATGTCGAAACCACATGGGTTCCATTTTATAACGTTGGCGGGGAAGAAAGCTTGCTGGCTGTAACTTTTAGCAATATGAAATGATTCCCGATTTGTTTCAATAAGGACAGACTGTTTTCGATAGCTTCGATGACGTTAAGGATGTGGTCAGGAGCGAAAACCACAATCGCAAGCAGACTAGCGTGCATGTGCGCATCTGCCGGGTGTGATAGACTGTGCACCGAGCAGGGGAAAACACTTCTACCCTGCCTTATGTTCAATGCTTGACTAATGGGAGTCAACTTATCATGCGAACACTTGCTCTATTGTTCTTTGGTTCAGCGCTGGCCTATTCGCAGGCAGTTACAGCCACACTGCTTGGTACCGTCTCAGATTCGTCGGGGGCCGTTGTTCCCGATGCAAGAGTTGTGATTGCGGAGCAGGACACGGGGGTGAAACGGACACTGTCCAGCAATGGAGAGGGGCTTTATACGCAGTCATTTCTACCACCCGGCACTTATAACGTGGAAGTAGAAAAACAAGGCTTTAAGAAAGTTTCGCGGGGCCGGGTGCAAGTTACGGTCGCCTCGACGGTTCGCGTTGACATCACGCTTGAGCCAGGAGCTGTTACGGAAACGGTGCAAGTGACGGCTGAGTCGCCGTTGCTGCAGACGGACCGGTCGGACGTCAACCGGACGGTTAGTTCACAAGCCGTTCGCGAGTTGCCAGTAGCCAATCGGAGTTTTCAGGCTTTAGTGGGTCTGCTGCCTGGAGTTACACCGCCGGTCGCGAATTTCACTGCTCTTGAGGATCCGCAGCGCACGACCTTTTATCAAGCGAATGGCCAGGGCAATAGCGCGAACAACGTTCAGGTGGACGGAGTGGATAACAATAATCCAACGCTTGGGCTGACCATCTATGTCCCGCCAGCGGAGTCTGTTCAGGAAGTGAACATTTCAACTTCGAACTTCAATGCGGAGTTTGGCCGGGCGGGCGGGGCTGTGGTGAATGTCGTTACGCGCGGTGGCTCGAATCAGTTTCACGGCAGCGCCTTTGAGTTCAACCGAGTCGCGGCATTGCGGGCGCGGAACTTCTTCAACTTCGTGCCGCAGGCAAAACCTGCCTTGACCCGGAATCAGTTCGGGGGAACTATTGGTGGTCCGATTCGGAAGAACCGTACTTTCTTTTTCGGCTCCTACCAGGGGACGAAGCTTCGGCAGGCGACTACGAACCTCAATACGATACCGGTTGCGGCTTGGCGGGATGGCGATTTCAGCGGTGTCACGGGGTTGAATTTGTACGACCCGCGTACTGGCCCGGATGGTACGGGGCGGACTTTGTTTCCGGGCAACATTATCCCGGCCAGCCGTATCCACCCGGTAGCGCGAAAGCTCAGTAGCTTTTTGCCAGCCAATAATCAACCTGGCTTAGTTAACAACATCGTCGGCAATGTGCCGTTCCGCTTGGATAGTTACAACTACGACGGCCGGGTGGACCACACCTTCAACGAGCGAAATTCGATGTTTGTCAAATACAACTTCACGCCTTCCACCGTCGCCCAGGGCGCTCTTCTTGGTCTCAAGATCGGCGACGGCGTTGCGAGCAACGGAGGCAACCATACGGCGGCGATCAATTACACACGGCAATGGAGGCCTACCTTGCTTATGGAAGCGCGGTTCGGTTACAACCGCTATTTCGTTAATGTGAACGGCAACAACATTGACGACCCTCTGGCTAAGGAGCTCAACCTTACGAATGTTTTTCCGGATCCGATATCTTCTCGCGGATTGCCGAGATACGATGTTGCGGGCATGCCGGGAATCGGACCCCCAGTCGTCTATCCGCTGATCAATGCGGACAACCTGTTTAACGCAGTGAACATATGGAGCAAGAACATAGACCGGCACACGGTCAAATGGGGTGCAGATTTACGTCGAATCCGGGCTGATCGCTTTCAACCGCAAGGGCTAAATTTCGGACCACGCGGACGCTTCCAGTTCAACCCGGGCACGACATCGCTGCCTGGCGCGGCGCTTGGCCCCTTTGGTACAGCCGGCAACTCCTATGCCGCTTTCCTGATCAACGCGCCGGATGTTTCTTCGCGCACCTTCCAAACGGTGACTCCGACGAACCGGATGACGCAGGCATTTTTCTTCGTCCATGACTCGTGGCAGGTGAACTCCAAGCTGACGCTTGATCTTGGTTTACGATATGAAGCGCATTCGACGGTGAAGCCTCGTTACCGTGGAGGAGCTTCGAATTACGACCCCACCAACAACAGCCTGGCTGTGGCGGGATACGGCAACATCGATCTCAGCACCAATGTCGATTACGACAAGAACAACTGGGCGCCGCGAGTGGGCTTCGCCTACAAGGTTTCAACGAAATCGGTGATCCGCGGCGGCTACGGACTCTCTTATTACACGGGACGGTTTGGCTTTACGGGTGGCACCTTGTCGACGCAATTTCCTGTGATTTACAACGTCCAATTGGGTGTTGCGAACGACTTCCGCGTGGACGGATCCATGGATACGATCGTGCCTGTTCCGGTGATTCCGATTCCCGACAATGGTGTCATTTCCCCGGCACCGAATCAGGCGTTTTTTACCATACCTCGTTCAAACCCAGTGCCATTCGTACACAGTTACAGTCTGACTTACCAGCGGGATTTGGGGCATGGGACGGTGTTGGATGCGGCCTATGTAGGAACCCTCGGCCGACGTCTGCCGAGCCAGCGTGAGTTGAATTTTGCATTGCCGGGTACGGGCACGGCGGGGCTTGCCTTTAACCAGCGCTTCGGCCGGACGGCCAGCGTTGCTGAGCGCGCGAATGCCTACAACAATAACTACAACTCATTGCAGGTGAATGTGCAGCGACGCTTCTCGAATGGCTTTTCCTTTGGAACGGCTTATACGTGGAGCAAAGCGTTAAGCGTGCAAGACGATCAAGGCGGTTTTGTCGTCGTGGCCGATATTCGCCGCAACTATGGACCGACTTCCTTTGACCGGAGGCAAATGCTGGTTGTGAATCACATCTACGAGCTTCCGTTTGGAAAGGGAAAGAAATACTTGACCAACGGTGCTGGACGGTGGGCTCTAGGGGGCTGGCAGTTGAACGGCATCCTGCGTGTCGTCAGCGGGGCGCCATTCAATATTTCCGCCGACGCAGGTCCCTGTAATTGTCCCGGTAACGGCCAGTTCGCCGATGTTTTGGGCAGTTACAAGAAGTTGGGGGGAGTAGGGCCTGGTCAGCGATTCTTCGATACAAGCGCATTCGCGGCTCCCACGCCAAACCGTTTCGGCAACGCCGGGCGGAATATCGGGCGAGGCCCGGTGCTTTCTAATTACGACTTCTCCGTGTTCCGAATCTTTGAAGTCCATGAAGGAGTGAAGCTGGAGTTCAGAACTGAACTCTACAATTTGACTAATACGCCGCAGTTCGGCAATCCAGTCGGAAACGTGAATGCCGGTAATTTTGGACAAATCACAGGCACCTTCAATGGTGCAGGTGAGAGAGAAGTGCAGTTGGCGTTGCGGCTTCGATTTTGATCGGAGGCGGTTATCTATGCCCCCCTCCTGTTTGGTGAGAAAAACTATGTTCTCTAGGGCTGTTTCCGTAAACGCAGTAATAGACTGGCCAAGTAACTTGGCGGCATCTTCAGCTCGTTTCTTGATAGGTGCGCTAATACGGCAACTGAGGCGGGAACTTTCGACGGATTTTGTTAAGCTCATTTAGCCCTGTGTGGCATTTCCCACAAATCGTTGTTTGTGTCAAAGGTAAGCTTCTTTGCTCCCACTCAGGTCGCTTTCCTGACAGCCTTCTTCGTAACTTTGCGGGTGGCCTTTTTCGCCGCGACCTTCTTCTTTGCCGCCTTTTTCTTGACTGGCTTTCCTTTTCCAACGATCAAGTTGAGCCCCATGTCCATATCAATACCAAACATGCCGCCCAGATCCTCCGCCACCAGCACCTTTGCCTTTGACGGCACCTTCCTCCCAACCGGCATCGCCTGGGCAGCCTTGGCGATCAGATCCTTCTCATCCACACCGCGCAACAAAAAGAGCAGCTCGGGCTGGTGATCAAAACGCGCACCCACCCCATACATCACCGCCGCGACATGCTTGCACATATCCGCCCAATCCGGACAAGTGCACGATATTCTGATCTCCGCAGGTGATGGAAACAGGCCTTGCTTTGCCCGGCAAATACGCTCCATCACCCCTTTGGACAAACGTCCCTGCAGTAGTTCGACCAGCGAACTCACCGCGCCCCCGCAGTCCTCGCAAATGGACTTCCATTGCTGCTGCGAGACCGGCGCTACCTTCACCGTAACCTTGTACATATTCGAACCGCTGACAACCGCATGGACCTCTCCTGTCTTTATCTGCAAATCCACCACCGATCCGTTGCGCACATAGGATCTGCCCCGCGGCAGCCGGTTCTCATAGTCGCTATACCGTTCCAGGTTGTCGCACCAGGCCTCCCCCCAGACGGTCTTGACGATTTTCCGGCCGTCAATCACTATGGGGGAAACATTCTGCCCTTGCTTCCGGCGCTTCTCCATTTCCTTCATTGCTTTCGCCCGCCGTGAGGCCACGGAAACATAAGGCTTCCAACCACCGTAGTAAGCCACCATTGTCTAGTTCTCCTTCAGCGCTTTATTGATGTCTAGCGCAACCAGCTTCAGTAATTCGTCGTCTTTCAATTCGGTAAGCAAAACCCCTGCATCACCTTCCAACAGGTCTTCTGAAAGGCGGCGCTTGGATTCGATCAGTTGGTCAATGTTATCTTCCACCGTGCCCTGGCACACGAATTTGTGCACCAGCACGTTCTTGGTTTGGCCAATACGGAAGGCCCGGTCGGTAGCCTGATTTTCCACGGCCGGATTCCACCAGCGATCAAAATGAACTACATGCGAGGCGGCGGTAAGGTTCAAACCCGAACCACCCGCCTTTAGGGAAAGAACAAAGAAGCCGACCGACTCATCTTCCTGAAACCGGCGCACCAGATCCTTCCGCTTTTTCACGTCAATCTCACCATGAAGAACAAGACCAGGCCGGCCGAATACCGAGCCCAGAAAATCGCACAGGGGGCCCGTTACTTCCCGGAACTGGGTGAAGACAAGCATCTTCTCCTGCTTCGACGCCACAACTTCGGCGATGTCGCGCAGACGCCCCCATTTGCCGCTGTCCGCTTCCTTCCATCCGCCATCACCCAACCACTGCGAGGGATGGTTGCATATCTGTTTGAAGCGCATCAGGAACGACAATACCAAGCCTTTTCTGCGGATTCCTGTGGCCTGTCCAAGCTGTACCTTCAAGTCCTCTACCGCCTGCGTGTAGAGTGCCGCCTGTTGCCGGCTTAGCGGACAAAACGCCTTGATTTCGGTCTTGTCCGGCAGGTCGGCAATCACCGTCTTGTCCGTCTTTAATCGCCGCAAAATGTAAGGCCGCACTAATTCCCGCAGGGGGCCATAAGATGCGTTGGGGCTACGGGCAAGCCTCTTGGAGAAATTGGTGAACTCCTTGGCTGAGCCCAATAATCCTGGATTCACGAAGTCGAAGATGGACCACAAATCCGCCAGCCTGTTCTCCACGGGTGTCCCTGTCAGGGCGATCCTCGATCCGGCCTTTAGCAATTTCACGCTGCGGGTTTGTTTCGCCCCAGGGTTCTTGATCGCTTGCGCCTCGTCCAGGACGGCAAGGCGCCAGGAGAAGTCCGTCATCCAGGGAGTTCGCAGCACCGATCCGTACGTTGTGATGATCAGGTCCGCTGCCGCGATGGTTTCCGGCTGTATATCCTTCATCTCAACGGAAGGCATGGCGGACGGATGAACAATGATAATTTTCAATTCCGGGGCAAACTTTTCGATCTCGGCCGCCCAGTTCCCTAGCAGAGAAGCCGGGGCCACTAAAAGACTCGGTCCCGCTTTTCCATCGCTCTCCCGCTTGAGAATCAGCAAAAGGGAAAGCACCTGTATGGTCTTGCCAAGCCCCATGTCGTCGGCAAGGCAAGCTCCCAACCCGAGTTTGGCCAGTAGGTATAGCCATCGCACGCCCTCCTTTTGATAGGGCCTGAGTGTGGCTTTAAGCGCGGCGCCAGGGCTCGCGCCGTCCAACCCTCCGGGATTTCGCAACCCTTTCAACGTCTCCGCAAGCCATGGACCGGCAACCACCTGAGCCCAATCCGCAGACTCGGTGGCCGACTCGTCACTTTCAGCCAGGTTCGCGCCGGCAAGGAGCCGCATGGCCTCACCAAAGGACAGGCCTTCCCCGGCGGACCGCTCCATTTCGCCGAAGCGCTCGATCATGTGCTTCAGATGTTCCGGATCAACTTCAACCCACTGTCCCCGCACCAACGCCAATCCGTCCGACCGGGCAAGTAGCTCCTTGATTTCGGAAGCCGTCAGAACCTCGCCCTCAAGCGTGATATCCATCCGGAAGTCCAGTAGCGCATTCTGGCCCAACCCCGAAGGACTCTTGCCACCGACGGAGCCGGTCACTCGCGGCCGCGGCGGACGATTGCCACGCCACGCAGCCGGCATGCGCACCACCACGCCCGCCGTTTCCAGATGCGGAATGTCCTTCAAGAGCTGCAACGCATCCTGGGCCGTCCATCGCAACGGGTGAAATATTTCACCACCGTCGACCATGCCGGCCAGCCATCCGCATTTTTCGGAAGCCCGCTGCACCGGAACCAGAAGTGACAAAAGACGGTCCTTATTGGCCGCCCCAGCATATTCCCGCAAAGCTTGTCCCAACGGTAAATGCTGCGCATTGGACTTTGAGGACAGCCGTGTGGTGTAGGTTGCCAGAAAAGCAAAAGGAGCATCCGTATCCTTACGATTCTCGGCAAGATTGAAGTGCACCCTGCCCACCAGATTCCATGCCGGGTTACGCTTCTTAAGGAACGCTTCTATTTCGCATTTGGACTCGGAGAGTTCCACGCTAAAGGCGTAATCCATCCCATTCCATAGCGAACGAAGCACTGCCGGGGTCAAGTACTCCCCGCCCGTCATCGGTGGCGCTTGAAGGATCAGACGTTCCAGCTCTTCCTCGGTAACTTCGGCGAAAGGGGCCTTGGGGCTAGAGCCGTCGCCTCCCTGTTGCGTGCGGAGAGCCGTGACGTAACGCACCCCAAAATCGCGCCAATAGCAGACGGCCCGAGGCAATGTGGCGCCCGCTTCCTCCGCGCCGAGCAGAAGTAGCAGGTGACCAGTTCCACGCTCGAGCGCCTTTAATATCCGATCCCTTAAATGCGTGTCCAACTGTTGCGCATCGTCGTCATGGATCAGCAATAGGCTGCCGTGAGGCGTGAGGCCGAGTGAATGTGCGCCAAGATCCATGATGTGATCCATCATCTTAGCAGGCTGCCTCAGCTAAGAGAAAACAAAGTTCGGTGATGGTCTTCGGGCTAGATCTTCAGGATGGATCACCATTGGGAAAATTGAGATTATGCCGTGGATAGGAACAAACATGGCAGAGCATGACGATGTGTAATTACACCGAACTTGTCAAACGAATCAACGGGCAGCCTTTGCTGCTTGGCCCAGTAGTCGTTGAACTTCTGAGCGCGATTGCCGCAATCGGTCGAGATGGGCTTTCGTGACCTGAACACTGATAGAAACTCAGGATGACGCTTGATTGCTTCTAATAAGTGATCCCCCAGTCGGTCTCGTGATGTCTTCCCGCCATTAAGTATTACGGATGACTTGAGGATATCCGCAGTTACGGGCTCTGTCAACTTTTCGTTTCGTTGAACCTCAAGCTTCTCGAAGACATCTTCACTTTGATCCTTCGAGGTTTCAGCCAAAGCACCCGAGGCATTTGCTGGAACGGCATCAACGTATTCCGGGTCCTCTGCCAGTTTTGCGATTGTATCTATTGCGATTTTTGCAACTTTAAGTTGGAGTTGAAATAGGTGACTATCCGGATCATTGTAAATTAGCGAATGGTAGGATAGACTTACCTCACAATCAAGTGGTCTGTTCGAAATAAGTTGTCCACCAAACATCAATAAGAGGGTTTCAAAGTGCACGTCTTTCAGCGAAGTAGCAACTTTAGGAGAGTACGTTCTCTCCTGTCATCGGTCACTTTAATGTCCATGCTAGCTGCATCCGCGTGGGCGCAAAGTAGCACCAGTACAATTCTAGGAACCGTCGTCGACTCCACAGGCGCCGCCGTAACCGGTGCATCTGTCACCCTTATGAATGAGGGCACCGCCGACGAACGAATCGTAAAGTCCGACAATAGCGGAAGCTTCGTCGTTGCCAACTTGCAACCCGGCAATTACACCGCCAAGGTAGAAATCGCCGGATTCCAAACCTATCGCAAACAGGGCAACGCCCTGTCCGCCAGCGAAAGGCTTTCGCTCGGCACAATTCAGTTGAGCATCGGCTCCGTGAACGAAACCATCAACGTAACCGCTGAGGCGAGCGTGGTGCAGTCAGCAAGCTCGGAAGGCTCCGCGGTTCTAACCACTCAACAACTCGAAAGCGTTACCCAGCGCGGGAGAAACGTCGTCGGCTTCCTCCGGCTGCTTCCCGGCGTGAATACGTCCGGTGAATCGGAGGCCCTCGGCAGCGCCGGAGGCATTGGGACCGGCCTGCCCAACGTCGGCGGTGTACGCGCTGGCGCTCTCACCATCGGTGTGGACGGACAGCAGGGTCAGGACAACGGTAGCTCCAACAATTACACGACATCGGTCAGTCTGGACGCAATCGCAGAAGTAAAGGTTCTTCTGAACAACTACCAGGCCGAATACGGACGCAATGGCGGCGCGGTGGTTAACGTCGTCAGCAAGAGCGGAACGAGAGATTTCCACGGTTCTGCCTACTGGTACAAACGACACGAAATGTTCAATGCTCAGAACTTCTTCAACAATGCTGCGATTCCAACGATCGCCAAGTCCCGCTATCGCTACATCACCGAAGGCCTCACGCTTGGTGGTCCGGTCACGATCCCGAAACTTTTCAACACCTCGCGGCAGAAGCTGTTCTTCTTTCTCAGCCTTGAACGCAATCCGAGTCTCGAGCCTGCTTCGATCACGCGGCTGACTATGCCCACCCTGCTCGAACGCCAGGGCAATTTTTCGGCGTCGACCCTGAAGCCGAAAGATCCTGCCACCGGTGCACCGTATCCGAACAACATCATTCCGCCAAACCTGATCAACAAGAACGGCCAGGCACTCGTCAACCTCTTGACGCTGCCCAACAGCTTCGATCCGAATGGTTCTTACAACTATCTGTTCCAGGACACCAAACAGGCTTCCAGAGACCAGGAACTTTTCAGAATCGACTACAAGGCAACCGACAAGGATTCGATATTCTTCCGGGGAACCTTCTTTAACACCGTCAGCGAAGGCTACAACCTGACCAACTGGGACTTCATTAAAGTCAAGCAGACCTTCATCAACAAGCATGCCTCGCTCGGATACACCAGAATCATCACCCCGTCCATCGTGAATGAACTCAACCTCGGCGTTCGCCGTCCGCAGGAAAGACTTCCGTTCCCGGACCTCGCCTCGGATCTCTCGAAAACCAGACGTCCTACCAACGGATTCCTGGCCGGGCAGCTCTACCCCTCGGCCAACCCGGACCAAATCGTTCCCCAGGCTTCTTTTGGGGGATTGCAGAATTCCCCCAACTTCGGAAGTTTTTTTGCTACGCGGTTCCCCCAGTTTGAAGACGATATCAACTGGAGCATTGCAAACAACCTGACCTGGATCAAGCGCAACCACACCTTCAAGTTTGGTTTTTATGCCGAACGGGATCGCATAACCACCGGCTTCGGATTCAACGTACCGTGGATGGGTAACTTCAACTTTGGCACCGGCGGAAACAACCCCGGCGACACCGGCAACCCATACAGCAACGCACTCACTGGCGCCTTCCAAACCTACTCGGAAGCCCAACGCCCCACCAAACCTTCCGCTACCGCAGTCAACATCGACTGGTTCGTTCAGGACTCCTGGAAAGTTACCAGGAACCTGACCCTCGAAATCGGTTTGCGCGTCGCCTACTTCACTCCCTGGGATCAGACCGACGGTCTGCAGTCCTCCTTCGCCCTCGGCCGCTACAAGCGCAGCGATGCCCCGCTCCAATACCGCCCCGCGCTCGTCAACGGCCTTCGTGTTGCTGTGAATCCGCAGACGGGTGAAGTTCTGAATCAGGTTTTCGTAGAGAAGTTCGTGCCTAACACAGGCAACCCCGGCAACGGCTTTGTCACCACACGTGATGGAAACTACCCGGCTGGATTCTACGAAAAGTCGCCTGAGCTTCTCCAACCGCGTTTTGGTTTCGCCTACGATGTGTTCGGAACCGGCAAGACCGCGGTTCGCGGAGGCTTCTCCAAAACCAACCAGTTGGTTCGTTACGAACCGCAATCCGCTGGTGCGCCTATCTCATTCAGCCCGACCATCTACAACGGCAACCTCGGAAGCTTCCTCGGCGCCGGCGGCATTCTGGCTCCTGGCAACGCCACCGGTCACGATCGCTTCCTAAAAGCGCCCGACTACTACAACATCTCTCTGGGCGTTCAACAGAACATAGGATTCTCTACTGTGATCGATGTGAAATACGTGTCGGCGCTCGGAAGAAATCTGGCCACCACCCGCGACATCAACAGAGTACCTTACGGGGCTCGCTTCCTGCCGCAGAATCAGGATCCAACCAAGACCCTCAATGCGGCCAACCCGGCAGCCAGCGTCCTTCCCGATAGCTTCTTCCGGCCCTACCCCGGCTACAACGGAATCACCTATCGTGAATCCAGCGGCAGCTCGAACTACCACTCCCTGCAGGTGACAGCCAACCGCCGTTACTCGCACGGGCTCCAGTTTGGCGTCGCCTATACATTCTCCAAGGTGATGGATTACGCGAATCTCCCGACCTACCGCTCCTTCCGCGAGTGGAGCTATGGAAAGGCCGATTTCGACCAGACTCACGTCTTCGTCGCCAACTACAGCTACGATCTTCCAAAGGTCAGCAAGCTCATGCCGGGCCGCATCACCAGAGTGGTTCTGGATAGCTGGCAGATCTCTGGTATCACGACTCTCGCGAGTGGTACACCGCAACAAGTGTCTCAATCCACAACTACCGGCATCGATTTTACAGGCGGTGGCGACGGACAGCGCATCAATGTGACAGGCGATCCTAGACTCCCGCATAGTGATCACACAGTAGACCATATGTTTAATACCTCGGTCTTCGCGATGTCGGGATTCAACGATGCGGGCAACGCGGCACGCGATATCTATCGCGGACCGGGCCTGATCGTCTCCGATTTGACACTATTCAAGGTCATTCCGGTTCGTGAAAAGAGAGCACTCCAACTTCGTTGGGAAGTTTATAACATGTTCAACCACACCAACTTCTCTTCGGTTGACAACACGGCGCGCTTCAATCCGGCGAACGGAGCGCAGACGAATGCCACATTCGGAAGGGCAACCGCCGCTCGTAACCCCCGTTTGATGCAAGTCTCAGTTCGCTTCACCTTCTAAGCTGGGGCACTACAGGCACTTGCATTTACCTATAAACCTAACAGCCGGTTAGCGCGCAAAGCGTCCACCGGCTGTTCTTTTGGTCCGGACAGTTTCTCTCGACGATACCGCGCCTTCGCAAATTGCTCTCTAATGCATCAGTTCAATTAACGGACCGCCGAGGTTGTACTTTCGAACACGTTCAAAAAGATCGAACTGGACGATATCCAGGCTCGCGCGGCGCAACTGGAACAGGCCGCGCAGGGATCAAAATAGGAGGTGAAACTCATTCGAAGACGAATCGGCAAGCTGGAAAAGCACCGCAGTATTACCCGAGTCGCATTCCCAACAGCTTTCGGCTGTTATTGGAAACCGTCATGGTCGGCTAGAAGGCCGCTGGTATTCCAGATGAGCCGGTGGAAATGCAACTCAGGATGATATCCGGGATCGCTCGAAAACAGTTAGCTAAGCTAGCGGCGGGCAGTTACGCGCAGTGGCCGGTCCAGCCGAAATGTCAGCAGGCTTTCAACCGGCACGCGGATAGCCCCGCCCTTGGTTATGATTTGCGTAAGCGCGCCGGCACCCGCACCTGCTCCAGCGCCGATTGCCGCGCCTTTGCCCTCTCCTGCTATTGCGCCAATAATGGCACCTAGCGCCGCGCCGCCCCCTGTGTACTCAGCAGTCCGCTTATTTGCGCCGAAGCCGTTCTTGCCTCGCTTATCCAAACTCGCAGTTTCTATGCGGTAGGACTGGCCATCAACGGAAACTGATTGCATATCCAAAACCAAGTCTGAAGTCCCCTTAAAACGGCCGCCCTTGGTCGCTGACTGAATTACGATAATCGCGTTAGACCCGGTAGGAATTACCAGATCACCTTGCCGGTCTCTCACATCTCGCGTAACTTCCGCAGCAAAGGTCTGCCCTTCAAACGCCTTGCCTGAATCAATGGTCTCTTCCATGCGCACTGTTACCTGCGTTCCCACTTCCAGTTCGTTGGTCCTACTTGTCACCGCTTTGGGGGGCGCATGGTAGTGATCTTCGTGAAAGGCTTCATTGGCTGCCCTTTGCTGTGGAACTACGCCAGCGCGCGTGGGCTGGTTTGGCGGTAATTGTGGCGAATCACTATAGTTAACTGACTTAATCTGGTCAATTGCGACGGTACGCTGTATGTTGTCGCTGCCAATAACCGTCATCTCCGAAGGCTTGCTCGCCTGCACTTTACCGGAAAGCCGGGTGCCATCTTTCATCACAATTGTGGCCTGCAGCGGCAAAGTATCGGTTGCAATTGCCTGCTTTGCACAGGAAGTCAGCAGAAAGGTGCCGATGCAGAGTGGGAGAATAAGAAGTTTCATGGAAATAGATCAGCACGTTGGATGCCAAAGCTTTCAATAATACGCCAGCCGCAATAATGTGTAAGGATTTACAGCCTTTTGAAAACAAATAGCTTACCCAATTTGGGACTTTATGCGTGGGGTGGGCCTCGAGTTTGTGGTCGGCGGCTGGCAGCTTGGCGGTTTGTACCAGCATCAAAGCGGTGCACCGCTAGGGTTTGGCAGCCGCATTTTCATAGGCGATTTGAAGAAGATGGGTATCCACTTGACTCAGGTAACCACAATAGGTAGTATGCGAGGTGATGGAAGAATACCCGCGTAATCTCACCGAGTTGGAGACCAAGTTTTCCACCGAGGAGGCGTGCCGTGAGTATCTGTCTCGGCTGTGGTGGCCGGAAGGCTTCCAATGCCCACGCTGTGAGGGCGGGAAATCGTGGCCGGTACGGGGCGTTCTTCTGCAATGTGCTGGGTGTGGATGCCAGACGTCGGTGACGGCCGGGACAATTTTCCAAGACACGAGGACTCCTTTAATTGTATGGTTCCGTGCGATGTGGTGGATGACCACTCAAAAGAACGGAGCCAGCGCTTTGGGA
>JAYTTF010000228.1:0-48657 GCA_043745195.1 Bryobacterales bacterium | reverse complement strand
AGAGCTTTTTGCCGGGACGCAAGTCCAGGTCAGCGTCAAAGAAGCGTTGCTTTTGATCAAAGCTGCGCTGGTTGAAGGTGCCCAATGGATTGGCGAACGAAGGCATTGCATTGAAATAGGCTGTATTGCGATAGATGACGGATAGCCGATAGACTCCATGCTTTTCGGCCAACATGCGGATTGAGTTGTATGGATCACCACCCCAATTGCTGAGGCGCACGAAAAACGAGTCGTAGAACTTGCCGCCAGGAAAATTGATTTCACCTGCCAGAAGCCGAGGGCCTTCTCCCAAATTTACTATGGAACGATAAGCTGGTAAGCTTCCTGACAGATTGGGAATGAAGCGGTAGCCCAATTCAACACTCCCTGTTGGCAAAGCAGAGGCAGCCGAAGTTTCACTTGCTGCACTCTCGGCCGCCAAAGCAACCACTCCAAGAACCGATAGCAATATTAGCGTCTTCATTTTAGTAAAGACTTACTCACATGAGACCCATGAATTTTGGTGTGGCACGTGGTGCAGTTCCGATAGAAGGGATCGCGAGTGTCATGAAACGCTGGGGGCAAGACGCCCTGAACTTGGCGCGTTGCGGCATTGATAGGCAGGTTGGAGTGACACTCCAGACACTGCGTGGCAACGTCCTGCCGCACTAACATTCTAGGATTCACAGAACCGTGCGGCTCGTGGCAGGAATTACATGCCTCAAAGCGAACCGGGGCATGTTCAAATCGGAATGGTCCACGCTTATCCGTATGGCATTTAAGGCAGCCAGGCTCGTTCGACCCGTGACGCTGTGCGGTTGCTAAGGCGCGACCATTGAACGATCCATGGGGATTGTGGCAGTCCACGCAGTTGAGTTGTCCCTGGGTCAGCTTATGGGAGAAAGGGCGCGCGAATTGAGCCCGCGCTTCAGCGTGGCAACCGAAGCATTGTTGATTCTTGCTGGTTGCAGTCTGCGGTGCTGGAGGCGTGTGTACGCTATGGCAACTGACACAAGCGACCTGCCCTCGACCATGGCCCGACCGCACTTGTCCCACTTGTGATGGATGATTCTTGTGGCACCCCATGCACGTTGCCTCTGCTGATTTAGGTGCAACTTTCTTCGGGTTAGAAATTTCAGCAGCGTCGCCGGATTCGGCGTGCTTGGCTGAACTACCGTGACACGAATCGCACCCCTTTTTTGCACCAGCGTGCCGGTTACGAGAGAATGCGGCAACTATATCCTCATGGCAGGGGGCGCAGGATTCCCACTTAGGGTCTGTGGCAGCCTGCGTCCCCTGAGCCATCAGGAAGACTGCCATCGTAAGGAGCAGCTTCACTTCGCATGTACCTTGCTCACGGAAAAGTCTCCTTTGGTTCCATGGCATACCGCACAGCTTTCACCGAGGGTGGAAGTATTCAAGAGGAAGTGCGAAGCAGCGGCTTTTGAAACGTGGCAACCAGAGCAGACAGCGGAAGCAGGCCCTGCATCTGGTATCCATCCGCGCGGATCAGTAACATTGAGATTGGTTTCCGCCAAGGGAAGATTCTCCGAGCCGTTAACATGGCACACGGAGCAGTTGTTCAGCTCGTTAGGGAAGCCCACAGAATTGAAGTTAACTAAACCGCCAAAGCCTGCAAAAGATAAATCGCGAATCTGCCGGTTGCCGGCGTGGATGCGGTGGACCATTGTCCCGAAATTAACGCTTTCAGCCGGCAATTGAGCCGCCGTGCGTCTGCCCGCGTCTGTGTTCGTGGGGTTGTGGCACATTACACAACCCTGGACTTCATTACGAGAAGTCCCGTGGAGCGATAGCTGCAGATGGCATGCATTGCATTTGGCCGTTTCAACAACTTTGCGCCGCGGAACTACCGGGGAGTTGTCAATCGAAAAGGTACGAACGGCGTTCAGGCCGGCATCCCGGGCATCCACTGTAGTGTTATCTAACTTTGCCACTTTGATTGTTCGGTAGCCAGTCATCAGAAGCGTATACGAACCCTTAGCATTGGCAGGAATGGCTGCATTAAATGTATACACCGCACGCCCATCAATTCCCATAACTGCTGTGCGAGCAGATTCGCTCACGTAGTTGTTGTAGTCTTTTGTGTCGCCGCCAAGAATGAGATTGAGCGAGGTCATATCGAATGGTTTAATCGGATTGCCTTTATCATCTTTAACTGCGAAAGTGATGAATGGCTTCTTTCCAGCAACTGCATCCTTCACATCAATAAGCTCGAAATTGGTCCCCGGCAATTGTGTTGATTGCTCGGGTATTGTGTGCGAGCCCTTTACCGAAAGATCAAATTCTTTGCCATCCGGAATATGACAGCGCCCGCATTGGCCATCAATGACAGCCAAATGTGTTTTGCCAGAAGTGAAATCGACATTGTCATGGCACGAACCACAAGCAGCCTTATTGGGGGCATATAGGTTCATGGCATTGGTGCCGGCATTCATTCCTGTCTGAACATGGCAAATAGTGCAATTGCGAGTACCGGCAGGAAAGCCCACCTTGGAATAGTCAGCGACTGTATTGTTAAAGCCAATAATTTGGTATTTGCCGCCGGCTTTCACACTTGGAAGTTCCTTTCCCTCATGAATCTTGTGGGTCATTACATTCATGTCGACCGTGTTCCCCGTGTCAGGATCAGTCGTTTGAGGTGTGTGGCACAGTACGCACATTTCTAATCCGCGACGAGATCCTCCATGGGCATTGATTTCTCCGTGACAGTTATTGCAAGCCGCTGATTTAATCACATCGCGTACAACCGTGACCTTGCCACCGGCGGGAAGAAAATCGAAAGTAGCACTGGCGAAGTTGGTCCCCAAATCGAATTCAGTTAGGTTGCGCGAGGAGTACACACCAATTGTGTGAGTGGAAGCTGCTTCAAAACCAGTTGGAGCTTTCGTGCGGAAGGTGTATACATACTCACCGTCAGCTGTCTTTGTGAAAACACCCCCAGCATCGGCAGCAGCCTGGATCGCGGATGCCTTGGTAATGTTGCTTACCTGAGTTCGTGTTGTATAGGAGATATATTGCGTTTGACCTTTTGGAATAAAGGCAGCCACGAAACTCAGGGCTACGACACCAGGAGTGACAATACCTTCCCGGTCAAGCGGAACCCCTTTCGGATCGGCAATACGGACGGTGGCCTTAATTGTCCCGTCGGCCGCAACCGAAGCAGTAGTAATTTTCAAGTCGAGCCCAGGGCGCACGAAATTGAGTGTGCGTTCGTCGGCAAAAAAAGCTTTTTCATGGCGAGAGAACTCATGTTTCCGATTTGCGGCAAATGCGCCACCGAAAACGGCGGCCATTGCTACCAGAAAAATACCAAGTCGGGTGCGGAGCGCAGCTTTAGTCATGAGGTTACTGTCCTGTGCCTAGGTCTTCCAAAATCTTAGGTGCTGCTTCATCTACCGCTAGGACCTGATGGCAACTGCTACAGTCCTGTGCAATCTGCTTGCCATTCGATGAAGTCAAATCCGATCCATGACACCGGAAACAGCCTGGCGAATCGGTGTGTCCAATGTGGTTGGGATACGTTCCCCAAGTGATGTTCATTTGAGGATAAACGTTGCGCGAATAGATGGCGGCTACTGTTTTTGCCGTAAGGTCCAAAGGGGCGCCTGGTTGTTTGTAGTGGCTTTGCAGAGCTGCAGAAATCTCACTTTCAGGGTTTTTATACTGCTTTCCTAGAAGATCTACAGCAACTTTTTTGATGCCAGGAAGCGTTGTAGCAATGCTGCCTTCCATCATTGCTTTGTCTACCGCAGCGGCCGGTAATTCAAATTGATGGCTGGGCCGGTTGTGGCAATCCAAGCAAGACATATCGCGCTGCTTCAAACCTGCAATTGACGCTTGATTCTTTCCTGGGGCAAAGTACTCATCGGTTACCCCAGCTTTGGTGGATGAGACCCAAGCGAATGAGGAACGATCGGCTGCAGCTGCAGCGTAGCTGATTTTTACCCCAGCCCCAAGATGAGCACCGTGAATTCCCGTACCGGATTTCGCGCCGCCGATTTTCATTACTAAGGCAGTCTTAGTCAGTTGCCCTACATCTGAGAATTTCGATTTGATTTTCAACTTGCCCGGAGATTCAGAAATTTCCGAATGACACGTGCCACATGTGTCTTTGGCCGCATGCATACGATCAATGGGAGGAGAAATGGGGCGCTGGTAGTGGCCAGTCATAATAAGGAGCAACTGACGTGTACCATTCAACTTCGCTTCCACAAAATTCGCCGCACCGGGCCCAACGTGGCAGGCAACACATTCCACTTTGGAATGGGCAGCGGTTGCTTTGTAGGCTGTGAATTCAGGGCTCATAACGCTGTGGCATGCAGTGCCGCAGAATGAATTCCCCTCCATATAATGAACTGCCCTGTAGCTGAATGTTGCGCCTAGAATTACATTTAGAACAGTTGCAGTGGCAACAAAAATGAGGAGCTTCTTCGCCGCTTCGCTTTTCCAGGAGAAGTCAGCAAATCCTGCGATGTCGCTGGAACGCCGACGACGGTCCATCGCCACACCAGTGGGAATCATAGCAAGGCCAACAAAGAACAATGCAGGCAGAAGAACATATTGAATAATGTCCGTGTAGCCGGCAGCAGATCCAAGACCCAGCATCCAGAACCAAAAAACCGTGGCGCTTGTTACCAGGAATATACCGACGCGGCTGAGCCAATTATCAGAAAAAAGGAGGATGGGTATGATTCTTGCGGCCCACCCTCTTAGCTCTGACCCATTTGCCTTATCTGGCATTGGATGCTCACTCACAACTTAATTCTTCAGAGTCCTGACGAATTCAACTACGGACTTCACGTCTCCGGCGGCAAGGCTTTTGATGGCTTTCATCTTGCCCATTCCTTCCGTGATGTCTTTAGTGATTGCCGCGTCATTCTTGGCTTGCACTTCGCTTGATCCAAGGGCACGCATCTCTACCTTCATCATTTTTGCGATGGCAGGGTTCGCTTTCCCGTCGGCCCCGTGGCAAGATTTGCAGGTCTTATCAAAAGATGCCTTACCGGCGGCAGCATCAGCCCTCGAAGATATCGGAGCAACCAACAACGCTGCAGCAATGCCCGCAATCAAAAGTCTATTGGCCATGGACGGCCTCCCTTGTCCGAAGTAAAAATGTCCCAAATGTGAATTGAATCGAATTTTTGGTTCACTGCAGCACCTAATGCAACTCCAAGACCAAACCGTAACCGATTGATTTCTTTGGCGGCGTCGATCCAAACGAAAAAAGCTCTGGGGCAAATGACTCAGAGGTTGGGGGAACGTTGTAGAATAAGACCCATGCGAATTGTTGCCATTGCTATTTGTCTAGCCACGCTGCTTCCTGCCGCCTCACCAGTGATTGTTGTGAAGGACCCGGCAAAGACCGGGCTGGACGCCGACCGTCTATTGAAGATTCCGTTGCGGCTAAAGACCTTCGTCGATAAGGGTACAGCTGCGGGTTTTGTCACTCTGGTAGCGCGGCACGGCCAGGTCGCTTCCATTGATGCTGTGGGTTACACAGACATGGATACCAAGCAGCCCATGCGCACTGATGCCATCTTCCAGTTGCATTCCATGACCAAACCAATTGTGTGCATGGCAATCATGATGTTAGCCGAAGAAGGGTTGCTGGCAATTTCCGATCCAGTGGAAAAGTACTTGCCAGAGTTCCGTGGGCAATCTGTTGGAGAGACAAACGCAGACAAGAGCATCCGACTGGTGCATCCAACACGGCCAGTGCAGATTCGCGACCTGATGACTCACACTTCGGGCATGATGCAAAATCCGCCTCCTGGAATCGGAGAATTGCATGGAGCGCTTCACAAAAGTCTGGCCGACGTGGTGCTGGTGGCTTCACAACAACCCTTGCAATCACAGCCTGGAACCAAATGGTCTTACAGCAACATGGGAGTTGCCGCGTTGGGCCGCATCATAGAAGTGCTTTCCGGTATGCCTTTTGAAAAGTACCTGGATGCGAAGATTTTCAAACCCCTGGGGATGAACGACACGTTCATTTATCCGCCCAAGGAAAAGTTCAATCGAATGCCAACTGCTTACATTTTGAAAGAAGGCAAGACGATCAAGTACACTGCAGATCCGCTTGGCGAGGGTGCCATGAAATTTCGAGAAAATGCGAAGTATCCACTTCCGGAAGGCGGACTGTATTCAACCGTCAGTGATCTTTTCCCGTTGTATCAGTTGATGCTGAATGGCGGCGAATATCAAAAGATACGCCTGCTGTCGAAGGCGTCTGTGGCGTTGATCACAAGCAACCATACAGGAGAGCTGCGGACCAGTGGAGCAGGCTACGGATGGGGCCTGGGAGTTTCCGTTGTCAAGGATGCGGCAGGGGAATCACAGCTGATGTCTATTGGAACCTACGGCCATGGTGGACGCTATGGTACGTATTATTTCATCGACCCTAAACGCGACATGATCGGCATCTTCATGATCCACCGTGAAGGCGGCAGCGACGAAAAGAATGCTTTCGTGGAAATGGCAATTGCAGCGGCTGTTGATTAGTTCAGCTGCCAGTTTCAACAAACTGCAAGGACCCTGATCGTCCGTCCACAAAACAAAAGTGCCCGCTCTTCTGGTCAGCTTTTCCCGATGCAAGCTGATAGATGAATTCAGCAGCTTGCGCCACAGGAATATCGCGACCTTGCGTGAACAGGTCCTGAAACCATGGCATCCATTTTTGCGCATCCGGCATTTGCAGCGTTTGCTCAGCAAGTGAAGTGCGGACCGTACCAGGTTCGATGGCAAACACCTTGATTCCACGGTCAGCTACTTCCTTGGCAAGTATTTCCGAAAATCGAATGAGGGCGCATTTGCTGGATACATACGCGGAAAAGTAGGGGATCGGAAAGGTGCCTGCACCACTGGCGACGTTGATGATTCTACCTTCGTGCATTAGTCCAAGGGCCGCCTTGCAGAACGCAACTGGGGCATGCAAATTCACCTGGAAGCATTGCAACCAAGTCGCCATGTCCATATCAGCAACAGGACCCACTGGTCCGGCAATACCAGCGTTGTTGATCAGAATATCCAACCGCCCGAACTTTTTCCGGATTTGATCTACGGTGTCTTCGGCGCATGCATCCGCGGTGACATCGGCAACAATTACAAGTGACCGCCTTCCGCACGCTTCAACCTGGCTAGCGACTTCAGCCAGTTCGGTAACATTGCGAGACAATAACACTACGTGCGACCTCGCTTGTGCCAATCGAATCGCCGTTGCCCGGCCAATTCCACGGCCAGCCCCTGTTATCAACGCCACTTTATTTTGAAGCATCCGCCGTTTTTTTTGATCCAAATTCATCGTGCAAGGAGAATCCGGAACCTTACTTCAATTCAAGAAAGCGAATCGAAACCGGCGCGCCAACTTCAACCTGCTTACCCATCGGCGTCAATTTCCCGTTAGTTTGATCAATTCGGAACAGCACCATGTTGTCCGTATTTTGATTCCCCGCAAACAAGTAGTTGCCGGTAGGGTCAATGCGGAAATTGCGCGGAACCTTGCCTTGCGATGAAGTATGATCCACCGCCGTCAACTTGCCGTCCGCCTGATTGATGTTGAAAAGAGCAATTGTATTGTGCCCGCGGTTAGAACCATAAAGCCACTTGCCTGATGGATGCACAAGAACTTCGGCCGTCGATGCACCCTTGCGATCCGCATCGCTTGGCAAAGTTGAAATAGTTTGAATTTCCTTCAACACACCTTTCTTGGCTTCCCACTGAAACGCTGTCACGGTGAGCGCCATTTCGTTAATTACGTAGCCGTACTTGCCGGAAGGATGGAAGTTGAAGTGCCTTGGACCGCTGCCTGGAGCCACTTTGGTGAACGGTGGATCATTGGCCGTAATTGTGCTGTTGGCCGCATCCAGCTTATAAACCATCACCTGATCCAGACCCAAATCGCCGACTACCAAAAAGCGATTGTCTTTCGATAAATTCACTGAATGCGCATGGGGTCCCCCTTGGCGCTGTTTGTCCACGCTTGATCCTTTATGTTGATCAATAGTTGCCGCAGGTTTCAGCGAACCATCTGCGTTGATGGGGAAAGAAGCCACGCTGCCAGTTCCATAATTGGCAACCAACAATGTTTTCCCGGTTTTGTCCACAACAAGGTGGCAAGGTCCACCGCCGCCTGCGGGGACATCGTTCAACTTCGTGAGCTTGCCGGAAACTTTGTCGATTGTGAATGCCGTGACAAATCCACTTCGTTTCTCAGGAACGGAAGAGCTTTCACTCACTGCGTAAAGATTCTTGCCATTAGGGTGAATGGTTACAAAAGAAGGATTATCCACTGCTGCCGCCAGGCCCAATTCTTTTAGGTCGCCGGTAGCAGCATCGAAATGATATGCGTAGATGCCTTTGCTTTTATCTTTGGTGTATGTTCCGACATAAACCAGAAACTTGCCCTTAGCGGGCGCAGCGAAAATCGTCACGGGCAATAGAAAGCTCGCGCACAAGGCGAGGGGAAGTACCTTACAGAGGACAGTGGGCATGGCTTCCATCATAATGCTTTTTGTGGTGCCAGTATGCTCCCTGCGGCGAATCGTGCCATAATCCGCTGCATGTGGCTTTTTCTATTTCTCCTCGCTCTTCCACTTCTAGCTCAAACTGACGAAGAGGCTCTTCGACGGATGCAAAACAGTAAACTTCAGGTCACGGAGTTTTTGCAAAAGCAGGCCGCCGCTATCACCAGGAAGGCTGCAGAGGAATTAGCCTCACCCCAATCCTGGGAACCTGTCCGGGCCAAGCGGCTTGAGGAGATGCGCGACATGCTGGGACTTCTCCCATGGCCAGCGCGCACACCGCTCAACGTGCGCATCACCAACACGCTAGAAAAAGACGGTTACACGGTGGAAAACATCGTCTTTGAGAGTATGCCGAAAGTTTATGTCACTGGCAATCTTTACATTCCCAAGAATCGCGTAGGAAGACTCCCCGCAATCGTTTACGTCTGCGGGCACTCTTATTCGCCACACGGCGACAAAGCCATGTACCAGCGTCATGGCATTTCCTTCGCGAAGAACGGCTATGTTGCCATCATCCTGGATTCCATCCAAATTTCTGAAACCTTCGCGCTGCATCATGGTGTGGGTTGGCAGGAGATGCCGGATTGGTATGCCCGCGGCTACACGCCTGCAGGCGTTGAAGTGTGGAATGCCATGCGCGCTATTGATTATTTAGAGACCCGCCCCGAAGTCGACAAAGATCGCATTGGGATGACTGGCCGGTCCGGTGGTGCGGCCATGAGTTGGTTCACCGCAGCTGTGGATCAGCGAGTAAAGGCCGTAGCGCCGGTGATGGGCATTAGCACTTATGAAGCAAACGTCCGAGACAATACACAAAGGTTGCATTGTGATTGCATGTTCGCCATCAACAGTTTCATGCACGACATGATGCACCAAGGTGCACTGATTGCGCCCAGACCACTGATGATGGCGCATGGCAGGAAAGATGCGCTGTTCCCAGTGGCTGGATACGAAGAGTTTGAGCAACGCATAGGCAAACTGTTTGGCGCATACGGCAAGCAGGATTCGTTCACAAATATTGTTGTTGATACAGGCCACGAAGATTCCACTTTCCTGCGGGAAAAGGCGATCCGGTTTTTCGACAAACATTTTCTCCAAACGGGAAGTCGCAAATTGGATATGGATTATTCCGATGCCCCAGAACAACAGCTAGCCGTATTCAACGGGAATGTTCCCACAGATGCCGTGAATTTTCGAGTGCATGAAATGTTCACAACTGCCGCGCTCAAAAACTACCAATCCGCAGTTGCATGGAAAGCTCGCGCCTCCGAGTTGCTTCCAGCATTGCGGGAAAAAGTATTCCCAGGTATGAAGGTCCCAAGCAACATCCTACCTGTGGAACTGAAGGGCAAAGCGCAAGGCTTTGACGTAATCAATTGGGAACCAGAACCCGGCATCACACTTCGAGGTCTTGTCCGAAATGCTCCCAAAGATGTTGGCAAAGTACCCGCCGTACTCTACATCGCAAGCGACGGCGATGATCCCCGAGCTGTGCAAGCCCTATTCTACGGCGTTAGCGCGCGTACAAAAGCTATTCAATTTACGGTTTATCCACGCGGCATCGGAGAAATTGGATGGGAGAAAAGTTTTTCAAAAGATATCCTACGCAATGCTATGCATACAGGACGAACCATCGATTCCATGCGGCTGACCGATGTGCTGAGTGCGATCGCCGTCCTTCGCCAGCAACCAAATATTGACTCGACAAAAATCATGATTCTTGGCCGCGGCGTCTCCGGTGCGATTGGACTTTATGCGGCGCTGCTCGATCCAGGCATCGCCCAAGTCACACTGTTGGACCCGCCAACTTCCCATGTCGATGGCCCTATCTTCCTCAACGTAATGCGTCATACCGACATCACCGAAGCAGCGGCACTGCTTGCCCCCAGGCGGCTGAATTTCTATGGCCGCATGCCCGCAGCGTTTTCTCATACAAAGAAACTCTATGAATTGCTGGGACTAGCCGACCATGTTTTTCTTTCGATGAGCCTGGAAGGACCTCTAATGGGCCGTTACAATCATGGATTCGCTTCAGGGCTCTAATATGAATCGAAGGCTTTTTCTCACCAGCGGCCTCAGTGCTTTTGCAAAGCCTAGCGAATTCACTAAAGAAGTTTTTATTCCGTCCCCGGGTAAAGGAACAGCCATCATGGCCATGGCTTATTACACGCGCAAGTCCGGCGGAGGAATGACATCCATTGAGCAACGCTGGAGCCGGTCGGATACTATCGACGTCGCGTTTAGCCGACATTCGAAAGATCACGGAATCACTTGGTCAGCTCCACAAAAAGTTATAACGGGAGAGCGTCGATCTGAAGGGATGTGGCGCAAACATCTACGACCCGGTTGGGTGGATCCGCGCACTGGACGCCTCATTGACTTCTGGATAGAAGGCGTTCTGCCAACCGATGATCCGCTGGAAGGCTTGCGCCGTTGGAATATTTACTACTCCATCAACGGCGGCAAAACTTCTCAAATTATTCACAAGGGACCTGAGTATGACGCCAATCATCCATTGCCAGGCGTTTACAACGGCAAGAATTCCGTGATGCTGGGAGATAGCACCTGCCAACCAGTCAGCGCCCCCGATGGGTCCATTCTGTTACCAACAAGTATTGCTCCGCTTGGTCCTGATGGAAAACTCTACAACCCTGCGGGAGCTTATACATTCCACGATTCCGCAATTCTCCATGGACGATGGAAAGGCAACAATTTGGAGTGGGAAGCAAGTGATCGTATTGCTGCCGACCCGGCGCGCGCCACTCGCGGTATGGATGAACCCACGCTTGCCCGATTGAGTAACGGAAAATGGATTTGCGTTCTGCGCGGCTCCAATGACAGGAAGCCTGCGCTTGCCAGTTACCGCTGGATCTCTACTTCTGATGATGGCGGACGCCATTGGACCAAGCCGGCACCATGGACTTACAACGACGGCGAAGCTTTCTTTTCACCCAGCGCCTGCTCGCAATTGATCCGTCATTCCAATGGTCGAATCTACTGGGCCGGTAACATCACACCATCCAATCCACGCGGGAACAGGCCTCGTTATCCATTCGTCATTGGGGAGGTGGATCAAGACAATAGCCTGCTAATTAAGAGCAGCCTTCGTGTTGTGGATGACAAGCAATCCGGCGACGACCCAATTCTTTCGCTCTCAAACTTCTACGCCCGTGAGGATCGCAAAACAGGCGGCATCGCCATACACATGACGCGCCTATTCGCATTAGAAAGCGGCTGGCTAGGGGATGCGTTTCTTTATCGAATCCCAGTTTGAACTAGCTGCGGCTTCGACCTTCTGTCTTGTACTGATTCAACAAATCCATCAGCCTCTTCACCACATCAGGATGCTTCAGATATAAATTATCGGCCTCAGTGGGGTCCTTGGTAAGGTTATACAATTCCCCTTCCGGCTCACCGGGTTTCGGTTCAATTTTTTTCGGAAGTGTAAACCCGCCGGAACCTCTTCCGGCAATCAGCTTCCATTCGCCTTGCCGAATTGCGAACAGCCCGTCTGCCGAATGATGCACCACAGCGGGCCGTGTAGTCTTACCGCCGCGGAGAACCGGCAGGATTGAAAAACTGTCTTCCGCTGCTTCGCGTGGCAGCGGAACACTGTGCAGATCGGCAACAGTGGCCAGCAAATCAACCAGGCAACATGTTTCGTTGGTTACGGAATTTGGTTTCACCCTACCTGGCCATCGCACCAGGAATGGAATGCGATGACCCGCATCGTGGATGTCCGCTTTCTGGCCACGCCAATCTGCATTGGCACGATGTTTAGGAAACTTCTCCTTATCCTCGGGTGTCCAATGCGCACCATTGTCACTCGTGAAAATCAGCAAAGTATTTTTCGCAGCACCTGTTTGTTCCAACGCTCGAAGAATCTGCCCCAACACGTTATCCACTTGCGCCACAAAATCGCCGTAGATTCCCGCTTTCGATTTGCCTTTGAATTCCGAAAGCGGAACCCACGGTGTGTGCGGACCTGTAAGTGGGAGATATAGGAAAAACGGCTTACTACCTTGCGCACGCGTGCGGATGAAATTCACTGCCTTGGATGTAATCGTCGGCAGGATCTGTTCCATCTTGAAACCTGGAGCAATGGGACCTTCGCGCCAGAACACACCGCGTGGCTCATTCTTCCCAGGAGTTTCATCGCTGGGCTGCTCCGTCGCTCGATCATTCTCAATGAACAAGTAGGGAGCCATGTCCAACGATGCTGGAATACCAAAAAAATAATTAAAGCCGTGATCATTCGGGCAGGGGTGCAACGGCTTACTATAATCCGTTTTTTCTGCAGTACCCAGACCCAAATGCCACTTGCCAACGCAGCCCGTATCATAGCCTTGATCCTTCAATAGCGATGCCGTGGTCATTCGTCCTGGTTCAATCAGGTTCGGTGAGTAGCCTTGCAGAACACCACTCTTCATTCGGCTGCGCCAGCAATAGCGGCCGGTCAAAATTCCATAACGCGTTGGAGTGCAAACGGCCGAAGGCGAATGCATATCGTTGAACCGCATTCCTTCACTTGCCAGCTTCACGGCGTTGGGCATGGGCACTTGCGATTTTGGGTTGTAGCAGGAAAGATCACCCCAACCTAAATCATCCGCCAGAATATAAACTATGTTCGGCTTTTCAGTGGCAGCCAGAGCATTGGACACAGCGCTAACACTCAGTCCCAAAGCCCTGGTAAATTCGCGGCGGGTTTGCATCCCGTCATTGTTTCCCATGTGGAGGATGCAACGCAAGTATGCGATTATGTTAAGTTCTGGCTTGGTTTAACGTTGACGATGGAATACCGCAAAATTGGCAATACCGGTCTAAGAGTTTCAATTCTTGGTTACGGCGCATCACCTCTTGGAAACGCTTATGGGAAAACGGAGCCCGCTGAAGTAACCCGGGCCATCCGTCATGCATTTGCACAAGGCATCAATTTCTTCGATGTCTCTCCCTACTACGGCGCTACTTTAGCCGAGGAACGACTTGGCGTGGGACTGGCTGGGATTCGCGACCAAGTAGTTCTAATGACGAAGTGTGGACGCTACGGCTTGGACGATTTTGATTTTTCAGCAGCGCGCATTCATCGCAGCATCGACGAATCTCTCGCGCGCCTGCGTACAGATCATGTGGATATCCTTCTGGCTCACGATATCGAATTCGGAGACATGAACCAGATTATTAACGAGACAATACCAGCGCTGCGTTCCATCCAACAGCAAGGCAAAGCCAGATATATAGGTGTTTCCGGCCTTCCCCTAGGCGTGCTGAAGCAAACAGTGGAAACCGGAATGTTGGATGTGGTTCTTTCCTACTGTCGCTACAACCTGTTGATCCAGGATCTGGATAAACACTTAACGCCTGTTGCAAAAAAGTGGAACGTCGGGCTCATTAACGCCTCCCCGTTGCACATGGGCATTCTGACAAAGGAAGGCCAGCCGGGCTGGCATCCAGCTCCAGACTCAATCAAGCAAGCTGGTCGAGATCTGTCTCAATACTGCGAAGCCAAAGGTGTTTCGCTTCCACAAACGGCGATTCGTTTCGCCTTGGACTACGCACCCGTTGCGTCTACGCTAGTTGGAATGATTTCTGTAAGTGAAGTGGATACGAACTTGAAGGCAATTTCCAACGCCAACGATCCAGAACGGATCCAAGAATTGCTGGAAATCGCTGCGCCAATTGCAAACCAAAGCTGGCCTAGTGGCCGGCCGGAAAATAGTGATGCGCTACTTCTGGGAATTCCGCAACGTTGAAGCGCGTGCCACGAGTTTGGGTTCCAACAATACTTTTTTAGGTCGCGAAGGAGTCTTTGTTTCAATCAGACGAAGCGCAAGCTTGGCGGCCTCTTCCCCTAAAGCGGAACTATCCTGATCAACGCTACTCAAGGGTACCCGCAGCAGTCCATCGTAGTGTAGATTCCCGATGCCGATCACCGCAATCTCAGCAGGAACTTTTACCCTCGCAGTATGCAATGCCGTTAACGCTCCGATCGCATTGGGATCATTGAAACAGAAAACACCATCTGGGCGCGGCGAAAAACTCAATAGCGTATTCATAGCGTCAGAACCATGAGCATCGGCTTGTTCGTCTGTAGATGCCGATGCAACGATCATTTCCACTTGGCCAACCTCCGTGATCGCTTTCTTATATCCAATTTCCCGGCCCAAAGCTGCACTACCTTGAGGGCCTCGAATATGGGCAATCCGCTTGCAGCCTTGTTCAATTAAATGACGTGTGGCAAGGTAACCAGCCTTCTCGTCGTCCACGCCAATATAGTTGGCTGAAAGCCCTTCGAAGAATCTATCAATCAGCACGAAAGGTGTTTTCTGATTTGCCGCATGGGTGAAACTTTCGGCGCTGTTTTGCGCTGAAGCAACAACTAATGCGTCCACTCTTCTGGCTAGCAAATGCTCAATTTCCTGCCGCTCCAGTTCGGGGTCTTCCTCCGAACAAGCAATTACAAGACAATATCCCTTGTTACGGAGTATCTTCGTTAACCCCTTTGCCACTTCCGCGAAAAACGGGTGAAGCAGGTCCGGAACCACGAAGCCAATCATGTTGCTCTTTCCAGTGACCAAAGCGCGAGCTGCAAGATTGGGGCGGTAATTGAGTTGCTTCATCCGTTCCAAAACTCGTTGGCGAGTCTCAGCACTAATATCGCTGTGATTCCGCAAAACCTTGGAAACGGTTACAACCGAGACTCCTAATTCTAGAGCAATATCTTTCAATCGTACTGGCATCGCCGCCCATTATCGCACTATGTCGCGTCGAAGACTTTCCTCGAAAATGGTAACGCCTAACCCTGGGTTGCCTGGAATAATATACTTGGCATTTTCAACCACAATCGGTTGCGGAGAATACCGGTTGGCGATTTCCACTACTGCTGGATTGAATTCGCAAATATGGCAGGCAGGTGCCGCAGCAGCGAAATGAATCGCCGCAGCAATTTGAGGAGCCATCGCAATGCTCACATGGGGTACAACTTCCATCCCCAGCGCCGCCGCACGTGCCGCCAACCGCAATCCACCAGTGATCCCTGTTCGCCCCAAATCCGGCTGGAGAAATTGAAACACGCGGTTCTCGAAAAACGGTTCCATCTCGAAAGTGGTCCGGTACGATTCCCCCAAAGCCAGCGGCGTTTGCAGCGAGTCCCCCAAATCCTTGTGAGCCGGGACGCCTTCAGGCATCAGCGGAGCTTCGAACCAATAAGCCTTACGCCTGTCCAATTCACGGCCGAAAGAAGCAGCATCCTCCGATTCAAAACGCCAAAGCCCATCCACCGCAAATTTGGCATCAGCACCCAACCGTTCTCTCAGCTTGTCCAACAACGCCAGCAAGGAAGAAGTATCACTATCGTGAAACAGTTTGAACAAACGAAATCCATTTTTATAGTGCGCTACTGCAAACTCAACTTTGTGTTCAACAGACGCTCCAGTCAACCCGCTCAAGTATGCCGGCACTGACGATTTAGCAAGTACCCCTGCAATCAATTTTGAAACAGGCAGTGCGTGCAATTGGCCGGCAAGGTCCCAAAGTGCAATATCCACACCGGCCATCGCATCCAGCATAAAGCCGCCAGTTTGCCCACGCACCCGCATGCTGGCGTACATCTCATCCCATAGAAATTCCATTCGCTCGCGAGTTCCATCAAAGGCTTGTCCAATCAAAACAGGCCGCAGAAGATCCTCAACAATGGTTGCAGCCACGCCAGGTGCCAATGGCGCTTGTGCCTCTCCCCAACCCACACTGCCATCGGAAAGTACCATCTTCACCAAACATGTTTCGAAGTATGTGGAATACAGCGCCCGCACTTTAGAGGACCAGCGATATGCAAATTCTCCTTCTTGCAATTTCGAAGGCGATCCGGCCGAACCGGTTGCCGATTTCAAATCACGCGGCAGCCGCACAGCGATCGCGTTCAAGGAGACAATGACGGGAGGAGAGGAAACAGACATGAATGCTTCTATGATACTTTTCAAATGCCCCAGACAATAGTGACCGCCATTCCATCAGCCACAAGAATTGGGCACGTGCATTTGAAAGTAGCCAACTTGGAACGAGCTTTAGGTTTCTATAATGGCGTCCTCGGCTTCTCCATTACTCAACGCATGGCCGATTCTGCCGCGTTCCTTTCAGCCGGTGGATATCATCATCACATCGCCTTGAATACCTGGGAAAGCTTGGGCGGCTCCCCGCCCGCCATTGGCACTACCGGACTGTTTCATGTCGCGATACTGTACGCAACCCGGGCCGATTTGGCCGATGCCTTTAGGCGTGTGATTGCCGCTAAAATTCCCCTCGACGGTGCCGCTGACCATGGCGTAAGCCAAGCTCTCTATTTGCGCGATCCTGATCAGAATGGTGTGGAACTTTATTGGGATCGTCCACAATCCGACTGGCCAAGAAGCGCATCCGGTGATCTTGCAATGTACACAAGGTCACTCGACCTCAACAATCTTCTGGAATCATAATATAGAGAATGCCTACACACATCTCAAGTCCATCCCGCATCACGGCTGCCGGAAATAAGCCGAAATTAATTGACGAATATATTGGCCGTGTTAATTCAAAAACGGGAGCGCTCAGCGTAGCCCATATGCGGTCCCCAGGCGGTTGGGTGGAACCAGGCCAGACACCGGAATTCGAGGAGTTCACTGTGGTTTTAAAAGGCGCGTTGCGCGTGGAATTTGAAGGCGGAGAAATGCAGGTGCAAGCGGGTCAAGCAGTAATCACGCACAAAGGAGAATGGATCCGTTACAGCACTCCGGGCGCTGAAGGAGCCGAGTATATTGCCGTTTGCCTTCCAGCATTCGCCATGAATACCGTCCACCGCGACCCCGAGGCTTAACAGTGAAATCGCCAACGATACTGCTTGTGTCACAAATACTTTCAAGCCTTGTCTCCGCTCAACTTCTCACTGGTGAACTGCGCCCCGCACCACCAGCAGCAGTTGGCATGTCTGCAACAAAGTTGGATGCCGCAGCAAAGATTCTGGAAACTGAAGTCAGCCAAGGCAGAGTAACCGCGGCAGCAATTCTGGTAGCGCGTAAAGAACGAATCGTTCTGAATCGCGCTTTCGGAGTGAGGACCGATACGCCCTTCCTATTGGCTTCCATCTCAAAGCCAGTCACCGCTGCCGCTTTAATGCTGTTGGTGGAACGCGGCAAGGTTTCACTGCAGGATCCCGTATCTGAGCATTTGAAGGAGTTCAACGGTAAGGATCGCGCCTCAATCAAAGTTCGCGATCTGCTTACGCACACTTCCGGCTTGCCAGACATGCTGCCCAGCAATGTGGATTTGCGGCAGCGTCATGCCCCGCTTTCGGAATTCGTTAAGGGCACCATGACAGCGCCGTTGCTTTTTGAACCGCAAATGGATTTCAGCTATCAGAGTATGGGGATTCTTCTTGCCGCTGAAATTGTGGAACGCATCAGCGGCATGTCTCTTCGCGATTTTGTTCAGAAGGAATTCTTCGGCCCATTGGCAATGAAGAATACTTTTTTGGGGTTGCAAGGAAGGAAGATTGCCGGCACTGCACTAGCTCAACCCACATCCGGCCAAGACTCAATGGAATGGGAAAAGTTCGGTTGGAATTCTCCCTATTGGCGTGACTTGGGCGCGCCATGGGGCGGCTTGCATTCCACCACGGCAGACCTCGCAATTTTCCTGCAAGCCTTCTTGAACGGCGGCAGCTACAACGGCAAAAGGATTCTTAGCCCGGGCACAGTTGCGGCGATGATTCGCGATCAAAACAGCCACATCGCTCGTCCCTGGGGCCTCGGTTGGGGTTTGTCCACAAGTCCTGTTTGGGCATATTTTGGAGACATCGTTTCACCCCGCACTTTTGGGCACTCAGGCGCGACGGGCACAGTCGCCTGGGCGGATCCGGAGACGCAACTGGTCACAATTATTCTCACCACTCGTCCTTCAAGTGAAGATGGTGGCAAGCTGTTGCGCAATGTTTCGAATGCATTGGCAAGCGGTGTTGAAGACAAGTAGGAATCAGGCGAACATAACGCCCGTTTGTTGCGCCACTTTCTGAATGTAGGCCCGGCCTTCGTCATACTCTTCAGCCGATTTCAAATGCTCCAACATCAATGGGGCATCCTGCGGCAGCTTCGCCAGTTCCGTCAGGTAGGAACCATAATCAAGCTCCCCCCTGCCAGGAATCACTTCTAAAAAATGAACATTCATTTCCGGCACGAATGCCAAATCCTTGGCGTGACAGGACATGATCCATTTGCCCAGCTTCTTGAATGATTCCTCAATCACAGCTCGTGAATCGTAGAACTTCGCCGGACTATTAATGATGTTGCAAATATCAAGATGAACTGCAAATCCAGACCGGTCCACGGCCTTGATCAATCGCAGATAGTTGTCTGGAGAATCGGGCAAATTCCATCCCATCATCTCCACGGTGAACTTCGTTCTGGTTGGCTTAACAGCATCCACAACTTTCCGGACGTTTTCCACAGTGGCATCAAAAAATCGCTTCGATAAATTGTCCTTGTGAGGACCATACCAAACCTTTGGATTAAAAGATCCGGCAATATCCACGCAGCACCGCGCTCCTACTTCCTCAGCTAGCGCCAGTCTTTCAGTGACATATTCAATGTTGGTGCGACGCAACTCAGCGTCAGGGTCCAGCATGTTTTTCCACGCGCCAACTTCGGCGATCACAACGTTCTCATCGTAAAAAGCTTTGATAATTGCTTTGATCCGATCTTTGTCTTTCACTGTAGCGGCAGGACAATAGGCCGCGCTATAACCCAATCTGCGATGCTCCCTGGCAATCGCCGCAGGATCGTCAGATTTAAGAAATACCGGACCACCTAGCCGCACTGCTGTGGGCTTGGCCGCAAGGGGCATAGCTGCTGCCGCACCGGCGCAGCCGAGAAACGTTCTTCGATTGAACATGTCTGCATTATAGTTCGGTCTGGAACCCAGTGGATATAATTGAACCTACATGGCAGCTATTCACGGAAGTCGCATGACCCTCGCACTGGTAGGCTTAGTGCAGTTGGCTAGAGGGCAGTCACAGCCCCTGACAGCCGATGCTTCAACTCTGGCAATAATTGATCGGACAATGGAGAATTATCGCCTGGACTCTCACATCCCTGGCATGGTGTGGGGAGTGGTGAAAGATGGGAAGCTGGTGCACGTGAAAGGTGCCGGAGTTCAGGACATCCAATCTAATCGCCCAGTCACCGCTGAGACTCTTTTCCGTATAGCGTCAATGACAAAGTCGTTCACGGCACTGTCAATTTTAAAGCTTCGCGACGAGGGCAAGCTTTCTCTGGACGCACCCGCAGAAATCTACGTGCCTGAACTTCGCGGATGGAAATACCCCACCGATGACTCACCAAAACTTCGCGTGCGCGATCTGCTAACTCACACCGCCGGCTTCGTCACCGACGATCCGTGGGGTGACCGCCAAACACCTTTGCCCGAAGCCGACTTCACTCGCTTGCTAAGCGCGGGCGTCCCATTTACTCGCACACCTGCAATAGCAATGGAGTATTCGAATCTTGGTTACGCGCTGCTGGGAAGGATCGTGTCGAACGTATCGCAACAGCCCTACAAAGATTACGTGCAGCGTACCCTCCTGGGTCCACTCGGAATGGCGTCCACTGGTTATGACGTTGCAGCAGCACCATCCGAACGTCGCGCATTAGGCTATCGCTGGGAATCCGGTTCTTGGGTGCTGGAACCAACCATGGCCCACGGGGCATTCGGTGCCATGGGCGGATTGCAAACCAGTGCGAATGATTACACGAAGTACGTCGCGTTTCTTCTCTCCGCCTGGCCCTCGCGCGATGGCGCAGATGCAGGTCCAGTTCAGCGGTCGAGTGTGCGCGAACTCTCGCAAGGCGCAAATTTTCCATCGGTCCGTCAAAGGCCGGGCACCAGCGGAGCGGATGCATGCCGTGAAGCCAGCACGTACGGTATGGGCATGTTTGCTGCCATGGACTGCGAGTTAGGTCTTACGTTGAGCCACGGCGGAGGCTATCCAGGCTATGGCTCACACGTGCTTGTGTTGCCCGAATATGGCGTTGGTATTTTCGCCTTTGCCAATCGAACCTACGCAGGGCCGCGCGCTCCAGTTTGGGACGCAGCCGTGGCACTGCTGCGTGCAGGTTATCTCAACAAGAAACCTGCAACCATCTCGCCTGCACTTGCAACCGCCTATGCCGCAGCAGGCAATATCTTCACCTCAGGATCAGTCACAGCTGCGGGAGATGTTCTAGCAATGAATTTCCTGATGGACCGCGACGTCCCGCATTGGGCGCGCGAAATTTCTGCCATTAAGGCCGAGGTAGGCACGTGCGACACCAATTCGGCCATCACCCCAACCGGGGCACTATCCGGCGATTTCAATTGGCGCTGCGAGCACGGTCGAGTGAAGGGAGAACTGCTGCTGGCACCCACGCGCGACACACGCATCCAGGCTCTGACTTTCAGTCGCGTCACACCCTGACACTAATCTCCTGCACCCTAAGCCAGCCGTATTGTAATCCACTCCCGACTGCAAACGCTGCGGTGACGTACCAAAAATAGGGGTGAGTGTATCCGGCCATAGCGGCAAGCAATGTCATGCCTTGGCAGAAGGTGCTCAACTTCCCTGGCCATGTGGGTGGGAACTCTCGCAGTTTCGTATATTGCATCAGGATCAAACCACCTAGTGCGATGGCAATGTCACGGCCCAACACAATGTAAGTCAACCAGGGAGGAAACACGCCGCGCATGGTCAGGGCAATGTAAAGCGACGTCATCATCAACTTATCGGCAATGGGATCAAGATACCCGCCTAGCTTGGATTGCCATTTAAAACGACGGGCAAGGTAGCCATCAATAATGTCGCTCCACCCGGCGATGAAAAAGATACGAAATCCCCAGGGGCTATCAAGCAACAGGAGAATGCAGGGAACAGACAGTATCCGCAGAACCGTCAGGATGTTGGGAATATTATGCAAGGGTCAGCCCGCTAAAGCGTGTTGGGTGCTCAGTTCCAATTGCTCATAGGTGACAATTTCGTACAACGATGGATCCTGCATAATTCGCGCCACCAATGCGGCGTGCATCGCGTGGCCTGCACGTTCCGCAACCACATGGCCGATCAGGGATTTTCCAATCAGGGCCAAGTCTCCAATCAAGTCCAACACTTTGTGACGGCAGCATTCATCGGGAAAACGAAGGCCGCCCGGATTCATCACGTCAGTCGGGTTAAAGCAAACTGCATTTTCCAGAGACGCGCCACGAATCAAACCCATATTTCGCATGGCATCCAGTTCATGGTTGAAGCCAAACGTACGTGCGGGGGAAATTTCGGAAGCGTAGAATTCCGGAGTCAATTCACATTGCATCCGTTGATGACCCACCAGCGGATGATTGAAGAAAATGTTGCAGGTGAGTTCAAACTTTTCAGAGGGAAAAATGGAAATCGCTTTACCGCTGGCTTCCACAGTCACTGGACGCCGAATTTTCATAAAGCGCCGACGCCTACGGAGCGTCTTCAATCCGGCGCGCTGAATCAGCTCGACGAACGGTTCCCCGGAACCATCCAGAATCGGTACTTCTAAATTGTCGATTTCAATGTAAGCGTTATCCACTCCCATGGAATAAAGAACGCTCAACAGATGCTCTGTAGTGGAAATCAAAACACCTTGCCGCATCAGGCTGGTGGCATAACTGACCCGCGCCACATGCCTCCAACTTGCTGGAATGGCAAAATTGGAAAGATCAGTTCGAATGAAAACGATACCCACACCTGGGGGGGCTGGCAGGATTCGTATGGAAACTTTGACACCGTGATGAAGACCTACACCCGATGTTTCCACCGGACTCTGTATCGTTGTCTCAAATCTCAATATGCAATCCTCCACATGGATCGGAACCGTTAGTGTAGCAGAGAATATGGAATTTGGTAAGCAACTCTTTACAAACTACTTATATCCAAAATACTGTGGCTGAATGGCCACAATCGGCAACCAGATTGTGGTTAAGCAACCTCCATTTAGATCAATGAGTCATGGCGTAAACCACGTAGTTGGACACCAATCGAATCGCTGCAGAGGAGTACTTTTCGGGGTAACTGGGGTCATCAGCGAACTCCAGGCCATCACCAACGTCCATGTTGAAGCAGATCGCAACAATCATCCGACCGTTGGAATCCCGTAAGGCGCGCCAGTGGGGCACGGTGCCGCCGCGTTCAATTTGTGATCCATGCACCACATTGGCACCAGGGACGCGGATTCGTTCTTTCAGGTCGAAGAGCATGTGGAAAGCAGGGTCAGAATCGGTCAACTCCACAGCTTCGGCGGTGGGGTCAATCTGGTGAATGCCAACCATGAAATTTTCCCACTCGCGATCATTGTGGAAATCGTCAGCCATAAGAAATCCGCCGCGGTCGAAATACTTTCTCAGACGATCCGCTTGGGTTGACGAAAGTTGCCAGTCGCCAATTGAGATGGCCAGCAGCCAAGGATACTCGAAGATTTCGTCACTATCAATGTCAATGATGGTTTCAATCGGTTCCACGTCGATGCGAGTCAGCCGGCCCAACATGCCTAACAAAAGCCGGTCACACTTATTCGCGTCAATGCCCCACCGTGAGTAACCACCCCTTCGCCTTCCGTCCATCGGGGAGCGGTAGCGCAGACGGCCAAGTCTGAAATCGCCTTTACGGCCAACGTCTGGAGGATCCTCTACGGGGTCTTGCATCTCTGCTTCATACTGAGCCCACACTCGGCCACGCACTTGCGTCATACCCACTGCGGCAAACACGCAACACAAGGCAAGAAGCGCACCGATACGCAACCGAAGGCTGATGCAGGTCCGCATTAATATAGCGTACACCTCTTCAGGGAATAGCGAAGGAATGGACTAGCGTTTCAGCCACATCAAAATGCTACGATTCACAACTTCAGGTGCATCCATCTGGACGAAATGACTGGCCCCGGGCACCGTCACCAGCGTAAAGTCGTCCACCCAATTCCACGTGCCGTTCAACGCGGGGGAAAGCAGAGCAGTATCTTTCAGTCCGTGAATCATCAGCACTGGGCATTGTGGACGCGCTTGGCTTGCAGGATTCGGTAATTGGTAAGGCTCTTTGGGATAGTTGCGGCGATAGTAATTCATCATGCCATCCAAACTGCTGCGGCGAAAGGCTTCTACATATTTTGGTTTGGCATCGGCATCCTTCACCCAGAACGCTAATCCTTCTGCGGTCAGCTTGGTGTGCGAATCGGGTTTCTGAAAATTGCGGGCATATTCGCTGGCCTTTTGCTGATCGGGATTGGTGGCCAACTCGCGGCCCAGGCCCTGCGGATGGGGCAGATTCAGGATGATCAGCTTTTCCACAAAGGATGGTGCGTTGAAGGCAACCTGCCAGGAAATGGCACCGCCCCAATCGTGGGCAATCACAATCGCCTTCTCACGGTTTTGCGCGCGAATGACGGAAATAACGTCGCCAACCAGTAGCCGCATATCGTAATTCTCTACACCTTCCGGTTTGTCGCTGAGGTTGAACCCCCGCAGGTCCAGCGCAACCGTGCGATATCCTGCGGCGGAGAGTGCCTCCATCTGGCTGCGCCATGTGTACCAGAAGTCAGGGAAGCCATGCACAAAGACGACGAGTTGGCCGTTCTTAGGGCCTAGTGCAGCGAAGTGAATTTTAACACCGTCATTCGTCGCATAGCCGTTTTCAATGCGCGATTCCAAAGGCTCAGCTGCGTATGCGGAGCAGAGCGCGGCAGCTAGCAAAATAGGGGTGAGTTTCATTAAGCTCATTATCCGCGATTCTGTTTCTTAGAAATCGAACCGCCCCGTTACGGCCAAAATCCTTGTACCGCCGGCACCTGTAATGCGTCCAAAGGAAGCCGAATTGATATCCGTATTGGGGTTATTCCACTGCGGAGAATTCGTTGCGTTTTCGGCGTCAAAATTGATTTGGAATTCCTTACTCTCACTCACCTTGAAGCTCTTGCCTAAGCGAACATCCAAACGGAATGAACCGGGCCCATAGGTTGCATTATCTGCAAGATTGCCCAGCTTTCCAGGGATTGGGTTTCGCAGGATCGCATTGCCACTTGCGTCTGCAATTGCAAACAGCACAGAACTGGCACGAACGTTTTGTAATGTTGTCAGTTGCGCCCGATAAGGGTCGTCCACAATTTTCAGGTTCGAGAAGTACTGTACGCCATTTCCGGCAACAGTAACCGACCCAAGACTCGGCCCGATTATCCCTACTGCATCTGCATTGTTATCCGCGCTAAATGCGTTGAATGACTGTCGGCCGGACGTAAAGCTGATGGGTGTGCCTGTAAATAGGTTGAGGATTGCACTAGTTCGCCAGCCACCCAGCAACTTGTCCAGGAACCCCGGCAAGTTGCTTCCAAAAGGTTGGCCCTTGCCTAAAGGAAGTTGATAGAGCCAGTTGCTGCGGATAATGTGAGTCCGGTGGAATGCCAGCAGGCGCTTGTCAAACTGGCGATTCCGATTGGTGCGATAGCTATTCAATAGATCCTGTCCAGCACCTTCCTCGTCACCGATCGTACGCGACCAAGTCCAGTTGGCTTGCATTTCCAGGCCCCTTGAAACATTGCGAGTCACTTCCACTTGCAAAGAATGGTAGGTGGAGTTGGAAAAATTTCCCAAATTATTCACTCCACCAAACTGCGGGTTGGCCACCACGAAATTCTCCGGAAGATTTCCCCTCTGCAGTAACGAGCCGGGAAGGCCAGCCTGTGTGGATGAATTCAAGTACGTGGCAATGGTAGCCGGATTATTGTTGGCAAAAGCGGCTGGTTGCAGGAAGCGAATTGCTGCCGCACCAGTGCGCCCGTTTTGGCCGTCCACCAAACCAAAGCCTGCTATATTCAAACCATTGAATACTCGGTTAAACAGCGCCGATTCGCCACCAGCCTGGGCTGATGAATAGGCTTCCAGAATTCCGTTTTCGAAGATATTGGTTTCGTTGATGTTGGTGCTTCGGAACAATCGCGTCCCTTTCGATCCTACATAGCGAACGTCAAGGGTTAGCTTGCCGGGAAGACGTCGAGTGAGGGAAACATTCCAATTCTGGATGTACGGGTTCACCAGGCCACTGTCGTAGCCATAATTATAGACTCCAGAAGAAGTGGTGGTCTTAAAGCTAACACCGGTTCCAGCGTTGGTGGCTGTGATCGTCGCGCCATTGATGACGGAGTCCGAGCGATCTGTGATTGTTCCTGTAAGACTGCCCGACGGGCCTTGCCCAAACAAACAAGCAGAAGCTAAAAGAAAGGGAATAAGTAGACGTATTAACACAGCAACCAGATTTGTTTCAATATAGCAATTGGTTCAAGTTTTTGTTGCAGAGTTGAGTCGTTTCCCTATTGTCCGCACGCCAAAATAGCTCAAGAGTCCGATTGGTCCAAACAAAAACGTTAGGACTAAACATGGGACCACAATCCAATGGGGCACATCATTTTGAATGGCATCTCGAACCTCCCACGCTCCTACGTAAAGGTCGAACGCAAGGTAGTGGATCCAGCCTGCCAGTAGAAGGAATGGATTGGAAAACAGCTCTGCAACTTCATTGAGGGATCCGAATCCGCCGACCCTATCGCCCCAATGCGTTGCTATCAGGAATAGATAAACAACGGACAGAAGTAGAGGAATCGCGCGACCAGCCACGATTGTTGAGGACCAGCGTTTCCCTGGAACAAACACCAACAAAACCCAGCCAACTGTTGCCACTGAACTGCAAATTGAAAATAAGATTTCCAGGTTCATCATGCACCTCCTAACAATGGAACGCCTGCCAATGCTTGCGCCAACAGTGCTACGAACAACCCCGCATAACCGGCACTCAAAGCGAATACTAAGCCTGGACGCCTAGGCTTCAGGACCCACGCCAGGAAGGGCAACACCTGCATGGCATGCAGGCCAAGGAAATGCGGTACGCGAAGGTCACCGTGCTTAAGACTCCAACCGGTTCCGGGGATTCCCGGTCCGCCGTCAGGTGCTCCCACCGTGTGTGCTCCTGATATCGGCAGTTGACGCGTAATCCGCGCCTGGCTCAATTGCCCCTTCGTTGGAGTAACCATCAAACCGCCGGTTGCCGAACCAAATACGGTGATCAGCATTCCCAGCCTCAATGCCCATCCCATTGGTGAACCAAGGGACCGCTCCCGAAACAGAGCAACTGCGATCGCCACCGATGCAAGCCAAGCTATCAAAATCGCAATGCCCATAATTGAAAATAAAACGGCATCCAGCAGCGTTCGGGTATTGTAATGGCTGATAGTGCCGCGTGCGGCTTGTGCGCCAATGATTCCAATTTCAAGCACCATTGTGATTGCGGTAATCCATCCTGTAATAGTTCTTACCCTGTGCCAATCCCGCAAGTAGCGGAACATCCACGCAAAGGTGAACGAGTAAATCGCAATGGAAACGGCAAATTTGGCGGGTTTCAGCCAAGCCGGAGCCCCCGTGATCAACCGTGGATCCACAACTAATCCAATCAGAGCCAGTGCAAGCACAGGCAGCATCAGCAACCCCACCGCAGTCAGCGGCTTGTTTGTATCCCAAAGTGTTTTCATGTTGTCACTGTCAACATAATGCTACTCAACGATGTTGACATTGTCAACATCGTTCTTTAACCTAGGATCGTGGCTGCCAAATTACAACGTAAACCGAAGGGGGCTTATCATCATCCCAACCTTGAAAGCGCAATGGTGGATGCTGCGATCAAGATCATTGGTCAAGGAGGCGTCGAAGCCCTAACCTTGCGCGACGCTGCTAAAAGGCTTGGTGTCTCTAGAACCGCTTTATACCGCCATTTCAAAGACAAACCAGCGCTGTTGGCTCGCGTGGCACTGGAAGGATTCCGGCTTTTCCGTCAGACTCTGCAATCGGCCGTTGATCTTGCCCGCACAAACGGCCAGGATCCAATGGAAGAGATGGGCGTCGCCTATGTAGGCTTTGCCATGGCGAACCACTCCCATTTCAAAACAATGTTTAGTGGGGCTGTTCAGAAGTGTGAAGACTACCCTGAGTTGAGCGTTGAAGCAGACGGTGCTTTTGCTGTTCTAGTTGACGCAATTGCCGCAGAGCAGAAGGCTGGTCGAATAGTGGGCGGAGATCCCGTACCTATTGCAGTTGTGATTTGGGGTGGGGTTCACGGCTTAGCAACGTTAGCAATGGCTGGGCATCTTGACCAGAGCATGGGCCCCAACAACGATTTGAGTGATCTTGCCCGACTCCATTGGCGAATGCTGCTCAATGGATTAGCTGCATCGAGTCAACCATCATAAATCTTGGCACTGGCGTTCCAGACACTACGCTATCCTGAACGGATGCCCCGGCTTTTTTTGATTGATTCGTTCGGCTATATTTTCCGCGCCTACCACGCACGTGCCCGCACCGGTGCTCCTTCAATGCGCACCTCAAAAGGGGTTCCAACTGAAGCGGTTTTTATCTTCCACAACATGGTTCGCAAGTTGATGGCATCGCACAAGCCTGATTACTTGGCCGCCATTTTCGAGAGCACGGGTCCAACATTTCGCGAGGCGGAATTTGCCGCCTACAAGGCGAATCGCACGGAGACTCCCCCTGATTTGCTGGAACAAATTCCATTGGTTCGACGCTTGCTTGAGGCAATGAAAATTCCTGTTTTGGAATTTCCGGGTTTCGAGGCCGACGACGTAATTGGAGGCCTTGCCCAGCGCTATGCAGCCAATGGTTACGAAGTTGTGATTGTTACCTCCGACAAGGATTTGATGCAATTAGTGACCGACAAAATCACTATGCTGAACCCGGCCAAAGAAGATGCAATGTATGGTCCGGAACAGGTGAAGGAGTTCCTTGGAGTCGCCCCTTCGCAAGTGGCCGATCTGCTGGCATTGAAAGGGGACGCCGTGGACAATATTCCCGGCGCCCCTGGAATTGGAGAGAAGGGTGCCAAGGACCTGATTCTGCGATTTGGATCGGTGGAATCGGCTCTGGAACATGCAGCTGAAGTGGAAAAACGCACCTATCGCGAAAGCCTTCAGAACAATCGCGAACAAATCTTGCTGAGTAAACGGCTGGCGACCGTGGATACTTCAGCCCCAGTGGATTGCTCGCTCGAAGAACTAGCATTGACCCCTCCGGATGCCGACGCGATTCGTGAGATTTACCGCGAACTGGAGTTTTTCACCTTTCTAAAAGACTTCGAAAAATCCACCCCGGCAGTGGTTCGTATTGCTGAATTTGGTACCTTCGCAACGGCTGCTGAACTGGCGGCGTTTTGCGGCAATGGTCCGGTGGCGTTGGCAATGGAAGAAGCATGCCTAGGTGTTGCCATTGAAGGAAAAGCTATCAGCGGCCCGCGTGCCCTTGCAGCGGCCCTCCTACATGATGAAATGGTAGAAAAGATAGTCCACAACGCCAAAGACATTTTCCGCGAGTACGAAAATGCGGCTGCCATAACTCGCGATGTGGAATTGGAGGCGTTCCTACTCAATGCTGATCCGGGAGGGTGCCGCCTGGAATCTCTCTCGGAAACTCATTTTGGCGAAAAACCTCTGCCAGGCGCTGCTGCCAAAGCCGATCTAATTTGGAAGCTTGCCGCAAAGCTTGGGCCGCGAGTTGCAGAAGAGGGCGGACTTGCGGTCTACAAAGAAATCGACTTGCCTGTTTCGCCGGTGTTGGCCCGTATGGAGCGAACCGGAATCCGCGTGGATACCGCAGTTCTGAGCGGCCTTTCCAGCCAGATGGAAACGGAAATCACCAGGTTGACCGAAGAGATTCACGCGCTGGCCGGACATAGTTTTAATATCAACTCTCCCCTGCAGTTGGGCAAAGTGATGTTTGAGGAAATGAATCTGCCAGTGCAAGGCAAAACCGGGAAGACGAAGAACTATTCCACGGGTGCCGATGTTTTGGAAACGCTCGCAGTTGAATATCCAATTGCGGCCAAGGTGCTGGAATTCCGCGGTAGTTCGAAGTTGAAAAGCACCTACGTGGATGCCCTTCCCACTATGATCAAACCGGGAACTGGTAGAGTGCACACCACGTTCAACCAAACGGGCGCGGCAACAGGAAGGCTTTCCAGCTTCGATCCGAATCTGCAAAACATTCCGATTCGTAGTTCCTTGGGGCGCGAAATTCGAGCCGCCTTTGTTCCCGAACCAGGCTGGGTTATGATCGCTGCTGACTATTCGCAAATTGAACTGCGTCTGTTGGCCCATCTTTCAAAGGATGCTGTATTGGTGGATGCGTTCCGCAATGGCGAGGACATTCACACCCGCACAGCTGCTGAGGTTTTCGGTGCGGCGCCAATGTTCGTTACTCCCGAGATGCGCCGTAGCGCCAAAGCCGTGAATTTCGGCATTGTTTATGGACAAACAGCGTTCGGCTTGTCGCAATCGTTGGGAATCCCCCGTGGGGAAGCTCAACTTTATATTAAAAACTATTTTGAACGCTATGCAGGAGTAAGACGCTGGATTGACCAAACCATTGCTCAAGTACGTGAGGTTGGCTACGCCTTGACCATGCACGGAAGGCGGCGGCCTATTCCTGAGATCCAATCGCGAAATCCTAACATGCGGGGATTTGCGGAACGAACAGCAGTGAATACGCCGCTGCAAGGTTCAGCATCAGACTTGATAAAGTTGGCGATGATTCGGCTGGACAAAGAACTGGACCAGGAGAAAATGAAGACAAGAGTGCTGCTGCAAGTGCATGATGAATTGTTGCTGGAATCGCCCGCCGAAGAGGTCGAAGCTGCTGCGGCAATGGTGAAACGGGTCATGGAGGGAGTGGCGAAGCTGGAAGTCCCCCTAATAGTGGAAGCCGGTGTTGGACCAAATTGGAGAGATGCGAAATGAGAATTGTTTGTATTGCAATTGGGTTCGTTTTCTTAATCGGTTGTGCGCCTGAAAAACAGGTTGAAGTGAAAAAGAAAGAACCAGTGCACGCCCCGGATGTTTTTCAGGCGAAGATGGTGACCACGAAAGGACCGATTGTAATGGAGATTCATCGCAACTGGGCCCCTAAAGGTGCCGACCGCTTCTATGAACTGATCCAGGAACGATACTTTGACAAAGTGAAATTTCATCGCGTACTGCGGGGCTTTGTAGCGCAATTCGGCGTTCATCGCGATCCCAAAATTCAGGCTCTTTGGCGGCAAATGAAGATCGCTGACGACCCTGTATTGGAAAAGAATGTCCGCAGCACCGTGACTTTTGCAGCCCGTGGTCCGGCCACCAGAACCTCGCAGCTGTTCATCAATCTAAAGAATAATTTAGCGCTGGACAAAGATGGCTTCGCGCCAATTGGGAAAGTGGTGGAAGGTATGGAGGTGGCCGATAAGCTCAGCTTCCTTTACGGAGACCATCCACCAACAGGCAATGGTCCTGATCCTAAGCGAATGGAACTGGAAGCAAACGAGTATATGGATCGTGCCTTTCCGCGGATGGATTCGATTGAATCGATAACCCTCCTGAAATAGTGCCCCCTTGGGAGGGTATGAAGACCAGAAAAAGTTCCAGAATCCCCCCTTTTTAGGTTGTCGATAATCAGATAATTCTGCCACTATCCCTACGTTCGTGTCAGTGTTGGAAAATGGATAGAATTACAGCACCTGCAGGAGGTGTATAGTCGTGCCTCTGGCTCAGCCGTAACTTCAAATAATTTATCTATTCTTCTGTCTTGGCTTCGGATTCATTTTAATTTCTCAAGTTGATGAAACTTCAGAGGTAATCCCCCTATTCTCTAGGGACATATCCAAAAGCTGATGCAGGTCTAGGGTTTATGTAACATTTTACTACTTGACGAAACTTTACAACCACCTTACAATTCAACCAAGCTATTCCAAGTTGTTAAATATCGGTTACAAAGGTATGGGGTCCAAGCATGACCTTTCAAATTGGTGAAAGAGTTGTTTATTCGAACCACGGCGTTGGGGTGATTGAAAACATCAGCAGCCGCAATTTTGGGGCTCAGATGGAGCGATTTTATCTCCTCCGATTGGCCACAAATCGTTTGACCGTAATGGTGCCTTTTTCCCACGCAGGCGAAGTGGGATTGCGAAAAGTAACCAAGGTGACCGATGTAAGCAGAGTTCTCGCATTCCTCTCTGACGGTTCCATTAAGCTGACCGCCGATTGGAAAGACCGATTCAAAGAAAATTCCGATAAGATGCGGCTTGGCGGACTTCTTGCAGTGGCAGAAGTCTTCAAAACGCTAATTATCATTCAGCAGGAAAAACCGCTCTCCTTCCGGGAGAAAAAGATGCTGGATCGCGCCAGGGTCCTATTGATTTGCGAAATATCCATTGCCCGCAGTGTTGCTGAATGCGTTAGTGGAGAAGTATTGACCAAAGCTCTTATGAAGTCCGGATTGTCCATGCCCGAAGCTTTGTAACAGCGCAGCCTGTTCGTGTACCTTGCGGATCACTAAAGTAGAAACACTTCAGCTTGCAGGCGGAATCACCGTCCATGCAGGCCCTATCAAATGGCTGTGGGTTCGCATACACACTGACACGGGCTTGATTGGATTAGGCGAAACCTACCCGAATCCCGCAGTTGAAGGTGCTGTGGTTCTTGAGACTCTGGCTCCGATCCTTCTAAACAGAGATCCCTCCGAAATCGACAAACTTTGGGCAGATATGTTCCTGGCCGTGTCCTATTCAGGTTGGGCTGGTGCGGAAATGCGGGCCATCTCTGCCGTTGATATTGCACTGTGGGATCTGGCTGGAAAAGTAGCAAACCAACCCATTTACAAATTGTTGGGCGGAGCATCCCGCCAGACCATTCCAACCTATAACACCTGCTACGATCGGCTGGATTTCCTTACCGAAGCGGTTCGTTTGGCTGAATCGCTACTTTCGTCAGGCATTCGAGCCATGAAGATTTGGCCATTTGATGATATCGCCCGTCAAACACGGGGCAATTTCATCACCGCTTCTCAAATGCGCAAGGGGTTGGAGCCGTTACGCCTTATTCGCCAGGAATTTGGTCTGGAGATGGAAGTGGCAATGGAATTCCACGGTTTCTGGTCGCTCCCAGCAGCCATCCAGATTGCCCAAGAGCTTGAACCTCTCCAACCTATGTGGCTGGAGGAAATGCTGCCTCAAGATAACTTGGCAGCCTACGCGGAGCTTGCCGGATCCACCAAACTGCCACTTTGCCTTTCAGAAAGATTGATGACACGCTGGGGGTTCCGGGAATTGATGGAAAACCGTGCGGCCAGGATTATCATGCCTGATATTTGCTGGACTGGCGGCATTTCTGAGGCTAAGAAAATCTCAACCATGGCCGAAACGCACTATTTACCGGTGGCTCCGCATAATTGCGGAGGCCCCGTTCTCCATGCCGCTTCGCTCCATTTAGCTGCAAACTTGCCAAACCTTAGAATTCTGGAAACGGTAAGGCGTCATTACGGGGAAGAATACCTGGGAATCATCACTCCCGATTTGGCGCCCATTGGTGGCGAATTTCCGCTCCCGCCCGGTCCTGGACTTGGGGTGAATATCGATGATGCGGTCTTTAGGCGTTCCGATCTAGTCATAAAGTCGTCGTCCTAAGGTTATCGCTCTAGAATTCCACTAGGGTATCTGCAATATTACCTACCGCTTTAAGTGCTTTGCTGCGTTCTAAAAATCACCATCGTTCCCTAATATGGACAGTAGCAGTCCTCTGACCATTTAACCATGCAGTGTATATTCTGCAAAAAATCAATACCGATCTTCCGGCGCCTGAAAGACGCCGAGTTTTGCTCGGACGATCATCGCAAGCAGTACATGAGGGAGCAATCCATCATGGCGATGGAGCGTCTTCTGAGTGGGCGGTCAGGCGAGAACACGCGCGTGCACAGGGGTTCCAGCACTTTAAAGGAACTGGCCAAAAACACCCTGTCTGAATCCAAACCACTGAAGGCACCGGATGCCTCAGCTTACTCAGCAGCTCTTGAATCTGCTCATCACATGGCCGGCGCCAGGACAGCAGAGAATCCACGATCTCGCTCAATCCCCAGCACCACCAGGACAAACCCGCCGGGTCGAGAGTCTGATTTCCAAGATGGGGTTGAGGAATGTCCCTCGGACGATCTCCTGTTTGATGCCCTAACCAGCATAAACACGGATCCGGAGCCGATATCCCAGCCATCCTCTTCTGCTGTAAAGGCTCAAGGATACGACGGCAGCACAGTGGTGCTATCGCCGGGACTCGCCAATGAGGTCGATAGCATAGATGAGAATCCTTCCGATGAACTACTATTCCACGCTTTAGCCGATATAGTGAGTTCCCCGCCGATCGCTGCCCCGCCGCCTCCGGTTAGCCGAAGCTCCGAAGCCCCGTTGAAAGCCACTATTTCAAATCGTGAGCACGACATAGTAGGCCAATATTGCCCCGTGGCGATAGTCGGGAAACGGAATGCTATCCAAGTTTTAGAATTTCCAGGGTTTTCAGCGCAACCCAAATTTGCACGGCTGCAGTTGGGGGCCGTCCTTCGGCGTAAGAGATGCGGACTTGTTGTCTTGCCGCTTTCCGAAGGTCAACAAAAAGATATAAGGTATTCTCCAAGTGGACTACATCTACCCGTAGGTTGGTCAAAAGGTGAGCCAGCGGTGCCTGCGCTCAACCTGGCGTTTGAACACAATCTGGCAGCACCGCTGGCAGGAAGTGTTGTACTCTCCTTCCCCATTTTCGGACGAGCAGGAATCGTTGCCGGTTCAGGAACTAACAAACAGTTCCAATCCTGGCAAAAGTCTGCAGAAGCTTTACTTGCTCTCCAATTCAGCATTGAAAGTGATCTAAAAATGCCTCCACCTCCGGTATCCGGATCGGTGGACAATAGCATTGTCCTTGCAGCCAGAAGTCTGAAGGCGCACCAACTGCAGCCAGCATCCGAAGAAGCTGCAATTCCGTCTTCCAAACTCTTAGTCTTCAATGGCAGCTTGCAATCCCAGCTTGGGCTGCAATTTGCAGAAGCTGCCGAAGTACCGCTAATCGTTGAAGCCCGGATGGCATCTTCGGAAGGGCAGACGCCAGCCCCCCTAACCTGGCCGCTTCAGCAGTCAAGAGTTCTCCTGCCAACTTCAAAGATCGATAGCGATCTAAAGATGCCACCGCCCCCTCTATCCGGGCTGCTGGAAAGAAGCCACTTTATTGCGTCCAGGAGTTTACAGCAGCACCAACCTCAACTTGCTTCTGAAGAATGGACGGCTCCCGCCTCCAGATTATTGGCCTTCAATGGTCATCCATCTGGACCCACAGGTCTTCAACTGGTGGGATCGAAGGACATTCAATTTGATCCCCGCTTGACCAGTGCAAGCAGCGATGTTCTCGTAAGCGATCCATTGCCCTGGGGAAGCCTTCAGCCAAGTATCCTGTTGCAGCGTGCAATGATCGAAAGCGATTTGAAGATGCCTCCGCCTCCAATAGCGGGGCCAAGGGAAAGTAGCATCTTCATTGCAGCCAGAAATTTGGAGGCGAATCAACCGAAATTGGCCTCTGAAGAATGGGCAATACCCTGCCCCAGGCTGGTTGCCTTCAATGATAGTTTGGATCTGGATACTGGCTTTGCGTTGTCGGAAAGCGGCTCTATTTTGTTTGAATTCGCCATCGCCCAACCAAGCGTAGGATTGCAGACAACCCATCCGCTTGCATGGGGGCTCCCTCAACCAAGATTCCGGCCACTTCATGCAGTCGTTGAAAGCGATCTGGAAATGCCTCCACCCCCTGTATCAGGGTTAGTGGAACAAGTTACTTTCATTGCGTCCAGAAGTTTGCAGAAGCACCAACCCCAGCCAGCCTCGCAGCAATGGACAGATCCTCAGCCCATCCTGTTAGCATTCAACAACAATCTTGAATTGCACGCAGGCTTTGCTATAGCAGAGGAAACGGACTCAAGCTTGTTCGATCTCTCCTTTGTCAAGACAAACGGAGAAGCACCCGTAACGAGCCAGCTTCAGTGGCCCATCCAGCAGCCTCGAGTCAGGAGTGTGCGCGCGGTTATCGAAAGCGATCTGGAGATTCCTCCACCCCCTGTATCAGGATTTGCAGACTGGACCGCAGTGATTGCGTCCAGACGTTTGCTGGGGCAACAGACGCAAGCATCAGCGCAACAATGGACAATTCCTCCACCTGTCTTTCCGGCCATCAACAACAATCTCGAATTGCACACTGGCTTTGGGCTGGCCGCCGAATCGGAAAATATCTTATTCGATCTTTCTTTTGTCGAACCAGTTTTAGTAGTACCGGCAGGGAACCCGCTACCTTGGACACTCCCGCAGCCAATACTTCGGCAATTACCCAAATTAGCTGAGGACGAACTAGTTGAAAGTGTTTTGGATGCACCCCCATTTGCCGGATTGGTAGAAAACATATTCCTTCCTTCCATCCAAAAAGGCAAAGAACTTCATTATGGAATCGAGCAATGCGAACCAACACATCCGACCCAAAACTTTTTCAAATTGTCCCCGGCTATTGAAAGCAGCGTTGGTCCGGACCTGGTCGAACAGCAATTTACTTTAGCACTCAGTCAAGCAAAACCAGCACACGGAAACTCGCTGCAAGCGGAATTGCACGAGTGGCTTTCTACCCTTGAATCATTTCCTCGCTTCGCCGTAGGAATAAAGCGCTATCGGACAGTGCCCACCCTGGCTTTAGCGGGACTTGATGATTGCGAACCCTTTCTTCAATTCAAAGTTCGAGATTCCAGGAAGGAAGAGCCCGATGGGGCAATGCGTTTTTACTTCATGAGACCGGCAATTTGCCCACCTGACTTGCTCGGAATAGGATCCAAGTCACTCTATGTTCAGAAAATAAATGGACTGGTTGCATCAAAGACCACACTATGTTTGGACTTGACCGGTGATGCAATTCCGCTTAGAGCTTTTGCCTCTAACTTATCAGTCCCAATTTCAATCGAAGCTAGTAGTCTTCCTGTTCGACTTGTAGCTCTGGCTTTTGAGCCGGAATTGGATTGGGAATCGATCCAACAATCTGTCAAACAGGAAGCGATTCCACCCTTCGCGGATCTGGTGTCGCTGCCGGTTGTAAACAAGGTCAAGTATTCACGCGCAAAGGCGAACACTACCTCAATAGGCTTGGTACAGATGCTCGTGGAAGGCAAAAAGCCTGTTTCCGGCCTTTCGGTGGAGCCCTTAGCGTTCAACGAAAAATCTGCCGAGAAGTCTTTGCGCAGCAGCTTGGAACAAAAGAAGCATTCCGCTGGATTTTCGCTTTTCTGGCTAAAAGCACCCGCAGATCTGAAATGGATCATGCTCAGTCTGCCCGTAATTATTGGAGTCTGGCTATACACTTCTGCGGGGACAACAAAAAAACCGGTCGCTCCAGCGGAGGCGCCTATACCAGTGGTCGAAACGGTGAACTCGGTAGAACCGGCCTACGACGCATACACTAAACCAGGCACCACAGTTTCAAGCGAGCAGGCGGAACCAGCAAAGGAAGAAGCCCCCTTGCGTGCTACGCCACCCCAGGTCGCAATTGGCGGACAGATGCCCGATCAAGCCGACAGTTGGGACAAATTTAAACAGCGCGTTGCCTTCCGCGCCGCGATTGCGCATGAAGAAGATTTTCATTCCGGACTTTCCCAATGGGGAGGCCGAAAGGGTTGGGCGAACACATGGAGTTATGACAGAACGGGTCTTGTTCGCGTGGGACAGCTGGCATTGTTTAGTCCTTCCATGTCCATGATCGACTATCACTTTGAAGTCACAGCCAGTCTGGATCGGCAATCCATGGGCTGGGTGTTCCGGTCGCTTGATTTGAACAACTACTATGCGGGCCGTCTGGTGATTACGCGTCCAGGCCCGGTGCCCACTGTTTCATTAGAGCGCTACGCGGTTATAGGAGGCAGGAAGATGAAGTCCCAATTCATTCCGGTTCCAATTACGCACCGCGGCGATACGATATTCACTATTTCTGTTGATGTTGCAGGAAATTCCTTTACGACTTCGGTGCAGGGCCAAATTGTTGACTCTTTCACCGATGACAAATTTAAATTTGGTGGCATCGGATTATTTTCGGGGCGAGGTGAGGAATCAAGGGTTTTCCGCGTTTCCTTAACTCACAACAATGATACCTTCGGCCGTCTCTGTGCATTAATCGCACCTTACGAAACTATTTCATCCGGGAGTGTAAAAAAATGAGTCTGAAACAAAAACTATCTAAAGCCGGTTTTCCAAGGGAAGTTTCCGGTGATTCCGAATCGCAGTCAGTGCTGGCACGAGCCGTGTCCCTGCATCTTGACGGAAAACCAAAGGAAGCATTGAAGGAACTGGACGCAGCAGTAGTCATTGCGCCCAACAATCCGGAGATCCTGGCGGCCCGCGCTCACGTTCTTTGCGAGCTGGAGAACTGGACCGAGGCTACTATCAGCTACACAAAGCTGGTTGAACTGTCTCCGCGCAACGGTGCGGCCATGTATAACCTGGCGGTTTGCCTGGAAAAGACAGGCCAGTGGGAACAAGGAAGCCTACGGTTTGAAGCGGTTGTTGCCAATGAACCCAAGCGCATAGAAGCGCAGTTAGGGCAGGCTGTTTGTCTCCTGCATTTAGGGAAAGCGGAACTGGCGCTCCCTGTTCTGGACAATTACTTATCCAGCCGCCCAGAAGACGAAACCGCTAAGTTTTCCAAAGCCGTTTCTCTCCAAATGTTATGGCGGTTTGATGAAGCTGTGCCGGTATTTGAGGCATTTTTGCAAAAACACCCACACTCTGAAGACGCTCTCACCAACTTGGTGGCCATCGCCGTGGCTCGCAAAGACGATGCCGCGTTGAAGAAGTATTCCGAACGATTGTTGAACCTGAATGCAAGCTCCGAAGCTGCCCTTGAAGGAATGGCCACCTGCGCTTTCCTACAAGGCGACTTTGAAGCGGCCGTGCGGTATTGCGAAAAATTAGTGCAAATCACCCCCGACCACTTTGAACGAAGCTTCAACCTGGGCGTAGCTTTGCAGAAAGTGAAGAAGCCCGCTGAAGCTGCAAAAGCTTTGGAACAGGCTATTCAGATCCGTCCTGATGCCAAGCAGGCATTCCTCAACTTAGGGATTGCGCGTCAGGAAAGCAAGGATTTCAAGGGTGCCAAAGATGCCTACGAAAAGGCTTTGCAAATCACTCCTGATGTTCCGGATTTGTTATTCAACTTGGGCACCGTCCTCGAAGAACTTGGCAATAAGGAAGATGCTGAGAAACTTTACAAGAAGGTTTGTTCAAACGAAGGGGAATGGGAGCAGGCATGGTTCCGACTCGGTTATCTGCGCCTGGAACGGCAGGACTGGCGCGGGGCTTGCGAAGCTTTTGAAGCTTGCTTGAAGAAACGGAACGATTGGCAAGATGCCATTGCCAACCTTGCTTTGGCGCAATGGAAGTCTAATAATTTTGAGGCGGCCAAGAAGACTTATCAAAATCTGCTCGCTTTGGCGCCCGATTCCCTGGATGCCTTCCGTGGGCTGGCGGCTATTGCTATTGAACTGAAGAACAACGAGGATGCACTGGAACATCAGGCACGCCTGATTGATATGGGTGAACGCGGAGCGGAATTGTTCTACAACACCGGGCTTCTACTGCATCGCCAAGGCCACTTTGAAGATGCGGCGCGCCTTTACCAGGAGGCCATCAACGAACGTCCGGAATTCGCCGAGGCTTTCTTGAACCTGGGCCACACCATGATGAGTCAGGGTAATGAAGCCGAAGCCAGAAGTTGCTGGAAGCTTGCACTCGAAGCCAAACCGGAACTGGCCACCGGCTATTTCTAAACTTGGCTATAAAAGGGGGCGGAAGCTACTAGTGGTCGCGATCAGTGATCAACTCAGTAACGGCCGCCAAAGCCCTTTGTGTTTGTGAATCAGGGAAAGTGGCGATGATGTCGCGCGCTGTTTCCGTAAATACCTGGGCCCGTTCGCGGGCCCTATAAATTCCTTTCGACGATTCGGCCAAATCGAAGATTTGTGCAAAGGAAACTTCGGTGTAGTCCCCCGCCTTCAGAACGGATTCAACCATGCTCCGTTCCGCCGCAGTTCCCTGTTCCAATGCGTAGATCAACGGCAAAGTAATTTTGCCTTCCCGCAGATCATTGCCCACTGGTTTACCCAACACGGATTCGGAAGCGGTGAAATCCAAAATATCGTCTACCAATTGGAACGCCATGCCTAAGTTCCAGGCGAAGTTGCCTAAGCGGTTCTCCTCTTCTTCGCTTGCGCCGCCGACAATCGCTCCCAGCTTTGCACAGACGGAAAAAAGGCTGGCAGTCTTGCGATCCACCAGGTCCATGTAATCGTTCTCAGTAACGGAAAGTTTCCCGATCCTCTCCAGTTGCAGAACCTCGCCTTCCACCATCAGTTGGGTCAGGGAAATCAGCAGGTCCAGAACACGGAAATTTCGCTCCTTCAAAGCCATTTGAAAGGCCTGCATGTAAAGCCAATCACCAGCAAGCACACTGGTATGATTACCCCAAATCATGTTGGTCGAAGCTCGACCACGGCGAGTGCCGGCAACATCGATCACATCATCATGCACCAGTGTCGCGGTGTGAACCATTTCCACCACAGCACCCAGACGGATGGCCATGTCGCTAGGTTGTTGGAACAGGCGGCAAGCCAGAAGCAGCAACGTCGGCCTAAGCCGTTTCCCGCCGCCTACCTGCAGGTGGCGTGTGATTGCCGTAACCGTATCCACACTGGCAAGGGATTCCAGGCGAATTTCTTCTTCAACACGACGCAGATCGTCTTTCACGATAAGGTGGATTTCTAATGCCGAAAAAGTCTGGCCGATTTTGCCAAAGCCCATGGAATCCTCAAGTTTACCCGTTATGCCAATCATGTGGCAAACTTTAGATGTCGATGAACTTCCTTTTTGTACTATTTTTTCAGCTTGCAGTACCGTTGGCTACAGCATTCGACGACCCGTATTCCGACGGTGTAAGGCTAATTGAAGAAGGGAAACTGCAACAGGCCGTAGCGCGGCTGCAACTGGCCGTGAAGCAAACGCCGGCGAAAGCGCAACCATGGAAGGCACTCGGCGTCGCCTATGCCATGGCAGGGGACTACACAGCCGCAGAGCAGCCATTTGAAAATGCTTGCGGATTGGATAAGAAGTTACCCGATGCCTGTTATTTTTGGGCGCGAGCCCTCTACGCATTAAACAAGTTCGAGTCGGCCATTCGAATCTTAAAACTGGAGGAGCCTCAAACCGGCAGAACATTTACGGCAATGGGTCAATCTCTGGAGGCTTTGGGAAATAACCAGCAGGCCGAAAAGGAGTTTCAAAAAGCTCTAGCGGCCAAGGATTCCGCAGGGGAAGCCCGGCTGCGATATGGCATTTTCCTATTCCGCTCAGGCCGCATCTCGGAATCAGCAGATATGCTGGAAACTTCGCTTAAACTTCTAAACCGTTCATCGGAAGCAGCCGCCGAGTTGGGTAGGGTGCGCTACCAGCAGGGCAACTTAGCGGACGCCGAGCGTCTCTTGCGAATGGCACTTTCCTGGGAACCTGGGCGCGAAGCGGCGAAATTGCTGCTGGAAAAAGTAGAGAAGCTTCAGGGTCTTAAATAGCGGTCAACCTTCAAGTTTTGCAATTTTTTCGATTGGCCATCTGGATAAATAAATTCAGCTTCAAGAATCATTTTTTCGCTACCTAAACCAAAATGCACAACCGGATCGGATGAGCTTGCATAACCCACTGCAGCCGCTGCTTGATTCCATTGTTCGCCGCCCGCAGTTCTGATGTGTACCTGGGTTCCTAACGGCACTCGAAAGCCTATCCAGTGCCGCCCGCCAGCACTATGATTTTGCAAAATCATAGGCGATTCATTCAGCCGTGTGACAACAACGTCTATTGCCCCATCGTCATTCAAATCAGCAAAGGCTGCTCCACGATACAGACTAGCCGTGCCCAAGGTTTCCGCTCGAAACGTGCGGCTGCCGCCTTGCCCCGCTCCGTTCCACAACACTGCATTCCGTTGTTTCGATGCACGGCTGGAAAACTTTTCAGTGTTGTCATTCACATCGCCATTTGCCGTGAACAAGTCCTTCCACCCGTCGTTATCCAAGTCAACGGCTGCGGTGCTCCAGCCACTCCACGGCAAAGTCGCTTGACCGATTTTCGATGGATACGTCACGTCCAGGAACAAGCCTTTTCCCAGATTGCGATACAGCGGAAACGTCTCATTGGCCAGGGCCGTGATGAACAGGTCAGGTTTGCCGTCGTTGTCAATGTCGCGGAAATCCAGACCCATTGAAGAAAGCGCGCGTCCGTCGTCGTTCATGCCGATCCCGGCCATCATCCCCACTTCGCGGAAAGTTCCATTGCGTTCGTTGTGAAACAGAAAATTGGGAGTCGTGTCATTGGTGACAGCAACATCCAGAAAGCCGTCGTTGTCATAATCGGCGAAGGCTAACCCCATTCCTTTCCCAATGTGGGTTGCAATTCCAGACTCTTTCGAAACATCGGTGAAGTTACCTTTCCCATCGTTCCGAAACAACGAATTTGGCAGACCGTCGTAATAGTTCGGATGGCAGTAGGTGCGAATGTTCTTTTGCAATTCCCCGCAGAAGGGCTCTTTGGTTGGGTCCCACTTTACGTAGTTGACGATGAAAAGATCCAAATCGCCGTCGTGGTCGTAGTCGAAAAAGCCTGCTGAAATCGACCAGCCCGTAGCTGGGAATGTGCGCATCTCAAAGGTTCCATCCCCCCTGTTCCTGTATAAAATATTGCGATTTACGCCTGTGACGAATAGGTCAACAAATCCATCGTTATCGAAGTCGCCTGCCGTGGCCCCCATGCTGTAGCCTTCCCCTGCTAAGCCCGCGCGCAGGGTGACATCTTCAAACTTCCAATTGCCCAAATTTCGATAGAGTCGGTTCCAATATTTCGGCCCGTCTTTTTGAAGTCCAGGCTGCGTTGCTCCGTTTGTGAAAAAGATGTCGGGCCTGCCGTCGTTGTCAAAATCGAAGATAGCCACACCACCGGGCATGGTTTCAATTTGGTGGCGTTCCGGCGTGGCTGAGTTTTGCAACACCATGGGGAATGGGGTCAGAATCCCGAATTTCGATGGCGCGGGTGCGGCAGCGGCAAGGCTGAAAAGGAACAGGAATTTACGCATCAGCAATTTTGATTGTGATACAAAGCGCATAATGAATGTTGTGGCTTTTCGAATCGGCACAGCCTTAACATTACTGGTGGTCTGCGGTTGGCTACTGGCGCAGCAACCCTCCGCCGAGCACGGCAAACATAAAATGGCACCCGCTGTGGCTGAAACCCCCAGCCCTCTGCTTCCCGCTTTAAAGCTGCTGCGGGAAGGAAAGACATTAGAAGCGCGAGCGCTTTTGATGGAACAACAAAAGTCCAGCCCGGAAGATCCGGAAATTGTTCATCAACTGGCCCGTTCCTACCTGTTCGATTTCTATCGCGAGACCGACGTAACCAAGCGCCGCACAGCACTTGCCTTGGCCATGGAAGCGCTTGCCTCCACTCTAAAAAAGAACCCCAAACACATCCCCGCACTTCGCGCCAAAGCCATTATCCACGCCCGGGCCGAGTTGCTTTACTACGATCCCAACCTGGCCTATGAACTTGCATCCCGCGTGGCTAAACTAGAACCCAATGCCAACGCCTACATTCTGAATCTCACCGAATGGATGTCCGGCGAAGTCCGCTTCAATCAGGAAAGTGAACACCGCGTTCCGCACGATCCTCTGCTGGGGCTGGACCGTTCCATTCAGCTGCTAGCCAGCGTCGTCGACAACGCCATGCCCTTTAGCAACGAAGAAACGGCCGGTTATTTCGCCATGGGCAAAGCGCTTTCCCGCCGAGGCAATTTCGCGGATTCCATATCGTACTTCAAGCAGACGCTGTCGCGCACCCAAGACCCCGCCCAGCGGAATGAAGCTCTTCGTGAAATCGCAACCAGCTATTACCGAATGGGTGACTATGCAGACGCTGCTCGAAATTTCTACGAAGCTCTACAGTGGCGCGCGAACGACATTGACCGATGGCTGTTGAAAGCCGCAATGGATTTGATCCCCGGCGAAAAGCCAATATTGCCGAAGGAAGCGCTGTTCCCTTCCCCGGCTCCAAACATCAACCCGCTGTTAAATCTGGAATTCAAAGACATCGCCCCGGAACTGGGAGTGAATCGGTTAGATGGCAACGGCACCTGCGCCTGGGGCGATTTCGATGGCGATGGCGACCTGGACTTATTCGTTTCCGGCAGCGGCACCTTCATGGCGGTCTACCGTAACGACGGCGGAACATTCAAAGAAGTGACGGCGGAGGTGGGCCTGGCGAAAGTTCCCTCTGGCTATAGCTTGAACCTGATTGATTACGACAACGACGGCAAGTTGGATCTCTACATTTCACTCAATGGTTGGAGCGGGCCGATGAAAAACAAGCTGTTCCATAACGTCGGTGGACGCTTTGAAGACGTCTCCCAAAAAAGTGGTGCGGACGATGCAGGCAATGGCTTCGTTTCCTTGTGGGGTGACCTGGACAACGATGGGTGGCTGGATCTTGTAATTGCCAATGGCGTGCTGAAAGACGGCAGTGTCCCGCAAATTTACCGGAACAATCGCAATGGAACTTTCACCAATGTTACAAAGGCGGCAGGCCTGAATGAGCCACCTCAGTATGGTGCCATTGGCGCGGCCCTTGGCGATTACGATAAGGACGGGAAAATTGACATTCTGATTAACGGATTGGGCACTGCGCCCAACCGCCTGTATCACAACGATGGCAATTGGCACTTCACCGAAGTTTCCCAAAAGGCTGGCGTGATTCAACCACCTCACAACGGTTTTGTCTGTTTCTTTTTCGATTACAACAACGACGGTTGGCCCGATATTTTAACTGTAAGCCTGGCCCCATTCCCCGCAGTAGTGGAGGGATTGAAGGAAGGATACGCGCCATCTGCAACTGCGCTGCATCCTGACGCAAGCCGCCTGTTCCGCAACAATCGGGACGGCACTTTCACCGACGTCACAAGATCTGCGAAGCTGCACTATCCAATGGGCACCATGGGAGCGGGTGTGGCGGACTTGGACAACGACGGTTTTCTGGACATCTACTTTGGCACCGGCGATCCTCAACTCACTCGTCTGGAACCGAACCGCTTCTTCCACAACAATGGGGACGGGACATTTACCGATAGAACCGCGATGACGCCATTTGCAAGGCTGGGCAATAAGGGTCACGGCGTTACTTTTGTGGATATCGACAATGATGGGGATCTGGATGTTTACGCCCAATTGGGTGGTCACTACCCGGGTGATATGGCTTACAACGCGTTCTACCGAAATCTGCGCGGCAACCAGAATCATTGGCTTGCATTGGAGTTGACCGGTGTGAAGAGCAATCGATTCGCAGTGGGAGCACAAATCACGGTTAAGGCCGGTGGTGCAACGTATTATCGGGAAGTTAAGGGCAGCGAAGGCTTCGGATCAACCGATCCTTATCGTGTCCATTTGGGGTTGGGAAAGCAGGACAAATTGGATTCTGTGGAGGTCCATTGGCCCGCCGGAATCACACAAAAATTTGTAGACATACCGGTAAACACAGTTATCGTTTTAAAAGAGGGTGAGCCTCAGTGGAAAAAGCTAAAGTGAGACTATTTAGTTGCTAGCGGCTTTTGCTGCTTGCATAGGATAACGTTCGCGCAGCCATTTTTCAACGATTTCGCGCTGGGTGGCAAGTACAACTCGCTGCCACTTCACAAGACCAGTGCGTTCGCTATATTCCGCCATGACGTAAGACCCTTCGTTCAGTACCTGGATGATGCCATCCGTGGTGGACCGTCGGAAGTGATATGAAGAAAGAGTGGCCTGATGTTTTTGCATCTGAGTACCATTGTAGCAAGTCTCATCACTTATGGCTACTATAGAGGAACAAAAGGCGAAAATAATGCTAATTTGCATCAGCATGCTTGCAATGATGGCGAATGCGGCGGCACCCACAACCACACTGGCAATCGGCGACCCTCTCCCGGAGCTGAAGGGCGAATTCTTAACGGGGAGAGCGGCGGTACTGCCAGCCGCAGCGTCCGGACGAGTTGCATTATTGTTAATCGGATTTTCCTACGATTCCCGATTTCAAGTGGAAGCCTGGGCAAAGCGCTTCCGCAAGGATTTCGACAAAAACCCGCAGGTTACCTTCTACGAAGTTCCAATGATCGGCGGCATGGCGAGGATGGGTAAATGGTTCATCGATAGCGGCATGCGCAAAGGGACTCCGAAGGCCGATCAAGAGAACGTGATTACGGTCTACGGCGGCGTTGATTCATGGAAGCAGCGTCTGGGATTTAAGGATGCAAAGGATGCTTACCTGGTGGTGCTGGATAAGTTTGGAAAGGTGGCCTGGAAGCACGTCGGGCCTTTGGATGAAGGTGTGTATAAAACCATGGAGGAATTCATTGGCCGGTTGGCGCGGTAGATGGTCAAAGTGCTAGCCACGAACGACGGTGATGAGCGCTATGTCTACGCTACAGCACTATGATCTTCCGCAGAGCGGCTCCGAATATTCTGAACAATAAGAGGATAGAGACGAGGCAGAACTTCACCTTGAAAGGCTTCCACGCTAAGGAAGACGGTGTCTCCGAGTCTTGGGGGTCCGTAACCGCCGAAGCACATTGCTAGCCGCTAAATCGGCGAATGGCAAATATTTTATCTGCGTGGTTGCCTTTTTCCGAAACCTGATTGACCCTGTTTGCGGAGGCTCCTTGAAAAAGATTCAATCGGCGATGGAGCTCTCAATACGAAATGCGCCCCTTGGTCTTTCTCTTTGTCCGTGAGCTCGGATTCGAGTTTCGCTATTTTGTCTTCTGCATCCTTTTTCGCAAGGAAGCTCCCTTGTACTGGCTCGCCTCTTTTATACCGGCCCTCGTGAAAAACTATGGTCCATTCTTTCATAAAAATCTTACTTTGGACAGACTGCGTTGGGTGGGCACCCCAGTTTCTTGAAATCTGGCGGGAGCATCTCTTTAGCAATAAAGTTCTCGATACGCGTTACCTTACCTTAGAGGGTTGCGAAAAGTTAGAAGCACGGCGTACTCAACACTCCTGAATCCTTGTTCATTTGGCGTTAGCTGCTCGATCGTCTTGTCAGGTGGATACGTTCGAGTAACCTCTGGGCCATTCCATTTAGATTTGATGGCATCAATGACATTGAAACCTTCACCGCACTTCGCATCAGCATAGAGTTCCAGAATAAGGGCAGTGCCATTTAGATTCTTATCTTTTCCAGTAAACAGATAAGTTTCCCAAACATAACGGGCATTTGCGATGGCGTCTCGGCAGAAACAAGAAATCGGCTTGTCTACCGCGCTACGAATTTCGGGATCCACAAGACAATGGCTTTCGTCCCGATAAACCTCATCGAGATTGATGGATTTGTCTTGCGCATGTATCAGAGGTAAAACCAATAAGTGAGGACGCAATAAACAGGAGTATTCTCATCTAGCGCTGAGTTTAACACTTGCAGACCAAGGATGCTCACTTGGTGGTACTGGATAAGTCGGGGAAAGTGGCCGGAAGCGTCGGCCTTTGAAGGGTTGCCAACCCGTTACAATGAAAGTGCTATGGTCAGACAATTAGATGCCGTCTATGAGCAAGGAATATTACGTCCGCTTGAGCCGCTTGCCTTGTCTGAACATCAGCGCGTTCGTCTCACCCTGGAAGAAAATGATTCGCCACAGATTTGGGAATCATCGGAGCCGGTGAACGAACGGCGCGAAGAATTGCGCTGGATTGCCAATGAATCGGGCAAGTATGCAGGTCAATGGGTTGCCTTGGAGGGCAGCCGTCTAATCGCGCACGGTGACCAACTAGCATCGGTTCGGGCCGCAGCCCGCTCCGCAGGAATCGAACGTCCGCTGTTGACCCATCTTCCCACGGAGGGCGAACTCCCCTTCGGCGGATGGTAGGTGATGCCAGAGCTTTCATTCACAACAGTTCACTCATACGCCGGGCACGATGCTAGTATCACCTTGCCGGTAATCCTCCGATCTGGAACGGCGTCGACCGACCTTCTCGCCAGTCTTGATACTGGAGCGTCGCATTGTTTGTTCGAGGCCAGTTACGCCTCCGACCTCGGGCTGGATCTAACCGGCGGAGTCATGATGCGATTTCGTACAGCCAACAGCCAATTCGACGCGTACGGGCATGAGGTCGAACTCGATGTATTAGGCATTGCCACCCATTCGATGGTATTTTTTTCGCCGATCCGGCGATTCGCAAGAACGTGTTGGGCCGGAGCGGTTGGATGGATCGCGTTCGAGTGGGATTGATCGATCATGATCGACAGATCTATTTGGCTCCGTACAACTGCGCCTAACTGTAGTCATAATGGATCAGTTCGAGAATAGACGGTGGTTCGCATCCAAACTGAGAACTACCTGAATAATCATAAGCCCGCGCAAATTCCAGTTGGTGCATGCCTACCAGCCGCCGAACGGCAAGCCCTTGTCTCTAGGCACGCGGGCGAAGAACGGTTCGATTACGCCAGCCGCTTTGGCCTCTGAGTTCACCGCTGCAAGTTTTTCGCCATGGGCAACCAGACAAGACCCATCGAGTGCCACCCACTCACCAGCATACGGACCAGATTCTTTGGCAAGCCACTGCAATTCTTCGCGCCGCTCGTTTACGGGCTCGGGGGATTCCCAGCTTATCGGTCCAGACCGCTCTTCTATCGTCAAATGGACGTGTTGGTGCTCTGCCAAAACAAGAGGCGCTAGAGGACGTAAAATCCCCTGTTCGTAAACGGCTTCAAGATGTCGTGGCATAGCAATGCCATTGTACAGCTTGACGAGGCTATCTAGACTCAAATTGGTAGTACTGAGCTAGTCGGTCAAACTGGCCGATTTCGAGCAATCTTGAAATGTAGTTGTTATGAATTATGGCGGAGAGAGAGAGATTCGAACTCTCGGTAGCCCTTTACAGACTACGACGGTTTAGCAAACCGCTGCTTTAGACCGCTCAGCCATCTCTCCGCTATTGAGACTGTCTAGAAACAGTGCTTTGCAGTCACCCCGACTATATCACAGTCTGAAACCCACTGGCTTGGGAGAATTGTCCAATACAAGATGATCCTGAAACCGGAGTTAATTCCAATACAAGATGATCCTGAAAAAGGTGAAACTGGAGTAGGCGAACTGCGGCC
>JAYTTF010000227.1:0-48890 GCA_043745195.1 Bryobacterales bacterium | reverse complement strand
GGCAAACTTTACGCTACCAGCAATCGATTCGCTGGGCATAGGCAACACGCCACCAACTTTGCGGTATGGTCCTGGAGCATTCAACCTCGATATGTCTTTGGCCAAGAATTTCAAGTTTGGCCAGGAAGATCGCTATGGCATGGAATTCAGAGTGGAAACCTTCAACACTTTGAACCATTTCAACCCAAATAACCCGAACACAGGTCTTAACTACAACTTCGCGACTGGGGCACAAAATAACGCAGCTTTTGGAACCATCCAGGGTGCGCAGGTGCAGGCTCGTAGGGCGATTATGTCGTTGCGGTTTAGATTCTAATTCAGTTAGCAGTAATCAAAGGGCGGGCAGAGTTTAAGAACTCTGCCCGCCTTTTTAATTGTCATCATCCAATAATCCCTTTCCTCACCGCATACAAAATCAGCTCCGGCACCGAATGCAATCCCAGCTTCTGCATTAGATTCGTCCGATGCGTTTCCACCGTATACGCACTCAAGTTCAACAACGCCGCTGATTCTTTATTCGACTTACCTTCCGCAGCCAACTGCAACACTTCCCGCTCTCTGGGCGTTAGTAAGTCGTAACTATCCTCTATCCCCCGCTGCCGCAAATTCTGTACATAATCTTCCAGCAACATCTTACTCACCGCCGCACTGAAGTAAGACTTTCCAGTAACCACAGTCCGAATTGCCTGAATCAAATCCGCCTCTGCCGAATCCTTCAGCAAATATCCCTTCGCCCCAGCCTTCAATGCCCGCATCACATAACTCTCATCGGAGTGCATGCTCAGCACCACCACAGCCACTTTCGGCTGCGCCGTTGTAATCTGCCGCGTCGCCTCAATGCCATTCAAGTTCGGCATTGCCACGTCCATCACAATCACATCAGGCTGCAAGGATTCCGCCAGTTGCATTGCCTTCCTGCCATCCTCAGCTTCCCCCACCACCTGGAAGTCTGCCTGACGCTCCAGCAGTAACTTCAAGCCCAAACGGATCACAGTATGATCATCCGCCAGTAAAATGCGAATCTTCGTCACAGCGGCAACTCCACAGCAATGTTAGTGCCCTGACCTACAATCGAATCCACCCGCAGAATCCCCTTCAAGTGCCGCACTCGTTCCTCCATACCAACCAGGCCCAGCCCTCGCGTCTTGCTGGTATCGAACCCTCTTCCATTGTCTTCAATCTTCACCCGGAGCCGTTCAGGCTGCTCCTCCACATGGATCTTCACATTCGTTGCCGCCGAATGTTTTGCCGCATTATTCAATGCTTCCTGCACTAACCTATAGATACAAGTTTTATGCTCATCGGGTAACGTATCGGGTAAATCCTCAGCCTCAACAGTTACATTCATTCCCGTCCGCCGACTCATTTCCCGAGCCTGCCAATGCAGCGCCGGTACTAACCCAAAGTCATCCAGCATTGAAGGGCGCAATAGTAAGGACATGTTACGAACCGCATTCACGCTACTCTCACCCAACTTACGCGCCGATTGCAGCCGTACTGCCAAATCCTGTTGATCCGCAGGAACTTGGGCCGCCACATTCCCCAATTCCACTAACAGTGCTGAAAGCGTCTGCCCCACTTCATCGTGCAATTCCCGGGAAATGTTACGCCGCTCTTCCTCCTGCGCATCTACCAATCGCCTGGATAGTGCTTCCAAATTCTCCTGCCCTGCTTGGATTTCCTGATACCTTCTCCCCAGATTTTGCTCAAGGTTTAAAATGTTGCGGCTGGTCCAAGTGCCCAGGAATAACGCCAGGAAAAGCGTGGCCCCAAGTATCCAGAACATGCGCCGCGTGAACGCTTCAAACAATCTTTCCGATTGCACTCGACCCGCCTCCAACTGCTGACCATTCAACACGCCCACAGATTCGGCCACACTCAACAATCGCGCCCGCTGCGGAAGCAACCGCCTCGCCAGGAATTCATAGCCGTATTGACGCCTTTCCAGCGGTGTCCAATCAAACACCGGCAGCAGCCCATTCCAATATTCGGAAATGCTCACCTGCAGCGCGCGCTCCGCCTCCGGCACAGCCCCATGCAGATACTGCAGTGCCACATCAATTTCAGCTTTTGTTTTTAGAAGATTTTGCAAATGTTCCGCAGCATTTTGCGGATCAGGATCCACCAGATAATCCCGCGCATAGACTGCCGAAAGCACAATCGACCAGCGAATCCGTTCCAAAGCGATGTTGCGCTGTAGGAATCCGCCATAAATGCTGACGTCGTTTTCCTGCACCTGCCGGATCGCGGCAATCGCATAAATGCCAGCCAGCGCCATCAACAATGCCATACCGCCAAAGCCCGCCACCAGCAGCCAGCGTGACCCACTGGGCCGGTACGTGCTCGAATCCAATTTTGCCATTCCCAGTGCTAGTGTACCCGATCCACCAGCAATTACCCATACCGGCGTGGCTGTAGATCACATCACCATCAGCCCGCAGTCTTCACGGAAGGAAACTCCCCCAACTCCGCCTCCCGCCACATCAGCTCCAGCTTCCGCTGATCTTTCGTCCCAGCCCGTTGATAGAAGATCCCAAAGTTACCTACATTCCGTTGCGCCTCCCGCTCATCATTCCTCTTCCGAAACGCAACAATGCTGCGGATCAGCCATCCACCGCTCTCCACAAATTGCCCCTCCAGCCCAGCCACAATTCCAAGCTGCCCATAGCTGAATGCCGCACCATGCAGGTTCCCCTGCTTCTCTTCAATAGCCAGCGACTTCAGGTACCACCCCCGCGCTCCCTCAAAGTCCCGCTCCTCTTCGGCCAACCTGCCCAGTTGATGATAGCTGATAGCCGCACCATGGATGTTCCCCTGCTTCTCTATAATGGCCAGCGACTTCAGGTACCACTCCCGCGCTCCCGCAAAGTCCCGCTCCTCTTCGGCCACCATGCCCAGTTGGTGATAGCTGATAGCAGCACCATGCAGGTCTCCCTGCTTCTCTGTAATAGCCAGCGATTTCAGGTACCACTCCCGCGCTCTCGCAAAGTCCCGCTCCTCTTCGGCCACCATGCCCAGTTGGTGACAGCTGCTGGCCGCAGCATGCACGTTCCCCTGCTTCTCACTAATAACCAGCGACTTCAGGTACCACTCTCGCGCTCCCGCAAAGTCCCGCTCCTCTTCGGCCACTATGCCCAGTTGGTGATAGGTGGCGGCAGCACCATGCAGGTTCACCTGCTTCTCTTCAATAGCCAGCGATTTCAAGTACCACTCCCGCGCTCCCACAGAGTCCCGCTCCTCTTGGGCCACCATGCCTAGTTGGTGGAGCGCTTTTGCCTTGCCTATTTGCTGACTCTCCACTGGGTCATTCGAATCAAACCAATCCAAAACTATCCGGGAACATTCTTTGGTCTTTCTGCCCTTTTCCGCTTCCTTGAGTCCAGCCCCAACTAAGTAAGCACCACCAACCACCAGCAAAGCTTGAACCCGATCCCAATCCAGTTTTTTCTTGTTGTGCCCCAGCAACTCTACTGGGTCTCCAATTGCCAACGAAAGCCTGTCTAAGCCCTTCGAAATCTCCACAGGCTGACCTGCCTGAAGGAACTGCCGCAATGCCGGTACCCCCAGTTCCATCCATATTCGATCCCGCTCAGCAGTACCCTTTGCCGCTTCTACTGCCCTGTCTAAATACAAATTCGCAAGGTTCAATGAACCTTCAGATTGTTGCCGGTTTTCTAAAGGCAACGACTCCCTCGAATTCGGCTCCTCATCAACTTTGGTCAAATCCTCATCGGTCAAATCCTCGCGAAACAGAAAAAACCGGTTCAAGTCCGGTAATTGTGTGGCAAAATGAATCGCCGATTGAGGAGGGAACCACCAGATTTGCACCCCGGGCCGCGCAACCAACGTCTCCCGGTGAAAGTTCACCCACATTGGTGATTGATCATTCTCCTCACCAAACAAAAGTCGCTGCGGATCCAAGACAAAAAGGACATCGCTTGTGCCATGCGCCACCGATGCCACAAATTGCATTCCCTGTTTACATTGAAGTATTTCCGTAGAAAGCAGCTTTTGCTCCAAGGCTGCTTCTAAACGCCGCAACACCCTTTCGCGCGCCGGGAAAGATCGGTAAGTAACCAGCGCCAAACCCTGTTTGACGGTCAATATCCAATCCATCATGGCCCGTACCAGCCAATCTTCGGAGCCGCGAATCACGCGTCCAGATCCAACCCGCCACCTTTGTAGAAGCCGGGTTCGTTGGGGAAATTCTCCCGCAGCATCTGAACGGCCAGCGGATGCACTGCATAGCGGCCTTTGCCGTTGCAGTACAGCACTGCCCGTCTTCTCACTAAATCGTACATAACCGCATCGGGAACCCTTGCGTTTGTATCGTTAGCATAAATTTGACGAAGCTTCGTTCGTTTATCTTCCCAAGTGGAATCGTTTGAATTAGGAGCACTTCCCATTTCGTTTCTAAAAATACTCAACTGCTCCCGGACAACAATAACGGCATCTTTCCGTAGGATTTGTGTATTGGCTTCGGCAGCGTCCTCAGCCCGGTATTTGGTAATTCTGCTGGCCTTATTCGTCATGGCAAACAACAAGTACAGGTCACCCCCGGACGCTTTCAACAAAAGATCAAGTGCACCTGGGCCGAAACTTTTCCCTACGTCCGCTCTCTTCTCTACCAATTCCGTTAATGCTTGAATGCCCGGCGCGTGATCCCCATGGTTCTCGTTGAAAACCGGAACGTCATAAATCGGGTAGCGCTTCTCTCTTGGGAAAGGAAGTTGATCGCCGTAGGAATAAACGAAAGGAACTGGCAGGGTGAAGAAAAAATGCAGCGGCAAATCCCGCAGCAACGCGGAATATTTCACAAAAGTATCAATTAGCAGTTGTGGAGGAATCTGCTCTTTATCGAAATTTTCTCCAACAACCAGCAACTCACGACCCGGAATTTTTTCTTTGACGATTTGCACCAGATTAGTTAGCACTTCCTTCAAGCCGGAAAGCGAACCGGAATGTTTTGAGAAATCTTCCTTCCGGTCCTGGCCCAAGCGAACTGCCAATTTCAGTGTTTGAAAAAAGTTGACTTCCCCGGATGCTTCCGCTTTCTTTGTCTCTGAAATGTTGGACTGCAGTTCATGAAAGAAGGGCGTCAATAGGTCGCGCAGATTCTTTTCAATCAACCAACTGTCATGGAATGCCTTACCCTCAGATTCGCAAACCTCCCGACATTTAATAATTACGTTAGCGATCAAAAGGGATAGGACTTCCACTACGCTAAACGTTTGAGGATTCAACTCATCAAGCGCATCCAGCCGCACAATAACGAACTTGTTTTTGATTGCGTCCACATCCAACAAACGATTCACTTCTGTCGATTTGCCACTTCCGCGGTTGCCATAAAGAACACCCTTGAAGAAGAAGCCGAACTCAGCCGATTCCAGCAAGTCATCCTGAATGCGGCGCTGTAAATGGTTTGCCCGGCAACTGTTCAAAGAATTCGCATAAAAATCCATCTCCGCGGCCGACAAAGGATTGGGTCGAAATGCGCGAGGGATATCCGTGACGGTGTTAGCTCGTTGAATCAATTGAGACTTTTGCGCGACCATTCGTCTATATTACCGTAAACAACTAAACCACCCCATTAGAATGTACGCCGTCTGGCGGAAGGAACTTGGGGTCGTTTCAAGTCCCAAGCTGGCCAAAGACCTGAAGAGCCAGTTCCCCGACATGAAAGGGTTATCGCCTTGGCCGGAGGAATCAATTTTGCAGCAAGCGGCTGCAAAATTGTAGTTCCACAACTGCATTAATTCTAGACAAGATAAAAGCTCCAAGGAACGCTCCTGGTACGCTCGGGCCGCCCACCAGCATGGCTGGAGCCGCAACATTCTCGCTATGCAAATCGAAAGTGACCTATACCGTCGCCAGGGGAAGGCGACCACCAATTTTCAAACCGCCCTTCCAAAGCCGCAGTTTTATCTTGCCCAGCAGCTTCTCAAAGATCTATACAATTTCGATTTCCTTATACTCTCCAAGGATGCTCACGAGCGAGAGTTGGAGACCGGCCTTGTAGGCCACATCCAAAGAGTTCTCATGAGTTGGGAGTCGGCTCGCCTTCGTTGGCCGACAGGTACCCCTTGAGGTCGCAGGCAAGGATTACAGAATCGATCTGGGCTTCTACCACCTGAAGCTTCGGTGCTTCGTGGTATTCGACTTGAAGAAGCTTCCCGAAGAATTCAAGGGAACGCTCCCGACCATTGAGGAGATCGAGGCCGAGCTGGGGACATCGAATGAATCCGAAACCTGAGGGCTAACCACCCATCAGAATATACACGGTATGGCGGAAGGCGATCACGGATGAAATAAAACCCAATTTGCTGAATGATTCCAACCATTTACCGTTTTTAGCACCCCAGGAAGTTAGCACCTGCCTGCTATTCTGTATTCAGAGAGATAAGTTCCGGCCGGAATGCTCTTGTTCAATAAAGCCCTCCTGTCAATGCGGGAGGCGCTTGGGTCGATCCAAGTCGCAGTAAAAAACAATCAGTAGAGCCGCTAACATGGAATACCCGCGTTACTTACTTGGCTGGAGAGTCGAGTAAGTAAGCATGTAAATCATGCAAAGGTGCTGGGCGGCACCTTCAACGGGTGAAGGGAAGGCGGCCCTACCATTGTTTGAGTTTGAAAATGTTGAGGTTTGAAAAATTGGGCCAGTTCGCAAGGCCGTAGTGTCTTAAAGCGCTACCGTGTGGGTGGTTCAAGTGGGGAGTCACAAAAGTGGGGCGGACGCCCCCCGTCTGCTATTGACCAGTGTTGATAAGGAAATCGGCCCAATGAGTTATTCATACCGCAGTCCGATGAACGCCGGATGAACGGACTGTTCAGTAACAGTTCAACCAATCTGGTGCAGAATAGACTCATGCCTGTATTCGTAATTGCTCATCTTGATTTTGGTTACCCGTGGTGGCTTAGTTACGGCCACCTGCTGATCCTTGCCTGTATGGTTGCGGCTTTGTTCCTTGGCAAGTTTCTGAAGTGGTCTAAATGGCCCATGATGCTTTTCGGGGCCATAGCCATCTGGTCGGGTGTCTGCTTCCTCCTGATGCACTTTCAATTCGACGTAAATGCGAAAGCCAGCATGCCAACGCAAAATTTTCTCCGATCCGGTTCTGGACGAGTCATCGATCTGGGTGCAGGCACTGGAAGGTCCTCCATCATGATCCTTGAAGCCCGTCCGCAAGCGACCATGGTTGCAACGGATCTTTTCGCTGCATCTTTCGATAGCCACTTCGGGCCCGGACAAAGTCCACAGCAGCGGTTACTTGCAAACCTGAAAGCCGCCGGTGTGGATCAACGGGCCACAATTGAAACTGCCGACATGAGGAAACTTCCATTCCCTGTGGCCAGCTTCGATGCAGCCGTTAGCGCCTATGCAATCGACCATTTAAATCGTGAGGGAATCGGCCTGGCGCTTGCGGAAACTGCGCGTGTGGTGAAACCCGGTGGTGAGTTTCTGATGATGGTGATTGCCAAGGACTGGCTATTACAATTCACGTTCGGACCTTTATTAATGCATGGTGGACCACGCAATCCCGATTGGTGGACAGGGCGTATTAAAGACGCAGGTTTCCAAATTCTTGAACAAGGGAATGTTCCAGGCACTCTCTACGTTCTAGCCCGGCGATCATAGAACAGATAGGGTATACCGGCGAGACGGTATACAAATCTACAGCCTCGCCGGTATAGAAAAGCTTGCCCCCAAGCCTTATTCTGTGATTGTCATGAAACTCACACAGACAAAATCACTGACTCTTGCCCTTGCGGTGGGCCTCACTGCGGCCATCGCTGCAACTGCGGTGCAGCAACATTCAACGGTAGCTACCGTTTCTAACACCCCAACACCAACGGCCGGATATCGCGACATCCTCAAGCGCGTCACCCCCGCCGTGGTCGACGTCGGCGTTACCAAGGTAACTAAAGTATCGAACGAAGGTGGACCCGAAATGGACCCATTCTTCCGCCGCTTCTTCGGACCTGATGGACCCCAACAGCAGCCCAATCGCCGATCGCAGGGTTCCGGTTCAGGCGTCATCATTAATCAGGATGGCTATATCTTAACCAACAATCATGTGGTGGAAGGTGCCACTGAAATTCGCGTTCGTCTTCGTGACCAGCGCGAGTTCAAAGCAACTGTTTTGGGAACGGATGCAAAGACGGATGTCGCCGTAATCAAGGTGGAGGCCAGCGGCTTGCCCTATTTGAAGTTTGCTGATTCTTCAATGTTGGAAGTTGGCGATAGCGTGCTTGCCATCGGCAACCCCTTCGGCATCGGTCAAACAGTGACGCAAGGAATCGTCAGCGCCACAGGCCGCTCTGGTTTGGGGATTGAAGACTACGAGGATTTCATCCAAACGGACGCCGCAGTGAACAAGGGAAATTCCGGCGGAGCTTTGGTGAATACAAACGGTGACCTAGTGGGTATCAACACAGCCATCATGTCCGGTTCCGGCGGCAATAATGGAGTGGCCTTCGCCATTCCCAGCAACATGGCGCTAGGTGTAATGGATCAGTTGTTAAAGAACGGAAAAGTGAAGCGGGCGCAACTGGGCGTTGTTGTTCAACCAGTGACTCCCGCTCTGGCCAAGACCTTCGGATTAAAAGATACAAAGGGCGCGCTGATTGGCGACGTCACCCCAAATAGCCCCGCTGCAGATGCTGGAATCAAAGCGGGCGACGTTATCACCAGCATGAATGGAAAGCCTGTGGTTGACAATAATCAACTGCGGAATCGCATTGCTATGACGGAGCCTGGATCAAAGGTGGAGCTGGAACTGATCCGCGATGGTCAGACCAAAGTTCTGACCGCCAAACTGGGCGAACTAACTGGCAAAGCAGTCCGTGGTGGTCAGGAATCGGAGAGTAGCGGTGAAGCGGCAGATGGAATTGATGTGGAAGCATTAACCTCAGAAGCTGCCCAGCGTTTGGAAATTTCTCCGGAAACAAAAGGTGTGTTAATTCGCAAGCTTGATCCCGAAAGCAGCGCTGCCCGCTCCGGACTTAAACCCGGCGATGTGGTGCTGCAAGTGAATCGCAAGCCAGTGGTTTCCACATCCGCATTCAGAAATGCAATGAAAATTGCAGGTAATGAAGCAGTGCTTCTGGTAAGCAGGGAGGGCCGCACTTTCTTCGTCACACTTCAATAAATACAATCTTCCCCACGTCCGGAAGCCACCGCATGAAGGTGTCGGCTTCCGGACTTTTTCATTTCGAAACATCGCATCGCCAACCGATTTACAATGGACGCTGATGAGCACAAAATCAACTCAACCGAAAAAGCATCCGCTCACACTTGCGGTGGATATTGGGGGAACTGGAATTAAGCTGGATTCTTTGGACGACGATGGTCGCCCCAACGCGGAGTTTCAGCGTAAGGAAACCCCACGTCCGGCTACGCCTGAAAGCATTCTGGCCGTAATTGAAGAGCTTGCGAAAAAGGAACGGGCCTTCGACCGTATCGCCGTAGGCTTCCCTGGAGTGGTGAAAAAAGGTGTGGTACTTACCGCCCCCAACCTTCACAAATCCTGGGTAAATTATCCTTTGGAAGAAGCATTGCTTAAGAAATTCGGTAAGCCCACCCGCGTGGCCAACGATGCTGCAGTGCAAGGATATGGTGCAGTGGAAGGCATGGGGCTTGAACTGGTGATCACGTTGGGAACTGGTCTTGGCTCCTCACTATTTCAGCACGGCAAATTGGCAGCAGCTTTAGAAATGGCTCATCATCCATTTCGGAAAGGCAAGACCTATGAGGAAATGCTTGGGAAAAAAGCTCTTCAAAAATTGGGGCCGAAAGAATGGAACAAAGCACTTCGTGATGCGATTGAAAACTGGTTTAATCTGTTTCACTACGATCACTTGTACCTTGGCGGTGGCAATACAAAGCACATTAAGGGTGAGTTGCCCCCCAATACGAAAATTACTCCAAATTCGAACGGCATCTACGGAGGTGTGAAGTTATGGGAAGACAATTATTGAAATTGATTTTGACGCTAGTCTGCTGCCTATCCGCAACAGCAGCCAGCCTTGAGTTAGTTTCCGCTGTAAAGATTTGGGACCAGGGAAACCACAACGCATTCACTGACCTCATTCGTTACAAAGGGCGTTTTTATTGCACGTTTCGGGAATCCGAAGGGCATGTTGGTGGTGATGGAAAACTTCGCGTTCTGGAATCGAAGGATGGCGTGAAGTGGGATTCAGCCGCATTGCTTGAAGAAGCCGGCATTGATCTGCGCGACCCTAAGTTGTCAATTGCAGCCGATGGCCGCTTGATGATCGTCGCCGGAGGCTCACTGTACGGCGGCACCAAAGTGCTGAAGGCCCGCCAACCACGAGTTATGTTTTCGAAAGATGGTAAGCAATGGACTGCGCCTCAAAAAATCCTGAAAGATGGGGAATGGTTGTGGCGTGTGACCTGGTACAAAGGTCATGCCTATGGTGTCAGCTATGATTCCACACCAACGGGCAAAGACAATTGGATAGTGACATTGTTTGATTCCAGCGACGGTGTTTCCTGGAACAAGTTAGCAGTTCTTGACGTCCCCGGTCATCCCAACGAAACCACCTTGCGGTTCCTGAAAAATGGGGATGCCATGATGCTGATGCGCCGCGATGGTGCCGATAACATTGCTCGCATTGGGGTGAGCAAGGCACCCTACAAGAATTGGACGTTCACCAGTGCCGGACATGCAATCGGCGGTCCCAATTTCATAGTGTTAGATGACGGCCGGATGATCGCTGCTGGACGTGATTACCGTAAGGCTCCGAAATACACCACTGCCGTGGGTTTGCTTGCCAAGGAAGGCTATTCGCCAGAGCTGACTCTTGCCACGAGTGGCGATAACAGTTACCCCGGAATGGTTTGGCACAAAGGCATGTTATGGATGAGTTACTATTCTTCCCACGAAGGAAAGACCAGCATTTATCTGGCAAAAATCAAAGTTGGACCATGAACGATGTTAGTCTAAAGTTATGACCCGTCCCACACCAGAAGAGTACGCGCCCTACTTCGAAACTTACATTTCCAAAGTGCCCGAAGGGGACATTCTGGACACGCTTGAAGAGCAGACCAGCGAAACGCTCGATATGCTGGAGGCCATTCCTGAAGATCGTCAACTGTTCAGCTATGCTCCCGGAAAATGGACCATCAAAGAAGTGGTTGGCCACATCATCGACACCGAACGCATCTTCAGTTACCGCCTACTGCGCATTGCCCGCAACGATCAAACTCCGCTGCCCGGTTTTGAACAAGATGATTTCGTTGCAGCCGCAGATAGCAATAGCCGCGATTGGGAAGACCTTCTGGAAGAATATGAGTCGGTGCGTATGTCAACCCTGTCCTTAGTCCGTCAGATGAAGCCGGAATGGTGGAGCCGCATGGGGAATGCCAGCGGCAACAAACTGACCGCCCTTGCTACGGCGTTTATTATCGCCGGGCATGAGTTGCACCACCTGAAAATTCTGCACGAACAATACCACTGTAAGTAGTTATTCAGCGTTCAGGCCGGCGATTGTTTTGTCGGCTTGCTGGTTAGACTTTTCAATTTCCCTGATCAGCAGCCAACTTCGTTGTCGATCTCAATGGCGCTCTTCTTAAGGGATCTAATTGCCTTGGAGTTCAGGTTATGTTTCAAAACACATGATCTCGAAATGCCGTTAGTACCGGTTGCATCTTCTTTTAGCTTGCCTGCATTTGTCGGATTAGCTGTTCGTGCCTGGAACGTGAATCGCTCAGCAGCCTGTTGCTTTCCGTCTTCAAACGGCCATTGCTCATTTCGCCGATTTCCTGTTCCCACTTTTTGAAAAGGTCATGTGCCACCTTATCGATGGATTCTATTTGGTCGCTCACTTTTTTGGCGCGATCTTCGGCGCGTTCCAATGCTTTGGGGTCGGATTGGTTTAGGCGAAAACGAGTTAGTGTGAAATGCAAGGTCCCGTGCTCCTACGCGAAATCCTGTTCGAGCAAAACACTACCACGGTTGTCGGCACCGTCCTTTTTCGGATAGCTGGTGGCGACTGATCTATTACTCCGGCCGATCCTGCGACGCGAAATTCGCGATCAATCAGGATTCACCAACCGCAGGGCGGCAAAAGACCGCTAGCTTTACGCATAGTGCTGTTTGGCAAATTAGACTTACCACTCCAAACGGAATACCAGAATTGCGTGCCAGCGGCCGGTTCCGATGTCCGAAAAGCTGCCGCGTGTGCCTGTGAACGTTCCAAAGTTAGATGGGTCGGTCTTGTTGTAAGTGGAATTCGGTGGATTGAAGTTGTGGTACTTATATGGATTGTTTAGATCTCCACGCAAGGTGAATTTGAGCAATTCCCGAATTCTCCACGATTTCTGCACCGAAGTCTGCGCCCAGATAATTCCTGGAGCCTGCAACGTATTCCGCCCCAACGTCCCAATAGTATAGGCAGATGGATATGCGAAGCCATTGATATTCAAGTAGCGGGTTTGCGCAGGAAAGGGAAAACGATTTGGTCCGATATCAACATGATCAAGTTTTACTTGATCATCAGGCAATATCTGGTTTGGTCGGTTTCCAACACCTGGCAAATAGTTCAGCGGGCTGCCGCCAAATCCAACAGTGAATGGCGTACCGCTTTGGAAAGTCTGCGTGCCTACAATTTCCCATCCACCCAACAAAGTATTGGAAAGGCCGCCGTTGTTCAGGAACTTACGGCCTTTACCAAAGGGCAGTTCGTAAGTCACAGCGGTTACCCAACGATGATGAACGTCGTAATTGGCGCGGCCTTTTTCCAGACTGCGATTGTAGTATGTAATGCCGGAAGCATTGCCATCGTCATCGGAGTTGTTCAGCGTTTTTGACCATGTATAGAAAGAATTCAATGTATACCCGGCCGAATATCGGCGCTCAATTCTCAACGTGCTGGCATGGTAAGTATTGTGTCCAAAATTACTAATCAGATTCACATTGCCGAATTGAGGGTAGGGTTTGAAGTTTTGAAATTGAGTGCGAATCGTATCGAGGCGTGCTGTGTCGGTAGGGAACCAATTGATAGGTTGCACATTGATGTTCCAGGAATTCATCAATTTCACGCCAGCCGATCCCTGGTAGCTTGCGTCCAACAACCAACTGGTTTTGAACTGCCATTGCAAACCACCGGACCAGCTCATCACATACGGAGTGCGGAAATTAGGGTCGTACCAAGTGGCGTTTCGTGCACCAAAATTCGTTCCTACATAGGGCACGCTACCATCTGGATTGGTGGTGAACTTCACCGATGGTGGACCCTGCGCAAGCTTAAACACGGTTCGCGGATCTCCTGCTGGAGATTGAATATTGGCCGTAGCCAGATACTCTTCAAAGTTCTGATTTACGTCGTTGGTCATCAAATCACTGCTGATTATCGTGAAGTTGGAACGGAAAACCATATTACGCCGGAAGTTCCAAGCCAAGCCAACACGGGGTTGAAAGTTGTTCAAATCCTTGCGCGCCAATTGGCCGTTGGGGTGAACAATGGCTCCTTTGAAGCCGGAAATGGAATCGACCACATTCGGATCGAATTGCGATTGTTGACCGTATTTGGTGGAGAAGGGCGATTCATAAGACCAGCGCAAGCCCAAGTTCAAAGTGACGTTTTTCATGGGGCGATAATCGGTCTGCAGATATAAGGAATGGCCCCACCATCGCGGCAACCACGTTCCTTGATTGCGTGTGAACTGTGCACTGGCGACATTGCCTAAAAGGAAACTGGCGAAGGTGTTTCCCGTATTCGGAGTAAATGGAAGTTCCGTGCCGCCGAAGTTGTAAGTGCCCGATGGCAAAGCTTCGCTCAAACCGTTGTAGCGGGTGCGGATCATTTCATAGCCGAATTTCCAGGTGTGCTTGCCGGAAACTTTTGTCATATTTTCCTGCAGGGTGAAATCCTCGGAAACATTCTGAAAGCGGCCACCAGGGCCTCCGTTGAAGCCCGTCACGAAGCGCGGAAAAGTAGCCGCATCTACGTTGGGCATTCCGAGTTTTTGTGCCACGTCGGTTCCGTAAGTAATCGGATCCTTGGTTTCATGACGACGGTTATAACCCAGGCGAAATTCATTAATCAAAGTTGGCCGCAAGGTATTGGTGTCGGAAACAACCACGTTGGTGAAATCATTGGGCTGGACCATTACCGGGTCGTAATCCAGCCAGGCAATGTCCGTTGAATAGCGTCCAGGTGCGCGATTGCGCATACGCGAAACGCGGCTGAAAATGCGATGGTTGGTGGTGAACTGGTGGTCGATTTTCGTATCGAAGCGCGTAAAGTAATAACGGCCTTTGGTGGGCAACACCAGATCCTGCGTGACGCCAGTAGGCGTAATGATGCCTGGCCGGTTGGATGGGGTCCAGGGATTGAAGCTAAGGAACTTTTTCACAACTGGATCGATCTGCGAAACAGGCAAGCGATTACCTGGGAAGGGGTCGCGGACCCATTTTCCAGCTGCATCCTGCCGAGTAGTGGAAGGATCGTAAATTGGAAAACCGCGGCCACCAAAGGTGAAGTCGCCGTTGAACATGTCCTGTGTCGGTACGTTTGTGATGGCCGTTTCCGATACCTTTTCATGGTGCCGTTGAAAGCCAAAGAAGAAGAAAGTTTTGTCCTTACCGTTATAGACTTTGGGAATGTATACCGGACCGCCGGCAGTGGCCGACATTTCGTGATAGCTCCAGGGATTGCATGGCAACCCAACGTCGCAGCGTTTTAGCTGGTCGAAATATTGCCGGTGCACCAGCTTCCCATTCAAGTAGCGATCTTCCATGGATCCGTGAAAGGAATTGGTGCCGCTTTTATAGACCGCTGAAAGAATTCCGCCGCCAGTATGACCGAATTCGGCGGGGAGACCAGTGTTCCACATTTTGAATTCCTGAATCATATCCAGTGTTCCGGTCATAATACGCTGATCGTCATTCACTGCACCTCGAACCGGCTCCTTGCCGCTGACACCATCGAGCGTAATGCCAAGCGAACGTTCGCGCTGACCTACTCCATGGAGCCCGTTGACGACATTTAGGCCAGGCATATAGAGTGTCATCCGCTTAATGCCCTTCTGCATTACCGGCATTTTGACGACGGTTTCGCCATCCATGATTTGCCCTGTGGAGGACGTCTCCGTTTCCAGCAATGGTGTGGATGCGGCAACGTTGATTGTGTCCGAAAGTGTTCCAATTTCCATCATCACGTCGATACGCGGAGTTTCATTGGTACGCAGTGTGATTCCTTCCCGAATGTACTTCTTGAATCCAGCAGCTTCGATGGTTAGCCGGTAAGTCCCTGGAATCAAATTCGGGATATAGTAAGACCCTTCTGTGGTTGTAGAAGATTCCGAAAGGAATTAGGTTCCTGTGTTGACCACAGTCAACTTGGCACCGGGAAGCAGCGAGCCGCTGGAATCGGTGATTGTGCCGACCAGAGTGGCACTACCCGTTGATTGGGCGTAGATGTTTGCGGGAACAATCAAAAAAAGGAACAGAACAAGGTTGCGCATAGGAGTCTCCAACTGAGAAGTCTTTGGTCTGAACAGTAGATCACATATTACTCATTAGCGCACGGCTCATTTAACCCAGCACTGTATAAGTCAAAACCAGATCAGAAAGAAAAACCCGCCAGTCAGCATTGCTTGATCGGCGGGTTTTTCGGACCAATTACTAGTTTAGACGCTTGTTATTCCACGGATCCGTTATTGCGAACCGTGAGCGTTGCAGCTTCAGGAGTCATTTCAACTCCATCCACATACAGGGTTGTAACAAGAGTTGCTACGCCACCGTCAGACAGCATGGACAAGCGGCTATTCTCTTTCGAGAATACTGCTGTGGTGCTGCCGGCCTTGATGTTGAAAGAAACCCTACGCATTGCATTCGTGAAGTATGTGAATTCACCTTCAGCGTTTGCAGGGAAGATTTCCAAGGTGCCGTCAATATCAGTGGTTGCTGCTTGCGCCAGTGTGAAGCTTGGCAAGCCGTCCTCCGACACCGACAACGATCCTGCCACCGGCTCCGCGCCGTCAGCTCCGCCGCCGCAGGCATTGATTGTCCAGCTATAGGCTTGTGTCGCCAATGTGCCTACCGAATCGCGTACTTGCACTGTGAAAGTGTAAACCCCAGCGTGGAAAGGCAACCCGCTGATCAACCCGCCTGAGGACAGAGTTGAAGGCCGTGGAAGTGCACCGGAAATGAGGGACCAAGTGTATCCCGGGACGCCACCCGTTGCTGCGAGTTGAATCGGAGTATGCAAGCAGACCGACTGAGTAGGCAGAGGCGAAGTAGTGGTGATTACCAAAGCTGCTGGAGGAGGAGGACAAACCGAAACTGCGTAGGTAAATGCCTTCGTAGTTGTGGTTGTCGGAGAGTTGGAATCCGTCACAGTAAGGCTAAAGGAATAGTTGGCTGCGGTTATTGGAGTTCCGGAAAGCAAACCACCTGCAGTCAGTGTGACGCCCGCAGGCAGGGTTGAACCGCCGGCAACAGCAAAGGTGTAAGGAGCAATTCCGCCTGTGGCAGCAAGTTGAAGGCTAGTGGCCGAGCAGGTTGTGGTGGCAGGCACCACTGATGAAGTGCTGAGAACCAAAGGCTGTACTGTACCCGAGCAAGGCAGCACGTTCAGTACGAATGTCCGTGATGCGGTGTGAACTGGGCTGAACGAATCATTAGACTGAACGGTGAAGCTATAAGCACCTGCGTGCGCTCCGGCAGCACCTGCAATCACTCCAGACGAACTCATCGTCAACGGAAATGGCAGCGCGCCACTCGTGATGGCGTAAGTATAAGGAGCTTGTCCACCCGTGGATGCCAAAGTTGTGGTGTAGTGGGCGCAAATCGAAGCATTTGGCAAAGGGGATGCAGTAACGAAGGTCTGCGGGCCTGGATCAACAATGATCACTGGAGCAGCAGTAACGTTGACAACAAAATGATTCTCAATTCCTGGGTGATGAATCGTGTCATTCGCGCTGATGCGGAAGGTGAAAACGCCCACGACTGTGGGTGTTCCACTGACACTGGTTGCATTCAAAGTCATACCAGTTGGAATGGCGCCGCTGGCCAGAGCAAATGTAACTGCGCCAGTGCCGGAGCCGGAAACCAGAGTGAAGTTGACTGTGGGGCAAACGGTATTGACAGTGCACGTTTGCGAGATGGGGCCGGTCCATACTGGGGCGCCGGCGCCGAAAAGAGAAGATGTGATGCCAAGGGCCAATGTGGCCGTGAGCGTTAAACGGTTGAGCAGCAAGAATTTTCCTCCAGAGACCTATTTGCTAATGCAATGACCTCGTAAACTAATCGCTGTCCAGCATTATATTAAGATTAGTACTACTATTACAACTTATTTCTATCAATGGTGTTGCAAAGAAACAGGAAATCACTGCTGTCTGAATCTTGTTCCTGCACTCAAGATATAGAAAAACAATAACTTATTCACCTTCCATTGGAAATGTAGTTGGTTGAAAGAAAATCACGCGCCCGCCCAAGACATTTCTGCTAAATCTGTTTTTTCCACGTTTCCCCAATACGGACAACGCCGTATCCCACCCATCCGCCATAATTCCAGTGGGTGCAATTACACTTACGCTGAGCCCGTTCGTTAGTCCCAGCCCTGCTTTAGGGTCGATGATATGGGAATATCGAATTCCTTGCGCATCCAAGTACTGCTCCACTGGACCTGCAGTTGAAACTGCCTGATTTCGCAATTCCACCGCCTGTTGGTCCAACTGAACCGTCCATCCCTGACGCCCTGGCGGAGGCTCGCCTGCCCGAATATCACCCGAAGCGGCTACCAACGCTCGGGGGAATCCAGCGGCAATCAATACCGCAAGCATCTGGTCAGCCGCATATCCTTTAGCTATACCGCCCAGATCCAACTGCATCTGCGCTTTCAGCAGCGTCAGGGTTTTCTTCCGACTATCAACTTTAATGTTCTTGTAGCCAGTGCGCTTGCGGGCTTCCAGAATCTCCGCATGCGAAGGCAGATTCCCCGACTTCTTCGCCGCTCTCCAAAGTTGCGTCAATGGACCCAAAGTGATATCGAATGCGCCACCAGTTTGGCGGCTAATGCCCAGAGACGTCTGGACAACTTGGAACAAATCATCCGACACCACCACTGGAGTGCCGAATGCTGACCGGCAGAACCGGTTCAATTCGCTATCAGGTTTATAGTCGGAAAGCTTTTGATCCAATTCGGCCGCCCGCTGAAAAGCCATGCCTATGGCCACCCTACCGGCTGCTTCATTCTGGGTATGAATGACGATGCGAAATAGCGTTCCCATGTGGGGCTCCGAAGCCTCCACGCGATGCCATTCATGCGCAATGCAGGTTGCTGCCAGCGCGCTAGTTGCTATCCACTTCAACACCGTTGTTCCAATATTGGAACATTTCCCCGGCTGATGGCACATTGAGAGGTCTCACCAATCGAAATCCTAAAAACTGAGCATCCGTCAGGTACCAGATGCTTTTCGGCAATTGCGGATCCTGCATCTTCCAGGAAGAATCGCTGCCTACGCGGCTTCCGCAGCGAAGCTTTGAAGGCGGATCGTTCCAAGATCCTCCGCGCGCAGCATGCGGGTAGGATTCTTTCGACTTTGTCCAAGGGTTCTGTGCATCGCCCATTTTGTAAGCAGCATAGGCATCCAGCGTCCATTCCATTACGTTGCCATGCATATCGAACAAGCCCCAGGCATTGGGCTTTTTCGTTCCAATCTTTTCGTATTTGCCGTTGGAGTTGGCCGATGACCACGCATATTCGCCCGCTTTTGCCGCATCGTTTCCAAAGGAATAGGCTGATGTAGAGCCTGCACGGCATGCATATTCCCACTCAGCTTCAGTGGGGAGCCTGTAAAAGTGGCCAGTCTTTGCAGACAACCATTCCGCGTATTTGTTAGCTGCATGTTGGGTCATGCTGATTGCCGGGTAGCCATTCAGGCCCATTCCAAAACTCATCTCAACATATGGTTTAGTTGGTCGGCTAACGGCATCCACATTCGGATCGGCGCCTTTGGTTTCTCTGGCTTGATCGGGAAACATGAATAAGCGGTATTCATCCCAGGTAACTTCAAACTTCCCCATCCAGAAAGGATCAAGCTTCACTTTGTGACGAGGGCCTTCGTCCTTGCCTCGGCCTGCTTCCGAATCGGGCGAGCCCATCTGGAATTCACCACCGGGAATCGGCAGCATTTCAAAGGAAACGTCAGTGCCGGGAATCATTGTCTTCATCGGCTTCATGTCTTGCGCTTTCTTTTCTTTCGATGAGGAAGTAATGGCTTTGTGCAGCTTCTCAACCAGCACAATATCATCGGGGAGTTTTTTCAACTTCACTCCAACAACAATAGATTCCGGCCAGGGGGCACCACCGGCAATCCAACTGCGCAGTGCAGCGCGGTCATCGGCGGACAGTTGCTGACCACCAGGAGGCATAGCCCCGGGCTGACTCGCTGGACGATCCACGGTAAGCAGAAGAACACTATTTTCCGGGGTCCCAGGCGATAACACTTTAATAGCGTTAGCGCGACGATCCAGCCGTAAGCCGCCCGATGCCTTTTCTGCGGAATGGCAGGGCATACAGTTCTTTTCCAGAATCGGGCGAGCTGATGTGAAGTCCGCTGCGGTGGATGTCAGAACGCTTAAGACGGCGAAACAAATCGAAGCTTTATGATTTTGCAGCATCCCGCTAAACGAACTTCGTAACTCCCGGCAGTGCGGTTGGTGGAACATCCAGATTCATGTTCCAATCCCACTTTTCAGGAACCAGACTTTCCTTAGAATTCAAAGCCTGTTCCCAAGTAATGGTCTGGCCGCTATAGGCAGCCATTCGGCCCATAATACCCAGCATTGTCGTTGTAGCAAGACGTTCGCCATTGTTAATCACTTGACCCTTACGGATAGAGGCAAACAGCACATCATGTTCACGCTGATACATGTCATACTTCTGGCCTTCAAAGCTCCACGTGGTTTCGCCTTCAATTCGTGGATTCGGGCCGCGGCCAATTGTTACCACACCCTTGGTCCCAGTAATATAGTCTGCGTTTTCGTTATAGCAGCCAACCATTTGACGATTCACAACCGTGGCCCGCACGTTATTCGGATAAAGATAGTTCACCTGGAAGTGATCGAATATGTTGCCACCCTCAGCCGGAATCTGTCGGCCACCAACGGCCACGCAGCTTACTGGCGGCTGATCATTAAATGCCCAAGCCACCTTATCCACAGTATGAATGGCTTGTTCCACCAGACTATCGCCGCACAGCCATACAAAGTTGTACCAGTTCCGAATTTGCCATTCCATATCACTCATGCCAGCCGGACGTTCCGATGCCGGAGGCATGGGTTTCACCGGCGATGTATAGTAAGTGCCATAGTAACTAACAATGTTGCCAATGGCCCCGGCGTTGATTTTGTCGAAGGTTTCCACAATCTGATTGGCATAGCGCCAACAAAAACCAGCAACTAGATTCAGATTCTTTTCCCTGGCCATTTTCACAGTTTCCAGCACATGACGCACACCCACTGCATCCGTTGCCACGGGCTTTTCCACGAACAAATGCTTCTTAGCCTCAACCGCAGCGCGCAGTTGCACGGGACGGAATCCGGGAGGGGTGGCAAGTAACACCACGTCCACTCCACTATCAATCAGTTTTTGGTATCCATCCAGACCAGCAAATTTCTTGGCTTTTTCCACCTTCAGACGGGTGCGCACTTCAGGCTTCAGGAACTTTTCCAAGGATGCGAGACTTTCGTCTATGCGGTCAGTATAAATGTCCGCCATGGAAACAAGTTCTGCGCCATCGTCGGCTTTAATGGCTTGCGCAGTGGCTCCGGTTCCCCGGCCTCCACAGCCCACAATGCCAACCTTAATGGCATTAGTAACTGAAGCGCCTTTTAAAAGGACAGGAACTCCGAAGACGGAGGCGGTTTTTACAAAGTTTCGGCGGGTTTGTTCACTCATACGATTAATAGCATACCACCGGAAAAAGGCTAGCTGCAGTCTAGACCTGTTTGTGCTCAGGGTGCGTGCATCCTGCAAATTCCGGCACCCCGTGCTCACCCTTGTAATGAAAAAAATCCCGCTTCGCTAAATCAGAAAAAGCAAAGCCGTCAAAGGTCATCCGTTTCACGTTGGCAAAGAAACGTTCTTGCTGCGTTTGCGGAGTCTCCTCGTTCTTTGCCATTGCCGTTACCAACAGAACACGCTGACCCAAGTCAGCTTCCATAAAGCTTTTGCCAAATTGCGTCTTACTCTCACTATCAAGTGCTGCTAACCCAGCACGCCACTGTTGTTGTGGGCCACTGTCAGAATACTTGACAATGCGGTCGATGTAGAACCGCACTCCAGCCGCTTTCGCCCCCGGCCCTTCGTTATCGGCTGGAAGAATCACTTCGCAAAGTTCCTCCAGTAAGTTGTACTCAGGCCCAGTGAAAAAGAGTGGTGGTTTATCAGCGGCGCTCACCGTTGCTACAAATGCGCCAGCCAATGCAATTTGAATCAGTTCGCGGCGTTCGATGTTAGACATAAGTCAGGCAATCTCCCGGCGCTTGAATTTCTGCACCAATTTTTCGCTGGTGCGCCAACTAAGGGCAATGTTGGTTAATGTCGGATTCTTCTCAGGATAGTGAGCAAACACAGAGGCATCGTTGATAAAGATATTTTTCACATCATGCGTTTGGCCGTCGGTATTCACAACCGAAGTCTTCTTGTCACGGCCCATGCGCGCAGTGCCCACCCAATGATTGGAATCAATCACCAAAGTGGATGGGTTGATTTCCTTTGGCTTGGAATAAACCTCGCCACCCGCCGTGCGGATGATCTGCTCGCAGGTATCCACCATGTCTTTTGCCATGGCAATGTCGCTATCCTCGTAATGTAAGTGGATACGCGGCAGAGCAAGGCCATTCTTATCTTTCGCCTCGGGATCCAAGTCGACATATTTTTTCGAAGAGATCAATAGTGACCCCTGCATGTTCATGCTGCCGTGAATGGAATTGTATTCGCGGATTTTCCGCTTCCACTCGGAACCGAAGCCAGGAATATCACGAATCACTAACTCATGCGGACGCAGCCCGCCGCCACTCTGCACCTGATAGGTGCCCTCAAAATTTGGATTCGGCTTGTCCCAATACATGGCCGTCAACAGACCATGAAAGGATTGCGTACCCTCGTCATTCGAATAATCCCTGCCCTTTAATTCCGGGAACAACGCATTCACCGTAACGCCGAAATGGCTAGTAAGTCCACGGCCCACCCAGCCGCTTGAGTTACACAGGTTATTTATGAGTAAGTGCCGTGCCGTTTCCACAGCGCTGCATGCCAGCACCAGTGACTTGGCCTTCAACGTCTGCTCTCCAGTTGCGTCTCGATAGACGATCCCTTCCGCCCGGCTGCCGTCTTTGCTCATCAAGATCTTCGTCATGGCAGCGCCGGTATGCAACGTCAAGTTACCGGTACGCAGTGCCTTTGGAATAGGAGTATTTGCCGATGTGTATTTTGAATCAATTTCACATCCGCGCATGCAGTGTCCGCAGTAGTGGCACTTGGCGCGGCCCCCGGCCCTCTGTTCAGTGGGCATAGCCTTGCGGATACCGACGAATTCCATTGTTTGGCCCTTCGCCTTCAAGCGCTGCACCCCTCGCCAGAACATCTGCTCCGCACAGCGGAACGCGACGGGCTTTTGGAAATCCCCATCGGGCATGTTTGAAAGGCCGTCCTTTGCGCCGTAAACTCCCATTAGCCGTTCTGCGCGGCTGTAATAGGGCGCAACATCACTATAGGGAATTGGCCATTTGCTGAAATCTTGCGGACCAAAGCGCAAACTATGTCCCGCCCAACATAACGACCGGCCGCCCAGCGCGCGAAGTTGCCCATGCCGTGGACGATCACCAACACCTGTGAAATGGTTCGATTCGTTATAGTCGCTTAAACCCGAGATGGGGCTGCGAAGGCCTTTGGCCAGGCGCTCGTCCAAATGATCGTAAGGGGAAAGGTGCGGGTTGTAGTCGATGCCCGCACGAAGTCGTGGACCCATTTCAACCAGCGCCACCTTCAAGCCTGCTGCGGCAAGTGCGTAAGCTGCAATGCCGCCGCCCGGGCCCGAGCCGACTATGCAGACATCGTAAAGTTTTGGCAAATAATTAGCCTCTGCGCACAATCATAGTGGACGGTTTGCTCGAGAGCAACCACTTCGTGATCTAAACTGAAAAAGTATGCGCCTGCTGCTTCTGCTAATCATTCCCCTTCTTGCCTTCCCGCAAACACTGGCCGTCCGCAAGCACACCCTCGCCAATGGGATGAGCGTTATCATTCACGAAGACCATGATATTCCCAACGTTGCCATGTATCTGTTTTTCAAAGTAGGTTCCCGCAACGAACGCCCAGGCATCACCGGACTTTCCCATTTTTTTGAACACATGATGTTCAATGGTGCAAAAAAATACGGCCCCAAGCAGTTCGATTTTCACATGGAAAATGCGGGAGGTAACAACAATGCCTACACTTCGCACGACCTCACCGTTTATCAGGATTGGTTCCCAAACACGGCCCTTCCCTTGATGTTTGAAATGGAAGCCGACCGCATTCGCGATCTGGCCTTCGATCCGAAAATTGTGGAATCGGAACGTGGCGTGGTTTATTCCGAGCGCCGTTTGAGAGTGGACAACGATCCCGTTGGCGCACTCAACGAACAAAATGATGGCCGCTGCCTACACTGCTCATCCTTATCATTGGCCCGTGGTCGGCTGGCCCTCCGATATTGAAGGTTGGAGCATGGCCGACCTGAAGCAGTACTGGAGCCTCGGGTATGCACCCAACAATTGCGTTCTGGTTGTGGCAGGCCACGTGACCGAAAGCGAAGTGCTTGGCCTAGCGAAGAAGCATCTGGAGCCAATCGCAAAACGCAACGCACCTCCAGCCTTAAAAACCAAGGAGCCCGCACAGGCCGGTGAACGGCGTTTGGTGCTGGAAAGGCCCGCTCAGTTGCCGTTCGTTCTGATTGCCTATCACACAGTGGAATCAAAACACCCTGACTCGAATATCATCACACTGCTTGATTCGGTGATGACCGATGGCCGCAGTTCACGGCTCTATCGCAGGCTGGTGGAGCAAGACCGTTTAGCATTGAATATTGGCGCAACGGCGATGCAATCGATTGATCCGGCATTGTGGATTGTGCAAGTGCAGCCCGCTGCAGGTGTGGATCCAGCCAAGGCGGAAAAGGCTGTGTATGAGGAATTACAAATGTTGGTGAAAGAACCCATCACCAGCAAGGAACTGGAAACGGCCAAGAATCAAATTCTGGCAAAGTTCTATCGGGACATGAAGACCATCGCCGGCAAAGCAAATTTCATTGGGAATTTTGAAATCTATCAAGGTGACGCGGCTAAGATTGCCGATTACCCGACCGCGATTAATCGAATCACTGCAAATGATATTCAGCGCGTTGCCGCAAAATATTTATTGCCCACCAACCGCACCGTCGCCACTTTGGTTCCGCTGAAAGTAGAGGCCGCGAAATGAAAAGCTTTCTTGCAATTCTAAGTTTTGCCGCAGCGCTGCAGGCGCAAGTAAAGCTGCCCCCATTCACAAAGCAGGTTCTCGCCAACGGCGTTACGTTGATCCTTTCACCCAATGCAGAACTGCCGTTGACAAACTTCCGCGTGCTTATTCGCGGAGGCGCCGATGCTGACCCAGTGGGCGAGGGCGGACTCGCCGCCATAACATCGGAACTGATCCGTCGCGGCACAGCCACTCGCACTGCGGCAGCCATTTCCGAATCACTCGATGCAATGGGTGCCACATTGGTCACCCGCGCCGATAGATCGGCCATCACAGTTGATTTGGAATGCCTAAGCAAAGACACAAGCGCTGCTCTGGATATTCTGTCTGATATTCTCTTGCACCCAACGTTCCCCCAAGAAGAAGTGAACAAGGCACTCACACACGCCTTGGATTCTTCCCGCGCTATAAAAGACAATCCGCGATTGATTACCGGATCCTATTTTAATGGATTTTTCTATCCGCCTGGGCATCCTTACCGGCAACGGCCAGAAGGCGATGAAGTATCGTTGGCCAAGCTTGATAGGGACGCAATCGTAGCGTTCCATCGCCGCCATTTCACTGGCAGGAACCTGATCATCTTGGCTGGTGGATCGTTCCAGTCTGCGAGTATGCAAGCCAAACTTGCAGGCATATCCTTAACGGTTCAGGCTGGGGAAACTTTTCCCTGGGCGGCTCCGCCGGAACTCAAACGTGGAGAAGCACCGAGGCTGTTGCTCATCGACAAGCCGGACGCCACCCAGACTTATTTCATGATTGGTCAACCGGGTTTGAAGCGTGGCGACCCCGATGAGGTTCCCGTTACCTTGATTAACACTCTGTTTGGCGGCCGCTTCACTTCCATGTTGAACGATGAGCTACGAGTGAATTCCGGACTTACATACGGCGCGAATTCCACAGTGAATCTCAACCGGCTGCAAGGGGCAATTACAATTTCCACTTTCACGAAAACAGAAACCACCGGAAACGCAATTGACCTGGCGTTGAGTATCTTGAAGAAACTCAACCAACAAGGGATCACTGCTGAACAGTTGAAATCAGTTAAGGCTTATGTAAAAGGTACGTATCCTCCACAGCATCTGGAGACGGCCGATCAAGTAGCAACCGTGTTGGGCGACATTGAATTGTATGGTCTGAACCGAGGCGAAGTGGACGACCTATTTTCGAAGGTCGACGCCGTAACATTGGAGCGCGCCAACAGCGCCGCACGGAAATATTTCCAGCCCGGCAATCTGGTTTCCGTTTTGATCGGCAAGGCTTCGGAGATCCGCGATACCGCAAAAAAGTATAGTTCGCAGGTGGTGGAATCGACAATCGCACAACCAGGATTTTGGGCTGAATAGTTTTTCTAGTAAGGACAGCTTAAGGACGCGGCTTGGCAGGGGAGGGCCTTGGTGGAGCTACGTAGTTGATCAGTTCATCCACCGGCTTCTTGGCGGCCCAAGCTATGCCGCGCAACAGCGTGCGCTGAATTTCGTAGTTAGAAAAGTTGGCATAGGTGTGGCCCTGCATCCAGACGAATGCCCTGGCAGGCTGGCCTCCTGGCAAAGTGTGTTCATAGGTCCAGATTTGAGGAACAACCTCTCCCTTATGATCTCCAGCGCTGCGTGTGGGTGGCATTGCTGCACTGGCTAATACTTTGATGCCGGGATCCTTCGCCCAAGTCATTCCGTAGAAAGCTTCGTCAAAGATTGTGTTTTCGGACATGTCCTGCATGATGGGATTCGATTTATCCACGATCATATAACGTATCGGCGCGTCCAAAGTGTAGTTGACTTCACCATGCCTCTTCGCACCGCCGACGAGGGATGCAAAATAAGCGGGATCGGGACCACATAAGGAATCGTGGAAACTAACCAATCCGCCACCGCGTTTGACGAATGCTTCGAGTGCAGCTTTATCGGCACCACTTACGTAAGCGGCGTCGCCTTTGTAGATGACAACCACATCTGTATTTTCAAGGTCGGCATTGCTGGCAGGATGCAAGGCACCATTGACAACGGCACCACGCTCGGTAAGAAGCTTGCTCCAATCGGCGAGAAACTGTGGGTAATCATGTAGGCCGACGGAATGGGATTTGAGGCCCGCCCAGATATAGATCCGCATTCCGTTGACATTCTGGCCTGGGGTTAAAGGTACACCCTGACGTCCTGCCGGTGGTTGTGCCCAGCTTGGTTGCAATGCTGCGCCAACGAAACACAGAAAGGCGGCGCGCAAAACGAATTCGATTTTAATCATCGTGAGGTAGCGTATCACAATCACGTTATCGAGTTTTGGGCTACGGGGTCGCCAGACCCTATTCGCCGGTCACACTCAGTTTGCTGAACGAGGCTGAAACGCCGGAGACGGGAAAGCCGAAATCCAGTTTCTCAACAGCCAACTTTTCGTTCTCTCCTTCCAGCTTCCATTTGCCATCGACCAGAGCAGTAATCTTCGCACCCTCCATATCGATGACCACCGTATGCCAAACGCCCGGTTCAATTGGCGTCTGCAACTTAGCCAGAGACAGCGCCTTCTCCTCGGAGTTGGCATTCGGCTTGTCCTTCTGAAGACTGATGCCAGTTGGCGTAAGGACCAGCCGGAATAGATGACCACCTTTTTGATTGATGCTGATGTGGGCCGCTTTGGCTCCATCCAGTTTTATGGAGACTGCGATGGTTCCGTTACGAATCCCTAATGGGCGACGCACTACAGCATTGTGCTTGTCCTCAGAAAGCTCGGAACCTTTTAGTGCACTATCGGTGACTTCCCATTTTCCTTTGGAGATTTTCCAGGCTGGATCCAAGTTTGTGGATCGGAAATTATCGACGACAACGTCTTTCGATGCAGCTAGGAAAGGTAGGGCGATGGCGAGTAAGAGGAAGTTACTTTTCATGTCTGGAATGTATCACAATTTGCCAGAAGGCCACCTCTGATCACCACTGAGCCGATGGAAGATCAGACATGGTCAAGTGGATTGAACCCGCAGCGAAGATCGCTCACCCAATTTCGGAGAACTGAATATTCGGCGAAATTTCGATCAGTCGCTTCATATCCCAAGTGGACGTGAACAAGCAAACCGTCTTGCCCTTATGATCCGTCGCTAGAAGAGTGCTGGAGTTCATTTGGCTCTTCAGCTTTTTCATGTCTTCAGGAGTTCCTCGCGGCCAACGGGCGCATACATAGGGCAGGGGTCCGGGTGTGGCTTTGACGTTATATTCGTGAAGCATTCGCGACTCCACTACGTCGAATTGAAGCCGGCCAACAGCGCCTAAAATAGGTTCGCGGCGAATGGTGTCGATTGAGTTATAGACTTGCACCACGCCTTCTTCGGCAAGCTGTTCAATGCCCTTGCGAAATTGCTTGCTGCGGGTAACGTCGCTATTTTGCAGGCTGCAGAAATGTTCCGGAGGGTAGCTGGGCATGCGTTCGTACTCAATTTCATCGCCCAAACTTAACGTATCGCCAATGGCGAAGAGGCCTGGATTGACTACGCCCACCACATCCCCAGGAAATGCCTCTTCAATAGTTTCGCGATCGCGGGCGAAGAGACGGTGCAGGCGGGTCATGCGGATCTTCCGGCCAAGGCGGGGATGGTTCACCAGCATGTCGCGTTCAAAGCGTCCAGAACAGATGCGCAGAATCGCCATACTATCGCGATGCTGAGGATCCATGTTGCCTTGGATCTTGAAGACGAAAGCGGAGAAGCCGCCGGTCTTGGGATCGACGGGAGTGCCGTGGCTGAAGCGTGGGGCTGGAGGCGGAGCCAGATCGACCAGCGCTTCCAGGAACGCTTCCACGCCAAAGTTGTTCAGGGCGCTGCCAAAGAATACTGGGGTCTGTTCACCATTCAGAAATCGCTCCCGATCGAATTGGGAACCGGCTGCTTCAAGCAGTGATAATGTTTCGCGAAGTTGGGCGGCATTTTCGGTACCGGCCATTTCTTCTAAAGCGGAATCGTCGAGCGAAGCGGTCCAGGCGGCGGAGCGTAACTGACCACCCATGGAGGGGCTGAATTGCAGCAATCGCTTAGTTGCCAGTTCTACCACTCCGCGGAACTGATTTCCGGAACCGACGGGCCAATTGATGGGGGCGGCAGAAATTTCGAGGATACGTTCCACTTCGTCCAGCAATTCCAAGGGGTCGCGGCCATGATGATCCATCTTATTGATGAACGTAAGAATGGGAAGCTTGCGCATGCGGCAGGCCTCAAACAGCTTCCTGGTTTGCGGTTCAATACCTTTGGCGCTATCGAGCACCATGACGGCGCTATCGACGGCGGTTAAGGTGCGGTAGGTATCTTCGCTGAAATCCTGGTGGCCTGGGGTGTCCAGCAGATTGAACAGGCAGCCTTGATATTCAAACTGTAGAACGGTTGAGGTGATGCTGATGCCACGGGCTTGTTCAATGGCCATCCAATCGGAAGTGGCGTGGCCGCGATTCTTTTTGGGACGCACAGCACCGGCGGCGTGGAGGGCACCAGCGTAGAGCAGCAGTTTTTCGGTGAGCGTGGTCTTGCCGGCATCGGGATGCGAAATGATGGCGAACGTGCGTCTGCGCTTGATTTCGGTATCAAGGCCAATGTAGGGCGAAGCAGTGGCTGAGGCTTGAGTTTGTGGTGGATCTACTAGCAAAATCGGATATTTTGATTGTCTCACAGTTGGTATTTAGGGTCTTTATAATAACAAGGAAAGGAGCAATTATGTCTATTGATGTGATTGGCGTTGCATGGTATCAAAGGGAAGACTACGAACGGCTTAAGGCAATGTTCAAGGATGGTGAGAAGCTTCCAGACACATATGAAGATTGGCTTGCCAAAGCGCAAATGACTGTTTTGACCTTGGCTAAAGATCGCTTGCGGGTAGAAAAATCGTATATTGATCCAGAAACTTTTCCTAAGTGGTGTGTGGAAAAAGGGCTGGAAATGGATGCAAGTTCAAGAACACATTATGCAGCCGAATTGGCAAGGGCAAAGCATGGTTACGGACAGGGGAGGAAACTGGCGCTCTAGTTCTTTGCGCGAAGCGCACCTTCGTCCACCTTTACAATTTGAACTCCATTCATGGTGTGTTTCCACTCGATTACTGCGAACGGGGTCTTTGCCCCATTCAAGAAAAGCTCCTGCCGCACACGACGCCACATTCTTGATTGAGACTCGGCCCTCATGCGAGCCCGTTCCGCATTGGCTATCCCATCTTCGTCGTAGCCCATTACCTGGATGTCGCCCACTTGGCCGTTTACCACTTTCAAGGTTAGGTCCAAGGGAGGCGTCGAAGGCATGTCGGGCGACTGTTCAATAATTGTTACCAATTCTCGAAATTGGCTTGGCTTGGGTGCTTTGGCATGTCCGCGAGTGAGGGTGAAGTTCACAACTGCTGCCGCGCCTACAAATCTATCGATACATTTGCCGGTGTAGCATTGGCGCTTGCCCGGATCTTCTGGCTTGTAGAATGCCAACGGCTGTCCGCGATAGGGCTCCAGGAACTTGACGGTCATGGTGACTTCATGATCAGGTGTCGAGAAGCGATACTCGCTATCGAACAGGGAAAAGGCAAAGAGTAGGGTTAGCATGACCCCTAGCCTGGAGTGGAATGGCGATTGCCTCAATGGACTGAGGCTGGATTTGATCTGGATTCGCCCAGGACTGCGGGTGTACAATCAAATCTCAGATAAGACAAGGCTTACTGGAACGGATGAACAGCTTTTTACGCATCGGACTGTTCGAAATCGACGTCACTTCCGGTGAACTTCGCAAGGAAGGGCGGCTGATCAAGCTGCAGGATCAGCCGATGCAGGTGTTGCGGCTGCTGGTGGATCGTGCTGGGGAAATCGTCACACGGGAAGAAATTCAGCAAGCTGTTTGGCCAGGCGACACCTTCGTTGATTTCGATCATGGCGTGAATACAGCGGTGAAGAAGATCCGGTTGGCGCTGGGTGATGCGGCGGATAATCCTCGGTTCATCGAGACGCTGCCGCGCAAGGGATACCGGTTTATCGCGCCGGTAACGCAACCCCCTGCGCAAGTCCTTGAAATACCCGAACCATTATTGAGACCCGAACCCGCAACGAAGGCACGCTGGAACATCCTGACCGTTGCGATGCTTGCTATCGTATCCACTGGCAGCGCGTGGTGGCTGTATTCAAGACAGCAGCGTGCCACCGAGTTCACCTTCATTCCGGAACCGTTGACTTCTTACATGGGAAGCGAGTCCGACCCTAACCTTTCACCGGACGGACGCCTGGTTGCATTCACTTGGCCAGGCACGTCTGGTGACAACATCGACATTTATGTTAAGCAGATCGGCATTGAGGAACCGCGGCGGCTGACCACCGATCCCCAGCAAGAGTACGCCCCCACCTTTTCGCCCGACGGCCAGCGCGTTGCATTTCTCCGCGCCGCAGCCAAGGGTCGTGTGGGTATCTGGATTATTCCCGCTGCCGGTGGCCCTGAAGTGAACTTGAGTGAAGTGGACCTAGACCCTGCTCTTTCCAATGGCCCTTACATATCCTGGAGACCCGATGGAAACGCTGTCCTTGTCACTGTGAGGAAAAAGCCCGAAGGAATCGGCATCTGGCAAATTCCTGTTGCTGGTGGCGAAGCTAGTTGGCTGCTGTCTCCTCGTGTTCCATCCCATGGTTATAGCGGTGCTTCCTTTTCGCCGGATGGGCGTTGGCTTGTCTTCATGGAGTATTTGAATGGCTCCAATGAGATTCTTGTTCAACGCATGTCCACAACGTTTCAACCGGAAGGTACGCCACGACAACTGACCAATTTGCACATGTACCAGCAGAATGCCACTTGGATGCCAGACGGGCGGAGCATTATTTTCTCCACAAATCCAAACGACCATCTTTGGATGGTTCCGATCTTGGGAGGTTCACCGCAGCGTCTGGACTCGCTTGGAGATCATGTGGATTTACCAACCACCTCACGCAATGGCAGGCTGGCATACCGAAGAGGCAACAGGGTTGGCAGCATCTGGAGCTTGCACATTGGCGATGGTTCTTTGCGGCCTGTCATTACATCCAACAGCAAGAATCTCAACGCCCGGTATTCTCCAGATGGCCGACACATTGTGTTTATTTCCGCCCGGTCCGGCAATACCGAAGTCTGGCTTGCCAACTCCGATGGCAGCAGCCCAACTCAAATGACGCACATGAAAGCGAACGTCACCGGGTGGCCCAGTTGGTCGTCAGACGGTTCGCGGATCCTTTTCGATTCAAATCTGTCGGGCAACTATCGCGTCTACACAATATCTGCAGCAGGCGGTGAACCATTGCTGTTAAAGACTGGGACGGAGGGTGGAGGCGTAGCTGGCTGGTCACGCGATGGCATGTCAATCTACTTCACGGGCGTTGGGTATAACCAAATCTGGAAGGTAGCGGCTTCCGGCGGCAAAGCAAATCAAGTCACCAAGAGTGGTGGCCGGTTGGCTTTGGAATCTCCCGATGGGCGCTATTACTATTACGCGAAGGACGGAAATTTCCGTTCTGATCTGTGGCGGATTCCGGTGGAGGGCGGCGAAGAAATCATGGTGCTGCCCAACATTCGCCCATTGGTGTTTCACCCAGTGAACGAGGGTGTCTATTACGTTCCGCCAGGCGAATCACCCAAGGGTTTCGACATTCTTTTTCATTCTTGGAGTACCGGGCAAGATCGCGTCGTCGTAAGCGTGCCCAACGGCACCTCCAGTGTGGGGGTGACTCTCTCACCTGATGGACGGACGTTATTGTTTGCGAAGTCGGATGAGTCTGAAAGCGACCTGATGATGGCGCAGGTAAGTAAGTAATCCAAGTAAGATCCTAACTTTTCGCACATTCGCGCTTTTCTCTTGGGAGACTAAAGGCCGAAAACATACAGCACTCGATCCGCAGTGATGGCGAGCATCTGCCGGCCATCAATGGTGAATGAGATAGGATTGGAGCCGATTGCACCGCCACATTGAAATTCCCACAGCGGTTTCCCTGTGCGGGCGTCCAGGGCAAAAGCGTTGCCCTCAGTAGTTCCGGAAAACACAATTCCACCGGCGGTTGAAAGCACCCCGGCCCATGGCGGCGAGCTTTGCTTGAACTCCCAACGCATCGCACCAGTCTTTGCGTCCAGTGCGCGGATGGCTCCGTAGGCATCGTCGGCGTGCAAGGAATTTTCACCGCCCCCGGCGAAGAATGTCCCGGGTTTGTACACTGCGGGGCGTTTGAAATAGATCGCGCCTAATTCGCGCACCGGCACATAAACCAAGCCAGTTTGTGGATTGTAGGAGGGGCTGAACCAGACAGTGGCCCCATTCAGATTTGGATAAACCAACGTCCCCTTTTCAGATGGCTCCATGTTCGGAATTACGATCGGCTTGCCTTGGTCATTCAAACCCTTCGCCCATGTTTGCCTTGCGTAAGGCTTGCCGGAAAGGAATTCACCAGTTTCCCGATCCAGCAGGTAGTAGAACGCATTGCGATTGGCGTTTGCCAGCAGCTTCCGTTTGCGTCCCCCAACTTCGCCATCAAACAACATTGGTACATGCGTGGAATCCCAATCGTGCGTATCGTGCGGGGTGAACTGGAAATGCCAACGCATTTGGCCGGTTGCAGCATCAATCGCCAGCATCGAGCAGGTGTAGAGGTTGTCGCCCGCGCGGCTGTCACCATTCCAATCGGGGCCTGGATTCCCAACGCCCCAATAAATCAGATTCAATTCATGGTCATAAGCGCCGGTCACCCAACTGGAGCCTCCACCGGTTTTCCAGCTATCACCAGCCCACGTTTCCGCGCCCTTTTCCCCAGCAGCAGGAACAGTCCAAACGCGCCAGGATTGCTTGCCGGTTTTCGCATCGTAGGCATCGATGAAACCTCGAATACCCGCTTCCCCACCACTGACTCCAATCACAACTTTGCCCTTGATCGCCAGCGGAGCCACCGTCAGACTGTAACCCATTTTGTAGTCCGCCACTTTTGTCGACCAGCGTTCCACACCGCTCTTGATATCGAGAGCGACCAGGTAACAATCGAGCGTGGCTACGTACAGCATGTCGTCCATGATGGCCGGACCGCGATTCACTTTGCTGAAGCCTACATTGCGGTAATCGGTTGGGACCGTGCGTTTCCAACTCCAGAGAGAACGGCCTGTTTTAGTGTCGAGCGCAGTGGCGGTGTTTGGTCCGGAAACGTACATAACGCCGTCAGCGACGATGGGTGAAACTTCGTTGCTTGCTTCTGGAAACTGGTAGGCCCATTTCACTCTTAGTCTTCCCACATTCGCTGGCGTGATTTCTGTAAGCGGTGAAAACCGGTGGCCCTGCAGGTTACGGGAATAAGTCAACCAACTTCCAGGCTCTTTATCGGCGTTGGCGATTCGTTCAAACGGAACTTGGCCATAGGCGCAGAGGGACAAAAGAACGATCAACCATTTCATTGTTTGGCTCCGAGGGATGCTAAATAGGCAACCAGATCGTCAAGATCGGTTGGTAACAATTTGTAAGCAGGCATGGGGCTTAGGCCACGCAGTTTATTGAGTGTGGAAAGTTCTGATTTCCGGAAACTATGAAAGTGGCCGCTTGCATCTTTTATCTGGACGGTGAACGGATCTTCGTTGGCTCGAATGCCGCGAACGGTCTGGCCCGCTGGTGTTTTCACTTCGATCATCAGGAAGCTTTCCGGAAGTGTAGCGCCTGGCGAAACGATGGATTCCCGCAGATGGGAAGGGCTGCGGCGCGTTGCGATTTCGGTCAATTCCGGGCCGAAGCCGGAGCCAACGCCCGCCACGATATGGCATGCCGAGCACTTGTTCTGGGAGTAGACAGTGGCACCGCGGAGGGCGTTTCCCACAACCGGTTCAGAGGCGATTTTACCGAGGCTGCGAACGTAATCGATGAGGTGAGCAACATCGGATTCAGCTAGAAACCAACTGCCTGGCATCTCTGGTTCCAGTCCATTTTCGATGAGCTTCTTTAGCGCGGCATCATCGGGAGCCTTGACTAGCTTCGCTTTGTTCAAACTGGGGCCGCGGCTACCTTTGCCGTTCACTCCGTGACACAACATGCAGTGAGTTTCAAAAAGCGCTTGGCCCTGTGCCAATTCCGGCAGAGTCTGAGCGTAGGCGACCCCAGCCGTCAATAGAAGAATCAACCGGAACATCATTTGGGCAATTATACAGGGAAAGTGAATCAGGACTTCGTGCGGAAATAAAAAAGCCCCATAAAATAAGGGAAAGATATTGCGACGGTCGTTTGCTGAAACTACTGGTAGACCATCTGCTTGGTGATTAGACAGGTCTCGGGAGATTTTCTTGCTCGGCATACTGGAAGCCATTGCGCGCTTCGGAGAAACCGGATCAGGTGCCCTCTCTATTACGCGAGAAAACGGCAACGACTTTGGTGGCTGCGGATCATCAAGGAGGCTAAAATGGTTATGGGGAAAGTTGCCACATATTCATGACCATGACGTCAGCGAGGATGAGGTTATCGAAGTGCTCGAACGGCCAACCGAAGATCGAAACGGTCGCGAAGGCTCCAGGGTTGCTTTGGGCCAAACAGCTTCGGGAAGGTACCTTCGGATCATCTATGTACCCGATCCGCTGCCAGATAGCGTATTCGTCATCACGGCATATGAGCTAACTGGAAAGCCGCTCGCGGCGTTTCGCAGGCGCAGGAGGAAAACATCAATGAGCGAAAACAAATTTCCCGAAGGATGGGACGAATCTAGGGTTAATCGGATACTGGCGCACTACGCAAAGCAGTCCGAGGAAGACGCCGTGCTCGAAGACGAGGCCGTTGTTCAATCTACCGAAACAGTAATGAGCGTTCCCCATGAGCTTGTTTCTGAAGTGCGGGAACTGATCGCCAAGCGGCACAGATAGCTCGGAACGCAGTCACGCAATCGCGCCCAACCCATTCCTATCCGCCAGCGATCGCCAGTCGGTGTGCCAAGTACCGAGTGCTGCAACTCAAATCGGATGACCACATTTCCCGACCTTTACAGTCTGACATCGTCGTTGTGTATGAATCCATAAACAAGTTGGCCTTATCATCATTCAAAACGATGCTTCACTGCCCTGCGATTTGAATGAAGACACAGCAGTAAGTCAACTGAAGTTGTGAATACGTATTCGGATACTTCCCCAATCAAAGCGTCCTCGAATTTCGAAAACTCTTCCTTAACAATTCAATTGTCTTTGTTCGTCTGGAGAACTTCTGGAGTCAACCGGCAAATATTGCAAAAAGGCCCTCTTGCGTTAATAGCTGTTGATCAATTGCCGCATGGTCAAGGACAATGTAATCCGTTGGTTCACGAACATTTTCCGAAATGTACGCTTTATTCTTTGCGTAACTTCGCTTTTGAATGCGGAGATGTTGTACCCCAATTCAATTTCCAGGTACAGGGCTTTACGACAGTGAATCAAACAATTCGGATAATCCTTGCTTTCAATCGCGGCTTTGGCTTCTCTGAGATGCGCTTTACTTTGGGTTTCATCGAGTAAGTCAATTGAGCAAATGGAGGCAAATGGAGCCCCAAAAAATGTTGCAGACACCTCGTCCATGAATTCGTGAGCGCTCGTAATAAGCCTTTCGCATTCTATTCGCGCAGGTTGTATTCCATGGTGCTTTGAATTTACCCGGACACGGTTCAAATGAAGAAGCTTCGACTTGAAGGGCAATTTCCCGGGTGCTATTTTCTCATCAATCAGAATAAAGTATTTGTCGAACTTAGTGTTCTGATCGAAAGCAATCTTAATGTGCTCAGCCAAGGCGATCAGGAATGCTTCTATTGCATCTTGGACGAGATTCACGGCCGCAAATAAATGGAGATCATTCTTTGACCTTAAACATCCTGAGCCTAACTCAAAGAGGTGTCTTGCGAGGCTTATACGTCGAATTGTCTCAATTTACATTCTGTGCTTTTCCTTTACAGTGGGTTTCAAAAAGTGCTTGGCCCTGTGCCAACTCCGGCGCAGATTGAGCGTAGGCGACACCAGCCGTAAATAGAAGAATCAACCTGAGCATCATTCGGATAATTATACATGTAAGGTGGATCGCGACTTCGTGCGCAATTGGGAACTTCCAACCTCCTGTAGGTTGCTGAAAGAACGGCTTCGTAAGTGCAACCTGTAACTATCGAAAGCTGGTGATGTTAAAAACTTAATGGGTTGTCTTGTAACGATTCGGAACTAACATTCACAGTACTTATGCGGACTGAAGAAGAAACACAGTCTGCACGTTAATTAGATTAACGGAATGTAACTAAAGGAGAAACAATCAATGCCAAGTAAGTCGGACCTCAATGAAAATGCAGCCGGGACCGCGTCCCCCCATACTTCGGTTTCCAACCAAGCTCAACACGAAACTGAATCTACAAAAATACCCCCCAATTCTCAGCCGCCATCGGAAGGCAAGAGTCCAAAACCTAATAAGGCCGCTAATGCCACCGAGGATGTCCCAGGCCATGCACACATGGAGATGATGCCCGAATCAGAAGCTTACAGCACCATGTATACAGCCCCCAGGACCACGAACCTGCGCGATATTGCTGAGGCATCCTTTGGTCCGCCGCCTCCCCTTGCGGAGACGGTACATGGCCCTGATAATCGGACCCAGATCACTAATACGTCGGTTTATCCCTGGCGGGCTCACGCGTCCCTGCTGATTACTGCTCGCGACAATTCCATGTGGATCGGCACTGGATGGTTTATTGGACCACACACGCTGATGACCGCAGGGCACGTGGTATTCATCAAGAATAGTGGCGTGCCTGGAAGAGACGGTTGGGTGCGGAGTATCCAGGTGATGCCCGGACGCAACGGCAGTACTCTGCCGTTTGGATCTGTAACCAGTTCCAATTTCCGTTCGGTGACAGGATGGACAAACAACGGTGATGAAAATTTTGATTACGGTGCCATCATCATTCCAACCAACCTTGGCAACACGGTTGGATGGTTCGGCTTTGGAGCATACTCCGATGCTGATCTGGTTGCTTCCACAGGCAACATTAGCGGATATCCCGGCGACAAACCCACCGGTACGCAGTGGTACGATTCCAAGAAAATTGCATCTGTAAACGGCACCAAGGTCTTCTACGACATTGATACAGCCGGAGGACAAAGCGGTAGTGCAGTCTATCGTATTATCAACGGTGGCCGTTTCGCCGTTGCGATTCACGCCTACGGTGGTGCGACAACCAATTCAGGGACTCGCATTAACGCGCAAGTGTCAAACAACATGGTGGCCTGGAAGGTTTAGTTGTATTCTGTTGATGATGAATCCGTGCCACCGGCGTGGCACGGATTCACCCGTCAGTATTCGAGCAGTGTTCAATATGGCATCACCACATTCAATCATTACGGGAAAAGTACTCGATTCCAAGAGGAACGCCATTTCGGGCGCCCGTGTTTTTTTCAGCGCAGGCCCAGGAGCGCTCCCTGACATAGCGGCATTGACGAATCAAGAGGGCGAATTTTCCTTGCCTGCACCTATTCCGGGAACTTACACAATTGAGTTTGCTGCAGATGGCTTTCGAGAAACACGCGATACCCTAACTATTCCTGGCGACTCCACAAGCGGATTAGCAGTTGAACTGGAGCCAGCGAAGTAACATAGCAAGCTTCCGAAGTTGCGAAACAAACTCATTCGCCCATTTTTGGCATTCACGAAAAATGGCCGTGATCGGCATAGGGGCGGCGGTCGCTCTTGCCGGGTCGGGAGCTTGAACGGCGCGAAGTAGCCTCAAATTATCAACAACTTCATTTCAGCGTGTTGCCCGATTCGTTGCCGGCCCGTTGGTGAGGACTCCAGGGCTCGCACCGCAAACGTGTGGCTGAGGTCATGGATTCGTGGCCATCTTCCGTTGGAGGGCTGGAGGCCCGCCGATTCCAACAGATGGCGAAACACGCCTCCAAACAAGTGGTCGCCACCACAACGTGTTTGCTGGCGGTACATCAAGTAACGGCCCAATCCCGCTTGCCGATCGGCTTCAGGCGCAGACAAGGAAACAGCATTGCGAACAGCTTCAGATAATGCCTGCGCCCAGATTTCATCGGGTATGACCGATTCCATGGCATGCGGACGCTCCACGCCAACCAGCGTGAAATGGCTGGAAGCTAAAAATAAAAGTTCAAGGATGCGCATACATTGGCAGGGTTTCAAGATGGATGATGAGAAGTACGGGCAGGGTGCAATGGAAGCTGCTTGCACCCCCTAATTCATGAAGCAAAAAACTGTGCCAGACGGTTATACGCATATTGGTATAGTTGTATGATGAGCGTCGATCCGAAAGTGCTGAAGCCCGTTCGCTGGGTTGGATCATCAAGGAAGATTTGAAAACCTTTCCTCGTGAAATTCAGCGTGAAGTTGGACAGGTGATTTACGCGGCGCAACGCGGCGAGGAATATCCATCCGTCAAGGCGCTCAAAGGTTTTGGTGGCCGCTCCGTTCTTGAGATCGTAGCGAGTGCGCCAGCAGGGACATACCGGACGGTGTACACGGTGCGGTTACAGGAAGCGATTTATGTGCTTCACGCTTTCCGGAAGAAAGCGAAAAAAGGCATCGCCACGCCGCAGACTGAAATTGAACTCATTCGCAAACGCTTGCTCGACGCCGAGCAGGACTATAGACAGAGGCAACACTAAACATGGCAACGAAGAAAAAGAAACCCAAAGCTGAAAAACCAACCGTGACCGAGAGCAGCGGCAACGTCTTTGCCGATCTTGGATTTGCAAACCCCGAACAGGAGCAATTGAAAGCAAACCTGACGCTGCAAATCTATCGCACGATCAAGGCCCGCGGATTGACGCAAGCCAAGGCGGGCGAGGTGCTGGGCGTCAAGCAGCCGCACGTCTCCAATCTGATGCGCGGGCGCTCGGGCAGTTTTTCTGTTGGACGGTTGATGGAGTTTTTGACCGCGCTTGGTCAGGACGTTGAAATCACCGTTCGGCCAACGCGCAAGCAGCATGGGGAAATGTCTGTTACGCTCGGATAAACTAAGGGCTATCCAAATCGGAGTGACCTGCCCTCGCGTTCGCCACTTGACAGGGGTGCATGCATCCGCTTACACCCGGCAACCATAGGAATATGTTCTTATTGAAATCCGTTACGTAACGCGTTACGGTAAGAAGATGATCCGGTCCATTCGTCACAAGGGGATGAAACGTCTTCACGAAGACGACGATCCGCGCGGCGGGATGGCTGAACATGCCGCTAAATTGCGCGACATACTGGCAAGGCTTGATGCGTCCCGAACCGTTTCGGACATGGATTTACCGGGTTTCCGGTTGCATCCGCTGAAAGGCGAATTGAAAGGGTTTATGCCGTTTCTGTTCGCGCCAACTGGCGCGTGATTTTCAGATTTGTCGATACGGATGCTTACGACGTTGATTACTTGGATTATCACTGAAGGAGGAATTGAACCATGCCTATGAAGAACCCGCCCCATCCCGGAGGTTTTGTAAAGCGTCAGTGCATTGAACCTTTGGGCTTGAGCATCACTGATGCTGCGGCTGCGCTTGGCGTCACGCGCACGACGCTATCCGAACTGGTGAACGAGAAGCGCGGTATCTCGCCAGAAATGGCCGTGCGGCTATCGAAAGTATTCGGCGGCAGCGCGGAAAGCTGGCTGATCCAGCAGGCGCAGTGCGATCTTGCGCACGTGGAGACTGGTCATTTGAAGCTTAAACGGCTGGAACTGGTCTAATGGCCGATTGATCGGCATGCATGTAGATAGGGAGGTGACAAACCCGGCCCGCCGCTATGGGAAGTTGTGCAACTGGGATAGTGGTAAAGACCGGTTTGTTCCATCCAGCTTTGCGCAATACTTCAAGTGCCTCCGCGTTTATAAAATACACGTCGAAGAACCCGTCGTATTCTGCGGGCACGTCACCCATTGAGACGGAAGAAACGGTCAAGCTGCTTTTGATAAACGCCGATGACGAGTTTCTTTGAATCTCAGCCAAGCTACGATCCGACGCAGCTTTTAGTTCCGTCATCAACCTGTCCTGAATAGCGCCGAGCGCGTCGTCGAATTCTTCACGCGTATAAGCCAAGACATTAAAATAACCAATAACCGTATTCTAGCAATAGCCTAGGCTGACGATACATGGCCAAAATAATTAAGTATGGGACATTTGATGGTAGAACTTTTCGCCGGGGCATTACGTATACTGTTGGTGAGGATATTTCCTCCTGGAGGTGCACTTTGGAAAAGCTAATTGCTTTTCTCGTGTGTACGTTCCGGATCCGATTGTGCATGTAGTGCCACGGAACTATACAGACCGACCTCAGGCTACGGTCCAAGAGCATTGCAGCCGACGCAACTCATGAGGCGTCGAACTCCTAGGGGGCGCCCGACAGAGCCAAAAGGGAACCTGAGCGTAGGAAACTTCCTGCATTGGAAGGGCTTGTGGCTAGTCTGATTCTAAGCTTCCGCCGTCAAGGGCAAGCGTGGGACTGAACGTTGAAAACTGATGTACTGGGGCAAGAGTCTCAGTGAACGCCATGATCAACCTCACTCCCCACGCCCCTGAAATCGTTCTTCAACGGCTAGCGTTCGATACCGAAACGGGTAAGTTTCGGGACGAAAATCACGATCAATGAAAACAAGTCTTGCAGCGTCCCGTTTTGTTGTCCCACTATGAAGGCATTAAATACGGCTATACCCGCGTCTCAAATGGCGACTAGAACACCGCCATGCAACTCACCGCTTTGAAGTGGGCCGGGTGCAAGAACATATTCAAGGACGAAGGATTATCCGGCGCGGCGGCAAAGCGCCCCGCGTTGGTGCGTTGCCTCACTGGCTCCACCATCTTTCCAAGCAGCGGCGGTAGTTTCCTCGCATTCTTGAATCCCCAATTTGCAGAACAAAGCCAATTTACTTGTTTCTTGCAATCAGAAAAATCGGGTCACCAGCACTTGAGAAACTCTATCTACCCTCTTTTCATCCGCTTGCAAAAACTCATCAGCCTGCACTTCCCAAACCAATGAGACGCTTTATGCAGGAAGACATATTGCTGGCCAGCAACTTCCCACAAACATTGAGTCCTCGAGGCGATTAAATCCTCTGGCGTTCTAAATGGAATCTGAATCGCAAACACGGCTTTGAGCACCGTGAATGTGAGCCGTAAAAAGCAGGCTGTTCGTGGTGGGCAGCCCAGACGACAAAATGAGGAACGCCAGCAAGGATGAAATTCACGTTCATCTGTCCGCGATGCCGTGCTGCGCTTACGCTACTGCATAGCCGCAATTACAGCATCGGTAAACTGCGTTGTGCTTGCCTTGCCACCCACATCGCCAGTTAGTGTTTTCCCTTCCAAGTACACTTTTCCAATGGCTGAATGAAGGGATTTTGAAGCGGCATGCTCCCCTAGATGCGTCAGCATCATCACAGCGGACATCATCAGCGCCGTGGGATTTGCCAGCCCCTTGCCTGCAATGTCCGGGGCTGATCCGTGAACAGCTTCAAACACCGCATGATCCCGGCCCATGTTCGCACCAGGCACAATCCCTAATCCGCCAACCAGGCCCGCTGCTAAATCGGAAAGAATGTCACCGTACAGGTTAGGAAGAATGAGAATATCAAACGTTTCCGGCCGCATCACCAACTGCATGGACGCATTGTCCACAATCAATTCCTTGTACTCCATCCACGGGTAACGCTCGGCCACTTCGCGGCAGCAGCGCAGGAACAGGCCATCGGATAGCTTCATGATATTGGCCTTGTGAACGGCGGTTACTTTCTTGCGGCCCATGCGTTGCGCGTAGGCAAAAGCATATTCGGCAATTTTCATACTGGCCGTGCGGGTAATGATCTTCAGGCTCTCTACAACGTCCTTCACAACTTCATGTTCCAGGCCCGAGTATAGATCTTCGGTATTTTCCCTGAACAGGATCATGTCGATGCTCAAGTCCATAAACCGTGTCTTGAGTCCAGGCAGAGTATGTACCGGGCGAACATTGGCGAACAGATCCAGCTTCTTGCGTAGCGCCACATTGACGCTGGAAAAGCCACCGGCCACCGGAGTGGTAACTGGACCCTTAAGTCCCAGCCGTGTGCGATCAAGCGAATCAAGAACAGGTTGCGGCAGCGATGTCCCGGCTTCCTGAATCACCTTGGCGCTTAACTCAACGCGCTCCCAATCAATGGCAACACCAGTTGCGTCGACGGCACGGACAGCGGCATCGGCCACTTCAGGGCCAATTCCATCACCAGGAATCAAAGTAACTTTATAGGGCACAATTTCATTGTATCCGCGGACCCCTGCCTATGAGAAAATAGCGGGTTCATGGCAAAAATCAGGCGTGCGCTTTTGAGCCTTACAGATAAGACGGGTCTTGTGCAATTTGCGCAAGGCCTGAGCGAACTTGGGGTGGAATTAATCTCCACCGGCGGCACTGCGAAGGCGATAAAAGACGCAGGCATTCCTGTGAAAGATGTGGCGGAGGTGACCGGCTTTCCCGAAATGCTGGACGGCCGCGTGAAGACCATTCATCCTCGAGTGGCTGGCGGCATTCTTGCCATGCGATCCAACCCGGACCATATGGAAGCGATTGCGGCGCATGGCATTGCGGCCATTGACATGGTGGTGGTGAATCTTTATGCGTTTGAAAAAGTGGCCGCCGATAAAAGCGCTTCGGTTGACCATCTGATTGAGAACATCGACATCGGCGGCCCAACCATGATTCGTGCTGCGGCCAAGAACTTTCAGGATGTTGCCGTGGTTACTTCCCCCGATGATTATGTGTCGTTGCTGGCGCAGATGCATTCGAACAACGGAAGCCTGCTTCCGGCAACGCATTGGGGACTGGCAAAGAAAGCTTTCGCCTTGACCGCTGCTTACGATTCCGCCATCACCGCGCGCCTGGAAAGCATCACGATGGAGGCGAGCGGTTTCGCCGATCAGCCAGCAGTTCTTCCGCTAACGCTGAGCATCCGGCAGCCTCAGAAGTTGGCTCTGCGCTATGGTGAAAATCCGCATCAGCAAGCGGCGCTTTATGCAAGGGACAGTGGCGGTGTTGCTGGTGCCCAGCAGTTGCAGGGCAAAGAGCTTTCCTACAACAATCTAGTGGATCTTGATGCGGCGTGGCAATTGGTTGGTGAATTCGCGCAACCCGCCTGCGCCATTATCAAACACACCAATCCATGCGGCTGCGCTGAGCAGAATACTTTAGCCGAGGCTTATCGCAAAGCACTTGAAGCGGATCCGATTTCTGCCTTCGGCGGCGTCCTGGCTTTCAATCGTGAACTGGATGCGGAAACGGCAACAGAGTTGGGAAAAATCTTCACCGAATGCATTGCGGCCCCGGCTTTTTCAGCAGAGGCGCTGGCTGTTCTCGCTAGCAAAAAAAACCTCCGACTTGTTCGCGTAACCCCTTCTCAGGAACAGTACGTGATGAAATCCATCAGCGGCGGCATGCTTGCTCAATCGGTGGATTCGCTCACGTTTGACCGAGCCGCTGCCGTTGTGAAGACCCAGCGCCAACCCACGGATGAAGAATGGAGGGCACTGGAGTTTGGCTGGAAAGTGGTGAAGCACGTCAAGTCCAACGCAATCGTCTACTCGCGCGCAGGGCAATCGGTCAGCGCAGGAGCAGGGCAGATGAGCCGTGTGGATTCCGTGAAGGTGGGAGCCATGAAAGCAGTGCTACCTCTGGCTGGCAGCGTGCTGGCTTCAGACGCATTTTTCCCGTTTCCTGATGGCTTGGAAGAGGCTGCGCGCCACGGCATTACTGCGGCTATTCAACCTGGCGGTTCAGTGAAAGATGCCGAAGTAATAGCAGCTGCTGACCGCCTGGGGCTGGCGATGGTATTTACAGGCGTGCGGCACTTCCGTCATTAGTTCTACTTTGCAGCCACGAGTCCACCCACCCGGCAGGAGGAACAAATACCGAAAGTGCTCGCGTTGCCAAGTATGTTTGTGCAACGGTTTGTAATGCTGGCCAATTCCGTGGGACTCAACGATGCTTGAGAAAATGGCGTCTCCGTGACTCTAAACGATCCGGCAACTGGTGTCCTTTGAATCGAAGTGCCGAATGCCTTCAGTCCAGGTGCTAGTGGAAAGCTTGTTGATCCGGCAATCGCCGCACTGGAATTGCACGAAGTTCCGGTGTACGTTGGCCCCGCTCCAGTGTTCACCAGTTTCACAACTACCGAGTTTGGCCGTACACCCGTTACTGTGTTGCTAAGCAGATCGTTGACCACCGATATAGAACTCAAGCCATTAGGAGTCACCAGACAGGAACAGCAGGCGATTAATTGCTCATCTGGTGAAAAAGCGTAGATATTGACGCAAATATTTCCTGCTTCGCCCCCAAATCCCGGCCCCGTTAATGACGCACCATTCGCTCCGGTGTTGGTGATGTTAATCACTCCATCGCCTTCTGTCAAATTCGCTGCGTAACGTACTTGATAGATTTCTTGAGGCGGAATGACGTTTAGCGTTGCCGTCGGATTCTGTCCGCTAAGTGCACGGTTCCCAATCGCCATGTTCACCTTCGCCCCGTGTGTAACTCCTGTAAGTGTAAGTACGATTGAGCAGGACCCAGGTTGCAGGCTATCGGCACCCGCCTGCGTTAGTGTGATGGAAGTGGAAGTGGTGGTAACCGTTCCATTGCAGGTGTTGGAGTTGAGCGAAGTAACTACCAAGCCAGCAGGTAAATTATCGGTAAAGCCGGATACGGCCCCGAATATTACTGCTGGAGTCACATCATTGGTCAAAGTCAATGTCAGCAATGTTGTTTGACCAACAAAGATGCTTGTGGGTGAAAAACTCTTGGTAAACACTGGTGCAATCACGGTTGTTTCTGCCATGCCTGTAAGTCCGGCTAAATCCCCCGTCCCGGTAACCGTGTTCCTCTTAAGACCAGTCGCGTCTGCCTGTATAGGAACAATGACGACGCAAACCGCGTTGGCAGCAACCGCTCCCCCAACCAGCGTAATAGTGGTTGCTGCTGGAAACGCAGTAAGCGTTCCACCGCACGTATTTTGAACCATCACCGCTGCCGAAATGCTTAAACCGGCAGGTAAGGGGTCGCTGAATCCTACATTCGTAAATGCAGATCCGTTGGCACTGTTGTTGATTTGTATGGTCAGGTTCGTGAACGCGCTTACGGCCACGGTGGAGGATGTGAAAGCTTTCGCAAGGCTCGGCCTTACTTGGGCGTGGGCAACAGTTGTGAATGCAACGCTTAGTACTAAACGCACTAGTAATACCCTGGGGATTCTCATAACACTTCCTTCCGCTCAGAATAGTACCCATGAGCCGAGTTTTACAACTTTGTTAGTAGCAAATTAGGACTTTTGATAATAAGTGATATTGCTTCTCAAAAACAATCACCTAAGAGAAGTAACCCAGTTGGGTTAGTCAAATAGCTCAGCTAAAATAGACTGACAAACTATTTAAAGAACAGTCCGACCTATCCGATAAGGTAACCAATGCGCCGTTTGAACCACCGGAACAGAAGGGGAGCCACGATCATTGAAGTAGCTTTGATCCTGCTGCCTCTGCTGGCCTTTGTCGGAGCTACCTTCGATTTTGCAGTGGCTATCACCATGCAGAACACAATGACCTATGCAGTGCGGCAAGGGGTGCGTTACGCCATCACCAGTCAGACCGTGGCCGGCATGAACCATGACGCGTCTATTAAATCAAAAGTGGTGTTGAATGCGATGGGAATGATGACGCTCCTGATTCCAGCCAATGCGGACCCGAACAACTATATAGTGGTCAATTACTACAGCCCCACTACTCAGGCGCTTGTCACAGGAGTGGGCAGCAATCAAGGTGGGAACATCTGCCAGGTATCAGTCACGAATCTTTCTTATCAGTGGATGGTGCCCATAATGCGAGGTTCTGGAGTATTGCCGATTGCCGCATCCTCAGCGGATCTTATGGAGGCTTCGCCGAATGGCACTCCACCGTCCAGATAGCTACCGTCGCCGAGGCACAGCGCTCATTGAATTTGCCCTTGTCATGACCATGTTGATTCCCCTATTTTTTGGCATGGTAATCTTCGGCATCTCTGCCGGCCGCTATATACAGGCCATGCAATTCACACGCGATTTGGGCCACATGTACTCCATGGGTGTTGACTTCTCGTCTACAGCGAGCCAATCGCTGACGACAACATTGGCTCAGAATCTGGACGTTTCTACAACCGGCACGGGCGTGGTCATTTTTTCGCAAGTGAAGAAAGTCTACCAAACCGATTGCGATGCTCAGAGTTTATCTACTTGCCCTAATGCTAATTCGATTGTTTTTGTCCACCGGCTGGTTTCGGGAAACAGCACTGTTCGAGCCAGTAACTATGGAACTCCATCGTCCATTTACATCAACTCATTAGGGAACATTTCTCCTACAAATTACTTAGCGCAGTCGTCATTGGTAGTTACTAACTCAAGCGTATTGCCGGTGGTGCCGGCTGGCAACTCCGTTTATGTTGTGGAATCCTTTTTTGGAATTCCAGCTCTGGCCTTTTTATCACCCATCGGGGTTCCCGTCAATGGAGTCTACTCTGTCACCTATTTCTAATCCCAGGCGCGCCAAACAGCAAGGCATCGCCGTGTTCCTATTCGCTTTGTGCCTGATTGCCATCGTGCCAGTAATGGGCTTGGCAATCGACGTTGCAATGCTCTATATGGCTCAGTCGAAACTTTCTGCCGGTGCCGATGCTGCAGTTTTAGCGGCGGCTCGAGGGTTAAGCCGCGGATCAGATTCCACAGCGCAGCAGGCCAATGCCGTCACGGTTGCCACAAATTACGTTGCAGCTGCCTTTCCAGCTGGATTTTTAGGTAGTTCCGGATTAACTTCCGCAACAAACATCACATTGCAGGCTAATCAGCGCACAGTGACCACAACCGCCTCGGTCATGGTCCCGCTGATGTTCATGCGTTGGGTGGGTCCGTCCACCAGTATAGTGAGTGCATCCGCTACTGCCACCAGGCGTGATGTGAACGTAATCATGGTAATTGACCGCTCCGGCTCAATGAGTGCAAGCAATTCCTGCACTCCAATGAAGGCAGCGGCCTCTGCATTTGTCGGTCAATTTGCACCTGCGCGAGATTACGTCGGGCTGATCACTTTTTCAACAGATGTTCAAATCAACAATGCGGCATCTCAAAGTTTTAGCACCGTTACAACCAACATCAATTCCATTGTTTGCTCGGGAAGTACTAACACCACGCAAGGATTATCCATGGCGTATCGGGAATTGATCCGTTTGAACCAACCCGCTGCGTTGAATGTAGTCCTGTTATTTACAGACGGTCAACCAACGGTTACCCCGATCAGCAGCCAGTTCAAACCTAGCGGTTCATGCCCTGGCGCTATGAGAAACAAATGGCTAATAGGTGTGATCGGCGGCTATACCAATACCAACGGGGGTCCGATTGGATTTTGGGATCCAAATGCCACGGGGCTCAATCAGTTTTACCCCAACTCTACTGGATGTGCTTTCGTTTCCAACATCGGGAATATTGCCACTGACGTTTCCACAGTTGCAGCGGCCGATAAATATGGTAACTCCACTAACGTACCCAGCGGCACATTGGGATCCTATACGGTTGTTCCTGCTAGTCCTGCCATCAACTGGACCAACATGATTGGTGTTGCAACCAACACTTCCTATGAAGCGGCTCGGCATATTCGTAAGGGCGATATCGTCACTCCAGTCGTAACAACTACAACCGGGGGCACTGCCGATCATTTAGATGGAATCTATATTTACACAATCGGGTTGGGCACAGCTGCATACCCCGCGGATGTGGGTTTTTTGAAAGATGTCGCAAACGATCTGACTGCCCTGAACCATCAAGATTTGCCCCAGAATTCAGGACTCTTCGTAGATGCACCGACATCAGCTGACATGAATCCAGCTTTCCAACGGGTCGCCTCAGAAGTGCTTAGATTGGCCCAATAGCCGCCGCAACAGTCTCGCGAGCCTATATAATCCTAGAACGGCAGTTGGACACATCTGACAGTCCCGATTCCATCGGGTGTGCAAATACTGTTCCTTTAGCACATTTTCGTGATATTCAGTTTTAGGGCTCAAAGCCTCCCATAAGGAGGTCCTCGAATGCTTGTAGCCAGTGTTCAATCAAGCACGCTCGCAACGGTTGGTTATCATCAAGCCAGCGGGTTATTGGAACTGGAATTTCAAAGTGTGGCGATTTATCCTAGAAACGGCAACTGCAAGCTGTAACCGGCACCCTGTCTGTCCAATTCGTGAAATCCAACGGGGGTACAATTCTTTTGCAAGTCTTCCGTAAGCAGAACAGCTTCATTGAATTGCAGCCCCGTCCTGGATTTCGCAGCCATCCGCACTTTAGTCCCACGCCAAGCCACACGATTCAATTTAGAATCGAAAGAGCGCTCACCATTCAGGTGACAGATGGTTTCCACGCAACTGTCG